>NZ_SGXG01000001.1:3112500-3822500 GCF_004216715.1 Cecembia calidifontis
CTTTTAAAAATTTCATTGCCACCGACCGAAAGTGAACCGTGGGATGAACCATGATAGGCATTGACACAGGAAATGATTTCCCTACGGTTGGAAAAACGTTTCGCCAGTTTCAGGGCTCCTTCCACAGCTTCCGAGCCTGAATTGACCAGATAGACATTGTCCAAATCTGGAGGTAAAGTGTCACATAAGGCCTTGGCCAAATTTACCTGAGGACTTTGTACATATTCTCCGTAAACCATCAGGTGCAGGTATTTGTCCAACTGCTCCTGAATAGCAGTCAATACTTTGGGGTGTCTATGCCCCACATTGCTGACACCAATTCCGGAAATAAGGTCCAAATATTTTTTACCATCGGGACCATACATAAATACCCCCTCTGCTTTTTCAATTTCGATCATCAAGGGGAAATCCGTGGTTTGGGCCAGATGGGAAAGAAAGAGTTGGCGGTTATTCATTTGTAAGACTATTAGAGATTAGAAGCGAGTATTTAGAGAGGGCCGAACGTTAAGAATCAGTCCTCTGGATTGATTTAGTGAGGAGCCAGGATGCAGGGTTGGGAATAATATTTTATGAGGTCAGACATTAGAGATAAGATGCAAGTAGTAAGAAATAAGAGACAAGAATCATGAACCAAGTACCAAGTACGATGTACCAAGAATCTATTTTGTTCAAAAGTTCAATGTTCATTCAACTTATGAATCCTTTTAACTTTTGCCTTTTGCCTTGGTTCTTTATACCATGAACTTTGAACACTTATTACAAGCAAGTTTCGTAGACGATCCTACACCTTCCTAAACCGGAAGAAGATACCCAATGGTAAATTCTTGCCATAATTATCCTTTAGGTAGAGTTCTCCGTGCTCTGCATTATCAACATCCCCGAAGTTCGATTGGATCAGGTTGGCCGCAATCATGGAGCTGAAACTCAATGAATACATGTTCAGGATCAGAAAGTGATGGTTTGGGTCCAATAGCTGTGCGCATAGCTTGAGCATTTCATTGATCTGTTCTTCAAGGATCCATTTCTCTCCATCGGGTCCCCGGCCATAAGCCGGAGGGTCCAGAATAATCCCGTGATAGATATTGCCCCTTCTCACTTCCCTGCGTATAAACTTCATCGCGTCATCCACAATCCAACGGATACCATCCAAGCCAGAGGCTTCCATATTGTGTTTGGACCAGGTCACTACCTGCTTGACGGCATCCAAATGGGTAACATCTGCTCCGCAGGCACGTGCCGCTACCGATGCAGCACCAGTATAGGCAAAGAGATTCAGCACTTTCGGGTTTTTGACCGGGAAATTTTTCAGGGTATCTGAGATATAATCCCAGTTGACTGCCTGCTCGGGGAACAATCCTATATGTTTAAAAGAAGTCATGGCTAAGTTTAGTCTCATTTTGAGACCATCAGGATTCCTGTAGCCTACCTGCCAATTGTGAGGGATTTTCTTCAGTTCCTTCCACTGTCCTTTTTCAGGATTGTTTTTTTCCTTGGCAAAATGGGCATGGGAAATTTTTCTCCATTCTTCTTCATGCATGGACTTGTCCCAAATGGCCTGTGGTTCAGGACGGCTTAGGATATATGGGCCAAATCTTTCCAGTTTTTCAAAGCCTCCTGTATCGATCAGTTCATAGTCTTCCCAATGTGAGGGACAAAGTGATAAGATGGTTTCCTTCATGATGCAAAATTAATGGAATAATTGAACTGCATTTTGATTTTAAATTTGGGAATAGATTCGGAACTTAGGGAAAGTTAAATAAATCAGTAAAGAGTTTATGGTTAAGAAGGTTTATTGGTTGACATTTAGTTTGATGCTGTCCTTGCATGTGGTTAATGCACAGTCAGTTTCATCCCTCAAACAAAATGAGGTGGACTACGGAAGGGCATTTCGTTTCAATGCGAAGAGTGATGGGGTCAAAGGTACGCCCTTTTTGTACGACGAACCCAAATCTGCTAAGGTTTCCCTCAAAGGAGGCAAGGTTTATGAAGATATTCCCTTCAATATCCTTCCTGAAAAAGAAGAAGTCTACATTCAGACCGGTGGGGTGGAAAGTGAGCCTTTGGTATTGAAAAACTGGGAATGGCTTCAGACCTTAGAAGATGAACCCAAACTTTTCCGGATGGAGTATATTGATGGGAAACAGAGAATTGTGGAAATTCTTTTTGAAAATGACAAGGAGAAATTTGTAGCACTGCATTCCAAGTACCTGGTTGAGCCTACTGTGCTTAAAGACGGATACACGGGACCGCAATATGATACTTACAAACAGAGCACGCGTTTCTACAGAATTTCAGGACTTTCCAGCAAAGAGTTCAAGACCAATAACTCTGGGATCAAGGAGATTGCGGGACCTAAATACAACGAGGCAATGGCTTTTATCAAATCCAACAATATCAAACCTGACCGTCCTTCAGGGATGAAGCAACTACTTGAGATGATACATAGGTAAAATGGAAGTGCTTTTATAAAAATTCCCAAGGAAATTTGATTCTTGGGAATTTTCGCTTCCGTTAGATTCAAAGATATTTTTCCAAGAGTGCTTCACTTTTTGTCCATAATTTTTCCCTCATGGCCTTGGATAGGGCAGTTTTTGAGGGAGATCCTGGCCTGGAGTTTTTGAAGTAAAATCCATTTTGGGATTCAGGCAATTGAGATTTTGCCAAAAAGATGCTTGTCTTGGCCCCTTCTTGGGCATCGATCATAAAGGGCTTGGCCATCCACCAGAAAAGTTTGAAAATCCCTCCGGCTTCATTTCCAAAGTTTGTTTTCACCACACCAGGGTGGAGGGCATAGGACCTTAATCCATTCTTCCCGAATTTTTCAACAAGGGATTTGGTAAATAGGATGTTAAAAAGTTTGACGTTGGCATAAGCGGTAAACGCGCTATAGGTGTTGTGGGTATAATTCAGATCCTCAAAATTGACTTTCGCTGCCTTATGGGCTTCTGAACTCACATTGATGACCTTAGGATTTCTTGCTTTTAATAGGATAGGCATAAGTTTATTGGTCAATAAAAAATGGCCCAAATGATTGGCGGAAAGTGTGAGTTCAAACCCATCCTTGGTGCTTACTTTTTCCTGAAAAATACCCCCGGCATTGTTGATTAAAATATCCAAATGACCGGTCATTTCTTGAATTTCCAGCGCAGCCTTATTTACTGAATCTAAATCTGCAAAGTCTGTGTAAATAAACCTGACTTTACTTTGCTCATGTGCAGGTAGTTTGGTTATTTCTTCCTGAGCCTTGTCCTTATTTCTTGCCAGAAAAAATACTTCTTTGCAAATAGGAGTCAACTGATGGAAAGTCACTGCCCCAATTCCTGAGGTTGGTCCCGTTATGGCTAATTTCATAGGTGTTTTTATGTAAAAACTATTTTCCATGAATTTGGTTTGGAAATAAAATTCTGTTGATTCAAAGTCTTGCCAAGGATTCCGCAAAAATTTGTACTTTTGGTTCAGAATAATTTTAAAAAATCACCCAAAACAAAAGCCTGAGGGGCTTGATCCCTACTTATGCTTTTGGATATCAGTTAATTAATGAGGACCTCTCATGGAGGTTTTTCACAAAAATAAATTGTCTTGGAGGCGAGTAAACCCTTTATTGATATTGAGCAAGTGCTCAAAAATAAAAATGCCAAGCTGCACAGATGGCTTCCGGGGTTTGTTATCCGGTACATCAAGCGTATCGTGCATGAAAAGGATATCAATGCCGTCATGGCAAAGATCGGACATTTGCAGGGACTGGAGTTTGTACATGCGCTCATCGATGAATTTGGGGTAGAGGTAACCCTTACCGGTGCTGAAAACATACCCTTGGACAGACAGGTAATTTTTGCTTCCAACCATCCTTTGGGAGGCATGGACGGGGTAGCTTTTATGCATGCATTGGGAAAGTACCGTACAGACCTTCGTTTTTTGGTCAATGATATCCTGACCAATATCAAAAACTTTGAACCGATATTTATTCCCGTCAACAAGCATGGAGCCAATAGCCGAGAGGTGACCAAATTGATAGAAGAAACATATGCCGGGGATTATGCGGTCTTGGTTTTTCCGGCAGGACTGGTTTCCAGAAAGCAACCCGGAGGGATCAAAGACCTTACATGGAAGAAAAGTTTTATCTCCAAAGCCAAGCGCTATAAAAAAGATGTGGTGCCTGTTTATATTGAAGGAAGGAACTCTGACTTCTTTTACAATTTTGCCAATTTGCGTAAAAAGCTGGGGATTAAGTCAAATATAGAAATGTTTTACCTGGCTGATGAAATGTTTGCCCAGCGGGGTAAAAAAGTAGTCATTCATATAGGAAAACCAATTTCTTACGATTATTTTGATCAATCAAAAAGTGAAAGTGAATGGGCTGAAGAGGTCAAAAACCTGGTTTACCAAATGGCTGAAAAGAAATAATTATGCAAGCAATTATACCCGCAGTTGATCGTGAATTTTTGAACCGTGAACTTACACCTGATAGGTTTCTTAGGTATACCAACAATGGTAACAATCACATTTATCTGGTGGATTACCACAATGCTCCCAATACTGTAAGGGAAATTGGAAGATTGAGAGAGCTTACTTTTCGGGGAGCAGGGGGAGGAACCGGACTTTCTTTGGATTTGGATGAAAATGACACCAATGAAAACTGTTACCAGCAGCTGATCACCTGGAATCCAGAGGATCAGGAAATTGTAGCGGGATACAGGTTGATAAAATGTAAAAATGCGGGTTTGGATAAGCATGGTCATATCAATCTGTCCACTGCACATCTTTTTTCCTTTTCGGATAGATTTCTGAAAGATTATATTCCTTATACCATTGAGTTGGGCAGGTCCTTTGTCCAGCCTAAGTATCAGCCAAGCGTCGATAATAGAAAAGGGCTGTTTTCTTTGGATAATCTTTGGGATGGTTTGGGAGCTGTGGTCATGCTCAATCCTGACATCAAATACCTTTTTGGCAAGGTAACCATGTATCCACATTATAATAGGGAAGCCAGGGATTTATTGCTTTATTTCATGCACCATTATTTCCCTGATCCGGATCATTTGGTGAGGCCTCTTACGCACCTTGCACTTGGTTATGAGACAGATCCTAAAAATTTTGAAGGAGTATTCGATGGCTTGGATTACAAAGAAGGGTATAAACTGCTCAATAGTAAAATCAGGGCACATGGTGAAAACATCCCTCCCTTAATCAATACTTACATGAACCTTTCCCCGACGATGAAGACCTTTGGCACGGCTCTGAATGATGAATTTGGTGCAGTGGAGGAGACCGGCATATTGATTACTATAGCCGATATCTACGAAAGTAAAAAACACAGGCATTTGGAAACTTTTGAGCGGGATAGGGTGTTTGGAAGCCGATGAAGATGCAGGATAAAAAAACAGTGATTCTTGGCGCAAGTACGAATCCTGAACGTTATGCCTACCTGGCGGCTGAAATGTTGGCGGAGCGAAAAATCCCTTTTGTACCTGTAGGAATAAAAAAGGGAGAAGTCTTTGGTCAGCAAATTTTGGATTTAAAGGAAAAACCGCTGATTCCAGATGTACATACGGTCACCCTTTATCTCGGTCCTCAAAACCAAAAGGAATGGTATGATTACATTCTTTCACTACAACCTAAGCGGATCATTTTTAATCCCGGTACAGAAAATCCCGAATTCTATGGCCTTGCCAAGTCCCATGGCATTGAGGTATGCAGGGCTTGTAACTTGGTTTTGTTAAGTTCGGGACAGTTTTAGATTGAAATTTCTGATTCCATCCTAAATTAGGTGTTTTTTAATCCATTTCGAAAAGGGTGATTTCATCCTTAAAAAATTTTGAAAATGGGGAGAAATTTGAATTTAAATTAGTTATTGGTTCAAAAACCAAAAAGCACTTTTCGAAAGTTTAAAACAGTTGTAACTCATGTGTAAAATGGGTGTGCGCTCTCGATTTTTTTGCGTATTATTACGGGTTGATTATTGAAAGAAAAAACCCCTTTTTTCAGCAAGAAAAAAGTGTTTGAAACTTGTTATGAGCGAAAATAAAGAAGGAAATCAGAAGGATTACTCAGCTGGTAATATCCAGGTATTAGAAGGTTTAGAAGCAGTTAGAAAAAGACCCGCCATGTACATAGGGGATGTGGGCATCAAAGGTTTGCATCACCTGATTTGGGAAGTAGTGGACAACTCCATTGATGAGGCTTTGGCGGGACATTGTGATACCATCCATGTTACTGTCCATGAAGACAACTCAATTACGGTAGAAGATAATGGTAGAGGCATTCCTACCGATATTCACCCAAAAGAAAAAAAATCAGCCCTTGAAGTTGTAATGACCGTTCTACACGCAGGCGGTAAGTTTGATAAAGATACCTACAAAGTTTCAGGAGGTCTCCATGGGGTAGGTGTTTCCTGCGTGAATGCCCTATCTTCCCATCTTAAGGCAACTGTTCACCGTGAAGGAAAGATTTTCGAGCAGGAATACAGTATCGGTGTTCCCCAGTACCCGGTGAGGGAAGTGGGCACTACGGACAAAAGAGGCACCATTATTCACTTCAAGCCGGATCTGAGCATATTTACTGTTGGTGAATATAAATATGAAACCATTGCCAATAGGTTGAGAGAGCTAGCTTTCTTGAATGCAGGCATAAAAATATTCCTCAAGGACATGCGGGAACTCGAAGAGGATGGTACACCAAGGTCCGACATGTTCTATTCAGAAGGTGGATTGGTGGAATTTGTGCAGTATCTGGACGAAACCAGGGAGAAAATTATTGAAACTCCCATTTACATTGATACAGAAAAAAACGGAGTTCCTGTTCAAGTGGCCATGAGCTACAATTCCTCCTATTCTGAGAATGTTGTTTCTTATGTCAACAACATCAATACCTACGAAGGAGGAACACACGTTTCCGGTTTCAGGATGGCTTTGACAAGGACTTTGAAGGCTTATGCCGATAAATCCGGTATGCTGGATAAGCTGAAAATTGACATTTCAGGGGATGACTTCAGGGAAGGTTTGACGGCTGTTATTTCAGTTAAAGTTGCCGAACCTCAATTTGAAGGACAGACCAAAACCAAGCTGGGCAACTCAGATGTACAGGGAGCCGTAAACAGTGCAGTATCCGAGGTACTGCAAACTTGGTTAGAAGAGCATCCTAAAGAAGCCAAGATTATTGTGGGCAAAGTTGTCCTTGCCGCTCAGGCCAGGCATGCAGCAAGAAAGGCCAGGGAAATGGTTCAGAGGAAAAATGTCCTTGGAGGAGGTGGCCTTCCCGGAAAATTGGCTGATTGTGCCAATTCCGATCCTGCGCTTTGCGAACTTTACCTGGTAGAGGGAGATTCTGCGGGGGGGTCTGCCAAACAGGGTAGGGACAGGGATTTCCAGGCAATTTTGCCTTTGAAGGGTAAGATCCTCAATGTGGAAAAGGCGCATGAGCACAAGATCTACGACAATGATGAGATCAAAAATATTTTGACTGCGCTTGGGGTAAAGTTTGGAACTGTCAATGACGAAAAAGAACTTGACCTCTCCAATTTGAGGTACCATAAAATCATCATCATGACGGATGCCGATATTGATGGTTCCCATATCAGGACTTTGATCCTGACTTTATTCTTCCGCTATATGAAGACCTTGATTGAAAAGGGGTATGTTTATATCGCGCAGCCGCCTTTGTACCTACTCAAAAAAGGCAAGGATGAAAGATATTGTTGGACAGAGGAAGAAAGAAAGCGACTGATCAAAGAAATGGCAGGTGAAGGGAAGGAAGAATCAGTCAATATTCAGAGATATAAAGGTTTGGGAGAAATGAACCCTGAACAATTGTGGAGTACTACTATGGATCCTAATACCAGGACCCTGAAGCAGGTAACCATTGAATCTGCGGCGGAAGCCGATCACCTGTTTTCCATGTTGATGGGGGATGAGGTAGCCCCAAGAAGGGAATTCATCGAAAGGAATGCGAAGTATGCCAAGATTGACACTTGATACTTCACCGATCATGGAAAAAGGGGCCGAGTGCCCCTTTTTTTATAATAAATTGTTAAACTTACGTATGATAAATCATGCCGATAGATTGTTAGATTTGCACTAATCAGGAAGGCTTATGAGAGTAGCGACAACAGACAGATTTGATAGTATCATTGAAAGCAGTGACCTGGTCAGCAGGGACTTGAGCTGGTTGAAATTCAATGAAAGGGTGTTGGACCAGTCCAAAAAAGAGCGCAGGTCAATTTTTGAAAAATTGAAGTTTTTGGCCATTACAGCTTCCAATTTGGATGAATTCTTCATGATCAGGGTGGGTTCTCTGTACAATTACCTTGATTATGAAAAAGAAAGGGTAGATTACTCTGGCTTAAGGGAGGAGCCTTTCAAAATGAAACTGATGTTGGAATGCCAGCAATTCCATAAAAGACAACAGGAGCATTTTCTGAAAAATTTACTGCCCAAAATGTCCGAAAGTGGATTCATTTTGAGCAATGTCAGAAACCTGGAACCTGAAGAAAGGGAATATATCAAATCCTATTTCAATAAAGCAGTGTATCCTATGCTTACTCCTATGGTCTTTGACGGTTACCGGACTTTTCCTCTTTTGATGAATAAGCTGCTGATTTTTGGAGTGGTGACCTTAGCCCCTGGGGACAAGAAAGAAAACAGAAAGCTGTCATTTGTACAGATTCCTGCCAATATCCCCCGTTTCTTTGAGATTGAAAGGGAGGACATGGTCGTTTATATTCCTATTGAGGAAGTCATCCGGGAAAATATTGTTTCTCTTTTCCGAAATGTGGATATAGAATCTATCAACCTGTTCAGGATTACCCGTAACGGGGATTTCACTTTGGAGGAAAGTGAGGATATGGATGCTAACTTCCTGGAAGAAGTGAAGCGTAAACTGAACGAGCGAAAGACCGGTAGGGTGGTCCGTATTGAAATTGAAGAGGGTTATTCCAAGTGGATGGTCAGCTTGCTCAAGGAGCGCTGGAACATCAAGGATGACAGCATTTTCAAAGTTGAAAGGGCCAGTATGTTGGATTTCACAGGGCTTTGGCAGGTAATAGGTAATAAGAGATTCAAAGATAAGATTCCACAAATGCCTGCACCTGTTCCTCCGATCTCGTATCCGGAAGACGGTGCTGATGATATTTTTCAGGTACTTAAGAGTAGGGATATCCTGTTGCACCATCCCTATAATAATATTGACCCGATCTTGGACCTGATAGAAAAGGCAGCTGAGGATCCAAATGTGATGGCCATTAAAATGACCATTTACAGGCTGGCCAAAGATTCAAGGATAACGAAGGCATTATTGAGGGCGGCTGAGAACGGAAAACACGTATCCGTACTGTTTGAAGTTAAGGCGAGGTTTGATGAAGAAAACAATATCCGTGAAGCCAAAAAACTGCAAAAAGCAGGATGTTTTGTCATTTACGGTATAAGTAACCTAAAGACCCACACCAAACTCCTTCTAATCGTTAAGAAGGACGACAATATAGTGACCCGTTTTGTTCATTTGGGTTCAGGTAATTATAATGAAGATACGGCAAGGCTGTACACCGATATTGGATTATTGACCACCAATGAAGTGCTTGCCAATGATGTTTCAGAATTCTTCAATGTAATTACGGGACATTCCATGCCTACCGTGTACCAGAATCTGATTACTGCTCCAAGGGACATGAGAAACCAATTGATAGAATTCATTGAGCAGGAGGCTGAAAATGCCAGAAAAGGACTTCCGGCAGGGATATTTATCAAGGTCAATTCATTGGAAGATTCCGAGATCATCTATGCGCTATACAGGGCATCTCAATCCGGGGTTCCTATTAAGTTGATCATTCGGGGGATATGTTGTTTGAGACCAGGAAGAAGAGGTCTCAGCGAAAATATTGAGGTCATTTCGATTGTAGGTGATTTTCTTGAGCATTCCAGGATTTACCATTTCCATAACAATGGAGATACAAGGACCTACGCAGGTTCAGCAGATATGATGGTAAGGAGCTTTGATAAAAGGCTGGAATCTCTTTTCAGGGTTGAAGATCCCCTGCTGGAGAAACAGCTGATGAATATCCTGGCTTACAATCTAAAAGACAATGTAAACGCTTACAGAATGCTTGAGGATGGGACCTATGTTCCAAAATTGCCTCAGGCAGATGAAGAGGAATTCAATGTCCACAAGGAGTTTTTCAACGTGACCGTAGAAGAGGTCATGAAGGTAAAATTGATATGAAGTAAGCCTGATTTCTGAGTATAGGTTCCTACAAAGCCAGATTCGTCTCTATAACCCTGAATGCATTTTGGGCGGTGTAAGACAAGTGGCTTTGTGGGATTTTTTATCTGCTTTCTTTCCATCTGGAATTATAAAAACAAATTTCATTCGCAGTGACTGTTGGTGTTTTAGTTTAAAAGAATAAAGTAGCTCAATGCGAAGAAGTGTGTTTCTTGTTTCTGTTTTTCTTATACAGGACTTGCATTAAACCGTCTTTGAGCCCTACATCAGGCACAATCATTTTTTTCGAATTGGCTGCAGTCATGGCAGCGAGATAAATTTTGGCGGCCGGGATAATGACGTCAGCCCTGTCAGGATTGAGGTTCAGTTTGTTGATCCTTTCTTCATAAGTAAAGGATTCGAGGTATTGCTGGATTTCCTTGATTTTGTCAATTTGGATAAAAGTCTTGTTTTTAGGAGGATTGCTGAGTTCGAAAATTTTGCTGATGTTTCCCCCTGTTCCTATACAGGTGATTTTTTCTTTTTTCCCTATGTGTTCTTCAATAAAGCGGTTCATGCTTTTCCAAACAGAAAGCGGAATATTATCTTCCAATGCCCGGACAGAACCAATTTTGAAGGATTTGGAAGCGATTTTGGTTTTTTTCGAGTAGATGTTCAATTCGGTACTTCCTCCTCCTACATCTATGTGGAGGTAGGATTTGTCATCAATATAGGACCAAAGGGCCAGATTGATCAACTCTGCTTCCAGGTTACCATCAATGATCTGGATTTTCAGTCCGATATCTTCCTTAACTTCTTCCACGATTTCCTTTCCATTTTCCGACTCCCGCATGGCAGATGTAGCGCAGACCATATAGTCATCTACTTCATACAGGTCAATCAAAAGTTTAAAAGCTTTCATCAACTTGATGAATTTTCTTTTGTTCTTGTCAGAAATCTTCTTGTTATGAAAAACGTCTAGTCCCAAGCGTAAGGGAAACCTGAGGTATTCCAGTTTCTTGAAATTGGTGGTTCCTTCATAGGTGGTTACCGTGGTAATCTGAAGCCTGATGGCGTTTGAACCGATGTCAACTGCTGCTAATCTCAAAATGTAATTAAATGATTGGATACCTAAATTAACTCAAATCCGATTCATAGGATAAAAAAACGCTTTTTTTTTACTTACTATATGCATATTACTTCCGTTGCTTTGCTTATCCCCTTCCATTTGTAGATCATTTGGTATCATTTTTTTGACTTCAATGCTTAAAGTCGTGGTATAGGGAGGTTTTTATGGATTAAATGCAGGAGGTCACATTTCCCGGTAATAATGTTTTTTCAGTCTTCTTTTTACTTTGTAAAAATTAAATACTCCTAATAACAACATTCCAAGGCTCAATCCAAAAGCAAGATAACCTAGGTCTCTAACGTGTTCCAAAGCATTCACTTCCATCAAAGCGGTACCGCTGACCAAAAAATAAAGGGAAGTTCTGATGTAAGATAAAAGCGTTCTGTCGTTGGCTAAGTAGGTTCTTTGACGCGCCAGATAATCTCTGACAATCAATTCGTTTTCACTTAAATTCTCTTTTTCCATAAGCCGTACTTGTTCTGAAGTTTAAAGGTTTGTCTTATTTCCGATATTATTTTCGTTCACAGGGCAAATTTGCTAATTTGTTCCCTTTCTTTCCTAATAATGGGTCAGTTTAATTACTTTTGACTTTAGGTTCTTTAAAAACAAATCTTAGCAGAAATATATTCATGAGCAGACCGAATTTTGATGATATTTTTATGGAATTGGCGGTCAATTTGGCCAAAAGATCACATTGCATCAAAAAACATGTAGGGGCAGTGCTGACCAAAGACACAAGGATCATTTCGATTGGATACAATGGGCCTCCTGCCGGAACGCATAACTGTGATGAGGAATTCCCCGATACAGGATGTGCTAGGGATAGCAAAGGCAGTTGTACTTTGGCCATCCATGCAGAGCAAAATGCGATTCTTTATGCAGTGAAAAACAACACTTCTGTAGACGGATCCACCTTATATGTAACATTGGCCCCCTGCCTTGCCTGTGCCAGGATTATTTTCTCTATCGGAATCGTTAAAGTGATCTATATGTATTCTTATGCGGAATATAAAGGGCTACCATACGATGAAGGAATCGCATTTTTGGAGAAGTTTGGTGTGGAGGTTGTAAAGTACGGCAAAGAAATCCAGTTTGAAGATCCCTTAATTTGACCCAGGAACTGAAAAGCTTTTAAAGTTTTTAAATAAAATTCACCTCGGGTTGCAGCAAGATTCCAAATTTGTGCTGCACTGATTCTTGAATTTTCCTGCTTAGGTCCTGAATTTCTGTTCCATCAGCTCCTCCATAATTCACCAATACCAAAGGCTGGAATTTGTGTACCCCTATCTTTCCGAAAGTTTTTCCCTTCCAGCCGGCCTTTTCAATCAGCCAAGCAGCAGGTACCTTAACGCCTTCTTCCATTGGAAAAGAAGGTATTTCTGGAAATTCTGCTTTTAATGCTTCAAATTGTTCCTTAGGGATAGTGGGGTTTTTAAAAAAGCTGCCAGCATTGCCAATCTGCTTGGGATCTGGAAGTTTGCTTTGCCTGATTTGAATAACCGCATCGCTGATATTTTTGATGCCTGGATTTGATATGCCCATTTCTTCCAAGGTTTGCTTGATGGCACCATATGCAACATGTAGAACCGGTTTTTTTCTCAATCGGAAAATTACCCTCACAATAATAAACTGGTCTTTCAATTCATTTTTAAAGACACTTTCCCGGTATCCAAATTTACAGGCCTCCCAATCAAAGATTTCTTCTTCCAAAGTTTGTCTGTTGATAGCTTTCAGGTGGTGGAATACTTCTTTGATTTCCACCCCATAAGCACCTATGTTTTGCATAGGGGAGGCACCAACAGTGCCCGGGATCAAAGAAAGGTTTTCCACCCCGGCCCAGTTGTTTTCGATACAGAACATGACAAACTGATGCCAGTTTTCCCCTGCGCCAACTTCTACGAGTATTTCGTCCTCATTATCTTTCAATACCTGTATTCCTTGGATTTCAATTTTGATCACCAAGGCATCAATATCTTTGGTAAGCAGGATATTGCTTCCACCGCCAAGAACAAACACAGGAATTTTCAGTTCTTTTGATTTGAGAAGGGCAGCTTTTACATCTTCTTCTGTTTTTGCCTGAACAAAAAATCTTGCTTTTTTGTCAATGCCAAAAGTATTGAATGGAAGAAGTGAGATGTTTTCTTGTATATTCATAGGCAAATTAGTCATGCGAATTAAGTAAGATTTTGTTCAAATTGAAAGATTAATGGTTAGGGTATCTAAATAAACTGTATGAAGGAATTGGTAATTAATGGGGTGAGAATACGTCCCGGACAGTCCATCAATATTGATATTGCCATTGCTAGGCTGCCTACGCATACTTTGATTGATTTACCTGTCTATATCAAAAGGGCAAAGGAAGATGGTCCTGTTGTCTTGATCTCAGGTGGTGTTCATGGTGACGAAATCAATGGGATAGTGGCTGTAAGGAAGATGCTGGATGAGGAAGTAATCCACCCTGTCAAAGGTACCATCATATTTATTCCTTTGGTCAATATTTATGGTTTTTTGAGCAATTCGAGGACGTTTCCTGATGGAAGAGACTTGAACAGGAGTTTTCCGGGAAGTAAAAAAGGATCATTGGCTTCCCAGATTGCCTATATCCTGATGAATGATGTGATTCCTATGGTGGATTATGGTCTTGATTTCCATACCGGAGGAAGAATGCTTTCCAACTATCCACAAATCAGGGTTGACTATAAGGACAAAAAGGGGCTTGAGCTTGCCAAAGCTTTTGGCGCCAATTTTATCATCAATTCCCCTCATATTGATAAATCATTTAGGAAGGAAGCCTTCAAGAAAAGGAAACATATCCTGGTATATGAGGGTGGGGAATCCATGCGTTTGGATGATTATGCGGTGGAAGAGGCGGTATTAGGAACCAGAAGGATGTTGGCTTATTTGGGAATGATAGACCAGGAGTTTGAGCAAAAACACGGTATTTTAATCGAAGAAAGTTCTTGGGTTAGGGCAAAAGTTTCCGGGATTTTTTCCTCTTCCGTTAGGTTAGGGGATGAAATAAAAAAGGGACAGATACTGGCAAAAATTTCAGATCCCTATGGGCAGGTAAAAATCCCGGTGAAAGCCATACACAATGGTCACGTCATCGGACTGAACAACAATCCGGTGGTCAATGCAGGAGATGCATTGGTCCACGTAGGTAGGGTATCTTCATAAAAAAAGCTAACCTTTACCGGGTTAGCCTTTCCATTTCTTTTAAATTTTATTCTGTTCTGATGGATGACACATTGGGAAGGAAAAATTCACCATCCGAAATAATAAACTGCCTTCTGGCCGATAACTCACTGGTAGGCTCTCTGGGGTCAAAAACAATGGCTTCAAAAGTCCCATAGCTTCCCTCTGCGGTTATTTGGGTAAAAGTAAGCCTCCCATCATCCCTGGCACCCAAATGTTGACTTTGCAAAAGGGTGCCTAGGTATTCTTTGCCATTTTCATCATAATAAACGAAGGTCAAGGTGGGCGCCAAAATTCCGTTTACCAGAATTGGAGTTTGCATCTCGTAAGATCTTTGGAGTTCCCCGGTATACCTTAAGCCGATTACCAAGGAATTTCTTTTGGTATTTCTTTCAGAAACCATCGTAAAAGTAGCAAAGTTGAATCCCATATTGGTCTCAACAAAGGTTATGTCAGCCTCGCTGGTAGCCTTGAAATTTTTTTGAACACCATTGAACTTAAAGCGGTAGTAGAAATCCGGTCTATCGTCCTTTTGGCAAGAGGAGAAGACCATGAAAATAAGCAACAAAGCCAGGGTATTTCTTAAAGCTTTCATTTTGGTAGGTATTAATCAGCAGTTATCAAGACGAAATCTTTATGCCGGATGTTTATAAGAATAGGCCAAAAATAATCGAAAAATTAAATTATTATGAAATGTCTGCCATTTAAAAAAAGTTAAGCACAGTGGATTTGGATATTAGCCAAATCCACTGTGCCCAAACTGTCAATTTCAATAAAATTCTACTGGAAGTATTTTTTCAAGCCTTCAAGTTTCTTGTCCAAAGAGGCAGAGACCGCATCATAGGCTTCCCTGTTGGGAAGTGTTTCATGGACAGAGAAATAGTATTTTATTTTTGGTTCGGTACCGGAAGGCCTTGCGGATATCTTGCTGCCATCTTCCAGGTAGAACTGGATGACATTGGATTTATCCATTTTTAATTCCGACTCTGTCCCGTTAGCTATGTCATAGACTTTGCTTTCTTTCACATCTACGATTTTTACCACTTTGAGGCCATTCATTTCTTTAGGACGGTTGGTCCTGAAATCAGCCATCAGCTTTTGGATCTGTTCTGCGCCATCTTTCCCTTTTTTGGTTACAGAAATCAGAGATTCCTTGTAAAATCCAAATTGCATATAGATCTCGGCCAGCACATCTTGAATGCTCATGCCTTTGGTTCTATAATAGGCAGTGATCTCTGCTACCATGGCACAGGCGGACACCCCGTCCTTGTCCCTAACAAAATCTCCTACCAAATAACCATAACTCTCTTCACCACCACCAATAAATTGCTTTTTGCCTTCGAGGTTCCGGATTACCTCTGCAATGTTTTTGAAACCTGTCAAAACAGAATAGCAGGTTACGCCAAATCCTTTACAGATTTCGTCGATCAATTCGGTAGTCACTATGGTATTGACCATAAATTCATTACCGGTGAGCTTTCCATGTTCTCTCCATTTGTTGAGGAGATAATAGGTCAATAAAGCTCCGGTTTGGTTTCCATTCAGCAGTTCAAAGCCTCCTTTTCCATCTGGCACACAGGCAGCATAGCGGTCACCATCCGGATCGCATGCCAGCACCAATTCTGCTTTGACTTTTTTGCCCAGGTCCAATGCCATCGTCAGGGCTTCTGCTTCTTCTGGATTGGGGTAAATGACAGTTGGGAAGTTGCCATCCGGCTCAGCTTGTTCCTTGACCACATGGATATTTTCAAATCCAAAAGCCTTCAAGGCAGCAGGCACCATTTTGCCGGATGCGCCATGAATAGGGGAGAAGACTATCGGCATGTCTTTTTGCAGGCTGATTTCCAACGGGGAAAGGCTGAGTTTTTTGACCTCATTCAGGTAAATCTGATCAAAGTCAGATTCGATGTATTCAATTAGGCTGTCATTCTTGTCCCATTTGACATCATCCAGTGAAGTTATTTTTTGCACTTCAGCAATGATATTTTTATCATGTGGGGCCACCACTTGGCCTCCGTCGTTCCAATAGGCTTTGTAACCATTGTACTCTTTGGGATTGTGGGAAGCGGTTACCATTACTCCACTCTGACAACCAAAATACCTGATGGCAAATGAAAGCATAGGAGTGGGTCGTAATTCTCGGAAATATTTGACTTTTATGCCATTGGCAGTAAAGACATTCGCCGTAGTGTCCGCAAAAAGGGTATTGTTGATCCTACAGTCATGGGTAATGGCTACCTTAATTTCCTGATTAGGGAAGCATTCCAGAAGATAGTTGGCTAAACCCTGGGTAGCCATGGCTACCGTATAGACATTCATTCTATTGGAACCAACACCCATCACCCCCCTAAGACCTCCTGTTCCAAATTCCAAATCCCGGTAAAAGGAATCAATCAGTTCTGTTTTGTCAGGAGCATCCAATAATGCCTGTATTTCTTTTTTGCTTTTTGAATCAATGTTGCTGTTCAGCCAACTCTGTGCTTTGGCTATAATGGTTGGATCTACTGTTGTCATTTTTTGTAAAAAGTTTAAATGAGATTCCAAGATAAAGATTTAGCCAAAAAATCACCAAAGAAAGATGGGATTTCAGCACAAAATTGAAAGGAGATAAAAATCAAATGGTCTTAACCCTTGCTTACTTTCACCCTGACAAATCCCAATTCATCATCGAGGTTTTGGTGGATCCAAATCATACCAATTTTTTAAAAGTGAAAAATACAGGCAAAAAAATCCGGCTTTTCTTAATGGGTTCAAGCATTAAGAAAAGCCGGATTTAACAAAAAAGATGGGAATTATAAATTACCTCTCAGTTCCTGTTCTCTTTCTATGGCTTCAAACAGTGCTTTGAAGTTGCCTTTACCGAAGGACCTGGCACCTTTTCTTTGGATGATTTCATAGAATAGGGTAGGTCGGTCTTGAACAGGCTTGGTGAAAATCTGCAGCAGATACCCTTCTTCATCTCTGTCCACCAAGATATTCAGGTCTTTGAGGGGCTGAAGGTCCTCATCTATTTTTCCTACTCTTTCAAACAGGTCATCATAATAGACAGCCGGTACTTCCAGGAATTCAACGCCTCTTTTTCTCAATTCCGAAACGGTATGGATGATATCATCTGTGGCAATGGCCATATGCTGGACACCCGGACCATTGTAAAAATCAAGGTATTCTTCGATCTGGGATTTTTTCTTTCCCTCAGCCGGTTCATTGATCGGGAATTTGATATACCCGTTGCCATTGGAAACCACCTTGGACATCAATGCGGAATATTCTGTGGAAATGTCTTTGTCATCAAAGGTGATCAAAAGGTTAAAACCCATGACTTTTTCATAGAATTCTACCCATTTGTTCATTTCTCCCCAACCAACGTTTCCTACACAATGGTCGATATATTTCAATCCGATAGGAGTGGACTTGTATTCACTTTTTCTTTCTTTGAAGCCCGGAAGGAATACCCCTGAATAATTTTTCCTTTCCACAAAGGTATGTATGGTCTCTCCGTAAGTTCTGATGGATGCTACTTTCACTTCACCGTATTCATCCGTCAAGGTTTTAGGTTCTTCGTAAGAAACGGCCCCTCTTGATGTTGTTTCTTTCCAGGATTTTTCTGCATCATCTACCCAAAGCGCTAAAACCTTGACCCCATCACCATGTTTTTTGATATGTTCAGCAATTGGGTGGTTTTCATGAAGGGGAGTGGTAAGGACCAACCTGATTTTATCCTGCTTTAATACATAGGAAGCCCTATCCCTTACCCCTGTTTCAGGGCCAGCATAAGCGACCAATTCGTATCCGAAGGCATATTGGTAGTACAGTGCGGACTGTTTGGCATTACCAACATACAGTTCTACATAGTCTGTCCCATTGATGGGAAGAAAATCCTGTTCCATGTGTTATATTTTTTGGGTTTATAATTCGCGATGCCAAAGATAGAAAATTTGCAGAAGCTTTTGAAGGATTGTTTTTCCAAAAGGCCGTCTGTTCAAGCCTGTCCGTTTGTATTGCTAAGGAGGTATAGGATTCCAAGGAAAGCCCATGGTAATGCCCATGAACCCCAGCCTAAGCTTGGAAATCCTGTAAAAATAAATAGGTACCACAGGGGCACAAAGACTAAACCAATGACGAATTTGAAAGTAGCGGTGAAGGTGGGGTCCTTGATTTTCCCTTTGATCCAAAGCCAGATCCAATAAACAGGGAAATGGAACACCTTCATCACTTTATTGGTGAAATAGGGACTGAAAGCAGGTTCTGTTTCCTGACTTAATTTTTGATTTTCTATGAATTTTTTGACCGATTCAGGGTCTGTAATATCTATTCTGTTTTTGCCGAGAAGAGCCAGCCATTGGCTGTAATTTTCTCTAGGTACATGGGTCACCAATGGGCCTAGCCTATCTGTGGTCTCTTTAATGATGCCTTCATAGTTTTTTGGATAAAAATCATTGGCAGGAAAAGCTTCTCCAATGTAAATGCTTACCTGACTTCCTGATTTTTTGTGGTTACTGTAATTGATGCCAATAGGAAGGATCAGCAGTTCAAGGTCAGGATTTTCATCAATAGTCTGAAAAGCAATCCTTGCAAATCCTTTTTTCAGGGGGCGTAGACTGCGGTGCATGTCGTGATTACCTTCCCCAAAAATCAACAGGGATCCTTTATTCGAGAGTATTTTTACACTTTTCTCAAATGTTTCCTGATTCTTGGCCATGTTGTCAATGCCATCCCTAACCCGGTAGATAGGGATCATGCGGATAAAGTCCAATAACTTGGCCGCTATGGGATTTTTAAAAGCAGAGGCGCGTGTCAAAAAGTGGGGCTTAAGTTGGGTGTGGGTCGCAATCAAAATAGGGTCAATCAATGCATTTTGATGGTTGGCTACTATCAGTACAGCTTTTCCCTTGGGCAGGTTTTCCTTCCCATAGACAGCAATTTTTTTGAAATAAAGATGTAGTGCTAACCATACTCCCTTTCTAAGCAGGGCATTGAAGGCATTTTTCATGATTGTTTTTTCTTTTGCCAAATTCAACCGCTGACAGATAAAGTCCTTCGGTTTTGGTAAGTTTTCCAGATAGTCGCTACCGTCATTCCGGAGATAATATGCCAGATTCCCCACCAGGCAGCAATAATGGCCATTCCCCCCAGGCCTCCAAAATAAGTGAAAATAAGTACCAAAGCCAATCCTGAGTTCTGTATGCCTGTTTCTATGGTCAAAGTTTTGGTGTCTTTGATGGACAATCCAAAACTTTTGGCGGTAAGGAATCCTCCTGCAAGGGCCAGAAAATTATGGGCCAAAACCCATACAAAAATCAAAGCGATGAACCGGATAAAGAGGTCGTAATTACCGATAAAAGCTATGACCACAAATCCAGCGAAAATTAACATGCTCAGGGGTTTTAAGATTTTTGTGGCTTTTGTTGACCAATCAGGATATTGGATATTGATATACATGCCCAGCACCAGGGGGATGCCCAAAATAAGGGCGACAGTTTGAAAAACATCGAAATAGGATAATGAAATCTCCCTCAGCAATGAAGCAGTTGGAGCATATAGCTTAGACCAAAATCCAAAATTGAGCGGCGTAAGTACGACTGAAAAGGCAGTGGAAAAAGCCGTAAGAGACACAGAAAGCGCCGTATTTCCTTTTGCCAGATGGGTCATGAAATTGGAAATATTGCCGCCAGGACAAGCCGCTACCAACATCATTCCCAATGCCACAGAGGGAGGAGGATGCAGGATATAGACCAATACCAGCGTCAGGGCAGGTAAAAACAAAAACTGCGAAAGTAATCCTGCTGTAAAGGACTTGGGATTTTTCGCCACATATCTGAAATCAGACACTTTCAGGTCTAAGGCCACACCAAACATGATGATGGCCAAAGATATATTCAGGATGAGAAGAGAATCCTGGTTGAAATTGAGTTTGCTTGTATCTAATGCCTCTTGCATAGGTGAAAGGTCCGAATATTCTTGGAAGGTAATCAGACCTCTTTAAAAAGACAAACTTAAAGGAATGAGGTGTCTGAAGAAGCTTCTTTAGTCATCTTTTCTGCTATCTCTTTGCCTAAATATTGGTCAATGAGGTAATGTCCTACATACAATAAAGGTGTCAGCAAAATAGCTACTGAGAATTTGTAGATATAGTTGATGATCCCTACTGAAGCTACCTGGGCCCAGGACCAATTGCCGAACACATAAAATGCGATTCCCAATACTACAAAAGAGTCAATGAACTGGGATACTAGCGTCGAACCGGTAGCCCTGAGCCAGATCATTTTAGGCCCTGTGATTTTCCTGAGTTTTTGAAAAACATACACGTCAATCAATTGACCCAGTAAGAAAGCGGTCAAAGAACCAAGTATAATGCCCAGTCCTTGCCTGAAAATCACATTGAAGGCGTAATTGATATTGAAAGGATTCCCTTCTGCATCAGGACTATTGACATCCAACCAAAAAGGAGCTGGAGGGAGTTGCGTTACCCCAGCTATCACAAAGAAGATATAAGCGATGAAAAATGCGGTTACAAAGCTGATTTTTCTAACGCCTTTTTTTCCGTAATATTCATTGATGATGTCTGTAGTCACAAATACCACCGGCCATATTACTGCCCCGGCCGTAAGGTTAAAGTCCAAAATATAATCCCCAAAGATGGTCCACCCTGCTGGTTCCCATCCCAAGGTCAGTTCACCGGAAAAAATTTTCACCCCGATAATTTCGGCAAGGATAGCGTTGGTCAGAAAAATACCACTAAGAATTATGAAAAGATTCGTTTTTTTTGACTGAAATTCCTTCTCTTGAATTGTGTTTTCCATGTGATTATTTTTAAAAGGGAAGGATCAATCGATGCTGTATGTGATACCTTCCTCACTCAGGTAGGATTCAGGAAATTCAGCTTTAGCCTGGTCCAAAATTGGGCTGAGATCAAGATAGCGCGTGGAGTAGTGGCCCAGCAGCAACCTGCTCACACCTGCTTCTTTGGCAATTTTTCCGGCCTGTGCCGCAGTACTGTGGAAAGTCTCCGCCGCTCGGTGCTCTTCATCATTTCCAAAGGTGGCTTCATGATAAAGTAAATCTGCCCCAGCAATATAGGGTATAATTTGGGGGTCATATATTGTATCCGAGCAGAAGGCATAAGTTCTTATTTTCCTTTTGGGGTATGCATAGTCTTCAACAGCATAAAGAACATTACCCTCTTCATCCGTAAAATCTTTTCCTTCTCTTAGATGGCGTATTGCTTCGATTGGAAGTTTGCTTTCCATCAATTTCTCTTTAATGAGATTTCTAAGTCCATGTTTTTCCTGGATGAGAAAACCTGTACAGGGTATCCGATGTTTGAGTGGAAAGCTAAAAACTTTGAAATCTTTTTCTTCGAGGATCAATGCTTTGTTTTCAGGATTGGTCGGGACAAACCTTAGCGGAAAATTCAATCGGGTATTGGAATGGCGCAACTGTACGGTGATAATTTCATCCAGGCCATTTGGGCCGAAAATAGTAAGTAATTTACGCCTTTTATTGAGGTGAAAACTGGAGATCAACCCCATCAAACCGAAGTAATGATCTCCATGGAGATGGGAAATGAAGATAAAATCAATTTTGGAAAATTTGAGTTTGAATTTTCTAAGCTGTATCTGGGTGCCTTCACCACAATCTATTAATAAAAAGTTATTGGCAATATTCACCAATTGGGAGGTTTGATTCCTCCCATGTGATGGAATAGCGGAGTTTGACCCTAATACGGTAACCTGAAAATCCAATCTCAATCTTCTTCTTCTTCTTCTTCTTCTTCTTCTTCTTCGCTATCTGAATCGATTTCATGCATGAATATGGCCTCAGCGGCTTCTTCCAATGTTTCCACAATATGAAAAACCTTATCCAACATGGAAATCTTAATGAGCTTCATGACATGGTCCTGAAGTGCAGCTACAATAAAAATACCTCCATTACGGCTGAATTCCCTATTACCAACCAATAGCGCACTCAGGCCACTGGAGTCAGCATACTTTACATGGCTCATGTCTATGATGAGGTTATCATATCCTTCTGCATGAACAGTCAAAAGTTCAGATTTAAGTTTAGGAGACAATGCGGAATCCAGTTTTTCCTCCATGGGAGTAAAGATTACATATTGCTCTTTTTTATCAACGGTATATTTCATAATAGTTTAGTTTCTTAAATATGGTTTAAAATGGCAGTTTCGATACTTTTTTCCAAATCAACGATTTCTGCCTTCACAAATTTTTCTCCGGTAATTTTTTCGTACAACTCAATGTATCTTTCGGAGATTTCATTGACAAATTCATCCGGCATATCAGGTACAGTTTGACCTTCTTTTCCCTGGAATCCATTTTGGATGAGCCATTGACGTACAAATTCCTTAGAAAGCTGTTTTTGAGGAAGTCCTGCTGCCTGAAGTGCTTCATATCCTTCGGCATAGAAGTATCTTGAAGAATCAGGAGTGTGTATTTCATCTATCAACAAGATTTCATTTCCGAATTTTCCAAATTCATATTTCGTATCCACCAGGATCAGCCCTTTTTCTAAGGCCATTTTACTCCCCTTTTCATAGAGCGCATGGGTGTATTTTTCCAGAATGGCATAATCTTCCGGACTGACTATTCCTTTTGCTAAAATATCCTCTTTGGAAATATCTTCGTCATGTCCTTCCGAGGCTTTTGTCGTCGGTGTAATGATAGGATGAGGCAGTTTGTCATTTTCCTTTAGACCTTCCGGAAGAGGAACACCACAAAGTGTTCTTTTTCCAGCTTTATATTCCCTTGCAGCATGCCCGGCAAGATAACCCCTTATGACCATTTCAACTTTGAAAGGTTCACATTTTTTTCCGATCGTAACCTGTGGATGAGGCACCGCGGTTACCCAATTGGGAACAATAGCTGCTGTTGCCTGCAGGAATTTGGCCGCGATTTGATTCAGTACTTGCCCTTTGTGGGGTATTGCACGGGGAAGTACTACATCAAAGGCCGAGATCCTGTCTGATGCTACTACAGCCAATTTATCTTCGAAGATATAGACATCTCTGACTTTACCCTTGTAAAAGCCAACCTGTCCTGGAAATTGAAAATGGGTTTCTTTGATTGCCGTGCTCATAAATACTATGGATGAACAAAAATAGAAAAAGCACTTTGTTTTGACTGACTGTTTTTCCTAAATCTTCTTAAAAACTTTATTGATGGTCAATGGAGGAAACCAACTTGCCTTCTAAATATTTTTTTTCAGAAATTAAATTACCGTCTTCTTGATAAAAAAGCTGCATCCCGTGAAGCATGCCCAAGCGGTAGGGGCGCACTTCCCTAACTTGTCCGGATGGATAATAAAATTTTGCCAAACCTTCTTCTTTTCCTCTTCTAAAATAAATTTCCCTTTCTAATTTTCCGTTGTCATGAAATCCCAGGATGCTTTCCAGAAAACCTTCATTGCTGTATTTTGCCTTTTCCTTCACAGTTCCATTTTCATAGTAGGAAACCACCTCTCCTGTTGGTAAACCCTTCTTATATTTGGCTGTTTCAGAAAGTTTTCCATTTTCAAAAAAACTTTTGAACTGTCCCACCGGATTTCCATTTTGGTATTTACCCTGACGGGCTATTTGTCCATTGGGGTAAAAGGCAGCGGTTTCACCATGCTGGTATCCATTTTTGTATTGGAATCTGGCCCTGACTTTTCCATCTGGAAAGTAATTTTCCTGAATCCCGTGCAAGACTCCCATTTTATAAGTGGTGATAGAAACTAGGTTTCCTTCACCATCATACACTTCTTTGATTCCATTAATGATACCTGCCGAAAATGGTGTTTTTTCTAAAAGAGCGCCTTCTTCATCATAGGAATAAGTCCAACCATGGGGCTGGTTATTGAGGAACTCTGCTTTTGACTTTATATTCCCGTTTTCGTAGTAGGTCAATACTTCTCCTTCGAGTTTGTTTTGTGAAAAATTGGCTTTTTGGGAAATCTTCCCATTCTTAAAAAAACTAACTGTCGGACCTTCTCGTAGGTTGTTGACGTAGTGGATCTTTCGTAAAGTATCGAGCGTCCCAGGAAAATAATCTACAAATAATCCCTCCTTCTTACCATTGATGAGTTTTCCTGAAACAGCAAGACTACCGTCCTCATAATAGAGGCGGTAGTCTCCCTGAGGTGTTCCATTGGAAGTTTGGTACACTTCCTTGATTATTTGTTTCTGTTCATCATAATAGGTCCTTACCAAATCCTGCGCTTTAAGCATAGGGGCCGAAAGAACAACTATCAAAAAACAAAACCAGATGACCTTATTCATTGTCATTTCGAACTGTATCAAATTTTTTCGATCACAATGGCAGACGCACCACCACCACCATTGCAAATACCGGCAACACCGATTTTGCCATTTTTTTGATGCAGGACTGAATTGAGTGTAGCAATGATTCTTGCTCCAGAAGCCCCTAGTGGATGTCCAAGGGAAACAGCGCCTCCATATACATTCAGTTTGTCCATGTCAAGGTTCAGCTGTCTTTGGTTGGCTATGGCCACTGCGGAAAATGCTTCATTGATTTCATAGAAATCCACATCTCCCTCAGTGATGCCAGCATTTTTAATGGCTTTAGGAATGGCTAATGCCGGAGCTGTGGTAAACCATAAAGGATCCTGGGCTGCATCTGCAAATCCCCTGATTTTGGCAATTGGCTTCAATCCCAATTCCTGAACTTTTTCCTTGCTTGCCAGTACCAATGCTGAAGCTCCGTCATTCATAGTAGAGGCATTGGCTGCCGTTACTGTTCCGTCTTTTTCGAACACAGGTTTCAATGAAGGGATTTTTTCAAATACCACGTTTTTGAATTCCTCATCCTCTTCTATCACGATGGTTTCACCTTTTCTTCCGGTGATTTCAACTGGAACCACTTCATCCTTAAAAGCCCCGGATTTCCAAGCTTGCGCTGCACGGGTATAGGATTGAATGGCATAATTGTCCTGATCCTCACGGCTGATTTTCATTTCTTTAGCGGTATGATCAGCACAGTTACCCATTGGGAATTTATAATACACCTCAAAAAGGCCATCTTTCACCAGTCCATCCACCAATTCAGCATTTCCATATTTGTAACCAAACCTTGCCTTTGGAACATAATAGGGTACATTGGACATGCTTTCCATGCCACCGGCCACTACAAGATCGTTTTGTCCGGTCATAATGGATTGTGCACCGAACATCACAGCCTTCATTCCCGAAGAGCAAACTTTGTTGATGGTTGTACAGGGAACATGGTATCCTATCCCGGCACCAATAGCGGCCTGTCTGGCAGGAGCCTGGCCCAAATTGGCGGAAATCACATTGCCCATCATTACTTCTTGCACTTCTTTAGGATCTACACCGGCCTTTTTCATTGCGCCCTTGATGGCAATGCTGCCGAGTTCTACAGCAGTCAAACCAGATAGTTTACCACCAAAACTTCCCAGAGGGGTCCTTACGGCAGCTACGATATATACTTCTTTCATTTGGGTTTATAATTATGTGGAAATTAAAATTCAAAAGTTTTAAGACCTACCATTCAGGCAAACCTCGGTCGGGTCTTTTTGTTGGTTTTTTCCTGTTTTGCTGGATATACCTTAATTCGGCAGCATTCATGGCTTCGAGAATTTGTGCTGCCTGTTCAGGCGTAAGGTTCATTTCCTGGAGTTTTTCCCTGAGTTTTTCCATGGCTTTTTCGCGGTCACTCAAATCAGACTCAAGCTCAGAAGGTTCATCGGAATCTCTTTCTTCTTGGGATTTTTCTCCAGATTTATCTTCTTTTTTTTGGGATTCTGATGCTTTATCCTCATCCGTTTTTTCATCTCCTTCACCGTCTTTCTTTTCCTGAGATTGCTGTTGCTGGTCTTGGTCTTTTTGTTCCTCTTGATCTTGCTGTTGATCCTGCTCTTCTCCCTGATCTTCTTGTTGTTGCTGTCTTTCTGGATCTTCTTGCAGCCAACGGCTCAACAATTCATAATTATATCTAGCCTCTTCGTTGTATGGATCCTTAATAAGCGCAAATTTGAAAGCACTGAGGGCTTCTTGATATTTGTTTTGCTGGGCCAAGATAATTCCGTTCTGATTGGCAGCAAATGAAGCAATCCGTTTGTCTTGCGAACTTTGAAGGCTTTGATAGGTCCTTTGGGCCTCTTCAGTTTGACCGTTATAATGATAGCTTAGGGCCAAGTTGAAGCTGGCATTATGGCTAGTGATACCAAATTCCGAGGAAAGCCTTAGGTGGTCTGCCACTGATTTTTCATAATCTGCTCCAGCATAGCTCTTGGCGGCTTCCTTGATTGCCCTGTTTTTTTTGCCTATCTCTGTCCAAGAGCTTGGGATAAAAAACAGAAGCACAAAAAGATATCTCAATAGCATCATTCCAATTATTTTAACGCTTACAAGTTAATGGTTTTGAATGGAAGAATCATGTCAATTACCGCCAAACATAGGCCTATCAGTAAGAAATAGAAGTATTTGTTGGCAGAAGCCTCAATCATCCTTGAGCCGGTGACTGTTCCTTCCAGTCTTTCAATAGCGATGATAAGGTCATTGATTTCCTGAACCTCATCAGAAAGTTCGAAATATTGTCCATTAGTTTGGGCAGCTATCAGTTTCATGTTGGCCGGTTCCAAACGGGTAATGGCCGGTTGGTTGGTTTTAGGATCAAAAATCAGACCATTTCCTCTGGGGATAGTACTTCCTTGGGAAGTTCCTACCCCTAAAGTAAATACTTTGATCCCTGACTCATTCAATTTGCCCGTAATATCCCTGAAATTATCCGCAAAATCTTCCCCATCTGAGATAAGTATGACTGATTTTGATTTTATTCCATTGCTTTCTTCGGTTTCAAATTTGCTGAGAGCCATGGCCAATGGAGCGCTTATGTCTGTGCCTTGATTGGGTACCAAACCTGTATTTAATCCATCCAAATGAAGCTGGAGTACATTTTGGTCAAAGGTTAGGGGGCATTGGATAAAGGCTTCTGAGCTGAAAATAATCAATCCTATTCGGTCTCCAGCAAATCTTTTTACCAGGTTTTTAAGCTCGAATTTTACCCTCTGTAATCTGTTTGGCCCTATGTCCGTAGCATTCATGGATTGGGACAGGTCGATGGCAATGAATATATCCCTACCTTCTTCTTTGATTTCTTTTAGTGACGTTCCAATGGAAGGTCCCGCCAATGCAATAAGGAAAAGTACGAAATAGGAAATCCGAAGCAGCAGTTTCAGGATTAACCTATGGGTGGTGACATTTAGCTTTTTATTGATTCTATAAAACCTGTACAAATAGACAGCGTATAGCAAAGCAAACAACACCGCCAGCCAGGTAATCAGTTTTACGTCAGGATATGCCCAAATCATGGCCTGAAATTATAAAATAATGGTGAAAAGAAAAGGATTCAATGCTGTCCTAAATAATTTTTTCTTCTCTAAGAATATTAGCTTAGAGGTAATTGTGAAGTGATTTATTTATAATCTGGAAAAAGAACCCCCTGTGGGTTATATTTTGGGGGTTTGTCATGATCTTCAAAAGGTCTGTCCAGCCAATTTTGCAATTCAATTTTGACGAAAATATTCAATCTGATAAATGCTACTAGATTTGACAGATGCCATCCGTATTTTGCGGATGCTTTCATTGCTTTTAACAGTAAAATTGTAATCAAGGCAGTCCATATCTGTATCATTACTGCGTTTTTTGAAGTTCCAATGAATGTCTTAATGTGGAGTAGCTGCTTAATATCCCTGAAAAAAACTTCAATTTCCCACCTTGATTTATAAAGGTCTCCGATTGTCTGTGCTGCCCAGGTGAAGTTGTTGGTGATGATTTCTATGGTCTGTTGGTTTTTCTCGTCCCAGACTGCCACTCTTCTGAGTTTTTTAGGATACTTAGTCTTAGACTGTGGGTTGGTCAGTTCTATTTCTTGGTCAATTAGAACATGCTGTGCCATTTTTTCTGGCAGTTCCCGTTCGCTGATCACGGTGTAAGCCAGGTTGTCCTTATGCCTTATGACAAAGAATACCCCTTTGCTGTCCCAAATATTTAGCATCGGAAAGTCATTGTAGTACCTGTCTGCGACGATAACAGAACCTTTTTCCAAAGGTATATTGTAAGCACCTTTATTATCCGCTACGCTTCCTTCTGTAATGTTCACATAAGCAGGAAGTTTACCATCATAATCTAACAGGGTATGCATCTTAACAGCGCCCTTTTTAGTGCGGAATGTGGCCCAGTCGAAGACAGAAAGGCAAAGGCTTATGACTGTTGCATCTAAAAGATATACTGGCACCTTGATTTTAAGTTTGACACGCCTGAGTGATGCCTGCTGTCCTAAACTTCCCAAAAGAGAATAATAAAGGTCTTTAAAAAGATCAGCATCTCTCCGCTTGTTCTGATAGCTGATACTTGACTTGGAAGGAGCCTTTGAAATCCCAAGATGGTTTAGGTTCCCCGTAGCTGAACGAAGACCATTGGATATATCTCTTACCGATGTGCTTTTTGCAAAATGACAGAAAAGCATTGATACTAGATGTGTCCAGCTATCAAAACCTTTACAACCTTTATCTGTCTGCTTATCTTGAACCAGTTTTTTGAAAGTTGAACGGTCAATCTTTTTAATAATCTGTGAAAACAATGTAATATTACACATGAGAGGTCTTTGTTTTTGGTGCAAACCCAAAATACACATTTTGGGCAAAAATTCAGACCTCTCATTTTTTATTTAGGACGCTATTGAAAAGGATTCATAAAATATTGCCCTAATTTTCAACAGCCAATGCCCAAACAGGGTTACTCTATCAAAACGTTACCGAGTCTATGAGGGTTTTACCTTTGTTTTTTTATTTGATGATGCTATTCATTCCCCAAGTCTTGTTTGCCCAAGTCGGGGAGTATTTGAAGGGAAGGGTGTTAGAAATTGATTCCGAAGAGCCACTACCAGGTGCAAATGTTTATTGGGAATCTGCTCCACAAGAGGGGGTAGTTACAGATTTGGATGGTAATTTCACCATACGGACCATTTCTCTTCCGGCTAAGTTGGTGATTTCTTTTGTGGGTTTTGAACAATCGGTACGGAATATTACCGGCAAAGACTTGGAAAAATACCAGAGGTTTTTCCTTAAACCTGAAGAGCTTAATCTGGAAGAGGTGATCGTCTCCGGGAGAGCTCTTGACCAAAATGTAAGGGGACTGGATATGGGCAAATCAGTTGTACCTATTGAGACCATCAAGAACATCCCTGCCTTATTTGGAGAAGTGGATCTATTGAGAAGTTTACAGCTTTTACCGGGTGTTCAGACAGCAGGGGAGGGGACTACGGGATTATTTGTGAGAGGAGGATCCGCTGATCAGAACCTCGTTCAGCTCGACGGTGCTCCTGTCTACAATCCATCCCACTTTTTCGGTTTTTTCTCCGTTTTTAATCCAGATGCACTACAAGGTGTTGAGTTTTATAAGGGCAATATTCCCGCAAGCCTGGGAGGAAGGATTTCCTCAGTAGTAGATATTTCCTTGAGAGAGGGGAATTATCAAAAAATAAAAGGAGAAGGAGGCATCGGTACTATCAGTTCCAGGTTGACATTGGATGGTCCGTTATTTTCGGATAAATCATCTTTTGTGGTTTCAGGCAGGCGTACTTATGCGGATATGTTTCTCAGGTTGTCCAATAATGAGAACTTAAGGAATAACTCTCTTTATTTTTATGATTTAAGTGGAAAATTCACCTTTAGATTGGGTGAGAGAGATAAGGTTAGTTTGTCCAGTTACTATGGTTCAGATTTCCTTGGCCTTTCCAGACAATTTGGATTTGGCTGGGAAAATTGGGTCAACTCATTGGTTTGGACCAGAAAAATCAACGCCAAGACTTATTTTGATTTGAATGCCTATTACAGCAAATACCGCTATGCTGTTGGGTTTGATGATCCGGATACAGGGTTTGACTGGGATAATGTCTTATCCGAGTCTGGACTTAGGGCACATTGGACTTATCTGGCCAATGAATCCACACAAATCCAATGGGGTGTTCATTCCCAGTTTTATCACTTTTCCCCGATCAGTCTTAGGCCTTCTGAAGGTTCAAATATTGAACCTATTGGGACCAATCCCAGGTATGGGGTACAGAACAATTTTTTCATATCTGCTTCCAAAGAGCTGAGCACTGAATTTGCCATAGAAGCAGGACTCAGATGGGGATTGTACAATCAGGTAGGAAGAGGTGTTGATTATATTTATGAAGGCAGTATTCCAGGCCCAAATGTTACTGTTTTGGACAGTATCCCTTTTGGACCATTTGAAAACATGAAGTTTTACCAAGGATTAGAGCCAAGGCTTTCATTGCGTTATTTAATCCAGGAGAATTTATCTTTTAAAGCGGCTTACAATAGAAATTTCCAGTACGTTCAGGTTGCTTCCAACAGTTCTGCAGGTTTACCCATTGACCGTTGGATCCCGGCAGGAACCTATATTCCTCCCATCCGGGGGGATCAGGTTTCCTTGGGTTTTTTCAAAAATTTGAGGGATAATCGCTGGGAACTTTCATTAGAAGGGTATTACAAGGATTTTCAAAATATCATCGATCTGAGACAGGGTGCAAATGTCCTGTTTACCGATAATGTTGAGACGGAAATTCTCAGCGGAGAAGGTTATGCTTATGGTTTGGAGTTTTTGTTGAAAAAAAATGTCGGAAAAACCACAGGATGGCTTGGCTACACCTATTCAAGAACGTGGAGGAGGATTCTGGGGATCAGTGGTGACAATTGGTATAACCCCAGGTTTGACAGGCCGCATGATGTCACCTTGGTTTTAAACCACGAATTTTCCAAGAGGTGGTCAGCCAACATGACTTTTGTCTACACAACCGGACAGGCAGTAACTTTTCCGATAGGTACTTATGAAATGGACAATCAACGGGTGCCATTGTATGGGGTTCAGAGAAATGCAGACCGGTTTCCTGATTATCACAGAATGGATGCATCTATCACCTGGAAAAATGTGGATAAGGGAAGAAAATGGAGAGGGAGTTGGAACTTCAGTGTTTACAACCTTTATGGCAGGAAAAACCCGTTTTCCTATCAGTTTACAGATATCATCAATGATCAGATCAATTTTGATCCCAGATCGGGGGAGGAAATTATCAGTAGAAGACCAGGGGTAGTGATGACCTACCTGTTTACCTTCTTGCCAGCATTGACCTATAATTTTCAATTTTGACATGAAAAATCAAATCTTTGTTTTCTTTCTTACTCTGCTTTTATTTTCCTGTCAGGAGGAAGTTTTTCTGGAACTGAGGACTGTGGAACCCATGCCCGTTATTGAGGCTGTTTGGACCGATGTAGGTACGATGAATTTTGTGAAGATAAGTAAGTCCAGGGATTTTTATGAAGAAGAACCCAATGAACTGATCAAAGACGCCATCGTATTTATCCAAAATCTGAATACGGGTTTAGTGATACCTTTTAGATATGCCGAGCAGGCCAATAGGTATATCCCCCTGAATAATGTGGGTGGCAGAAAGGGGGATAGGTACAGATTGACGGTCCGATGGGAAGATAATGAATACCAGTCTGAGGGCGTCCTTTTGCAACCGCCCAGATTGGACAGTATCAGATACGAGTTCAAGGACAGCAGGTTATTTAGAGAGGAGGGTTATTACATCACGCTGTATGGGGATATTCCCTTTACAGAGGATAATAATTACAGGATCAGAATTGTTAGAAATGACACCCTACTGAATAACCGCAATGATTACCTGCTTTTTGACGATACCTTTGGGACATCCATACTGAACAATGGGTTTGAATTGGCCGGATTCCCCTTTCGTGCCAACGACAGAGTGAGGTTGGAGCTTTTCCGTCTCAACAGGGATGCTTTTGATTATTTAAACCAATTGGTAAGTTTACTATTTAATGATGGGGGGCTTTTTTCGCCTCCGCCCCAGAATCCCACTTCTAATATCCGGCTGGTCAAGGGTGATAAAGAGGCTTTGGGCTACTTTAAAGTGAGCCCGGTATTGATTGAAACGGTGTTTATCGATCCAGACTTAAAAATGCCCGATTAAATCCCAAAATGCAGACATTTGATTACCTTTGGGGCATGATTCATTTTGACTTAAAAGGTAAAGTAGCGGTGACCTGTAAAGACCGCTTCGCTCCTTATCTTGAGCAGGAACTGCTGGAATTGGGGTTTCGTCCCAAATATGTAGGAAGGACCCATATTGAACTTTTTGCTTCTTTGAATGATTGCATCTCATTAAATCTGCATTTAAGGACAGCCAGCCATGTGCTTTATGAAATAAAAACCTTGTATCTGCACAAAGCTGATGATATTTACAGAAGGATAAAGGCATTGCCCTGGGAAGATTATCTTGATCCTGATGCCTACTTTTCGGTCATTTCCCATGTGGAAAACGAAACTGTCAATAATCCGCTTTTCGTCAATGTCAGGATAAAAGATGCCATTGTGGACAGGTTCAGGGAAAAATTCGGAAAAAGACCGGATTCAGGTTCAAGCCTTGATGGGGCGGTAATCCAAATGTTTTGGAAGGAACAGCAAGCCACATTATATATCAATACTTCCGGAGAAACGCTGGCCAAGCACGGCTACAGAAAAATCCCCGGCCATGCGCCTATGCTGGAAGCTTTGGCCTCTGCTACCATAATAGCCAGTGAATGGGACAGGAAAAGTCCTTTTATCAATCCCATGTGTGGATCAGGTACATTAGCCATTGAGGCGGCATTGATGGCGACCCAAAGATTCCCCGGCTTATTCAGGGACCATTATGGGTTCATGTATATCAAAGGATACAGTGAGGAGATCTATCAGAAAATCCGAAAAAAAATGGAGGACAAAATTTTGGATAGACCTGGCCTCAGGATCATTGCTTCTGATATCAGTGAGCAAGCGGTTTTGTTTGCCAGAGAAAATGCAGGTATAGCAGGGGTAGAGGATTTGATAGATTTTGAAGTTTGTGATTTTGAAGAAACCACCGTGCCCCAGGATGCAGGAGGGGTAGTCTTCTTTAATCCGGAATATGGGGAAAGGTTAGGGGAGGAAGGTGACCTTGGGGATGTTTACAAAAGGATGGGAGATTTCCTTAAACAAAAGTGTGCGAGCTACACAGGATTTATTTTTACCGGTAATATGGCCCTTGCCAAACGGGTAGGTTTAAGGACATCCAGAAGGATAGAATTCTACAATGGGACCATCGATTGCAGGCTGCTCAAATATGAGCTCTTCAGAGGAAAGAAAGAAGATGGAAAATGAAAAAAAATCAAAAAGCCCCAATTGGGGCTTTTTGATTAATTGATTTTTTTATTCAGTTCATCCATTTTTCTTTTTAGATCCAAAATTGCGGCACTGTAGCGGTCATCCCATTCCTGTAACCGGTCTTTGGATTTCAATTCAATTTCGTATTGGATTCCAGGAAGTACCCAGGAAGCATAACCGCTGAAAGGATCTGTCGAGGCATACAAAGACCTGTACCAATTTCCAAAATACATGCCTTGGGGGTCAATAAAGCTTTTTTCAAAATCCATAAGGTCCTTGTTGATGGAAGCTACCCTTCTTGAATCTGGATTGCCTGATTCAAGGAAAGAACTGATTTTGGACTCCAAGGACGCTGCACTTTCTTTCAGGGAAGCAATAGCTGCTTTGGATTTGTCGAATCCCTTGAATTCCCCGTAGTAGCCTTTTACCTCTTTTTCAGCATTTGCAAAGTGGATATCAAGGTCTTTAGGATATCTGCTCAATTCGTAAGGAATGAGCTCCGCATTGGCCAAACGCATGGCAATAATACCTATAAGCTGCTCTACTGTTCCTCCCATTTTAAAGCTGGGGTCAGCAAATTTTTCATAGAAGTACATGTCATCATAGTTGGTGTGGTATAAGGATGGACCTCCGGCACCTCCATTGATGGAAGGAATGCCCACATGCATATAGAAGGCAATATGGTCAGAACCACCTCCCAGGTTACCAATCGCAGGCTCTTCTCTGTTTGCTGCCCAAATCTCATATACTGTTTTTTCGGAGTCGGGGTATAAGACTTCCTTAGCGGCATCCATAATGATTTTTTTGAGGGTAGGGGATGCTGAAGCCCCAAAATTCCGACCACCAACTGCTGCATCCAAGTTGATATATGCCACTGCTTTTGCCTTCAGTTCATCTCTAAATTGCTCCACCCATTCTGTGGATCCAATCACCCCATGTTCTTCAGCATCCCAATGGGCAACCATGATAGAACGTGAAGGCCTTATTCCCTGAGCGGCCAGTTTTCCAAGTGTTTCGGTCATGCTCAACAGCATTGCCGTTCCTGAGTTTGGATCTGTAGATCCAAAGGACCAAGCATCATAATGACAACCCAAAATGATCCATTCATCTGGATGGGTAGCCCCTTTTAGGGTAGCCACAACATTGTTTGCCCGGACTAAGCCCTTCTCTTGTTCCACTTTTAACCTGACCAGAAGACCTGGGCCTCCTTCAAGGCGGTATGTAAATGGAAGGCCTCCCTGCCAAGCCGCAGGAACAGGTTTTCCCTTCATTTTTTCTAAAATCTCCTGTGCTGAGCCATAGGAAATGGGGGTGACAGGTATTTTGTGTAATCCTTTAACTTCTTTGGGATCAAGTCTTTTGATCTTGGTTTTGCTATCAAGGGGAAGTGCAGGTTCAAAAGGAGTCAATGCATCACCTGTCCAATCCACTGTAAGCAATGAACCTCTTTGGATGGAATTGTCATTGAAAAGGAAGCCCTCCGGGTATACAGGTCCTCTTGTATAGCCGGCATCTGCGGGATCTGTGAATATGATCAATCCTGCCGCCCCATATTCTTCAGCAAATTTTGCTTTATATCCTCTGAAGTTTGCTCCATACCTCGCCAAAACAATTTTTCCCTTGATGTCAATGTCAAGTTCTTTTAATTTTTCAAAATCAGCCTTTGTGCCATAATTGGCATAAACCACTTCAGCGGTCACATCACCACTACCGGAGAAGGCGTTCCAACCTTTTTTCAGCTCAGGATGTCTGGAATACGGGTTATCATCTACAATGTATTCTTGTTGGTTGAGAGGTTTTCGGATAGGGTAAACCAGTTCTATCAAAGACTCTCCTTGGCCTTTGGTCAGGTAAACATCATAAGGATAGACTTTTACGTCCCAACCGGCCTTTTGCATGGTTTCAACCATATAATCTTTCACCTTTTCATTGGCTGCACTTCCAGCTGGATGGGGATCTGCCGTGATGGTACTGAGATGGATTTTGAACCTGCTGAAATCAACAGATTCTTTGAACTGATTTTCTATTGTTTTTTGTCTGGCTGCGGAATTTTTTGCAAAGCCGTCCAAGGTTTGAGCTTGCAAGGAAAATCCTGCAAAAAATGCGAAAGTTAATGTCAGTAAGTGTGATTTCTTCATAGACTTTGTTCGTTCAAAATTGCTGATCTGCAAATTTATTTAAAGCTGGTGTTTGTGGCAGGTATTCTTTTTAAGTGGTAGAAATTTGTTTTGATTTGTTTCAGGGATGAAATCTTTATTACCCCTTGAATGGGGATGTTTTTTAACAATGAGGAAGGCAATTATACTATTCAGCCATCAACCATGAAATATTTTCTTCAAAATAGCTTATTATTAGCTCAAATTTATGTGAGAGGTTAATATTGGTGCTTACTTTTGAAATTATGTTGGAAGTAGATGAAAATAAATCCTTGGAAGGGAATGTTGAACTTGTTCCACAGCTGACCCTGGATTGTGTGATATTCGGGTTTCATGGGAGTTCTCTTAAGGTGTTGCTGTTAAAATGGAAGGGTACTGAATACTACAGTCTTCCAGGTGGGACGGTAAAGCAAGAGGAGTCTTTGGATGATGCAGCAATACGGGTCTTAAAGGAAAGGACCGGTTTGGATAAGATATTTTTGCGTCAATTTTACACCTTTGGCAAAGTCGAAAGGTACGATAGAGAGTCAATTAGGAAAAAGCTTGCCCATTTGGTAAATCCAGATCTTTGGTACAAAAGGCCAATATCGGTAGGATATTATGCTTTAGTGGATTTTGAGGAGGTTTTTCCTAATCCTGATTTACTTTCCGAGTCCTGTGGCTGGTGGGATTTGAGTGATGTGCCTGAATTGTTGTTTGACCATAATGAAATTCTTGAAAAGGCCCTCCATGCCTTAAGGTTGGAACTGAGTTTTCAGCCGGTAGGCCTCAACTTGTTGCCTGAAAAATTTACCATGCCTGACATGATGCGTATGTATGAGGCTATTCTTGGGAAAAAGATTGATCCCAGGAATTTCCAGAAAAAGATATTGAAATCCGGAATTGTGATCAAACTGGATGAAGTTAAAAAAGGAGTGGCTCATAAATCCCCTTTCCTTTACAAGTTTGATGCAAATAAATATGAGGAAGTTTTAAAAGAAGGGGGCTTGTTTTTTATTTGAAACACTTCCTTTATATTCAATGCAATAGTCAAAAAAGAGTATGGATTCCCTACGAATATTGCACTTACAAAAAGCGGCCTATTCTTTAATCATTTTCGTGTTAGTGATTTGGATCATGATGGCAGGTTCGGTCATTTTGATTCCTTTGGTTTGGGGGGCTTTTTTTGCTTTTGCCCTTTATCCTATTTCCAATTGGCTGGAAGAAAGAGGTTTTCCCAGGGCAATGGCAATTTTATTGACACTGATCTTCGTTACTTTCTTGGCAGTATTTGTTTTTTATTCTCTCACAGATCAGGTAATTGGTTTGATTAAAGATATTCCCAATATAAAAGCATCATTTTACAGAAAAATGAACATTTATATAGAGGATGTCGGGGAATTTTTAGGGCCGGATTCAGATTTTCCGTTGACTTCTGATTTAATGAATCCCAAAAACCTGGAAGTTGCTTTGTTTGAAACGGGAAGATCTTTGGTTTTATTGGGGGTAATGCCTTTGTTTATTTTCTTAATGCTGTATTACAAGGACTTTTTTAGTGAATTTCTAAGGAAATTATCCAAAGATGGTGAACCGAAAGTATTGAGTTTTATTGAGGATTCCGGGAAAGTAATCCAATCCTATTTGCTGGGAATGTTGTTAGTGACCATTATTGTCAGTATTATTTCCGGAGTGACCTTTTACTTTTTGGGGATCAAGTATTACCTTTTATTTGCTGTATTCATTGCAGTGATGAACCTGATACCCTATGTGGGCGTGATTTTCAGTTCTTTGCTCTTGGTTTTTTATGTGTTGTTGACTACAGACAGTATGTTTTATCCTTTGGCTACACTTTTTATGTTATGGTTGATACAGTTTGTGGAGAATAACTTCATTACCCCGGTAGTAGTGGGGGGGAAAGTGAGGGTAAATGCCTTTGCGGTTATTTTGGCCATTTTGATTGGAGGATTTATTTGGGGGGTGTCGGGAATGATACTTTTCATTCCGCTAGCCGGTCTCTTGAAAATTACTTTTGAAAGGATCCCATCTTTGGCTCCTTTTGGTTATTTGTTGGGGGATATTTATCCTGTTATTGAGAAGAGGGAAAATTTTTACAAAAAATTAATCAAGAAAATAAAAAACCAAAGGAACAAGTAAATAGGTGATAAAGACCAATGGATCTCTTGATTCAGTTTCCTGATTTTAGATGCAAGGTTCTTTAGACTGATTGATCGGCCAAGGCTTATTCAATGAGAATCAGTACCAGTAGTCCGGCTCCGATGGCAATTCCGAAACTGATATGTGTGCCAATAACCAGTATTTGAAATCCCATAGTATAACCAAAAAAAGCAGTCCGTGGACCAGGATATGAAGATAGAGCCATTGGGATAAGGCTTTTTTTCCTCTTTTTGAATAACCCATGACTTGGGTTGGAGCAAAAAATCCCCTATCAGGTGTGCCAAAAACAGCTTTATTAAAAAGATCATTTCAGTTTACTTTTGGTTTTCTTGATCAGAAACTACCACTTTGCCTGTTTAGCATTCCGGTATTTCTAATTTTGGATTCAGACCTGTTAGGGATTTTTAAGTTGTTCTACCAATTGATCAAGATTTGTTTCGGAAAAGGGGCACTTAAGGGAAGTAGATGATTTAGTAACTTAAAAAAAAAGAGGTCCTGATAACCTCTTTTTTGTGCGCACGAGAAGATTCGAACTTCCACACCCGAAGGCGCTGCCGCCTGAAGACAGTGCGTCTACCAATTTCGCCACGTGCGCTTGTAATATAAAATAGTCGGGGTGGCAGGATTCGAACCTACGACCTCCACATCCCAAATGTGGCGCGATACCGGGCTACGCTACACCCCGAGTTATTTAAATTTTCGGCATCTTTTATGCCCTGAGCGATGAATTTGATCTTACGACCTTCCCGATCTCCATCGGGACGTGATAACCGGGCTACGCTACACCCCGAGTTATTTGAATTTTCGGCATCTTTTATGCCCTGAGCGATGAATTTGATCTTACGACCTTCCCGATCTCCATCGGGACGTGATAACCGGGCTACGCTACACCCCGAGTTATTTAAATTTTCGGCATCTTTTATGCCCTGAGCGATGAATTTGATCTTACGACCTTCCCGATTTCCATCGGGACGTGATAACCGGGCTACGCTACACCCCGAGTTATTTGAATTTTCGGCATCTTTTATGCCCTGAGCGATGAATTTGATCTTACGACCTTCCCGATTTCCATCGGGACGTGATAACCGGGCTACGCTACACCCCGAGTTATTTGAATTTTCGGCATCTTTTATGCCCTGAGCGATGAATTTGATCTTACGACCTTCCCGATCTCCATCGGGACGTGATAACCGGGCTACGCTACACCCCGAGTTATTTAAATTTTTGGCATCTTTTATTCCCTGAGCGATAACTTTGACTTCACGGCCTTCCCGATCTCCATCAGGACGAGATAACCGGGCTACGCTACACCCCGAGTTATTTAAATTTTCGGCATATTTTATGCCCTGAGCGATGAATTTGATCTTACGACCTTCCCGATCTCCATCGGGACGTGATAACCGGGCTACGCTACACCCCGAGTTATTTAAATTTTTGGCATCTTTTATGCCCTGAGCGATAACTTTGACTTCACGGCCTTCCCGATCTCCATCAGGACGTAATATCAGACTAAGCTATGCCGGAAATATTTTCAAAAGTAATCAAAGTTGTCTGTGTTACAAACCATTTTTTTTAAAGCATTGTCGTTCAATATTATAAATTTTTTACCTTTCAATTTATAAGCCCAGTAAGTTTTAGAATTAATTCCCAATTGTTTTTCCAAGTATTCCAAATCCATCAAAATATTAAGTCAATCAACATTTATCCTATTTTCTTCCGACAATGGTTCTGTTCTCAAGGATAGTTATTATGATGCTGTAGCGAAATTGGGGAAACACAATCCTTTTGGTCACTTTAGAGGAGGGAAATACAGCCTTTATCAAGCAGGTACAAGGGTTCCGTTCATAACCTAATGGAAAGGTACTATTCAACCAGGTGTTTCAGATGCATTGGTGTCACAGTTGGATTTATTGAATTCAATATCAAAATTAGTAGGAAGTGATATTCAGACAAATGATAGTATGGATATGCCAAATGTTTTTCTTGGGAAATCGGAGGATGGGAGAAAATCACTGGTAATGGAGGCGACTACCAGAACTGCATTACGGAGCGGAGAGTATGTCATGATTCCGCCTTACAAATGTCCAGTGGTTAATAATGATGTTAACATTGAATTGGGTAATGGTACAGATTTTCAGTTGTTTAATGTGAAAAATAACCCGGGACAAACAAATTACCTTGCGCATAGAGAGCCAGAACTACTTCAAAAATTGATCAAAGAATTCGAGCCATCAGAGGAGCTGAATATGGAAAGTATCAGCAACTTGAGTTGAAATAGTGTTTGGGGTATTTTAATGTGGCTGTTTAATTTTTTTGTCACAAAAAAAATGCCCAATGCTTTGTATCAGGCTTTTCTTTTGCAGGTTTGGGGGATTCGATTCGCCGCGGCGAATCGAATATTGCCGTACGGGAGTTTAACTTTAAAAGAAATGAAAGGCTAAATCATTTGCCCCTCCCAAAACGGAAAAAGGTCCCATAAGGACCTTTGAGCAGAGAGTGGGGGATTCGAACCCCCGGTACGGTATTACCCGTACGACAGTTTAGCAAACTGCTGGTTTAAGCCACTCACCCAACTCTCTAACTTGATGCAAATATAAGCCAATATTGAATAATTAAACAAAATGTGCTGTTCAATTAATCAACTATTTTTAGCAAATCATTGGAAAGCCTTGTAGTTCAATAAGAAATATTTGTGTGAAAATGTTGGTTAAGAAAGCAAGAATTAATTTAACACAATCCATAGTTGATTGAAACCGACTTTTTGATGGTTTTTGTTCAAGTTTGGTTAAAATCAATCCAACGGATAAAACTATTTTTTAGTCTGATTTTGGTCTAAAATTGTACAGTCTTTAACCATTAATTTTTTGGTTAAACTATTCTTTTTGTTGAATGAATTGAAATATTTAAAGTTTAAATAATAAAAAGTTTTTAAAAAAATACCATGTTCAAGGTATTTTAGAACCGGTACATTTATTTTAAATTTGATCAATTAGATTTAGGAACAAAATAGACCGATAAATACAAAACTAACCCTTATTGAATGATTAAAATTTACGAACATGATAATTAAATCCATTCACGGAACCTTCTTTATCCAGATCAGTGAAAATGATCAGGATAAGTTGATTGTTAAATCGAATGACAAATGTAGTCTTGCCAGGATATTTGACGGGAAAAGGATAAATCACAGCAGCTCGGAAGACAATTTTTTTTATGTGTGTCTCTGTAAGCAAGAATTTGCCCACACCTTAATTTTGATGGTGAAGGAAGTGAATTATTCGAATTTTGATCAAACTTTAAGGGATATCACGTCGGAGACAGATAGGATTTTCGCATAGGATTAAAGATTTGAAATTCAAATAATCTGATACGAATGTGAAAAAAGCATATTCAAAATTTTAATTAAATTTTATGCATCCAAAACAAATAAAATATTGAAGAAAAAAAATATTCAATAATTTATTTTTTTTTGAAATCAATTCTTATTTTTACCTCTCCAGACTACTAAATAAGTAGCAGATATCACCCTATATTCCCGGTTTATAAGGATGTTAAGAATAAAAGAGTTAGAGTTTCTGGTCCCTGATTACCTGAAAAATTCAGAACTTCTATTTGTTTGTGTATTGGACATTGAAGGACAGGTGTTTTTTGCCGGAAAGCAATTTTTAAAGTTATTTGAACCTAATGGAGCTGATATTTTTGAGAAAAATTTCAGGGAAACCCTTCACAAAGGGAACAAATTTGATTTAAACGATTTTTTGCTTCAGGTTAGTGAGAGGCCAAATCATCGGACGCAAATTGAGCTTATTCATGGGAATTTATTGATCAAATGGGAGTTTTCGGTTTTAAGGAATGAGGAAGGGGATTTTTCAGGAATTTTGGCTGTAGGACATAAAGTATCGGATACATTTCCCCAGCTTCCTGTTGTGCCGAACTTAGAAAATATCGACATGCAGTCGGACATTTTTGTTCAATTAAATGCAGCATGGGAAATAACACATTTGAATTCTAAGGCTATCGAGTTTTTTGAAAGAAGACCCAGCGAACTCATGGGGAAAACCATTTGGCAGGTCTATCCTGATCAAACTTTTTACAAACATGCGTTAGAGTTCAAAAAGGCTAAAGAATCCAAGACCTTAAGGGTATTTGAAGAATTTAATGCTTCTAACGGGAGGCACTATAAGATTTATGTTTATCCCAAGGCCCTTGGTATAGATTTAATATTCAAAGATATTACAGTTGTTCAGAAACTTTCTGAGGATTTCAAAATGGTAAACCTCACCCTGCAGGCAGTCCTGGATTTTTCAGATGAAAATATATTTATCATTAGTAAAGACCTGAGGATTTTTGGTTTCAATAACAAAGCCCAATCTTTGACAAAATTTGTTTTTGGGAAAAGCCTCAAAAAAGGGGATAAATTTTTGGGTTTTCTTATGAGTGACATGGATGAATTTTTCCTGAAGCATGTAGAGGATATTTTTAAAGGGATAAGCTTTTCTTTTGATCAAGAAATCCTTTTGGATAAAGGAGGGCAAAAAATCTGGTACAATCATAAATTTTTTCCTTTGAAAGACCTTGAAGGTCAGGTAAGAGGATTTCTGTATTCCTGCAAGGATATCCATGAAGAAAAGATAGGCCAGGAGAAACTTATCAAGCAAAATAAACTTATGCGGGAGGTGTTGTACAATCAATCTTCTACACTTCGATCCCCATTGTCTTCCATTTTAGGCTTGCTGGAATTGATTGATAAAGATCAGCTTGACAAAGAAAACCGTAAATATTTTTCATACTTAAAACCTTTGGCCCAGGAATTGGACCAAGTGATAAGGAACAACTCCAAACAAATTTCAGATTTGGATTGAAAAACATACTGAAGTTTTGCCAACCATTTGCAGGCTTTTTTAACAGGTTTCTTTGATTAAATCCTTTATTGGCTTCTTTTTACTTGAAATTCTTTAAATCATGCCCGATTTAGAAGGGTTTATGGATTTGGATTTTAAGTTTTTCAGCCCTATCCGTGATAATAGTACGCTGATTTAAAACAAAAGCTCAATCAAACTGTTTCCATTATAAAATTAAGAGTCATGAAAGAGGTTTTAAAAGCTTACAATGGAAAGTCCAATGGAAACAGCAACGGTAATGGGACTCTGGAACAACAAAATAAACTTTTGATAAAAGACGCCCTTTTTGTCAGGTATAAGGGGAATTTGGTTAAGGTGAAATTTACCGATATCATTTGGATGAAAGGGGATGGAAATTACACTACTTTGGTGACCAATGATAATGTTTATTCTTTGCGCAATATTTTAAAAGAATTTGAATCTGTGCTTCCTTCTGAGGATTTCATCCGGATTCATAAAAGTTATATAGTCCGGCTGGACCAAATCAATACCATCAATCCAAGGGAAGTGACTGTTGGGAAAGATACAGTCCCGGTAGGTAGAACTTATTTTCAGAATTTAATAAATGGAATCAATAAGTTAGGCTCTGGAAACGGTGATTGATATCACCGTCTCCAAAGCAAGCTACTGTCTCCATAACTCAGAAACCTGTAATCTTGGTTAAGTGCTTCTTCATAAATTTGTCGCCAATTACCATCTGTAAATGCAGCCACCAACAAAATCAAGGTGGAAGAAGGTTGATGGAAATTGGTGATCAAGGCGTCACAAACCTGGAAATCATAACCCGGCATAATGAAGATTTCTGTGGATCCGGTTATTTCTTTCAGGTTATTTTTATTCATAAGATCCAATACCGCCTTGAAACTTTCAGTTCTTCCGGGTAGCAAATACCCTTCATGTTCATAGGGGTATAATTTTGGAATAAAGAACTGCTTATCGCCTTCCTTTATCAGTCGAACTCCATACCAATATAGGCTTTCCAAAGTCCTCATGGAGGTAGTTCCTACGGCTATGATTTTCTCAGGATGTGCCGCAAGTCTTTCCAATGTACTCAATTCAATGACCACTTGCTCACTGTGCATGGCATGATCGGTAACTTTTTCACTCTTGATAGGCTGGAAAGTTCCTGCACTGACATGAAGGGTCAAAAACTCTTTGTTAACTCCTTTTTTTTCTAAGTTTTCAAGTACTTCATCAGTGAAGTGTAATCCCGCAGTGGGTGCAGCTACAGCACCTTCTTTTTTGGAATATACAGTTTGATACCTCGGTCTGTCTTCTTCGGTGGCCTCCCTATTCAGATAGGGTGGAAGAGGAACTTCTCCTGAGGCCTCCACTATAGACACAAAAGGTATATTTTCTCCTGTCCAGGAAAAGGATACAACTTTTTTTTCCCTGTCCATTAATTTGGCACTGATAACTACAGGTTGCCCCTGTATTTCAATCTGACCATGCAGTTCTTCCCCGTCTTTCCATTTTTTCAAGTTGCCGATCATGGTTTCCCAAGACACTTCATCCGTACGGATCATTACCTCATTGATTATGGTGCTTGGGGCCACAGGTTTTAAAAGAAAAATCTCCACTTTGGCACCTGTTTCTCTCTGGAAAATCAATCTGGCAGGGATTACTTTGGTATTGTTAAAAGCCATCAAACTGCCAGTAGGCAACAATTCAGGAAGTTCAAAAAATCTATGGTGCGAGATACGTCCATCAGAAAATTGCAATAATTTGGAATGGTCCCTTTTTTCTAAGGGAAATTTAGCAATCCTTTCATCTGGCAAATTATATTCGTAATCAGATAACCTGATCTCTTCAATGGATGAAATTTTAAACATTAGGGTTCGGTTTTCAAATTATTGGCAAATATAATCCCAATGGCGACAAATTTTCATAACCTAAAATTCAACTATTTTGCCCATCAATTAAAATTCAGATTTGATGCGGGAACCTCTAGGGGTGTTCTCAAGGAAAAAACCACTTTTTTTCTTTGTGCAAGGGAATCAGGTAGTTCCCAAACCATGGGTTGGGGAGAGGCGGCCCCATTGCCTAAATTAAGTATTGATGACGTCCCTGATTTTGAACAGCAACTTTCCCATACCTGCATTAAATATTCTGGATATGAAATTCCAAGGTCAGAGGTAGGGATTTTAGACTGGGTAAACGAAAATATTCCAGCTGAGCTTCCCAGTATCAGGTTTGCTTTTGAGGTGGCCCTTTTGGATCTACTTTGGGATGGAAAGAAGCAAATCTTTAAAAATGATTTTTTTGAAAAAGAAAAACCTATTCCTATTAATGGATTGATCTGGATGGGTGATAAAGATTTCATGTTGCATCAGATCGATAAAAAATTAGCAGAGGGGTATAATTGTATCAAAATGAAGATTGGTGCCATAGATTTTGATCAGGAGTGTGAGCTTTTGAGGTATATCAGGGAAAGGTATTCTTCACATGAAATCACCTTAAGAGTCGATGCCAATGGGGCATTTTTACCCGAAGAGGCAATGGATAGACTGGAGAAGCTTGCCCAATTTGGCCTACATAGCATAGAACAGCCTATTCGACAAGGTCAATTAGAAGCAATGGCCCACTTATGTAAGCATACACCTCTTCCCATTGCTTTGGATGAAGAATTGATTGGAATTCATGATCTGAAAGATAAAAAGGGCCTTTTGGATCAAATTAGGCCTCAATATATCATTTTGAAGCCTACTTTGGTGGGAGGGATTCTGGCTTCAAGACAATGGATTGAATTGGCGGAAGAACTTGGAATAGGATGGTGGATGACCTCCGCTTTAGAGAGTAATATTGGTCTTAATGCCATAGCCCAGTTTACCTCCACCTTTGATGTGGGTATGCCCCAGGGCCTTGGCACCGGGCAATTGTACCATAATAATATTGATTCCCCCCTTACCATTGAGCATGGGTTTATCTTTTATGATAAAAACAAAATTTGGGGGAGTATACCTGTTTAATTTTGAGTCAAAAAAGAAAAGCCCCGGTTGACGGGGCTTTTTTACTAATTGTCAATGTGTAATATATAGATTAAACTACTTTTACATTCACTGCATTTAGGCCTTTTCTTCCTTCTTTAAGGTCGAAAGTAACTTCGTCATCTTCTCTGATTTCGTCGATCAAACCTGTTACGTGAACGAAATACTCTTTGGAAGACTCGTTGTCAATGATAAAACCGAATCCTTTGGATTCATTAAAAAATTTTACTTTTCCTGTGTTCATGATATTGTATTGTAATGAATTATTTCCCCAAAGGTAAGGATAGTTTTGACAATAAATAAGATTTAAAGAAAATATTTTTTAAGTTTTACTTATGCTTGACAAAAAAATATTTTATGAATTTTTATGTGAGTTCATATTTTTTTCAAAATCTGAACAATTAATCCAGTCCAAAGAAGTAAACTGGCTGATTGTATTCCGCTTCGATCTCCAATTTTTTAAGCTTCCCGGACTTATGGTCCCTTTCAAAAACAGTGATGTTATTCGAACCTTGATGGGCTACAAGCAGGTATTCCCCATCTTTGGTTAGGATAAAGTTTCTAGGCATAGTTCCACCTGTTTTAATCCTTTCTACAAATTTCAGCGTTTCATCTTTTAGGATTTCAAATACCGTTATTTCATTGGCATCTCCTCTGTTGGAGACATACACATGATGGGCATCCGGAGATATACGCACTTCAGCGGCACCGACTGTTCCGATATAATCGTCATCAGTTAATGTTTGAACTTGTTTTTTGAACATCCTACCGTTGTCGAATCCATATACTCCTAATTCTGCGCTCAGTTCGTGGACCAGATAAATAGTGTTTCCACTTGGATGTATGGCCAAATGCCGAGGCCCTGAACCTGGATCAACTTCAAAATATTGAACAGGGGCGTGGTTGAATGGGACCGCAAAACCGGGATTGAAGTGATAGATATGGATTTTATCTGTTCCCAGATCCCCTACTAACAAGTATTTACCATTGGGATGGAAAACGGTGGAGTGAACATGCGCACTTCCCTGACGGTCTCTTAAAATACTTTGTCCTTCGTGTTGTATGGTCTGCACATGTTCGAGTTTTCCTTCCTTGACTTTATAAGCAGAAAAATTCCCGCCACTGTAATTGCCCACCACTATAAACTCTTCTTTTTTATCTAAGGCGAGATAGCAAGGATGGTCTCCGAAAGTATCTTGGGTATCTATTAAAATTAGGCGGTTGTTTTCCCTATCGAATTTAAATGACTTGATTTTTCCTCCATTTTCCCCGCCTGTCTCTTCCACGGCAAATACCAATGTCTGCGCTTTATTGCTAATGACGAAAGAGGGGTTTTTTATTCCAGGACCGATGATTTTGGTTTCAAGGCTCTGGTTTTCAGGATTAAATACCAGCAATCCTATACCTTGATTGGTATCATTGGTATATCCCCCCAATAAAAATGAATAGCTTTGATCAATCATTTTTTCGTGTTGGATTTCCTGTTCGCATGAAAAGATAAGACTACTTAAAAGTAGCAGGAAATAAGTTCTAAGTTTTTTTAGGGCCTTTGTCATAATCCACAGGAGGTTCGAATGAAGTGTTTTTTTTCTCACTGTAAAGTACTTTTCTTTTGGGGTCATACTGTCCAGCTAGGTCATCAATTTTCATCCCTTCCCATTTTTTTATTTTGTTTAGGTAAGCAGCTCTTGCCAACATGTGGCCACCAATTGGTGCAGTAAGGATTACAAAAATAATAGTAACTAATACCCTTGTGGTCACTGAATATTCCTGGAAGAAGATAGCGGCAGAAGCAAGTAATAATCCTAAGCCTAAAGTTGCGGTTTTGGTGGTGACATTTATCCTGAGATAAACATCCCTTTTGCGGAACATGGCCACTGAAGTGGATAGCACAAATATAGACCCTATGGTGCTAAGGATCATGACAATTAATTCATTCATCTCTTTTCTTTCTTTCTTCCAAATAATAAGCAAAAGCAACAGTACCCAGGAAAGCTATCAGGGCAAAGAGCATGGCAATGTCCAGAAAGGTGCTTTGGTCATAAATGATGCTGTAAATCACCACTATACCAATGGCCATGAGGATCAGCATATCCAGGGAAATTACCCTGTCTGCCAGACTTGGCCCTTTCAGAAACCTGATGAAAACCAGGATTACAGAAACCCCCAAAATGGGTACAACTACATATTGATAATATTCTACAAGTGTCATCTAGTCAGTTCCAAAACACGTTTTTCAAATACTTCCTTAATCTGCCTGATATAAGCTTCTTTATCCTCGCAGTGGACGACGTGAACAAAAAGAGCTTTTTTATCATCTGAAATATCAATCACCAAGGTGCCAGGCGTAATGTTCAGTAAATGGGAAAAGAAGGTAATCTCTCCATCTGATTCTACGTCAAGAGGAACCTTTAAGATGGCCGGTGACAGTTTTGATTTGGGATACAAAGACTCAATAAAGGTCTGTATATTGGATTTAATGATCTGATACAAAACAAATACTGTAAAAGAGATCAGTTTGGGCACAATTGTGAAGTAGTCATTTTTACTTCTGTCCGGAGTAATGATCCATAAAATCCCAAAACTGATCAAAAAACCAAAAACAAAATTTTCCTGCGTAATGGTACCTGTTGCCAAGACCCATATGGTAGCCAGTAATATATTTGCTAATAGGAGTGCTTTGATCATGGCATCTGATTTTGAAGTACAACCTGAATATACGAAGATGGATCCACTAATTCAGCAGCAATCTTCTGAGATAAGGTAATGATACGGTTGGCACCTAGGCCAATATAAAGAGAAACTACTGAAAGCAAGAGCATCGGGATGATATAGCTTAATTGCTTTCCTCTGCTTAAATCATCATAAAACACCCCCTTTGCTTCTTTGGGCAGGTTTTCTCCTTTTTTCCAAAAAACCTCAGCCCAAACCTTTCCTATGACCCACAGCGTCAGAAAACTTCCAATGATCACCGAACCTACCAATAAATAATCCTGTGCGTCGAGTGCTCCTTCAATGAAGAATATTTTGGCCCAGAATCCAGAAAGAGGAGGGATACCCACCAGTGAAAATAAAGGCACTGCCATTAATAAAGACAGAAGGGGGTGGGATTTGTATAGTCCTCCCAATTCATCGATATTTTGGCTGCCATTGATTTTCAAAACCAATCCGGAAACCATAAAAAGATTGGTTTTGACGATGATATCATGGATCAGGTAAAAAACCGTTCCGATTAAGGCGACCTCTGTAAACACGGAAACACCCACCATCATGAAACCTATATGGGAAATAATAAGGAAACCAAAAATTTTTCCCATGTGCTTTCTGCTCATCGCTCCAAATGCACCCGCCAATATGGTCAGCGCAGCAATGATGGAAATGGTCAAAGTCATGAATTCATCCCCTCCAAAAATCAGAGAGAAGGTTCTCAGCATGGCATATACACCCACTTTGGTCAATAGCCCCCCAAAGATGGCTGTAACTGCAGGTGGAGGGGTATGATAGGAAGCAGGTAACCAGAAATACATAGGAAAAATAGCGGATTTTATCCCAAAAGCCACCAAAAATAATCCAGCTGTTACATTGACTAAGCCACTGTTTTCAATCAGTTTGATTTTAAGTGAAAGGTCAGCCATATTGAGCGTTCCTGTTAAACCATAAAGAAAGCCAATACCTGTCAGGAAAAAGGAAGATGCCAATAAGTTAAGGGAAACGTACTTGATTGCACCTTCCAATTGGTGTTTTTTTCCGCCTAGGGTCATCAACACAAAAGAGGAAATGATGATCACTTCAAACCAAACATATAGATTGAAAATATCCCCTGTAAGAAAGGCCCCTTGGAGTCCCATCACCAAAAAATGGAAAACAGGATAATATCCGAATTTCAACCTCTCATCCCGCATGCTTCCTGCAGAAAATATGGATACCCCCAAAGCAGCAATAGAGGAAATAAGTACCAAAGTTAAGGCCAAAAGATCAGCAACGAATGTAATTCCAAAAGGAGCCTTCCAATTTCCGGATTGGGTAATTTGGATCCCGTTGTGCCAAACATCATGAAGCATGAAGGCAGCCACAGCCACTGCTACCACAGAAAACAGGATGCTGATTGTTTTTTGTGCCTTGATTTTTGTCCAAAAGAACATCAAAACCACTGCCGCAATCAACTGCAAAATGATCGGTAAAACAATGTAAGGATTGTTCATATTTCTTCGTCAGTTGAATTAAGTTCGTCAAGGTCATCAGTTCCTAAGACCTGATATACTCTTTTGATCAATATGATAGCGAAGGATTGCAGACCGAAGCCAATGACAATCGCCGTCAAAATCAAAGCCTGTGGCAAAGGATCTGCATAAATTTCAGTAAATATCTTGGCACCATCTTCAATAACCGGAGGATGTCCTTTGGTCAATTTTCCCAACAAGAAAATCAACAAATTGACACCATTGCCAAGAAGTATCAGGCCTATGATTATTTTGAACATACTTCTTCTGAGGAGCATATAGATTCCTGAGGCATGAAGTAGTCCTATGATGAATATCAGCAATAATTCCATATCAAATAATTTCTCTAATTGAAAACATGACAGTTAAAACTGACCCAATAACCACGAAATACACCCCAATATCAAAAATCAAGGCAGTTCCTACCATTCCAATCATCCGGAGCGGTTCACCATACCAAAGCCCTGTCATAAAAGGTTCCTGAAAAATCCAGGGAGCCAATCCGGCCACCAAGGCAAAAACCAGTCCCAGCGGCATCAGGAAACCAGGATGCACTTTGATGATGTTTCTCGTTTCTTTTAGACCAAAAGCAAATGAATGGAGGATAAATGCCAATGCAGCCATCAGCCCGCCTACAAATCCCCCTCCAGGCAAATAATGTCCTCTGAGCAGGATAAATACCGAAAAGATCAAAAGGATCGGAAGGAGGTATTTAGAAGATGTTCGGAATATTATTGATTTCATTTCAGTCTTTTTTAATTGGGTTTAAGTTCAGGTACATCAAGCTAAATACACCGATCGCGGCAATAACAAGTACTACAGTTTCTACCATCGTGTCAAATCCCCTGAAATCCACCAGGATCACATTGACCACATTTCTGCCTTTAGCCAATATATAAGCATTGTCAGCATAATAGTCTGACACTTCCCTAACACTTGGCTCCTCAAATACCTCCAAGGCCAAAATGGCTATTAAAGTCCCGAAAAACAAGGAGATAATGGCATCCCTTATCCTGATTTTAGGACTGGAGAAGGTCTTGTTCAAAGGGAGCTTAAAAAGCACCAACATGAAAAGTAAAACCGTCAGTGTATCGATGGAAAACTGGGTCATGGCCAGGTCCGGTGCAGAATAGTACAAGAAGAAAAGACAGTTTGCAAAACCGATCACACCCAAAGCTACAATGGCTGCGGTCCTTGATCTGGATAAAACAACAAAGAAAATAGAGGTCACCATCAAAGACACCACGATGAATTCAGAAGGGGTGATTTCTGATATCTGATTCCAATCCAAATAAATATATACTCCTGAAAATAAGCGGTAACCTATCAAAACACTCAAAAAAATCAGAATGGTAATCACATAATTTCTGAGGTATCCATTTTGGAAAAATGCAGTCCAGCGTTCGGCAAATGACTGAAATCCTTTCCCCAAAACAGCTAACAGATGCTCAGGGGAGAGAGATGAAAAACGGGTAGTAGCCTGGAATTTTTCAGGACTGGGTTTCCAATAGAAGTAAAGTCCCGTTCCCAAGACAAGGGTCAATATACTCAAGAGTAAAACCAAATTGAAGCCATGCCAAAGGGCAAGATAAGTGTCTACCTCATATCCAGCTATGCTGTTCAGTACCGGCAGGATCAGGGATTTTTCTACCAGTCCAGGAAAAACACCAAATGCAATACTGAGGAATCCCAATAGAGTGGTAGGTATCCACAATCTTGGAGAGGGCATTTTTGCAGACTCTGCTGCATCGGAGACACTTCCTCTAAAAGGTTTGATGCCTGCCCAAAATCCAGCCACCAAAAGAAAGATTTTTGTTAAGACCGCTAAAAAGGTTAGCAATGCAGCTGCTTGGGGAAGATTTAGGACAGCTTCATACATGACTTCTTTGGATAAAAAGCCTAAGAAAAAAGGAACACCTGCACTTGACAAAGCGGCAATATACCCGGCTATGGCTACTGGCATCATTTTGTGTTGGAGGCCAGAAAGTTTGAAAACTTCCCTTGTCCCTGTCTCATGGTCAATAATTCCTGTAATAAGGAAGAGGGCGGCTTTGTAAAGCGCATGGGTCAGAATAAATAAACCAGCCCCCAATAATGCATCCTCTGTTCCCAATCCGATCAAGAACACCAAAATTCCCAAGGCCGAAATCGTGCTGTAAGCCAAGATACTTTTCAGGTCTGTTCTAAACAGGGAGTGAATAGCTGCGTAGGTCATTGTGATCGCCCCAATAATGGTGAGGGTCCAATTCCATTCCAGGCTATTGCCCAAAATAGGTGAAAAACGGGCCAGAAGAAAAATACCTGCCTTCACCATGGTGGCAGAGTGCAAATAGGTACTTACAGGAGTAGGGGCTTTCATAGCTCCCGGTAACCAAAAGTGAAAAGGGAATTGGGCAGATTTGGTGAATGCACCTGTAAAGAGCAAAATTAAAATCCATACATACCCGGGGTTAATTTTCAAAACTTCGGGCTGGTTCATCAGTTCTGTAAGGGAGTAGGTCCCAGATATACTACCTATCCATACAAATCCTGCCAACATGACCAGTCCACCGAAGCCGGTAATACCCAGAGCAGTCATGGCGGACTTTCTGGATGCTTTTTCTTCATTATTGAATCCTATCAAAAAGAAAGAACTGATACTGGTCAATTCCCAGAAAATAAAAAGCGTTATTAAGTTGTCAGAAAGTACCACGCCCAACATCGATGCCATAAACATCGATAAATAAGCGTAGAATCTATCCAGATAAATATGTCCTTTGAGGTAATAGCTGGTGTACACAAAAACCAAAGCACCTATTCCTGTAATCATCAGGGAAAAAAGCATGGACAATCCATCCAACCTAAAATTCAGATCAATTCCCAGTTGGGGAATCCAACTGTTTTTTTCAATGATAAAATTTGTCCCCTGAATGCCTTCAAGCTTTATGGCAAAGAAAACAAAGAGAAGGATAGGGAGCGCTGAAAATAAAAAAGGAAATGCCTTAGGGAAGACCCTGTTCCATAAGGGAGTCAGCAATGCAAAAATAAATCCTAATAAAACAGCCAATATCATAAAACAGAATTTACGTTCCCAGATTTAAAATTTTAATTCTCTAAATTAATCAAAACGCGATCTATCTTGGTCATTACGAAATAAAATATTTTTTGGTTTTTGTTGATTTTATTGCAGACTTCTGGTTTTTCTTTTGATTTTTTGGAATTAAAAAACGTATTCCTTTGACAAAAAAGTAATTGCAAGTAGCATTTGTTGATTTTTTGTTAAATTCAACCTTTCAAAACCCTAAACCTATCATGTCAAAAAATAATTACGAAACAGAAGTAGCCAAAAGATTTACCATATACAATAGCCTTTTCCTGGATTTGCCTTTTAGTGATATCCATAGGACAGGAACCTTGTTGCCTATATTGGCATCCAAGTGTCATGAGGGCTTTCAAAACAAAAAGACACCGAAAGAAATTATTCAAGGTTTTTTTGATGAATTAATGGCTAAAAATTCAGAAGATGAGAGGCATGAACTGCTTTTTAAGATGGTGCAATATGTAGAGCGGCAAGTGGTTTTGTTTGATTCTATAGAAGATGCTGCTTTTGACAAAATCCATGATCTACAAGGGAAGGGAAGTCTTCAGGCATTGGTGGCCAGGGTGGACAATGACCGGAAAAGGGAAGAATTGATTAGAAAATTAAAGGACTTTTCAGTAAGGCTTACCCTTACAGCGCATCCCACCCAGTTTTATCCCGGCAATGTACTGGGAATCATTACAGACTTGGAATCAGCGATTAAGGCCAATGATTTGGGTAGCATCAATTTACTTTTGCAGCAATTAGGAAAAACTCCATTTATCAATAGAGAAAAACCCACCCCACTGGACGAGGCGGTAAGTTTGATCTGGTTTTTGGTCAATGTTTTTTATGTGTCCATTCCGGATATCATGACCCGTTTGCTCAACATGTTGGACCAACCCCTTCATGAGTGGGAAAATTCCGGATTATTGAAAGTTGGTTTTTGGCCGGGAGGCGACAGAGATGGTAATCCCTTTGTTACACATGATATCACAGTGAAGGTAGCAGAAAGATTGCAAAAGTGGATTTTGAGATGTTATTACCGGGATGTAAGGAAAATCAGAAGAAGACTTACCTTCAAGCATGTGGAGCCTATCATGCTTAAGGTAGAAGATGGCTTGTTCAACTCCTTATTTGAAGATCAAAATTATTATAAGAGCAAAGATGAATTGCTATCTGACCTGATGGATGCCAGAAAAGGGCTTATAGAATATCATGATGGACTTTTTTTGGAGCAGTTGGATGAATTTATCCTCAAAGTAAAAATATTCGGATTCCATTTTGCCAATATGGATGTCCGTCAGGACAGTAGGAAGCATGATGGGCTTTGGGATGAGATCATTGGAATTCAGGTTGGAGAGGATGCGCTGAAAGCTTATCATCAGCTTCATGAAAAAGACAAAGAAAAATTCATTCTGGATTTTGATTCACTTCCTGAAATTAGTGCCTTCAAGGATGAGTTCCATCAGGAAATGTTAAAATCATTTGATGCCATCCGGACGGTTCAACAAAATAATGGGGAAGATGGGCTTCATCGTTACATCATTTCTAATTGCCAGTCTGCACTGCATGTGCTGGAAGTGTTCCAGTTGGGAAGGTTGACTTTGGGAAAGGATGAAAAAGACCTTAGCCTGGATATTGTCCCCTTGTTTGAAACGATTGATGATTTGGCAGAAGCTCCAAAAATAATGGAGAAACTCTATCAAAATCCGGAATATCAAAAACACTTGAAAAGCAGGAATTCCAAGCAGACTATTATGCTGGGTTTCTCTGATGGTACCAAAGATGGGGGATATATCCGTGCCAATTGGTCCATTTTACGGGCTAAGGAGGAACTGACGAAAATTTCCCGTAAATATGAGGTTAATGTGGTGTTTTTTGATGGGAGAGGGGGACCTCCTGCTAGAGGTGGTGGTAATATGCACAATTTCTATGCTTCGCACGGTCCTCAGGTAGAAAACAAAGAAATCCAGGTGACCATTCAGGGACAGACCATTTCAGCCAATTATGGCAAGCCAGTTTCCTGTAGTTATAACCTGGAGCAACTTTTGTGTGCGGGCATAGAAAATGAGCTTTACCTGAGCCCAGATAAAACTTTAAATGCCTACCAAAGGGCTTTGATTGATGAAATGGCGGATGTTTCCTACAAATTTTATAAGGACTTCAAAAATCACCCTCAGTTCCTGAATTATCTGGAACATGTCACACCCTTGAAATATTTCGGACAGGTGAATATCGGATCAAGGCCTTTGAAAAGGGGCAAGGATTCGGGTCTAAAATTTGAGGATCTTCGGGCCATACCATTTGTGGGTTCCTGGGCTCAGATGAAACAAAATATCCCTGGCTTTTTTGGGGTAGGAGCTGCCCTGCAGGCGCTCAAAAATGAAGGTAAATTTGAAGCTGCCAAACAATTGTACAATGATTCCCTTTTCTTTAGATCACTGCTGGGCAACTCGATGCAATCTTTGGCAAAGTCATTTTATGAGGCTACAGCATATCTGAAAAAAAACAAACAATACGCGGAGTTCTGGCAATTGATGTTTGAGGAATATGAAAGGACAATCCGGTTGTTGCTGGAGGTTTCAGGTATGGAAGTATTATTGGAGGACAATCCTACTTCCAGGCAGTCTATTGCCATCAGGGAAAAAATTGTCTTACCTGTAATCACCATTCAGCAATATGCCATACAGACCATGTTGGAAAAAGGCATGGATGACCCGGTATTACAGAAACTTATTCTCCGCACTATGTTTGGAATTATCAATGCGGCAAGGAATGCAGCTTAGAAGAACAAATGGCACTGGAAAAATTCAGTGCCATTTGTTTTAATCATCTCCAAAATCAGGCACCGGCAAATTCAATACCTCGTAGACATTTTGTAAATGATCATAATTCTCAGCCAAAACTATCAATGTGTCATTACCTTGAATTTTTGTGGTACCGTTAGGAGTTAGGTAGTTTTTATCCCTTTTGATCATGGCAATGATGGCGTTTTGCGGAAAGCCCAACTCAAGAATTTTCTTACCTACTATTTCATTGTCCTCAGGGATATGGATTTCAACCATAGCGGTTTTTGGATCCTCTTTGAGGAAGCTGTCCAGGGGAGAAACAGGTTTTACTTTTTCAGGTAATGCTACTTTAAACCAAGAGGCCACTTTGGAAAGTGTAGTGCCCTGTATAATGACAGAACTGACTGATATAAAGAACACCACATTAAAAATCACTGGTGCTTTATCTATTCCGGCGATTAATGGATAAGTAGCAAAAACGATGGGGACAGCCCCTCTAAGACCTACCCAGGAAATATACCACATTCTTCTGTTCTTCATTTTGAAAGGTAAAAGAGAAAGGAATACCCCCAATGGTCTCGAAACAAATATGAGAAAGAGTGAAGCTGCAAGCCCCAATCCTGCATAGGGAATAACTTCTGTAGGGTTTACCAATAACCCCAGTGTTAGGAAAAGTACAATCTGCATCAACCAGGCAACCCCGTCATAAATTTTTAAGATTGTTTTTTTATGAATAAAATCATGGTTACCAATATAAACTGCGCAAAGGTATACAGCCAAAAAACCATTGCCACCAACAAGATCTGTAAAAGAAAAGGTGATGAACATTAAGGCAATGACCAAGGCAGGGTACAATCCATCAAATCCAATATTGATTTTATTGATGGTGTGGATGCTTAACCAGCCAAACAGTAACCCTAATGCAGCCCCTAGGGTCATTTGCAAAAAGAAGGTAGAAATAAGCGATAAAAATGAAGTTTCGGGATTAGTGACAAGCCCAAGAAATGCTATGGTCAAAACATAGGCCATAGGGTCATTACTACCACTTTCCAATTCAAGTACTGACCTCAATTTGTATTTTAGTGCCAGACTTTTTGACCTCAAAATGGAAAAAACAGCTGCAGCATCTGTGGAAGATACAATTGCCCCCAATAATAAAGCCTCATAAACAGTAAAATCGGAAATTTTCCAAAAGAAAAGCCCTAAAGAAACAGCAGTAATCAATACGCCAACAGTGGAAAGCGATATTCCTTGCCATAATACTGGTTTTATGGATTTCCAGTTCGTGTCTAGCCCCCCTGAAAAAAGGATGAAATTTAAAGATACAATACCAATAAACTGGGCCGTTGAGGGACTGTCAAAATGGATACCAAGTCCATCAGAACCTGCCATCATACCTAAACCCAAGAAAAGTATAAGGGTAGGCACGCCAAATTTATAGGAGGTTTTTCCAGCCAGAATACTTAATAAAAGCAGGATAGAACCAATAAAAAGAATATTCTCAGAAGTTAGTACCATAAACTCTTTTTAAAATTGTGACACATACCTCCATAGTAAAGGGAGGGTTTGCAAATCTCTGGAATCTATAACTTAAGTTTGACTAATAAAATTCATAAATCCATGACGGCTTTCCTACATTTATTTATTTCCTTTTTTTAAATTACCTCTATGAAAAATACAAGCAGTGAAAAACCAAAGATAATTGTATTGGCAGACTTTTCTGATTACACCAAAAAAGTACTTCAAGTAGCTAAGCAATGGGCAAGCAGTTCCGGCTTGGAAATTAAGGTTTTTAATGAACTGGACTTTCAGGTGCCCACTTTGGCTGGCAATGAATTAAGGTTAAAAATGAAGTATGGGCAGATCCATGAAATAAATAGAACCTGGCTGGATTTAAAAAAGACCATATTCGGTGAGCAAACAAAGGTTGATTTTGAAATTTTAGAGGTTCCATTAATTGAATTTCTAAAAAAAGAAAAACAATATGAATCTTCCTTTATCTTGATGGGCCTCAAGGGAGGTGGATTATTGAAAAAGGTTTTTCTAGGAAGTTTGGTGACTGAAGTAATAGAAAGACTCAATCATGTCACCATGGCTATACCCAAGAATATTCAAAATTTTGAACCCAATAAAATCATAATCAGCGTACATCCGAAATATAAATTTAACCTTAATGCCTTGGAGTACTTGCTTTCCTTTCTTCCAAGATCAGTCACCACCTTACAATGGATTAGTATTGCCATGGAAAAGGACAATGTGGATGACCTGAATGATTACCTGGATGCCTTGACCCAAAAAATCAAAACCGGATTAAAAATCGAAACCGCTGTTTTTTCAGGAGAAGATGTCCTTCAACAGGTTAAATCCTTTATAACGGATAATAATAAAGAGATATTGGTCATCCAAAGAGGTAGCAGAACCTTCAAAGACAAATTGTTCAGAAAGTTTCTGGTGAATGATTTGGTATATGATGGTTCCGTTCCTTTAATTGTTTTGCCTTTATGAATTGGTTAGCTACTTCCGATCTTTCTCATGAATTTTTATCAGCTTTAATCAATTCTGGGATTTTAAAAATGGTCAAAACATTTGAGTTTGTATGAATAATCTGCTACACAAGACAAAAAAATACTGGGAATCTGATGTTTCCTTTATTTCCCTATTGGTCATGCTACTTGTGATTGTTTTTATCCTTCCCGTTTTAAATGATATTCAGCCAGACAATTCATTCCTTTTGAATGCGATGTTCATTGCACTTTTTATTATTGGTATTTTCTCTGCAAGGGAACGTGTATTTGTCATTTCTTCTATGATTATGATTTCCTTTCACCTTGGTTTGCGGATTATCAGGTTTGGGGATAACCCTTATGAATTCTATAACCTGGAAAGGATCGTTATCATTCTGAATTTGGTCCTGTTTATGGTTATTAATCTTAGACTATTGTTCAGGGATGAAGAAGTGAATGCTTACAGGATAATTGGAGCGGTTAACGTTTACCTTTGCATGGCATTGGTTGGGGCTTTTGGTATGGAGTTGATTCATCTATACTTGGGCAACTCCATTGAAGGCAATATTGAGCTTACAGGAATGGACAAGGATTTTGGGGACTTTATGTATTTCAGCCTGGTGAGTCTCAGTACAGTTGGATTTGGGGATGTTCATCCTACCAACACAATCGCGAAAATGTTGTCATCATTTCTATCGGTGGTTGGAATTCTTTATCCTGCAGTGGTCATCGCCAAACTGGTTTCGTATGCCTCCAAAAATCCAAATGGGTAAAAATCCTAAATTTAAATTCTCAAAAAAATCCAAGAATCCTATTTTTAAAAAGAGGCTTTTGGAATTAAAGAAATCCAAAAGCCTAAAGTAAATGTTAGTTTAATGTATACTCCACCACAATTTCGGTATTCAAAAGCCTGGAAATGGGACAGTTTTTCTCGGCATCTTTCACCAGTTCGGCAAATTTTTCTTCACTGATTCCATCGACTTTCGCTTTCAAAATCAATTTGGACTGTTTTACAGTACCTTCTTCAAAAGTGATAATACATTGCGTGTCCAATTCTTTGGGAGGGAAATTGGCACCGCTAAGGTTAAAACTGAGTTTCATGGCAAAACAACCTGCATGTGCTGCTGCAATCAATTCCTCCGGATTGGTACCTGCACCGTCTTCGAAGCGGGAACTGAAAGAATATTGGGTTTTGTTCAATACTCCGGTCTCTGTGGTCAGGTGTCCCTTTCCTTCTTTTCCTGAACCTTGCCATACGGCAGTAGCTTTTCTTTTCATATCAAAATGTGTTTTTGTGTTTTATACCGTTGATCCATAATATTTCAATTTTTGGATCATTCCTAAAAATAAGATTTAAATTCAAGGAATGGAAGGTAATGAAGACTTAAAAATTTTTCGGTTATCTGATGACCAGATTCCGCTTGCCGTTGGATTAATGGAAAAGGTATTCACTTTAGAGCAATACATTCCTGAATCTTATCTTCCTGTCAATTTATTTCCCCAGATGAATTGGGGAGTTTTTCATGGAGAAAGGCTGATTGCTTTGGCCATTGCTTGGTGGGAAAACGAAATCTGGCATTGGGGAAGGTTTGCTGTTGATCCGGAATGGAGAGGCAAAGGAATAGGGAAAAAGCTGATCCAAATAAGCTTGAAAGAACTTTTTGATGCTGGCGCCAAAGAAGTACATATCGATGCCAGGGATATTACTGTAAATCTATTGTCGAAATTAGGTGCCAGGGTCATTGGAAATACTTTCGATTTTTATGGAAACGTAACCCCGATGAGGCTCTCGATACATGATTTTAAGACATAAAAAAAGCCATCCTAATGAGAATGGCTTTTTTAAAATTTAAGTTTTTTTAATTTAGGAATTCATCAAATGTCAAGGATACGAAGTACATGGTACCTACAGTAGGGTTACCCCAAGCTTGACGGTATCCTGAACTGTTGAACAGGTTCTGTCCACCCAGTTTTACGATAGACTTGATGCTTTTCAATTTGTAGCTTACCTGAGCATCCAAGGTACTGAATGCCGGCATTACAGACAGTTGCTGGGTATTGACAGCAGGCCCTACGAAAGAAGACTGCCATACAAACTCCCCTTGCCATCTCCAAGCCAAGGCAAAGCCGATGTTTTTATTGTTGATATTTCTATTGGCAAAGGTTAGGTTGGTTCTATATTCAGGGGTGTTGAATGATGGGATAAAGCCCACTTCTGCCAACTCATCCAAATTGGCCAATTTGTTGAAGGAAACGTTACCTCCTATGGTGTAGTTTTTAGGCAACTGGTAATCAGCTCCCAAAGCCCATCCATAAGATTTGATGACTTCCTCTCTGTTAACCGGCATAGAAAATACATTTCTTGTATTGGCGCTCAAGAGGTTCAATCCTAGTGCTGATGCAGGGTTTTGAGGATTGAAGTTAGCATCTTGGATCAAGACCTGACCACCGATAAAGTTCTCAAATCTGTTGTAGTAGAAGTAACCGTCTACCAAAAGTTTGTTTTTTGCGATCAAGCTTTTGTATCCGATTTCATAAGATCTTACCACTTCCGGTCTGAATCTGGTCAATTCATAGGGGGTTTTCTTATCCTGGTTGGCAGCAGCAGCATTGGCAGGAACCAACTGGGCAGCGATTTGCGGTACCAACTGTGGTACGAGTGCTGCAATGGCTGCTGGCGCTTGGTCAGGAGGAATGATTCCCTGCTGTACTTGCTGCGTTACAATTTGGGTTGCCTGCTGAATAGCCAATTGAGTTGCTTGTTGGATACTTTGCTGGTATACAGGAGAATTGGGTTGAGTATCAGCCAAAACTGCACCACCAAAGTTGGTCACTGTTGCCAAAGAGTAAACTGGATTGTTGGCAAAATTGTATCGCTGTCTGAACAACGGTAAACCACCAATCAATCTCGCCTGCGGAGTCAAAAGGTCAATGTATTGATCCTGAGTAGTCGGAATTCTGAAGCCTGTCTGATAGGAAGCTCGGAAGTTGTGCTGTCCTGCGGTGTAGACTGCTGCTACCCTTGGAGACCACTGTCCGTCAAAGTTTTCGTTTTTATCATAACGTACGGAAGCAGTAACTTTCAATTTCTCAGCTATGGTTTTGCTACCTTGAGCATATCCACCAAATTCTCTGATGCTGAATTCATTGCCGTCATCATCTGTTGCGAACAAAGTTCTTTCTGAGTTAAGTGCATAGACTCTGTAGTTAGCGCCTACCAGGAAATCAGCAAACTTGATGTCTTTAAAGGCATAGGAACCTTCTAGGTGGTATAGGTTGGTTTTGTCCACAAACCTTGCACCAACACCTTGTGCATTTCCTGGAATAGGTCTAGATCTTACGTCAGCAAGAGCTTGGTTAAACTGAGGGGTTCCTGGCAGGAATCTGCCTTGGTCCGCTACACCTCTTGCAGTGGCATGTGCCTGTGCTTCATTTTGTCCAAGGCCTCTTGCTTGCACAAAAGCTCCTACATATTCACCGAACCACTGCTGGCTTGGTTTCCATGCTTCATTGATGCCCTGACCTGCAATGCCCACTGCATAAGAATCACCGGATCTTTCTTGAGTGGTATAGGCTCTTAAGAACCAGTTGGCACCTCTTAATTCTGCTTTATATTGTCCAATATTAAATCCAGTTATGGAATATCTGTCAGCACCTGTATAAACTGTAGTACCTGCTCCATAATTACCTTGGAAAATTGCCTCTACATTGTCATTCAATCTCCAGTGCAATGCAGCGTTCAATTTCAATGATTTGGTTCCGTAATCAGCCAGGTCTCTTTCCAAATAACCTGTTCTTGATACAAATGTCTGTGGTACTATACCCAAAGCAGCCTGAGGAAGAATTCCTGCATTCACCAAGCTTTGGGCTACACTGAACATGTTGACGTTGGTCTCATCACCGTAGATGTTTACACCATCAAATCCTGGGTTGTTTTCCCTTGTACCGTTGGCAATTCCAAATCCGTTCAATAATGATTGGTCTCTGAAATCATTGGCCTGCCAGTCGTCTGCTCTCAGATAGTTTACATTGAATTTCATGGCCACTTTGTCAGAGAATGCAGTAGCATATCTGGCTGCAAAATCATAGAATCCAGTAGTTGGGTTGGATCTTGTGTTTTGATCCATGATACCACTCTTGATCTGGGCGGAGAAACCTTGGTACTGGAATGGATTTTTTGAATTCATCAACAAGATACCGTTGATGGCGTTTGGTCCATAAAGTGCAGATGCTGCACCGGGAAGCAATTCCACGCTTTCCAGATCCAGTTCAGAGATACCGGCAATATTACCTACGGAGAAGTTCAAACCAGGAGCCTGGTTGTCCATACCGTCGATCAGCTGAACAGTTCTTACGTTACCATTGGCATTGAAACCTCTGGTGTTGAAAGACTGGAAGGTAAGTGATTGAGTACTCATTTCCACGCCCTTCATGTTTTTCAAACCATCATAAAAACTGGCCTGCGGAGCTTCTCTGATAGAAATAATATCCATTCTTTCCACAGTAACGGGAGATTGAAGGACACTTTCTTCCACCCTTGAAGCAGAAACTACGATTTCCTGGCCAAGAATACTTGACTCAGCTAAAGTAACCTGTAGGTTAGAAACATTGGATTCCGTGATCTCTATTTCCTTGGAGGAAAATCCGATCATTGAAAATACCAAGGTAAATGGAGGTGCCTGGTTGACTCTCAGGTTGAAATTACCATTAAGGTCAGTGATGGTTCCTACCACTCTACCCTTGACCACAATGTTGACCCCTACAAGGGTTTCTTTGGTCCTTTCTTCGGTGACTTTACCCGACACGGTAGTAGTCTGGGCAAAGGCCTCATGGCTCCCTAAGGAAACTATGACAAGCAATAATAAAACTACTTGCCATAAACTTTTAGTAAAATTTTGCATAAGCTATGTTGGGTTAATTGTGTTTGTTTTTTAATCCCTTCAGAATTTTCCTGAATAGCACGGAAAATTAGTTTAAAATCACAATTAATAATGAAAATGCAAAAAAAAATATCTTAAGATTTTTCAAATCTTTTTTTGAAGAATTGGAAACTGGCTCATTTTCAAAAGAAAATGGATAAAAATGGGATAGGATTCCACTGAAAAAAGATTTGGACCGAATAAAAGACGCAAAAGAATCAATTGCGGTTTCGGTTTTAAGATTTCAAATGCCAGTTAAATTAAGCATATCCAAATTTCAGGTAAATGACCGTATTAATTCAATAAAAAAGAGGGGAAGGACAGCCTAAAATCAGTTTCCTTCCCCCTTGCTCTTTGATAGCCCTTAAGATTGACCAGGCCTTTTTATGTAAGAAACAAAAGTTCTTTTTGTGGAACTAAAAATTCTAAGTCCGGATCGACAAAGAATTATTTACTCATTTTTTTATTTTCCTCATTGACATGTCGGACAAGTCGGTCGCAAAGATCTTTCATTTCTTCAGCCATGAATTCATCTCCGGTACTATTGAGGATAGTCTGGGCCATACCTCCCAAAATGTCAATGTAGAATCTTTTCATCTCCACTACAGACATATCATCTGTCCAAAGGTCAATTCTTAAAGTGTTGTGGTTCAGGTTGTCCCATACATTTAAGCTGATGCTTTTAGTGGATTCCATTCTCTCAGCTTCCTTGTCTGTGGCATCCCATTGAATGGCTTTAGGAAGGTTGTTGTCGTCCAATTGGACTATAAATTTGATTTCAGAATTTTTCATTGGTTTTTCAAATTTTCATCACAAAACTAGTTAAAATAAATTTTTGTCCATTTTTGTTCCCCAGTTCCCTATCTTTATTTCTATTTTTAGGTCATGCATTGGACACTTTCATTTGATATTCCGGAGGGCAGACCCAAAATCAGCCATCAATCAAAGCTTTTTTCTATAGGCTCTTGTTTTTCTACCGTGATGGGGGACAAACTGACCGAAAGGAAATTTTATGTTTTGAATAATCCTTTTGGTACCCTTTTTAATCCGATTTCAATTGCCCAGGTGATGGAGGATTCCATTTTGGAGATGCCTGTCAATTCGGATCTTATTTTGGTGAGGGATGGGTTACACCTTTATTTTGGGATGCATTCTGATATTGTTGCTTATTCGAAGGAATCATTGGTCAGGTTGATTCAAAAAAAACAGGCACAGGCCAAGCAGGTTCTCGAATCTGCTACGCATCTTTTGATTACTTTCGGCACCTCCTGGGTTTATGAATTTGGCAGTCAGGGACAGATTGTGGCCAATTGCCATAAGCAGCCTTCGGGTCTTTTTGAAAAGCGCTTGTTGACGCCAGATGAAATTCAAAAAGCTTTTGTCAGCTTTTTTAACCTTTTCAGGGAATTCAATTCAAAAGCCACTGTCCTGCTTACGGTCAGTCCCGTGAGACATACCAAAGATGGGATTCCGGAAAATCAATTGAGTAAATCTATCCTTAGGTTGGCTGCCCATAATCTTTCAGAAGCTTATGACTTTGTTCATTACTTCCCAAGCTATGAAATCATGATGGATGAGCTTAGGGATTATCGTTTTTACAAAGATGACCTCATTCATCCCACTCCGCAGGCGGAAGACTATATTTGGGAACGCTTCAAACAGGCTTGGGTTGATCCCAAATCCTATCCCTTGATCCAAGAATTTGAAGGAATTAAACGTGATCTTGACCATAAGCCCTTTAATCCGGAAAGCCCATCCCATCAGAAGTTTTTGGATAACCTCCAAAAGAAATTAGACAAATACAGCAAAGATTTTGATTTCGCAAAAGAAATAGATCAATTGAGAAAGCAGACAAGGTACAGGGGTAAATAGTTATGATAAGCTCAAGCTTATCATTCCAAAAAACGATCCGGTCAATGCGCCAATAAGCAACTCTGTTCTGGTATGTCTTTTCAACTCCAATCTGGACCATGTCGTTCCCATGGCCAATGCCATTATGAGTATTCCCATTAGGCTGGAAATACTGAATAAGCCCATTGCTGTAAAAAATGATATGGCAGCATGTAGTGAGGCCTTGATTTTAAAATTGAACAAGGCCATTACCAAAAGCATCACAAAAAAGTTGGCTATATTGTACAAGACTGTCTTTGGAAAATCCATAAAATAAATAACTCCTAATAAAATCAGGAACAACAAAATAGCAAAAGGGTAAAATCCTTTTCTCTGGTTCTGATCGGAAACATCAAAATTTGAATAGGTTCCTTTTCTTAACTTTCTCAGGTTATGGACTACAATCGGCATTGTAACCAATCCCAAGACCAAAAGGGACAATAACCATGCTGTATCAGAAGGGAGGTTTCCCATAGCCATTACAATCACATACAGGGTACCCAATACCAATGGATGGCCTGCCACGGTGAATATCCTTGCAATTTTTTGCTTCATAGTTTGATGCTTTCTACAACCTTCTCAGCCATTTTCTGATATCCATGATCCGAGGGATGAATCCCATCTGCCGCAAAGAATTCTTTGGGGAATTTGGGATTGATTGGTAGGTAAACCAGCTTTTTGTTTTCTTTCAACAAGGAATTGATTTCTCTGACAAGCATGATTCTGTGCCAACCCAGGAAGAATCTGATGATACCTGGGAGGGCGGGGACCTGATTTACCGGAGGAATGGAAGGGACAATGATTTTTCCAATTTTATAAGTTCGTTCAAGCAAATGGAAAAAATCTTTCAATTCTCTTCGAAATTTTGAAGGTGGAGTAAATTTGAAGCAATCATTGGCTCCAATAAGCACAATTGCTGAATGAAAACCAGAGGGAAGTTCTTGTTTCCCATGAACCAAGAGCCGTTTGAGTCTATCGGCTTTGAGGCCGTTTTTTCCCAAATTATAAACTGAAAAATCCTCCTGTAGAAGCTGATGGATTTGGTAAGCATAAGTCTTTTCTTTTCGACTTGCTCCCACTCCCGCAGCAGTAGATTCACCAATAATCAATAGATTGGCAGTGTTTTGTTTGTTTTTTAAAGCCAGGAATTCAGAATGTGGAGGCAACTTCCCAATTTTCTGCCTTAATTTTTTCCCATAAAAGTAAAGTAAGGGGAATATGGGAATCAGAATAACCAATTCAAAAAAGTACAATATCCTGTTTAAAATCATGATTACTTGATTAGGAATGAATTGGAAAGGGGTTGAAAGAATCAACCCCCTGATTTTTTTGCCTTATAGCCTTCTTGGAGCAAAACCTGAAGGACTTTGTCCCGATGGTCACCTTGTATAAGGATTTCTCCATCTTTTGCACTTCCTCCTACACCACATTTGGTTTTGAGTAATTTCCCCAGTGTTTTTAGGTCTTCATCTGAGCCTACAAAACCTTCTATAAGCGTAACCTGCTTTCCTCCTCTGGATTTTTTATCCAACATCACTTTGAGGTTTTGTTGTTGGGGGGGAAGGGTTTGTGCCTCAACCTCATCACCCAAGCTATATTCAAAATCTTCGCTGGTAGAATAGACTACTCCGTCTCTTTTCTTCCAGTCGTTATTCTTTTTTTTACTCATTTTACTTTTTGGATTTCATGGTCCAAACCGGTCTTTTGGCGGCATTGACCACATCTTCAGCGATACTTCCACTCAATAAGTGAAGGAATCCAGTCCTTCCATGGGTGGCCATGGCAATCATATCCGCATCGATATCTTCGGCATATTCCAAAATACCGTCTTCTTCCGTGGAGCTATTATAGACCACCATAGAAGCTGCATTGATTTCGAAATCATCAACAAAGTCTTCCATTTTACCCATAGAAGTCCTGGTGCTTTCAAACATGCTTGGGGTATTGATTTTGACAAGATGCAACTCGGCGCCAATTGTTTCAATAGTTGTTTTTAGTCTTTTGACAACATCTGAGGGTACATCATTGAAATCACTGGCAAAAACCACCTTTTTTATTTCTTCGGGTGTAATTGGACTTTTAATGGTGATTACCGGACATGATGCATTTCTAACCACTTTCTCTGTATTGCTACCTATTAGGACCTCTTCCAGTCCTGAAGATCCTTTGCTGCCCATTACCACGATATCTGCTTTTATTTCGGCGATTTCTTTAGCAATTCCTGCAAAAGGATTACCGAAAACCATTTTGGTTTCAAATTTGAAGCCTTCGTCTTTTAGCTCGGCTTCAAATTCTGCCATTTGTCTTTTTCTTTTTTCAATGAGTTCGATCATGAAAATCTGGGTGCCTTCGCTGCTAAAAGCACCAACTTCCCCATAAGAATTGAAACTTTGAGGGGTGGGTAATTCAATCACATGGAAAAGTTTAAGTTTATTGTGGGTTTTTTTAGCCAGCCCTTTAGCAAATTCGAATGCATAGCCTGCTTCTTCTGAAAAATCGTAGGGTACGAGAATTGTCTTCATGTTTATGGTTTTTGATTGATGTTGGAAAATACAAAAAATCCATCAATACAGGTAATATGATTGGAATTTATGAAAAAAATATTAGCCCGGAGCCAAAAAGAATAACCCAAAGTAGGGTGGAGATAGCCATTTTTTTAAGATAAGGGTCAAGTTCTTTGGCAACGGTTCTTGTTTGTACGGCTTTCCCGACTTTTATCATCAAGGGTAATACCAATAAGGCCAACAAACTTCCCCATGCCTGATTAGCCCAGGCAAAAGCAATGAGGGAAAGGTTACCGATTATTAGGAGCAACCAATTATAATTAACGGCTTTCTTTCTTCCTATTCTTACTGGAATGGACCGCTTCCCTGCTTTTTTATCCGATTCTATGTCACGGATGTTGTTGATGTTGAGGACTGCTGTACTGAAACAACCCAAAGAAATTGCCGGCCAGAGAATGTCCGTACTTAATTCAAGATGGTGGAGGTAATAACTTCCTGCTACTCCCAGCAAACCGAAAAACACAAAAACAGAGATATCTCCCAAGCCAACATATCCATAGGGATTACTTCCTGCAGTATAAGTGATCGCCGCCCAGATGGCTGCTAAGCCAAAAACCAAAAACAGCAAAAAGAGTTTGATGTCCTGTAAAGAAATATACAATAGTAAAAGACCCGAAATCAAAGAGAAAATACTTAATAAAATGATTGCTTTCTTCATTTCATCGAGCTGAATAATTCCGGACTGAACCGCACGTACAGGACCCTCCCTTTCAGAACTGTCCGCCCCATGTATACTGTCCCCATAATCGTTGGAGAGATTGGAGAGCACTTGAAGAAATATGGTGGTAAGCGCTGCCAAAACAAGCACTTCCCATTTGAAGGCCTGATGGTAAGCTGCAAGAAATGAACCCATTAAAATACTGGATAGGGCCAGGGGCAATGTTCTAAGACGAAGGGCATGAAGCCATGCCTGCTTTTTATTTTGAAGGGTTACCTGCACTTTTTATTTTTTTACAAAACTAATAAAAAACCTGCATCCCTTTCACAGGAGGCAGGCTTATACTTATTGGGAAGTTGAGCTATTAAGCAGTAACCAACTCAATGATTTCTTTGTCTGTTGGTTTTACGGATGAAGGAAAGAATTTCACCAATTCACCTTTTTCGTTGATGAAATACTTGCAAAAATTCCAACTGGGTTCCTTGTCATTCCATCCATTGAGGTCTTTGTCAGAAAGCCATCTGTACAATGGATGTTTGTCTGCTCCTTTAACGGAGATTTTATCCATCATCCGGAAAGTAACCCCATAATTTTCGGAACAAAACTGCTTAATTTCTTCATTGGTACCCGGCTCCTGACCTCCAAAATTATTTGCGGGGAAACCGATGATGAGCACTTTGTCCCCATGCATTTCATGGAGTTTTTGAAGATCGGCGTATTGAGGTGTATACCCGCATTTGGAGGCTACATTCACCAAAAGTAATTTCTTTCCTTTGAACTGGGAAAAGTCAACTTCTTCCCCGTTGATATCCTTCATTTTGAAATCGTAAAAGGATTTTTCCATAAGCAACTGCTCTAGAGTTGAGATTTTTTCAGGATTAGGCTTTTGAACACCGGAAGTGCAAGCTATCGAAATGATGGCTAAAGCAAATAAGATTTTTTTCATATTACATTCTGTCTGGGACTTTAATGCCTAATAAACCCATTCCTTTTCGGATTGTTTTTGCCGTAAGGGCAGAAAGTGCAATCCTGAAGGACTGAATGGAGCTATCTTTCTCATTGAAGATGGGTAATTCTGCGTAAAATTTATTGTATTCTTTTGCCAGATCAAACAGGTATTGGGCAAGTACCGAAGGTGCATACTCTTCTCCAGCCTGTCTGATTTTTTTCTCAAATTCATTTAAGATGACAATTAGATCCCTTTCTGAATCTTCCAACTTTCTGATTCCTGCAAAACCCTTGGAGGTGTAATCCACGCCGATTTGGTCTGCCTTTCTTAAAATGGAAGCTATTCTGGCATGGGAATACTGGATAAATGGACCGGTATTTCCTTGGAACTCTATGGACTCCTGAGGGTTGAAGAGCATTCGCTTCTTGGGATCCACTTTAAGGAGGAAGTATTTCAGGGCTCCCATACCCAGTATCTCATAGAGTTCTGCAGCCTGTTCAGCTGTAAAACCGTCAATTTTCCCTAATTCTTTGGTATGACTTTCGGCAGTTTCGATCATTTCCTGAATCAGGTCATCGGCATCCACCACAGTCCCTTCCCTGGATTTCATTTTGCCTGTAGGAAGATCTACCATGCCATACGAAAGGTGATATAGCCCGTCACCGTATGGTCTTCCAAGTTTGCGCATGATTTTGAATAGAACATCAAAATGATAATCCTGTTCATTCCCAACCACATATACAGACTTATTGATTTTGAAGTCATTGTATTTCAGGTCGCAGGTCCCCATGTCCTGTGTTATATAGACGGAAGTACCATCTGCCCGAAGAACTAGCTTTTCATCTAAGCCTTCTTCAGAAAGATCTACCCAAACTGAACCATTTTCTTTTTTATAGAAAACGCCTTTTTGGAGGCCTTCTTCCACAATATTTTTCCCTAAAAGGTAAGTTTCTGATTCGTAGTAAAATTTGTCAAAATCAACCCCCATTTTTTTGTAGGTTTCCGCAAAACCTTCATAGACCCAAGCGTTCATCGTCTTCCAAAGTTTTACAACCTCTTCATCTCCAGCCTCCCATAGTCTTAGCATTTCCTGGGCTTCCAATATAAGAGGGGCATTCTTTTTTGCTTCTTCTTCGGACTGTCCCTTTTCTATGAGCTCATTGATCTGCTTTTTATACTCTTTGTCAAAAATCACATAGTATTTACCGGCAAGGTGGTCACCTTTCAAGCCTGAGGATTCCGGTGTTTCACCATTTCCAAAATGTTTATATGCCACCATGGACTTGCAAATGTGAATTCCTCTGTCATTGACAAGATTGGCTTTTATCACTTCATATCCGTTGGCTTTTAAGATCTCTGCCACTGCAAAGCCTAGGAAATTGTTTCTCAAGTGGCCCAAATGCAAAGGTTTGTTGGTGTTTGGTGAAGAATATTCTACCATCACCCTTTGACCATTTGAAGGAAATTGTCCGAATGAAGGATTATTATATAACTGCCCGAATATTTCAAACCAGGAATCCTGACTGACGCTTAAATTGAGAAAGCCTTTCACTACATTGAAGGAAGTCACCACCGGACAATTTTGTTGTAGGTATTCTCCTATTTTCTGACCGGAAGCTTCCGGATTGAGTTTGGTTATTTTGAGGTATGGGAATACCACAAAAGTGAAATTACCTTCAAACTCCTTTCTTGTTGGCTGAAGGGAAAGTTCTTTGCTGTCAATGTCTTGATCAAACAGGTCTTTGAAAGCCTGATGTAAACTGGAAATAATTTTTTCTTCTAGATTCATTTTATTCAAATGCCAAATAGGCCCTGTAAATTTTATTTTTCACCGCAAAGACCGCGACGAAACGGTTGTTAATAATTATTCCAAGCACACTTTTCGGATAATTTTTCCACCAAGTCTGCAAAGAAAAGGATTAAACTAGTCTACCTTAGCACCCATTGCGGATATTATTTTTTACCGCCAAGTTTGCAATGGAAAACTTTCATTACATTTTCCCTTAGCGTCTCTTGCGGATTTAATTTATCCGCCAAGTCCTCTAAGGAATGATCATAATTTATCTTTCTCAGCGGCCTTGCGGTTTATAATTTTCCCTTCATATCAACCTGAAAATGGAAGGTTAGAAATTTTCAACCAAGGACTTGGTAGTCGCTTCAAGTATGTCAAAGGCATTCTCCGCCATGATATTTTCGGTATCCAAAGTAGGGTTTACCTCGACAATTTCCCAACAACAGACTCTTTTGTCCTTGATCAGCTCGGCATTTAATTTCAAAGCTTCTTCAACACTTAGTCCATTGGGCACAGGGGTTCCGGTACCCATAGAAATAGAAGAATCCAAACTGTCCACATCAAAAGAAATATAAATTTGATCACAATCTTTTAGGATTAGCAAAGCCTCTTTAGCTACGGTTTCTACTCCTAAAGCCCTTACCTCCTCAGTAGTAAAGTTTTTAATGCCATATTTTTTGATAAGGAAATCCTCTGGTTCCTCAGTATCCCTCACAGAAATAAACACGATATCTTCTGGTTTGATTTTTGGGAAATCTCCGCCTATTTTTTTGATCTTTTCCCAAAAAAGGATGGTTTCCTCCAGTGGTTCGTTGACCTGGCATTCGATGTTGTCTGTCTGGATGCACATAGCCAAAGGCATACCGTGCATATTACCGGAAGGAGTAGTATAAGGGGTATGAAGATCGGCATGTGCGTCAATCCAGATTACTCCCAGCCTTTTTTCGGGATTAGCAGCTTTAATTCCCATAATGGTACCTGCCGCAGTGGAGTGATCTCCCGCTAAAACGATGGGGAATTTCTTTTCCAATCTCAGTGACTCGATTGTACTGTACACATTTTCTAACACCTGGTATACACCATCAATGTATTTGGCATGGGGATGTCGGTTACCTTTCCAAAGAAAGCTATTGGCATCGGGTACATTGATCGGGTCAAACTGCGTGAAAAAATCTGAAGTTTTATCCAGGCTGGCGATTTTCAGGGCATCAATCCCTAAACTGGCACCTCTGGTGCCGGCGGCAATTTCTGAACGTACTTCAACCAATTTGATATCTCGCATAGAATTTCATTTGGGTTTATTTTCAATCAAACAATAATTGCCGCAAAAGTAGCTATTTGAGCATCAAGCACCAAGTGATTGAAACATTAAGTAGTAGACAGGAAGGTCTTTTCTTTTATCATCAATAGATGTTTCAGGTGCATCAATCAAAACATAGTGGAGCGAGGATCAAGCTCAAAGGTAGAAAATTCTTCCCCCGTTCCTCATTCAGCATGATAGCTTCGAGCAGTCATGGCTTTTCTAAACATGCCAAATTTCACATCTCAAATTGGTGGAGAAGAATATTTATTCCTTAGGATTAATTGATTAGGTAAAGGATCATCAGCTTACATTGATGCTCATATAATCTGTATGACATTAATTTCCCGAAAAATTCTAAATTGAGCCACAATTTAATTCCCTTATTGTGAACATTAAAGATAAAATTGGTTGGAAAACCGCAGCAGGACTTGTTGTTGCCAATATGATTGGTACCGGAGTTTTTACAAGTTTGGGTTTTCAGGTTGCAGAAAGTCAAAATACCTGGAGCATCATCTTGCTTTGGCTCATTGGCGGGATGATGGCACTGATTGGGGCATTTGTATATGCGGAGTTGGGGACACATTTTAAAAAGTCAGGAGGGGATTATATTTTTCTTTCAAGGACCATTAACCCTTCCGTTGGCTACCTTTATGCCTGGATTTCCCTTACAATTGGATTTCCGGCTCCGGTAGCTATAGCTTCCATGGCCATGGTACAATATTGGCAACCCCTGATCGGTCCTGAACTTAGTTTAGGTATGGGAGTGGTTTCCATTATAGCCATGAGTATTTTTCATTCTTTTTCGGTCCATCAATCCGGCAATGTTCAAAATGTACTGACAGGAATCAAGCTTTTATTTGTTTTTTCATTGATAGTCATTGGTACAGTCTGGGCATCTACTCTTGCCGGACCATCCTATGTTTTTACTTCTTCTTGGAAAGGCGAAATCTTAAGACCTGGCTTTGCGGTTTCCCTTATTTATGTTTTTTATGCTTATACAGGTTGGAATTCTGCAGCTTATATTGTAGAGGAAATTGAACAGCCAAGGAAGAACCTTCCCAAGGCATTGATTTCAGCGACAATTTTGGTGATGGTGGTTTATGTGCTGCTTCAATTGATTTTCTTAAAACATGCCAGTATTGATCAACTTTCAGGAAAGGTGCAAGTGGCCACTTTGGCTTTTGGAAATATTTTTGGAAATCAAGGTATTTTTTGGGTAAGTTTATTTATTGGAATCCAATTAATTGCAACCATTAGTGGCTACACTTGGGTAGGTCCGAGGATAACCAATGCCATGGCGAAGGAATTTAAATTATGGAGACCTTTGGCCAAAACCAATAAAAACGGTATTCCGGTCAGAGCAGTATGGTTCAATACCCTCATCAGTTTTGTGCTGATGTTGTCTGGCTCTTTTGAAATGGTCCTTTTGTATGTAGGCTTTGTTTTACAGTTGATGGGAACATTCACCATTGCTTCTTCTTTATTGGTCAAAAATGCAGAAGGATTCAAAAGTCCATTTAGGCCTTGGTTACAGATCATCTACATCATTTTCAGTCTCTGGGTGATGATCTTTATGTTTTATGACAGACCAAAAGAAAGTCTCATAGGAATGGGTATAATTTTGATAGGTTTTTTCCTGTACAGGTTGGACAGTAAGATTTCTAAAATTAACAATTAGTAGGTACAATGATTAGCTCCAAATTACCGGATATTGGGACCACCATTTTTACTGTGATGTCCAAATTGGCTTTGGACCACAATGCGATCAATCTCTCTCAGGGCTACCCAGGCTTTGACACCTATCTTTATCTGAAAGATCTGGTAGATGAGTATATGCAGCAGGGATACAATCAATATGCGCCAATGAGCGGAGTTCCCCAACTCAAAAGAAGGATTGCGTCAAAAGTTTTGAACATCCATGATGTGGAGTTTGATCCGGAAGAGGAGGTAACGGTAGTTTCTGGAGCCACTGAGGCAATTTATGCAGCGGTAACTGCGACTGTACGCCAGGGAGATGAGGTAATTATTCTGGAGCCTGCCTACGATAGTTATGCACCTGCAGTAAGACTCAATGGGGGGATTCCTGTATATGTTCCATTAAATATCCCTGATTTTTCAGTGGATTGGCAGAAGGTCAGGGATGCCATCACAGTAAAGACAAGATTGATTATGGTCAATACTCCCCATAATCCCTGTGGATATGTATGGACGCAGGAAGATTTAAACCAACTTGCTGAAATTACCAGGGATAGGGAGATTTACTTTGTCAGTGATGAGGTTTACGAACATATAGTCTTCGATGGAAGAAAACACTTGCCTTTATTATCCCATCCCGAATTAAGGGAAAAGACATTTTCCTGTGGTTCTTTTGGGAAAACTTTTCATATTACCGGCTGGAAAATCGGTTATTGCCTTGCACCAAGACCACTAAGCATTGAATTTAGAAAAATTCATCAATTTTTGACTTTCAGTACCAGTACGCCCATGCAATATGCATTGGCGGAATTTTTGGAAGATCCTAGCAGGTACCTGTTTCTCAATCAGTTTTATCAGGACAAACGAGACTTGTTTTGTGAAGGGCTTGAGCAGACTCCATTTAAGTTTACACCTTCCCAAGGAAGTTTTTTCCAGGTTGTATCCTATGCACACCTTTCAAATGAAGGGGATTTTGACCTGGCAATTCGGATGACCAAAGAAATTGGAGTCGCCAGCATTCCGGTATCAGTTTTTTACCATGATAAAAAAGACCACAAGTTGCTGCGGTTTTGTTTTGCCAAGGAGGACGATGTGCTGGAGCAGGCATTAGAAAAACTTCAAAAATTTACTTTCTGACGCTTCCCAAATGTGTCAATAAGATGACTGTGGAATGGGCTTCGGCAAGGTATTTTCCATTTTTGATGGGTTTGGCTTCATTCCAGGAGCAAATGTCATTAGGATAATCCTGAGCCGTATCTATCCAGATTCTCCATTTTGCTTTGTATTTACCAATCGTCGTTGGAAGTTCAAATTCAATATCCTGATGGTAGGCATTGAAGATGTAGTGTAAGGCCATTTCCCTATTGAGCGAAATGACCGTTACGGCTATGCTGTGGGAGTTGTAAGACCAGTCAGGTTGATTGAGTTTGGCACCATGCCAAGTGATTAGGGGCTGGTTAAGGAGGTCTTTGAGGCTCATATTGAACTCAGGATGGGCAGTTCCTCTCCTCAGACGGGTTTGGATAAGCATTTTTACAAAGCGGAGCATGTCTTGATTCTTTTCTACAAGACTCCAATCAAACCAGGCGATTTCATTATCCTGACAATAGGCATTATTGTTTCCCATTTGGGTTCGACATACTTCATCCCCCATGAGAATCATGGGAGCCCCCATGGAAAGCAAGTTGACTACATGGAAATTTTTCATCTGCCGTCTGCGCAGGGCAAGGATTTTAGGATTGTCTGTGGGTCCTTCGATTCCGAAATTCCAGCTGAAGTTTTCATTGTGTCCATCCCTATTTTTCTCCCCATTGGCTTCATTATGTTTTTCATTGTAGGAAACCAGATCATTTAATGTAAAACCGTCATGACAGGTTACGAAATTGATACTTTGTTCAGGGATGCTGTCTTTTTTTTGATAAAGGTCTGGACTACCTATAAGTCGGGTTACAAATTCACTTACTTTTCCTTTTTGGCCATTTAAAAAACCCCTGATGTCATCCCGGAATTTTCCATTCCATTCTTTCCAACTGTCCCCGATAAAGGTTCCAACCTGATAAAGGCCGGCTGCATCCCAGGCTTCTGCAATTAACTTGGTGCCGGCAAATACCGGATCCGATTCAATGTCCCATAAAATAGGAGGGTTTTCTACCGGGTTGCCATATTCATCTCTGGACAAGATGGATGCCAGGTCAAACCTGAAACCATCAATATGCATGTCCCTGACCCAAAAATGAAGACTGGAAAGTATCAACCTTCTGACAATGGATTGATTGGCATTTAGTGTATTTCCTGTACCTGAATAATCCTTGTATTGTGATTTGTCACCATTGAGCAGGTAATAGACGCTGTTGTCAATTCCCCTAAAGGAATAAGTGGGGCCATTTTCTTTGTTTTCGGCGGTATGATTGAACACTACATCCAGTATCACCTCAATTCCCGCTTTGTGAAAAGCTTTGACCATGTCCCTGAAATCATCCAAAACCTGAAGGGGGTTGTCCGGATCAGAACTGTAGCCTTGGTGCAAAGAAAAGAAAGAAACAGGGCTGTAACCCCAATAATTCGTCAGTCCTTCAGGAGCATCCTGAACATCAAACTGAAAAACCGGCAATAATTCCACTGCTGTGATCCCCAATTCTTTTAAATAGGGTATCTTATCAATCAAACCCAGGAAAGTCCCTCTTTTTACAGGATCTACCCCGGAATTCGGGTTTTTAGTAAATCCACCCACATGGAGTTCGTAGATAATGGTCTGGGAAAAAGGTGTTTTTGGATGAAGATCCCCTTCCCAGTCGTACAAATCCAGGTCTACAATGACACTTTTCATACTGGGGGCTTGGTCATTCCCAAATTTTGAAAGGGCTTTCCGGTCGTAATTTTTGGGAATCGCAACAGATTTGCCGTAAGGGTCTAAAATTACTTTAGAAGGATCAAATCGATGACCTTTATCAGGAAGGTAGGGGCCATAAATTCTATATCCATACAATTGTCCGGTGCTGATCCCTTCTACAAAAACGTGCCAATAATGGTAAGTTTTATTTTTTGTTTTATCCAGTTTGATCACTTGCGAGGGAACTAAATCATCAACCTGGTCAAAAAGCAATAAGTCTACTGCTGTGGCATGTTTGGAATAAATTACAAAGTTGATCCCGCCATCCATTTTGGTGGCACCAATGGGAAAACTTTGTCCGATACTGACTTTATAATGATTTGAGGAAGAGGTCATCAGGAAATTTGGGTAATTCAATAAAAATTTTAAAACGGGTGAAATTTGAATCAAAGGGCTTTAGCAACATGTGTAAAAATAAGTGGTATTCTATAATATTCAAAATCCTATAAAATATATAGGAAATATAGGAAAAATTTTTCTCTTTATTTACCTTTGCTTTAATATCATTCTAAATTGGTAGGAATAAAATGATAATAAGGGTTCCGCCAAAAATTAATTTAAGAAAAGACCAATGAAAAAAACGTTACTACTCAGTTTGGTTTTACCTATTTTGTTAAATGTGGCGAATGCACAAAGTACTTTGAAAGGAATAGTACGAGATGAGGCTGGCCATCCAATCATTGGAGCATCAGTTCTGATTGAAGGCACGAATGACTACGCTATTTCAGATGAAAATGGAAATTTCAGCATATTGACCAATAAACAAAGACCTTTCAATGTCTCAGCAAGTTTTGTAGGTTTTAAGTCTACTACAATTAAAATCACTGACAAGGAACAAAATGATGCCGTTTTTACCCTGGTAGAAGACAACTTGTTGGCAGAAGTATTGATCACTTCCAGGCGACGACAGGAAGAAATCCAAGCTGTTCCTATTCCCGTTTCTGTTGTTTCAGGTGCATTGCTGGAAGAAACACAGGCGTTTAACGTGAATAGGCTAAAAGAACTGGTGCCTACCGTTCAATTGTTTTCCTCCAATCCAAGGAACACCACCCTTAATATCCGTGGTTTGGGATCGACTTTTGGCCTGACAAATGATGGTATTGATCCAGGAGTAGGTTTTTATGTGGATGGAGTTTTTTATGCCAGACCCGCTGTAACAGCATTAGATTTCATTGATGTAGATCAGATTGAGGTACTAAGGGGACCTCAGGGCACCTTATTTGGTAAAAATACAACAGCTGGTGCTTTCAATATTACTACCCGAAGGCCTAGATTCCAGCCTGACGCTACAATAGAATCCAGTTTTGGGAATTTTGGTTTTGTGCAGACAAGAGGTTCTGTCACAGGAGCACTTTCCAAAAAATTTGCGGGAAGGTTATCATTTTCTGGAACCAAAAGGGATGGGCTGATATATAATGTAGCTACACAGAAATATACCAATGACCTGAACAATCTTGGTGTAAGAGGCCAATTGCTTTATGTTCCTTCAGAAAATGTAGAAGTTTTGGTGGCTGCCGATGTCACCAGGCAAAGACCGGATGGCTATGCACAGGTAGTCGCGGGCGTTGTGGAAACTAGGAGGGCCCCATTTAGGCAGTTCAACCAGATCATTCAGGATTTGGATTATGTCTTGCCCAGTACCAACCCATTTGATAGAATCATTGACCACGATACTCCCTGGAGATCAGGTAATGACCTAGGTGGTGTATCGATTAATGTAGATGCCGATCTTTGGGGTGGGACTTTGACTTCCACTTCTGCTTGGAGGTATTGGAACTGGGATCCTTCCAATGACAGGGATTTTACGGGGCTGCAGGCATTGAGTTTGTCTCAGGCACCTTCCAGACATGATCAATGGTCTCAGGAAATCCGGTATGCAGGGGACTTTTCGAATAAACTCAGTGGAGTAGTCGGGGTTTTCAGCTTATGGCAGGATTTAAGGTCATCACCTTTTCATACAGAGGAATCCGGAATCCATCAATGGAGATTTGTCCAGAACAATCAAAATCCCTTATGGCTTACCCCAGGATTATTGGACGGCTTTGGGATAAGAACAAGGAACAGCCTTCAATCTTTTAGCGGAGCTGTTTTTGGCCAACTGGATTGGAAAATAACTGAAAAGTTGAACCTGCTTCCCGGATTGCGTTGGAATTATGATGAGAAACAGGTGTATTTCAACAGGGAAACCTATGGCGGGCTACAAACAGATGATCCTGCATTGATTGCCTTGCAGCAATCTGTCTATAATGACCAGGAATTTGAAGCGTTTGTGGATGAGTCTAATTTTTCCGGACAGCTGACTTTAACTTACAGGCCTACAAAAAAGATCAATAGTTTCGGGACATTTTCTACCAGTTTCAAACCCGTAGGCATCAATTTGGGCGGATTGCCAAGGGAAGGGGGGAGAACCATGATAGAACTGGCCAGGATTGAACCTGAATATGTGACCCATTTTGAATTAGGAATTAAAACTAACCCAAGATCAAATGCGACTTTGAATATAGTGGCTCATATTACGGACATAAAGAATTTCCAGACGCTGGTGCAAACCCCTGATCTTTCCGTCAATAGGGGATATTTGGCCAATGCAGAGCGTGTAAATGTATCAGGTGTTGAAGTGGACTTTACTTTCAAACCATCGAGGTCTTTCCAGACTTTTGGTGCATTGGCTTACACGGATGCCAAATATGTGAAATTCACCAATGCTCCAGTACCTTTGGAGGAAGTAGGAGGGGAGAGTTTCAAGGATATTTCGGGGGGAAGGTTGCCAGGAGTTTCCAGATGGGCAGGTTCTTTTGGAGGCGAATGGACCAAAGGAGCCAAGTTTTTGGGTCTAAGCGGCAAGTTTTTTGTAGGGTCTGAACTTTTCTTTAGGTCAGAGTTTTCCAGCAGCCCATCGCCTTCTCAATTCATGAATATTGATGGCTATGGCATATTGAATGCAAGAACCGGATTCAGAGGGGACAATGGGTTTTCCATGTTTATTTGGTCCAGGAACCTTACCGACACCCAATACTTTGAACAGTTGCTTCCAGGTGCGGGGAATGCTGGACATTATGCAGCTGTCCTTGGTGATCCTAGAACCATCGGACTGACCCTTAAATTCAATTTTGAAATCAATCCAAGTAATTGATTCATCTGGCGGGGGCAGTAATATGCTCCCGACAGCAATGCAATCGGTTATAGAAATTTGAATCTTATTTTTTAATTTTTCTTATGGAATTTATAACCCATTCCTACAGACCAGATCCATTCGCCGGTTGTATCTCTGTGGTAAAATGGAGCTATAAAAACCAGGTTTTTATAATCGATCCTTGGAGAGACACCTAATCGCGCTCCGGCTTTTCCGTTTAAAAGATAAATTGATGGAAGTGCACCGATTCCAATTTTCAAATCAGGGTTTAGCACCAAAAATAAAGCCGGGCCTCCTACATTTAAGGCATAAAAATTATTACCAAAAGAAACCCCCACCATACCTTCCAAGCTTATTTCTGATCTTGGTTTTTCATGACTAGCATCCTGAGCTTTTGCGGCAAATAGTAGGGAAAAGGCCACAACAACTGTGAGTTGTAATTTTTTTTTCATGCGGTTATTATGATTATACATTTTTACAAATTTACGATTTTTTCAAAAACCTACAAAAAATATAGGAAATATAGGATAGGTGGTTTATTTTTACAGCACTAAAGTTTTATAAGGCATTGGAGAAAATTATCTTAAAGCTTAAAGCGGAGCCTATTTGGTCCTTATTCTTTGGATTGAGTTTGGTGATTTTGGTCTTGGTTACCTATAGATCATTGTTTGCATTCATAGGAGGAGGGGAAAATTGGGATGCCGAAATGTTCTTATGGTTTTTGTTGGTTGGATTTATTGCCCAAACTATAGATGGAGCTTTGGGTATGGCTTATGGTGTTTCCTCTAATTCTATTTTATTAGGTATAGGAATTCCCCCTGCGGTAGCCAGTGCATGGGTGCATTTTGCACAGGTTTTTACCAGTTTGGCCTCTGGAATTTCCCATTTGAAATTGGGTAATGTTCAGTGGTCCTTAGCCAAAAGGCTTATGATTCCCGGAGTGGCTGGTGCCATTATCGGAGCGTACTTCCTTTCCAGTGTGGATGGCAATACCATAAAGCCTTTTATTGCCATCTACTTATTGTTTATGGGCTTATTGATTCTTAAGAAAATTTTTAAAAAGAAGTCCAAGCCTTTTGATTCACAAGGAAAAAGTTTGCCTTATTTGGCTGGTATTGGCGGTTTTGCAGATGCCATCGGAGGTGGTGGCTGGGGGCCTGTCGTCAATTCTACCTTAATGGGCAAAGGGCAGCAACCAAGATTTGCTATTGGGACAGGTAATTTTGTTGAGATATTTGTCTCTTTGGCGAGTGCCAGTACTTTCCTGTTTTTCATCAAAGAACTTAACCTTGCTCCAATCCTCGGTTTAATATTGGGAGGCGTTATAGCAGCACCATTCGCTGCTCTGTTTGTTAAAAAAATCAATCCTAAAATTTTATTGTTAATGGTTGGGCTTTTGGTTATTGGATTGAGTATCCGTACTTTTTATCTGGCTGTGGCTTAAATTGGCAGAAGTACTTTCAATAAATGGTTTTTTTTGTATTTTAGCCCAAAATACTGAAAATATGCTTTCGAAAAGGGCTAAATATGCCATTAAAACCATATTATTTTTACACGAGAACCAAGAGAAAAAGCCTATTTCTGCCAAAACCATTTCCACTGAAGAGCGGATTCCTTATAAATTTTTAGAAAACATTCTGCGCGATCTTAAGAGCAATCAAATAGTCAAAAGTGTAAGAGGCGCAGAAGGAGGTTATAAATTGGCCAAAGACCCCAAAGAGATTTCAGTGTCTCAAATTATGCGGATCATTGACGGTCCTATCGCTTTGATTCCCTGCGTTTCAGAAAAGTTTTATGAACCCTGTCTGGAATGTGAAGATGAAGAAACTTGCAGAATAAGGAAGCTTTTTGCCATGGTTAGATCTGAAATGGTCCACATTTTGGATAAATCAATAATCGATTTGGCAAGGCTTTAAAAAAACATTCAAATTCCCTACAAAAAAGATAGGGTAATTAGGAAATTAAAAAAAACTGTTTTATATTTGAAACTATATTCAATTATCAAGTCACAACCGATATGAAATCAAATTCTGCTTATCAACCAACCTTTTCTGGCGCTATCATTCAATTGGAGAAATTTACCAGGTCAATTACTGATGAAGTTTTTAATGTTTCCTTGGAAAAATGGTTTGAGCAGATGGAGATGTTTGAAATCCTGGAGGTCAGCTCATTTGATTTTCCCAATTTTCCAGAGACTAACAAGGTTTTTAAGCTTATTAATTTCAAGGTTGATTCAGCTGAGAATGGTAAAAAACGCCTTTTTAACGGATTGATAAGACTGGGGCAGCCAGAAGGTGTGATTTTAGAATATCACAAAAAAATCGATACTTACACCTTAAAGTTTTATGCCCATCAAGAGATGGATGCCTATCTTTTCATACATAATCTGCATGCTGAATTGGAAAAAGATTTTAGATTCAGGAAGGTATTAGCTGCTGTAATCTCACAGCAAGAATCATTTGAAAACAGCCAACAATTATTGATGAAAGAACTTTTTGGATAAGTTTAATTCAAACCACTTTTGTAACCTACGGGGAAAATTCTATTTGGATTTTCCCCTTTTTTGATTTGAATTCCCAATATTAAAAGCAAATTTTGTGCTTGGTTTTCATTTCCAACCATACCGATAGCATGAATAAATACATTGATCTCATCAAGCAGACATTTGATTTTCCCACCAAAGAGTTTCATGTAGAAAATAATGAACTTTATTTCAATGGGGTAAATTTGATGGAAATCATCAAGACCTACGGAACCCCTCTAAAGCTTACCTATCTTCCCAAAATTTCTGAAAACATTCAGAATGCAAAGACTTATTTTGGCAATGCCATAGAAAAGCACGATTATAAAGGTACATATACTTACTGTTATTGCACCAAATCTTCTCATTTCAGTTTTGTGTTGGATGAGGCCCTCAAAAACGATATCCATATAGAAACTTCGTCTACTTTTGATATCACGCTGGTCAAGAGCCTTTACAAACAGGGAAAAATTTCCAAAGAGACCTATATTGTCTGCAATGGCTTCAAAAGAGAATTGTATAAACAGTATATTGCTGAGCTTCTCAATGATGGTTTTGTGAACTGTATCCCAGTGCTGGATAACTTGAGTGAAATTGATTATTACCTGGAGCATGTCAAAGTGCCATTCAAAGTCGGTATCCGAATCGCTTCTGATGAAGAGCCAAAATTTGGATTTTACACTTCCAGATTAGGCGTGAGGTACAATGATATCATCAAGCTCTATGAAGAGAAGATCAAGGACCATCCCAATGTTACCCTCAAAATGCTGCACTTTTTCATTAATTCCGGTATCAGGGATACTGCCTATTATTGGTCTGAATTGACAAGATTTATCCAAAAATATGTGGATCTTAAAAAGATCGCACCAAGTTTGGATACGATGGATATCGGAGGAGGCTGGCCCATCAAATACAATGTGTTTTTTGATTATGATTACCAGTATATGGCCGAGCAGATAGTTAAGAACATCAAATGGATGTGTGCTAAAAACCATACCGAAGAACCCCATATTTTCACGGAATTTGGAAGCTATACTGTGGGGGAGAGTGGCGCTGTACTTTACTCAATTTTGGATGAAAAACTCCAAAATGACAAAGAGCTTTGGTATATGATAGATGGTTCATTTATTACCCAGTTACCTGACAGCTGGGGCTTGAATCAAAAGTACATCATGTTGGCCATCAACAACTGGGACAATGAATACCATAATATCAACTTAGGCGGTTTGACCTGTGATAGTATGGATTATTACAATTCAGAGGCCCATCAGTTCAATATTTACTTGCCAAAAATCGAAAGTGGCCAAAAACAATATATTGGATTTTTCCATACGGGAGCTTATCAGGAATCTTTGGGAGGATATGGGGGGATTCAACATTGCCTCATCCCTGCACCTAAGCATGTGATCATTGACAGGAACAAAGATGGCAGCATCAAACACTGGCTTTTTGCCCCTGAGCAGACCAGTGACAGTATGATGAAAATACTTGGTTATCAATAAATAATTAAAGCATGGTTTGAAAAAACCATGCTTTTTTTTTGAACTATTTATGCATAAATTGAGGTCAACAATGTGAAAAAATCACAAAGCCCAAAATCCATGAAAACCTTGTTTTTGCTGCTCAATCTGTTTTTTCTTCTCCATTCCAATGGGAAGGAAATTCAACTGGTTTACAAATCAGAAATACCGGAAGACAGGTCTGGCATGATTTTTTTAAAAAAAACATCCAAGGATTACCTTGATAGGGCTGAGCTGATCCTCAAAAAAGCAGAGAAAGACATCATAAAACTTGCCAAGGAAAAAGATGCCCATCTTGTTGAGATTTATGTCTTGGAGAAAGCAAATGGGGAGATTCCAACGGAATCCCAGATTGGCCGTCTTGGATTTGTCTCCCTTCTTGTTTCTTTGAAATAATTAAATTTATTCATGTTTTTGTTATAATGATGCTGTAGGAATTATCTTTTTTTTGAACTCAAAGCATCATTTTGTTTTTGTTTTCTGGGATTTTCTTCAAAAAAAATGGTTATTTGCACAGTCTGTTCTCGGTTGTCCGATAATCATTGTGCTAAAAACTGTGTATAACAAAAGTGCGTCAAATAGTGTTTAAATATCTTAAAGTTGAATTTTTTTTGTTTAAAAACCAGAGAAATATGGATCTCAAATTTCATTTGGCCAGGTTCTCACTAATTCTACTTGTAGCAATGATCTCCCTCTCGGTTCATGGTCAGCAAGTTTATGAGGGAGAATATACTTTTAATGGTTTGAAAGGAGAGTCTGTATTTCAATTCGTCAAAGGAGAGGGAGATGCTGTCATCAGACAGGGAGAATTTAAATTTAACAGAAGGGAAAAAGATAGAGAAGACCGGACAAGGATTTACAAAACTTTGGTTGATGGATTTTATGAACAGGACAAAAAAACAGGGCTTTGGAATTATCTGGATGAAAAGCATTATATCGAACTGAACGATGTGAACAACTTTCGCTTGGATTATAACATTAGTAGTGAACAAATCAAGCTGAGAGCAGCTTATAAGAATGGAGTTCCTGATGGAAGATGGACATTTGAGGAAAATGAATACCGTAGTGGCAGATTAAGTCCAAAATCCCAAGCAGATAATTTTTTATTCAGAGAGGGTGACATAGTAGGCAAATTTCAATATAAATCCTTCGTCAACAACCGCACCCATTTTATCAGAGGGGAATTGAATAGGAATGGTTTCATGAACGGGGAATGGACTTTTGTTTACAGGGAAGGAGATCAGTTGGTTTCAGAAATCAGGAATTACGAAAACGGTTTTTTGTTGGGCATAGTCAAGAGGAACCTAGAGTCAGATGAAATTTTGGAAGAGGTGGTTTATTATCAGACTATCAAAAAACTCAATCAAGTGAATAACAGAGAAAATAAAGGTTTTAGGATAGCTGAAGATAGGTTTGGCTTGGTGTTTTCCGATGGTTTTCTTACAGATTCAGAGCAATTTAAGGTACAGCTTTCTGGCAACAAGTTCATTACAGAATTTTTAACCAATATTCTGAGGTATGATGCCCAATATGTCAATCAGGAGGGGGAGTTAATTGACTATCCTATCCATACCAAAAAATTTGTTTTTGAGCTTAGCAGGCAGGAACAACGGATTGTGGAAGATTTGCCGGCTGAATTTGACAGGCTTCAAAATACGGTAAAGAATTATGCTGAAAGAAATTCCCTTAGGCTCAACAGGCAAAAGTCCGACACGCTCGCTTTTGCCTTTTCATTTTTTCAGTTCCAATCAGAAAAAGTATCCAAGTTTTCAGAGCTTATAGATCTTTTTAGAACCAAAGATATACAGTATTATGATCTGGGACATTTGGTTGAGGAAGGAATGTCATTCTTGCTTGAAAAAGATGTAATCAGGTACGAAATAGGCGACAGCATTAGGATCAGGGAAATAGATTTTAGAATGGGGGATTTTCAAGGTAATTTTTATACTGCCCTCTCAGATTATATCAAACAAATGAGCGACAGGACTTTAGAAGTAAAGGCTCTTGTTGATGGTGAATTATCCAAGATTGAAAGGGATGAGGACCTTAGGATCATTCAAAACCAAATACAGGAAAGAAAAGATAAAATTGAGGCTATTTATTTAAGGGAAGAAGGATTGGATGAAAGGGAACGGGAATTAATCGCTTCCATAAGAAGCAATATTCTGAATACTGAATTTGGAAGATTAAATGAGCGTTTTGCCAAAGAGGAAGACTTCAATATTAAAAAAGATCAGGCTAAGATCATGTTGGATTTGTTAGAAGAAATGGAGGATAGGTATCCTGCATTCCTTGATCTTTTCAAAAAAGCGGACCGAATGGATCAGTTGTACATGGAAGAGATCTTCAATCCTTTTACTTATACGAGATACGATCAAAGAGCCAAGGCACGCCTTTATGAAAGTGCCGAAAAATTAATGGAATACTATTTAGATGGTTTGGCCAAAGAGCAAAATTACATTGAGCTCAAAACTTGGCTGAACAAAATAGATAAGCTACTTGAAAGAATGGGAGCATTAAGAGAGGCGGACACCAGAAGACTTGAAAGAAAAATCCATAGAAGGTTATCGGTGGGAAAAATTGAGTCTTTATTGGAACTTTAACCTTAGGATTAAATGATGGGAATATTTAAAAAAGCCGGGGTTTTGGGTGGATTTTTATTGATCATTTCCTTTTTAAATCCTGTTATAGCACAAGAAGTAGTTGTTCCGCAGGAAAGGATAAATCTTCCTGCCACAACTGAAAACTGGAACGGCTTGTATTTGAAGCTTAGACTCACTGAAAAATGGTGGTGGTATCAGGAAAATCATTACAGGAGGAGAAACAGTATTGAAAACAGGTCGGATTTTGTTGGCAGAATGAGCCAGTTATATAATCGATTTGGATTTACTTACTTATTTACGGATAATTTTGAAGTAACTTTCGGCCCGACTTTAGTCTGGCAATTTTCTCCTGATAGGGGAAATCCTGATTTTGTGGATTCTGTTCTGGATACCCGATTTTGGCACCAATGGTTGTTTACCCAAAGTGTAGGTCCGGTAAAAGTGCTCCATCAGTTCCGTTTTGAGCATAGGTACAGAAGGGAAAACGACGTTGGGGCAGAGTACCAGTATACCGATAGGTGGCGCTACAAAATCACTGCATACGTTCCTATTAATAAGCCCAAAATGGAGAATAAAACCTTTTTTGTGGCCCCTTCCAATGAGTTTTTCTTCCAATCAGGGAAACACATCTGGAATATTTTTGAAGAAAATAGGGTTTATACTGCTATTGGCTATACCTACAACAATTACATGTTTTTTGGAGGACATATGTGGACTTACGGACCTACCAATACTCCTGGGACATATAGAAACCGTCATATTATCAGGTTGAATGTGATGTATACGATTGATTTTAGAGACCGTAGAAGGCCGCTGACCAGAGATTTTGCATTCTAAGAAATATGTTAAAAAGTCAAAATGAAAAAACTATTAGTCATCCTGTTTTTTGTAATCTTATCAAATTCAGCTTCAGCACAGTATAAAGGTCAATGGAGAGCTATCCATGGCTATGAGATGACTTCAGTCAAAGCTTTTTTTGGGATGAATTTTAGAGGGGAGTTTTTCCCTTTGAATTATTTTTCAATAGCTTCCGGATTTACCATTTATACTCCTGCAACGGGTAATGCCCGTGGCTTTGATGTGAATGCCAGATATTACCTCACCGAAAAAACCAAACAATGGTACGGAACTTTGGGGTACGGTCACTATACGAGGGTTTTTGAGTTTAATCCAGAAGGGATAAGAAGACATAATTCCATAAATATCGGGGCAGGGGGGATGCTCAAATTCAGAGATGAATTGGGTATCAATCCTGAAATCATTTATCAACCTATGGGAAGAAATGAAATTATTTTCAAACTTGGAGTGGTTTATTTTATAAATTGAACTACCCTGGAAATTATTTACCGGTTACAGATTCTGCATGATCAATTTTTTCCCCATTCATACTTAAATAACCCCCCATACAATCAGCCGTCATACAGCTGTGAACTGGAAGAATCCCAAGAAGATCACCGATTTTAACCTTCGTAAGCAGTTCATCTGATGCATTGATAATACCATGTTCCTGTGAAATGCTTTTCAAAAAGGAACGTTGGATGGGGATTTCCCATCCATTTTCATTCAGGTAGACCACTTCCCCAAAATTTTTACTGCCATCAGGCTCCTGGTGCACATCCTTCGAAAGATGGACCCCACCACCATGTACTAAAATTTCTTTTCTGTCTTTTTTGATGTCCACGACTGGGACTGCCAACGCTACGGCCACATCCTCCATACTACAGCTCCCCAAATTGACCTGCATCATGTCATAAAAGACAAAATTTCCAGGCCCCATTTCATCCACATCACCGAAATCATCAATTACCGAACACCCGGGGGTGTCACCAACTCTAGTCACCAAATTAGGGTATTCTGTACGGTATTTATTCTTAAGCATACGCAAAGCAGCAATGCTCTCCTCGTAAATTTTTTTCTTATTTTCTATGTAATACGTATGCCCTGGATGGAGGTAAAAACCCTTGAAAGATAAGTTTTTACTTTTTTTAGCTTTTCTCAGGATGGCTTCAATCAGTCCAAAATCTGTGACCTCAACGCCAGTCCTGCCATATCCAGCATCAATTTCAATAAAAAAACCAACCGGATGTTCCAGTTCATTGGTTAATTTTTCTGTTACAGCCTCATTGATCAACTGAACCGATATGGATTGGTTTTTTGCCAATTCATTTAATTTTTTCGTTTCCAAGGGATTAAAAGGAAATGCGATATGGATATTTTCCCAACCCTGCCCACAGAAGTACTCTGCCATTTTGATGGACGAAACGGTGATCTCTTTGATGCCATATTCCTTTGCCCATTCCCCGACAATGTGGGATTGAGCAGTTTTGAAATGGGGGACCAAGTTCATACCATGCCTTTTGGCTTTATCCGCCATTTTCTGAAGGTTGCTTCGGCAGATTTTTTCGTCTAATAAGAGGGTAGGGGAAGTGATTTGATCAAGATAGGACATGTGACGGATTGTTTACTGATGGGGAAATTAGGAAGAAAGATAGAATTCACCAAGATGCATGTGATTGAAAGGCTTAGAGGGAGGGGAGTTTGTACCAAGTACCAAGGTTTATTCATCACCTCATTCAACCAATCAAAAAGTTTGGGGGATTTCAAAAATGGAAAGAAAAGATATTTCTGTGTTTTTTATCTATATTTCAATTTCAATCCAAAAACCTGAAATAAACCTATGAAAACTATTGTAAGACACCTTCCATTCAGTTTGATGGCTGGGCTGATCGTTATCATTTTTTGGTCTTGTAAAAAATCCCCTTCGGAACCTGTTGATTTAAGAATAAAGCAAATGGACCATGAGGAAGTCAGGAAGATGGCTGAAGAAATCGAGTCTGCATCCAATCCTACTTTAAAAGAAGGTCTAAGCATGTCCATATGGGCGGTAGATTCTTTGATCGTGGACCCGATTTCTATTGATATAGACGAATTTGGAACACTTTATTACACCAGTTCCGGAAGGTTGGGAAAAGTGGAGTTTGATATCCGTGGGCATCAGGATTGGGAAATAGAATCCATTTCTCTTCAGACCATTGAAGAAAAGAGGGCTTTTTTAAGAAAAGAACTCTCGCCGGAAAGAAGCGAGATCAACAAGTGGCTCAAGGATTACAACAATGACGGCTCCCATGACTGGAGGGACATGCTGGAAATCAAAGAAAGTGTATATAGGGTCAAAGACACCAATGGAGATGGTCTGGCAGACTGGTCACAGAAGATGGTGGAGGATTTTCATGAGGAGGTTACGGATATTGCTGCAGCCGTTTTAAAATTTGAAGATGACTTATATGTTGGTGTAGGTCCGGATTTTTGGAAATTGAAAGATAAAAACGGGGATGGTATCATGGATGAGAAGGTGTCTCTTTCTCATGGATATGGTATCCATATCGGTTTTGGGGCACATGGCATGTCTGGGGCTACGGTTGGGCCAGATGGTAGGATATATTGGGCCATTGGGGACATAGGTTTCAATGGGATAGATAAAACAGGTAAACAGTGGAGATATCCCAACAGGGGGGTAGTGGTAAGGGCCAATCCAGACGGTTCGGATTTTGAGGTTTTTGCCATGGGGGTAAGGAATACCCATGAATTTGTCTTTGATGATTATAATAACCTGATATCAGTGGATAATGATGGGGACCATAGGGGAGAAAGTGAGCGATTGGTTTATTTGGTAAATGGTTCCGATACAGGCTGGAGGATCAACTGGCAATTTGGAAAGTACAGAGACCCGGATAACAATACCTATAAAGTTTGGATGGATGAAAAACTCTACATCCCACGCCATGAAGGACAGGCAGCCTACATTACGCCTTGTATCATTAATTATGTCAATGGTCCTACGGGCATGCTCTATAATCCAGGAACAGCCCTGGCACCAAGATGGAAAAACACCTTTTTTGTTGTAGAGTTTGTAGGAAACCCTGCCAGATCCGGAATACATGCTTTCAAACTGAAACCTAGTGGGGCGACCTTTGAATTACAAGAAACAGAAATGATCCAAAGCGGGATGTTGCCTACAGGGATTGCTTTTGGGCCTGACGGAGCACTGTATGCTGCTGATTGGATTAATGGATGGGGTAATAAGAACTATGGCAGGATCTGGAAGATTGAAGACGAAGAAGGAAAGAATTGGGAGGCAAGGAAAGAGACTCAGCGCCTGATTACATTAGACTTTAGTAAAATGACTGATGCTGAATTAGAAGGCCATTTGTTTTATGAGGATCAGCGCATCAGGAGAAAGGCCCAGTTTGAACTTGCCAAAAGAGGGGACAAAGGTGCAGTGGTTTTTGAGCGGGTAATAAACCAAAAAGATAACCAACTTGCCAGGATCAATGCGATCGTAGGTTTGAGTCAGGTTGCCCGTACCAAGGATATGAAGCATGCCAAGAGCCTTATACCTTTACTCAAAGATTCAGATCCGGAAATCAGGGCCCAAGCTGCCAAATGGTTAGGGGACATCCGGTACAAAGAAGCAGGAGAGTTTTTGTTGGCCTTATTAGTTGATGAATATCCAAGAGCCAGATTCTTTGGTGCAGAGGCTATTGGAAGGGTAGGGTATAAACCCGGATTTCCTGCTTTGGTAGCCCTTCTGGAAAGAAACGACAATGAAGATGCTTATATCAGACATGCTGCCTCTTATGCCATGGCCAGTTTGGATGAAGCCGAACAGCTGATGGCATTGTCAAACCACTACAGCAAAGCGGTTAGACTTGGTGCAGTGTTGGCATTGAGAAGGATGGAACATCCTGGTATCAAAGAATTTTTAGGAGACAATGATGAGTATATCCTGACAGAAGTAGCAAGGGCCATTAACGATGATTTTTCAATTGAAGAAGCCTTACCAGAGCTTGGCAACTTATTGGTCAAAACCAATTTCAGCAATGAGCCTTTGATCAGAAGAGCCATCAATGCCAATCTGAGGGTCGGTACGGAGCAGGCCATGCAAAATCTGATTGTCTACATGCTAAAACCTGATGCGCCATTGGTATTGAGACAAGAGGCTATAGATGCATTGGGCACCTGGACCAAACCTTCTGTTTTGGACAGGGTGGATGGAAGGTATAGAGGAGAAGTTAAAAGAGATGGAACCCTGGTGCGGACAGCTGCAAAAGATGCTTTGATGCAATTACTCGCAGAAAATCAGGAAGGATTAAGGTTGAGTGCTGTTAATGCCATTGGAAGGTTGGCAATTATGCCTGCCGAGTCTAAGCTTTTGGCACTGGTAGCCCAAGACAGGTCAGCTTCTGTTAAAACTGCCGCTTTGCAGGCTTTGGCCAAAATGCAGTCTGAAAAGACGCCTGAGGCGATCGAAAAATCAATCGCAGATGCAGATAAGTCAGTCAGGGTTTCAGGTCTCAAACTTCTGGATCAATTGGATATTGATAAAAACTTGAAAGTCAGTCTTTTGATGGATGTTATTGATAAAAGAACTACAGAGGAAAAACAGGCAGCCATCTTGGCATTGGGTAAGATTCCGGTTGAGTTTTCAGGAACTGCTTTTGACCGGCTTTTGGATCAAATGGGATCGGGTAAATTGAACCAGGATGTTTTACTGGAACTTACGGAAGCAGTGGAAAATAACGCTGCTCCATCTATTACCCAAAAGTATAAAGAGGCATCAGAAAAATTATGGAAAGGCGATGCGTTGGCATCTTATCAAAGTAGCTTAAATGGTGGGGATGTAATCCTTGGTCGTAGGATTTTCTTCCAGTCCCAGACTGGCCAATGTATGAGGTGCCATGCCTATGATGACATGGGTGGAAATGTAGGACCTCCTATGAATGGTATAGCCAAAAAATTAAGCAGGCAGCAACTCTTGGAATCCTTGATTGATCCCAGCAAGCGGATCGCTCCTGGTTATGGCATGGTGACATTAGACCTGAAAGGGGATAAAAGGGCTATTGGTATCCTTGCGGAAGAAAATACCCAGACCCTATTGGTTTCAAGGGGGAATCAACCCGATACCTTGGTCAGAAAATCTGATGTGATTGAAATGAAAAATGCCCCATCCAGCATGCCTGACATGAAGGGAGTGCTTAGCAGAAGGGAAATAAGGGATCTGGTGGCCTATTTAGCTACGCTCAAAGAAGACTTTTAATGAAGCATATTGGTATCATATTGGCAGTAGGTATCCTGGTAGTCATGGTACTTACTGCTTTTTTAATGCTTTTGGGAAGATACATGCTTCAGGATTCCAGCATCCCGGTAAAATCAAGTTTGATTAATTCCCAATACCCAAAAACCATTATGACTTTTTTTGCGCATCCAGATGATGAGATTGCGGTAGGTGGAACCCTTCTTCAGGCAAGTCATGCAGGTCATAAGATTGTGTTGGTTTGTCTTACCAAAGGAGAAGCAGGGCCTACAGGTGGATTGGTTGACCGAAAGGATTTGGCCCAAACCCGGTCAGAAGAATTAAAGCAGGTTGCCGGCATACTGGGTGCAGAGGCAGTAGAGATTTTCGATTATCCAGATAGCGGCTTAGATCAGGTCGATTTTAAAGAAATCAAAGATCTGGCCCTTTCTATGGTCAAAAAATATCAACCTGATGTGCTGATCACTTATGACAGCAAAATCGGTCTATATGGACATAAAGATCATCGAACCGTATCCAAGGCAATGGAAGATGTTTACCTTAAGCATAAAGGAAGTGCTGATTTTTCAGCGCAACAATATTTTCAGGTCACCTTGAGTAAAAAACAAATTGAAATGGCCTTGAAGTTGTCTTCAGGTTTTAAAAGGAATTATCCAAAAGAAGGACCTGGACTTCCTGTTCCCGATTTTTCGGTAAGGACTACCTCTTATTTCCCGGATTTATTGAATATGATTGCCGCCCATGCTACCCAACATGAAGTTTTGGGAGATTTTTTCCCCTATTACGACAAAATCCCCGCATGGATCTACGCGAGGATTTTTGATAGGGAATATTTTTATGAGTTTGGAGTAAGTGATTGAAAAAATTACCACAAATAAAGCCTGTAAAATACCTGAAGCTGTACAGCAATATCAGATTTAATCCTTTTCTGTTGTTTGCTATTCCCTTCCATGTTGGCAAATGGGCTGATTAACATGGCTCCTTCCAGACCGATTTCGCCATTCAATTCGGGAACTTCTATAAAAGCGCCAACTCTAACCGGAAAATAAATTCCGGTATTGCTTGCATTGGAAATCTCAGTTGTAAAAGTATCTCCAGCATATATTCTTGTCTCGTCTTTGCGGATGGAATGGAATACTCCCAATCCAGCACCCCCATAGACTTTGACCAATGAAGGAAGAAAACCTCTTCTGTCCGGATTGATAATATAAGTAGGCATTACATCGGCAAAGATCATGCTTCCGTTAAAAGCAAAGGGGTATCCTGCTTCAGAAATATTTCTTTTAAGGTTTTCACTGTAGAAATCACCGCTTCCGATTCTCTGCCAACCCAATGTACCCCTGACATCCCAATGGGTGTCAATGTATTTTGTAAAATCCAAACTAGCAGTGGGAAGAATTTTGAACTTAAAATCGCTCATTACTCCTGTATTGTCTCCATACAAAAAAGAAGGACCTATACCTATCCCTAATTTATCAGCTCTGGCCATTGATCTTTGCGCAAAAGAAGAATAACTACAACAAAAAAAGACTGTTAATACTAAGACAAAGGTTTTTTTCATGCTACTACTGATTTTTCAATCCGAAAGTTGACTGTAAACTATGTTTATGAGAGCGAAAACTGGACTTTTTTAAAACTTGTTCAATGCTGTCCTAAATAATTTACAAGACAGATGTTTAGCTGTGTTTCTGCAATTTCTATTGTGATTTTATCTGTAATCCGGAAATAGAACCCCCTGTTGGCTTTTTTGAGGAGGTTTTTCATGGTCTTCAAAGGGTTTGTCCAGCCACTTTTGCAGCTCTATTTTAACGAATATGTTCAGTCTGATAAATGCAACCAGATTGGACAGATGCCATCCGAATTTAGCGGTTGCCTTCATCACTTTTAGGAGCAGAATGGTGATCAGCGCGGTCCATATCTGGATCATCACGGCATTTTTCGATGTTCCGATAAAGGTTTTGATATGGAGTAACTGCTTGATGTCCCTGAAGAAGATCTCAATCTCCCATCGGCACCGGTAAAGATCACCGATTGTCTTTGCTGACCATTTGAAGTTATTGGTAATCAGTTCGACGGTCTGTCGGTTTTTTTCGTCCCATACAGCCACTCTTCTGAGTTTTCCGGGGTACTTCACTTTTGACTGCGGGTTTACCAGTTCAATTTCTTCGTCTATCAGTACTTCCTGTGCAGTATTTTCAGGGAGTCGACGTTCATTGATTGTGCTGAACTTAAGGTTATCCTTGTGCCTTATGACGAAAAAGACCCCCTTGCTGTCCCAAATGTTGAGCATCGGAAAGTCATTGTAATAGCGGTCCGCCACTATAACGGATCCTTTCTCCAAAGGAATATCATAAGCGCCTTTATTGTCTGCCATACTTCCTTCTGTAATATTCACATAAACAGGGAGTTTCCCGTCATAGTCCAGAAGCGTATGCATCTTTACAGCACCCTTTTTGGTCCTGAAGGTTGCCCAGTCAAACATCGAAAGGCAAAGACTTACCACCGTGGAGTCGAGCAGATAGACGGGAGCCTTGATCCGTAGTTTTACCCTGCTCAGGGACGCCTGCTGTCCTAAATGCTTCAGAAGCTCGTAATACAGCTCCTTGAACAGGTCAGAGTCCCTGCGCTTGTTCTGATAACTGATACTGGACTTGGATGGTGCCTTGGCAATCCCCAGATGGTTGAGGTTCCCCGTGGCCGAACGCAGGCCGTTTGAAATATCCCTTACAGAAGTACTTTTGGCAAAATGGCAAAAAAGCATGGAAACCAAATGCGTCCAGCTGTCAAAGCCTTTGCAGCCCTTGTCCGTTTGCTTCTCTTCAACCAGTTTCTTGAAAATTGAACGCTCGATTTTTTTAATAATCTGAGAAAACAATGTAATATTACTCATGGGAGGTTTATGTTTTTTGGTGCAAACCCAAAATAGCTATTTTGGGCAAAAAACCAGACCTCTCATATTTTATTTAGGACGGTATTGAAACTTGTTTGAATAATGGTCACAATTGCTCTAATTTTTATCATTTTTTCAGCAATTTTTTTCTTGATTGCCAAAAATTCAACTGTAATATTACCATAAAATGGCTTTAGTACCAACAAAAAAATTGACAAGTGGATAAAGGATTTAAAAACTCCATTTTAATGCCATGGCAACCAGACTGCCTGCCTCTGCAAAAATTGAATCTTTTCCGCCTGCAAAAAACTGGCCAATGACCAATAAATCCAGGTTTTCGACCAGATTTCCGGTGATACTGGGACTGAAGAATACTGATTTTTCACTTGGATAATAAAAACCAGCAAGACCAATATCTAGGATGGGTGAGAGCGGATACCTGGCTTGTGCAAATATGGAATGATCCGTAAAGGATAAATTATCTGCTTTTAAGGGTCGGTTAAGTAACAAGATATTTTGTTCTCTTCCTTCTCTAGGTTGATTATACAGATATTCTACCACCAAAAATATACTATTAGAAAACATATGATCAACAGAAGTAGCCACCACCACGTTGGTAGGAGCAATACCTGGTAGGGGGTTGAGATCTCTGAAATAACTGAATTCCCCTTTAAATCCTGTATTCTTGATACTTCCTGCCCATCCAAATCCCCCTGTCCATCGGTCTTCAAAGTAACCTGTAAGGAGCTGTATATCATATCCTCTATGGTTTAAACTGTAGTAAACAGCCGCCACGCTTTCTTTTACAGATTCCCTTGGGGCAATGACCATTTCGAATCGGCTCAGGTCGCCTGTATAATAAGAAAACCTCAGCGCATCGGTTCCTGGTCTTTCTTCATAGTCGAAGTCAAAAAATGAATAGGTATTGAAAAGATCATTTGGGTTGGAGACCAGGTTGATCCCCCAATTGACCCTTTGTCTCCCTATTCTTAATTGCCATTTTTCACCTTTATACTCCGTGTAAAATCTATCAATGGTGCTGTGCACAGCAAAGTTATTTCCGCTCCAGATGATCCAGCTTAGGTCAAAGTACCCAAAATCTGTATCGAGGAAGTCTTTGAAAAATGGAAATTCCCTGACTGTTCCCCCTACAAAATGCCGGGTTCTTAAACTGCCATAAGTGGTCCATTTCTCATTAAAATTAACCCTTAGGTTGAGACGGTTGTGTATCAGGTTATCAAATAATCCCTTTTCCAATGCCTTACTGTTCCGGAAGGAGGGTAGGATTTTGAAATAACCGTTCAGTCTGAATTCGGGAAATGGATTCTTTTCAGGGATACTGTCTTGGAAATCTACAGGATCTTTTATTGCTGAAAGTTTAGTCTCAGTCTTTTGTTCGTTATTTTTGAAAAGCTTCTCTGAATGGGCTTTTTGGGCACATAATGCGCTTAAAAAGAAAAGGGAAAACCAACTTATGGCTAAGAAAAAATTATTTTCTAAGGTCTTCATGTAAAGCGCCATCTACCAAGGTTACCACTCTTCTTGCCCTTTCTATCACCCTTTGGTCATGGGTGCTGAAGATAAAGGTCATATTTTCCTCTTGGTTCAGCCTCGCCATGATATCCAATAAATTCATGGCAGCTTTCGTGTCAAGATTGGCTGTCGGTTCATCTGCCAGTACAAATTTTGGCCTAGAAGCCAAAGCCCTTGCTACTGCTACCCTTTGTTGTTGGCCACCGGAAAGCTCAGAGGGCTTGCTGTGCATTTTACCAGACAATCCTACTTCTTCCAAGACTTTTTCTGCCCTTTCTTTGATTTCTTTGGCAGCCCTGTTTTGCAATTCCATGATCAAGCTTACATTCTCAATGGCTGATAGTACTGGAATCAGGTTATAGGATTGAAAGACAAAGCCTATATTCTTTAATCTGAATTCTATGAGTTCTCCCTTTCGCAATTTTGAAATGTCTGTCCCATCAATAAATACCTGGCCTCTAGTAGGCGTATCCAGCCCACCTATCATATTCAATAAAGTGGTTTTTCCAGAACCGGAGGGGCCGACTATTGTCGTAAACTCACCTTTCTCAAAATCGAGGGACAAATCCCTAAGTGCATAGACAGGTATTATATCCTCATTATAGATTTTAAAAAGATTTTTAGTTTGAATGATAGGCATAATCAGATATTTTATTTCCTAATAGCTTCTGAAGGGTTCAATTGAATGGCCCTGACTGCAGGGATAACTGCTGCTATAATAGCCGTCAAGAATACCAGACCAATTGTAATGTAAATGTCTTTGGACTCTAGTATGGGATAAATGATGGCATCATAACCGAATTCTGCCAAAGCACTGGCAAACCGGGATAGGTCAAGTCCATCTTTGACAAATAGATTATGGATGGATATGCCTAAGATGACCCCGAAAATTCCCCCAATAATTGAGATATATACTGTTTCCAGAACAATCATGGATGCTACTTTGAACTTGGTCACACCTATGGCCATCAGCATACCCAGTTCCTGTAATCTTTCAAATACAGCCATCAGCATGGTATTGAGAATACCAAAGGAAAGGCCCAAAAGAATAATAATCATGAATATGTACATGATAAAGCTTCCCTGTTCTACTAAAATCTTCAGTTCTGGAGCCAGTCCTGCCCAACTTCTGATTTCAAGTTCAGGAAGCATTTCCCGTAATCTTCCCGCAAGATCCTCTGCTTTTTTGTAATCCTTGATCAGGATAGCCACTTGATGAAAGGCGTTTGGATTTCCCAGCAATTCCTGAAGGTCTTTTTGGAGCACATGCACATTGGCATCATCAAAATTTGCATCAGATGTTCTGAAAATCCCACTGATTCTAAAGGCGGCAGAAGTGATGTCTCCTTCAAGGTTTTGGAAAGTCAGAACAATCCGGCCACCTGATCTCACCTTCAGTTTTTTTGCAGTTCTTTCTGAAATGACCAATGGATAGCGCATTTCCTCATCAAGGTATTTTCCCTCAATGATATTTTGAGGAAAACGGCTGATTTTTGCCTCTTCATTTTTGTTAATACCCAAAATTTTAACCCCAGAGGAATTATATCCTGAAGCAATCATGCCATAGGAGATAGTTCTGAATGCTTTTTCTTCAATAAGGGATATGGTATCCAAGACAATTCTTATCTTCTCAGGTTCAGGTAGTATCAAGTTGTTTTCCTGTTCCCTTAAATAATCCTTCTGATGGATTTGAATATGGGACAGATGGTTTTCTACAAGGCCATCAAATCGCTGCATCACCATCCCGGCCACAAGACCGAACATGATGAGACCTGCGGCTATGCCCAGGATAATTGCCATCATCAGGGCAAGGCTTCTGGTCTTGTTCCTCCATATATTTTTCCAGGAAAGTAAAAAAATTGTTTTCATCTCCGTAAATTTTCAAGTAAGGGAAAAGTCAGACTGCGCCATACAGGATAAGTTGTGATGATCAGGGTCAAAACCAGCATGGATATTCCTTGAAACAAAAAAACTGAAGGAGACAAAGAAAAAGGGAGATAAGGCTCGAGGCCATATTCCTTCATCAAATCAGATAATCCTTCACCAAGAGGAATGGGGTTGAGGTGGAAATAATAAATAACCGGTAATCCCAAAGCCAGTCCGCAAAATACACCGATGAGACTGATCAGGATGGTCTCTACAAAACACTGCATTGCAAGAATGCTCCGCTTCATTCCTATGCTGACCAGAATGGCAAATTCCTTTTGCCTTTCCAAGGTCATAGTTAAAACAGTCCCAAAAATACCAAAAGCAATGACCACATAGAGAATGAACTGCATGATCCAGCCTGAGACGGTATCGAAAGCAAGAGCTTTCACAAGATCGGGTTGGAGTTCTTTCCAATGATGGACGGTCAGGCCGGTTCCTTCTAAGTAAGGTTCAAAATTTCTTTGAATATTTCGGGCATGTTTATCTGATTCCGCCATGATGAGCCAATGACTGACCTTGTCTTCCAAAGCAAAAAGCCATGATGCCTCTTGGATATCCATGTAAATCATTTGGTTATCCACAAATTCCATGGGATGGACAATGATCCCCGAAATGGCATATTTTCCGGCTGCCTGCATTCCCTGAAAACCTTGACCTATTATCACCAAAGTATCATTAAGGTCTAAAGAAAGTCTTCTGGCTAAGCCACTGCCAATAACGGCTTCAAGACTACCTGAATGGAAAACCCTTCCTTTTTCAATAAACCTCAAAAAACCGTTCATCCTATTTTCCAGATATGGAATAATTCCTGTGACCAAAGCTCCGCGAGTTTGCTGTTCCCCTGCGGCCAGGACAAATGATTCAATTCTCGGAACGGCATATGCTTGGTCATTCAATAGCGCATTGAGTTTTTCCTGGAGACTATCTTCCAGGTAAAAACCATAGTCCAGAGAAGGGGTTTCATAATAGGCAGTATCCTGTATTTGTAAGTATCCTGTTCCAAAGCGCAGGGTATTGTTGATCATTTGTTCATGGCCACCCGTATTCATTGATTCCATTACCAAGGCCAATACCACCGCAAATGTTACAGAGGCAGCTGTGATGAAGGTCCGCCGCTTGTTTCTCCATAGATTTCTCCAGGCTAGTCTTAAAATCAGGGATAGGTTTGTCATCGGAGATCTTTCATACGTTGGACTGAGAAAAAACCATCCTCGATGGGTCGGTCAAATTCCAATTGAATATACCGCAGAACAGTTTTGTGTCCTGGTTTGTCTGCTGGAATCATTTCCAAAACGGTCGGTATTTCCCGATCATGCATTTTTTTGATTTGATGGCCGTATACCGTGCTTACTAATCCCCCATATTCATCAAAATTTTCTGCTTTCATTTGAAGGTAGGAATCTTTGGTAATCCATATCAGGATTCTTCCAAATACCACAGCAGCATTTGGCTTGGGAATCATTTCTATTTTATGGCATACATATCCCTCAATAGTCTCTGTTCCAATAATTTTGTGGTTGTAATCATTGATGATAGAGCTTTCCCTGACCAGGTCATCATTGGTAAAATCAGACCCCATCCAGGATTGTGCCATCATCGAAGGGGGAAGTTTGATTGTCCTTTCTATATTGGGTACCCAATTCCAGATTTCCTTTTGTCTTTTTAAAAATGAAGTGCCCTTATCCCGGGCAGGTGCGGTGATTAAGATCATTGAGTAGTCCTGTCCTTTTGACCAACTTTTGATGCCAATCGTCCTTGAAAAGCGGGGCCTGACAATATCCATCTCCATTTCCACGATCATGGTTTCTCCACGCATCTTTTTATCCATTTTTTCAACAATTTCTCTGGCATCTTGCCCATGGGATGAGAAAAATAATAAGCTGAAAAAAAAAACAAGTCCACAGGTTTTTAGGAAATACTTCATGTCAGTTGTGGGTTACAATGGAATGAATCATTCAAAATATGAAATAAAAGCCAGTTTTTGAAGGATTTGATGAGATAATCATTTATTAGACCACCAATCTGCTTCAATTGGAAATCAGTTTTTTGGTAACATAGAATTTATCTTCAAATACAAATGTGATCAGAAGGACAGGTGTTTGAACCTGGGGTCCTAAATCAATCCGTTTTTCGTTTTTTCCTATTTGTGTACTGAAGAAAGAACCTTTATCTATCAGTTGTCCGGCAGGTGTACTGATAAAATAGTCTATTTTTATCTGTTTATCTGTGTGGAATTGGACAAATACCCTGTCCCTAAAAGGATTTGGGAAAACGGATATCACATAAGGATTACTTCCATCTACAGCCGGAATACTGGCAATAGGGCTTTTGATCAGTTTCACCTCATATATTTTTGCCGCTGCCGAGGTTGTATTGGTTTGGTTATCCGTAAATGGATTTCTTGTCGGGCTGGCTATTCCTCCCAAAATATGACCGATTAGAAACTCTTCAGGTTCTATTTCATTCAGTTTTATAACCTGGTTGCTGTACCTGGGTAAGTCATTGTTGATAATGAATTCAGCACTGGCAGTTTCGAGAAAAGGCATCTCTACCGGCATCAAAAATTCAAGAAGGCTTCCGTCCGGGTATCTGCTAACCCTGCTGATATTTTTGGTAAAAGGTATCCTGTTGTCCTGAACCAATTCCCCTAATTGGTAGTAATATTGGCTCATTCCCCCAAAGAACAGCGCGTGCATTTGATTTCTTTCACTGTCATGAAGCCCCACTTTGGGGGCATGATAATTGCTCAAATATTGATTGAATTCCGTTTTGGGCAAATATCGGTCGGCTGTAATATCTATAGGGTAAAGGAAAGGAAGGTCTGCATTGATCTGAAAAACTCCCGAAGACACCATATAACCTTCCGATCCATCAGGAAAGATCTGAGGAACCAAATTGTAGTCTCTTCTTCTAAGATGTACAGGATCGGTGATTTCTTCATAATCTATGATTCCAATAGGCCCGATGGATGGAGCCAGTTTGAATTTTTTGATCTGATTGGTGTAGGTTTGGGTAAAAGAAGGTCCTCCCATTGGGTTATACCTCCCATCGAACCTATGCCCACCTATCAAGAAGTAAGTGTCTCCTATTTTTCCAAGTTGTCCACCAGTCACAGCGAACCTTTCATCCGGGATTTGAAAAAAGAAGGGATTGATGTCTCGCTGATTGATCACGGCATCAATCAAATCGGGGACTTCTACATAGGTCACAAAAGGGTAAGTGATATGGTTGTTTTTTGAAGCTGAATATCCGTAGCCTCCAATTATCAATAATTTTGATCCATCCTGATAAAAATTCATATTGGTGGATTGTAATTGTTCCCGGAGATTAACGGGTAAAGGATCAAGAGGTGCCATCCAATATCTTTTCGCTTTTACATCGATTACAAAAATCTCAGTATTGTTAAAATTGGCAGGAAACGAGGCATTGGGTTGTCTGGCATGGAGGCCATCTTTTCTCCCTCCAATTACCAACCATTTTCCCTCATGCTGTGCAAATGCATAGGAATGTAAACCAGGAAGGTTGGGGATTTCCACAGGGTTAACTTTCAGGATGTATGGGAAATAATCTTCCTGTGCCGAAAGGAATAGAGGAAGCATTAGGCCAAAAAACAAAAATATCCTTCTCATAGGCAGGTTTATTTTCACGAAGTCAATTTCCGAATTTCAGCCCATGAAAAAAATGACTTTTATCATCTTGTTTTTTGATTTGTATCTGTCAGTTTTTATCCTGTATTCTTCAATCCATTCGCCAATGCAGTAGTGATTTCCATGATTTTTTTGATAAGCGCCTCAGAATTTTCGGAATTGAGGTCTCTTTCTTTTCTCCATTTTTCAAGGTTTTGAATTTGAAGCTGGTGAAGGGAGCCTAGTGCCCTTTTTCTCCGCTTCATATTGTCCAATTGGCTCAATCTTCTTTTTTCTCTTGGTTGATCAAACATTTTAGCGAGTTCATCCAAACTTCTTTCGTACTCCTGAAGGATCATCCCAAGAATAGGCCTTTTTATTTTTTCATCGGTTACCATATTACTGTAAGCTTTCATTCATTCAGGATCCGCTGTCACCAGGTTGGTTTCTACCTGAATGAGGATATACCTTAATAAAGGCCAATTATCGGACTGTGATTTTAGTATGGCATAGTCACCCGGATTTTCATTTCTTATTTTTTCAAGGGCATAGCCTATTCCGAACCAACCTGTTATATTGAATCTTGATTGGTTCCAACTAAATACCCAAGGAATTGCCCTTAAATCTGCTAAGGTCCTTGTGCCGGTTCTCCTGCTTGGTCTTGACCCTATTTTGCTTAATTCCAAAACATCAATTGGAGTGGCCTGTCCAAAAAATTGGATAAAGGAGGGATGGGTTAATAAAGTCCTGTAGTGCTCCATGGCATATTTAGAAAGTTGCTCCACAATGGCATCTGGAAAGCTTTCCGTTTTATCCGGATAAAAATAGGATGAGGATTGGAGGGTGATACCAGATAACAACATCTCCAGGTTGTACACCCCATTGAGTAAATTGGCAAATTGTTGGGCGATAGTCTCGCCTTGTACTGTAAGCTTCATTTCCCCGCTAAGGCTTCCTTGGGGCATGCTTTCCAGGAAACGGTGGTATTTTCCGCCTCCCCGGCTAATCGTGCCTCCAATGCCATGGAAAAAGCAAAAATGAACCCCATGTTTTTGTGCTATGGATGTTAGCTTTTTTCCGGTTTGATAAATGTTCCACCGGCTTGTCAGGACACCGCCGTCTTTGTTGCTATCAGAATATCCCAACATGATTTCAAATCTTTCGTTATCAAGACTTTTTACAAATTGTAGGGTTAAATATTCATCCATGATGCCTGCTGATTCATTCAAGTCCTTAATGGTTTCAAAAAGAGGTACAACCTTGAATTGGTCATATGGCAACCCCACTTCTCTAAAAAACAAATAAACTATCAGGAGATCACTCACCTGCCGGTTCATACTTATAATAAAAGATCCAATTCCCTCCTTTCCAAATTTATCAAAATGACTTTTTACTACTCTATAACAATCCAAAACGCGGTCAGCTTCCGGTCCAAAGGATTTTCCCCAAATACCAAAAGGTCGGTTTTGTTTCAGCTCATCCAAGATGAATTTCATCCTCGTCTTTTCATCCCAGGTTCGGAAAGGAGAAGTTTCAGGGAAAACATGCATAAGTATTTGCTCTATGGCTTTGTCATGGAATTCCGAGTTTTGCCTGATATCCAATTTGGCCAGGTGAAAACCAAAGCAAGATACCTGCCGCTCTATGGGGAAAATTTGATTTTCAATGATATTATCGGCGCCGATTTCTTTCAAGCTCATTCTAAGCTTTTTCAGGTCTTCTGCCAATTCGGATGCATTCTTATAGACAGGGTATAGAAAATCCGGGTTTTCCTTGGATGTATTGTCGACTTGAAGCAGGACCAAGTTCAGGTATTGTCTCCAGGGTTCATAGGTATTGCGTGCTACCGCCTCTTTACCCAAAACGCCAAATTCTTCTTCTTTTTTTCTTATTATCTCTAAGAATGAAGCAGGAACAGGGTTTCGTTTTTCAGAAAATGACATGGATGCCGCTAAGGCGCTAAGCTGTTCGCTTATTAAAGCAAAAGCTGCTTTTCTATGTGCGAGTAAGGTTTCCTCTGTGATTTGCGCCGTAACATAAGGATGACCATCTCTGTCACTGCCGACCCAGCTCCCAAATTGGAGCTGGGGATATTTTTCGGGTTCATTTAACAGCCTGGTATCAAAGCCCATAGCTTTCCAGCTTTGTCTTAAATGTTGGTCACTTTTGGTAAGGGCTTTCGGAAAGACTTTCGTGAAATAGTGCATTACATTGGTTCTCTCAGAAGATACGGTTGGTTTTTCAAGATACACCTCGCCCGTTCTCCACCATCGCTCCAAGAGACCTTTGATTTCATCTTTGAGTGAATCCCTTTCGAGTTTGGAGTAAGTATTATTTTGAAGTTTTACCAATTTGAGATAAAGATCCCGATGAAGTTCTAAGACCGAAATTCTCTTGGCTTCAGTAGGATGCGCCGTCAAAACAGGTCTTAATTTTACTTTGGAAATCAGGGCTGCAATTTCTTTTTCACTGTGCCCATTTGCTTTAAGCCTGGTGAATGTTTCCGCCCAGGAACCCCGGATAACCTGCGGTCCTGATTGGTCAATCAGTAGTCTCCGCTGCTGAACGGCTGCATTTTCTTCCACCAGGTTCATCAACTGTAAAAAAATACTCAAAATTTGAATGTGCTTTTCTTCTGTATCTGTATCCTGTAGATCATTTTGCTGTTTTATGAAATCCAGGTTCAAAATATCCAAAGGAACTTGTTCGCCTATTTCTTCCAAGACCTCCTTGAGACAGCTGGTCAGAAAAGCAGTATCTTTGTGGATTTTTTCAAAAATATTCACCTTCAATCCAATTTTAGGTTATTGAATTAATTTTATACAGTTAAAAGTAAAAAAATCACCAAGACAATGAAAGTTTTCCCCTAAAAGAACTTCAGGAAATTTGCCATGAAAAAACCAAGGTAATTGCCTATGGCATATCCCACAATCCCAATAGTAATACCTGAAATGATGATGTTTTTATTGCCTAATGCACCTGCTATCACCGGAACAAATGGAGGCGAACAAATGAAAGAGACGGAGGTAATCATGGTAGTGTCAGCATCTATTTTAAAAATCCTACTCAATAAAAGGTGCAACAGGAGGGAACCAAAAACTGCTAAAGAGATGTAGGCAAGTAACACCGGATTGAAATCTGTCAAGCTTCGGACATCTGCCATTGAAGCTACTACTATACTGAAAATCAGTATGAAATACATCCCGGTATCAAAAGTCAATGGGGCTCTATTTACAAATTTTAAAGTAGAAGCGAGGATAGCTAAGCTTGTAATCGTCAAGATGGTAACTACCATCAGCATGTTTTCAGGAACCAATGATCCCAAACTTACTCCTAAAGCGACAATACTTAAGGCATAACCCAATCCCCGGGAGATGAACTTGATTTTTTTTCCAGTTTGTAATTCTCCCTCCTGGTTTTTCAAAAGGCCCTCTGATGGGGAAATGGATTTGGGGTAAGGAGGTAGAAATTTATTAAATAGCTTTTTCCCAATAGATACTAAAAAACTTAAATAAAAAACCCCGATGATAAGGTCATAGGTATGTGTGAGGATATAAGTATTCGGATCCACATCGAGCATCATTTTTAGAGAAGCCAAGTTTGGGGTACCACCAGTGTAAACTCCAACCAATAAACCGGAGATTTTCCAGAAGTCTGGGATACCGCTGGAATGGAATATAAAATAGCCCAAACTGATCATGGAAATGACGGAGAAAAGTCCGATAAATAGGGACGCTAAGGTTTTACCGGCCAGGTTCTTCCATTGTTTGATGTTGGAAGAGAAAAGCATCAAAGGAATAGCCAATAACACGGAAATACTCATCAGGTTGTCTTTTAGGCCATGAATTTTAAAAGCCAAAAGATGTTTTTCTTCGATTTGGCCACTACCTAAAAGGCTTTCAATTTCTGCTAAACTGGCTTTGGGGTGCAACAGGATATATTCATTGAGGAAGCCTCCCATTTGGGGCAGGATGTTGGAATTGCCCAAAATCAGACCAAAAGCATAGGCTATGATGACGGGGCCCAATTTTTCGATGAAGGAAAACTTCCTGCACAACCATATTATGAAAGCTGGGCTGAGAACATAAACAATCAATAAAATAAATATGGATAAGCTCATGGGGTGAATTTTCAATGGAGCAAGTTAGAAAATGCAACTGAAATTTATTCACTGATACAAAAAAATGGAAAGGGTATTCTCTTAATTTTTTAAGCATTTTTTTATGACAAAATAATGTACTGCCAACAAAAAAATATGAGATTTATCTGTTTTGATTGCGAGATATATGAATAATAATATATTTGTCGGATTGAAAATTTGACAGTAAACGCAAAATAAGTTTTATGGAACAAATGTTTATTTATTTGGTGCCCGTCTTGGGGATTATCGGCCTAAGTGTAATGTCTATCAAATCTGCTTGGGTGACCAGGCAGGAAACCGGTGATGAAAACATGATGGAGTTGGCCGGGTATGTGGCCAAAGGAGCCATGGCTTTTTTGAAAGCAGAGTGGAAAATCCTTTTCTATTTTGTGGTCATTGCCGCAATTATCCTGGGATGGTCCGGGACTTTGGTTGAAAACTCAAGCCCGATCATCGCTATTTCATTCGTAATTGGTGCTTTTCTTTCCGCGTTTGCTGGATACTTGGGGATGAACATTGCCACCAAAGCCAATGTAAGGACGACTCAAGCAGCAAAAACCAGTCTTAAAAATGCTCTTAATGTTTCTTTTACAGGTGGAACTGTGATGGGACTTGGTGTAGCAGGACTTGCTGTTTTGGGGATGGGTTCCTTGTTTATTTTATTTTATAACATGTTTGTAGTTTCCACTGGAGGTGATGTGAATGGTGCCGCCATGGAAACTGCACTTGAGGTCTTGGCAGGTTTTTCCTTAGGTGCGGAATCTATAGCCCTTTTTGCCCGTGTGGGAGGTGGTATTTATACCAAAGCAGCTGATGTGGGTGCTGACCTTGTCGGTAAAGTGGAAGCGGGAATTCCAGAAGATGATGTAAGGAACCCTGCAACAATTGCAGATAACGTAGGGGATAACGTAGGTGACGTGGCAGGTATGGGTGCTGACCTTTTCGGTTCTTATGTGGCTACTATTTTGGCCTCCATGGTATTGGGAAGAGAGATTGTATCCGCTGATAATTTTGGAGGAATAGCACCTGTCCTTTTGCCTTTGGTGATTGCAGGTTTGGGCTTGATGTTCTCCATAGTAGGTACCTTTTTTGTGAAAATTACAAAAGATACAGACAGTGTACAGAATGCGTTGAATAAAGGAAACTGGATTTCCATCCTGTTGACTGTAGCTGCTTCCTACCCTGTAATCATGTACATGTTACCTGAGGGAGATTTGGTACTTTCCAGAGGTGGATCCATTGCATTCACCAAAATGGGCGTTTTCGGGGCAGTGGTTATCGGTTTGGTTGTAGGTGCCCTGATGAGTATGATTACAGAGTATTATACTTCCATGGGTAAAAGACCTGTTAACTCCATCATTAAGCAATCTTCCACAGGTCATGCTACCAATATTATTGGTGGTCTTTCTGTAGGGATGGAATCTACCGTTGCACCAATCATTTTGTTGGCTGCAGGTATTTACGGATCATTCCTGGTCGCTGGCCTTTATGGAGTGGCTATTGCTGCGGCCGGTATGATGGCCACTACCGCAATGCAGCTGGCCATAGATGCTTTTGGTCCTATTGCGGATAATGCTGGGGGAATAGCAGAGATGTCCGGATTGCCAAAAGAAGTGAGAGAAAGAACAGATATTTTGGACGCAGTGGGTAATACCACAGCAGCCACCGGCAAAGGTTTTGCGATTGCTTCTGCTGCTTTGACCGCATTGGCCCTGTTTGCAGCGTATGTAGGGATTGCAGGTATAGATTCCATTGATATTTACAAAGCGGATGTACTTGCCGGTCTTTTTGTTGGCGCGATGATTCCGTTTATTTTCTCTTCTTTGGCCATTGCAGCTGTAGGCCGTGCAGCCATGGATATGGTCAATGAGGTGAGGAGACAGTTTAGGGAAATTCCAGGTATCATGGAATATAAAGCCAAGCCAGAGTATGAGAAATGTGTGGAAATTTCCACCAAGGCTTCCATCCGTGAAATGGTTGCTCCTGGTGCCATTGCCTTATTGGCTCCAATGATTGTAGGTTTTGCCTTTGGCCCAGAAGTATTGGGTGGCTTGTTGGCAGGTATTACCGTATCTGGTGTTTTGATGGGTATTTTTCAGAACAACGCCGGTGGAGCTTGGGACAATGCCAAGAAATCTTTCGAGAAAGGCGTGGAGATCAATGGCAAAATGGAATATAAAGGATCTGATGCCCACAAGGCTTCTGTAACGGGCGATACCGTAGGGGATCCTTTCAAAGATACCTCAGGTCCTTCCATGAACATTTTGATCAAATTAACTTCGATTGTAGCCTTGATAATTGCTCCCCATATCTCTAACGGGGATGGACATGCTTATGGCAAATTAGAGCAAGAGAAAGTAAAAGAAATTACTTTGGAACCTACCAAGGAGATTGTAACTGTCGAAGAACTCAAAGTCGATTAATTAACCCAAAACCCAAAATGCTAAGCCATCCGGATTCCGGATGGCTTTTGTTTTTTAGATTTTTTGAATTTGAATGAATTTCCGATTATGTAATTTCAGGCATCTTCTCCAGTCCGAATTCCAAGCCAAGAAAAAAGTGTATTGACTTTTTAAAAGATTGAAATTCAGTTTTTTGAAGAAGTACAATAAAGGACCATGAATCAATTAAATATTTTTCATCAATTCGATTCATATTGGTTTAAAAAATGGTTGTTGTTTTAAAATGTATTCCTTTTTACTTTGATTTTTAAATTTTTCCTGTCTAAATTAAAACAATTCCTGAAAATCAGAAGGTTGAATGGTTTTAAGTTTAATTTTTTCAGGGAATAATTTTATTGCAATAGGTCTGGATTTTTTAATCCGGTTTTGATCCGCTCATTTATTTAAATCACACAAAACGATTGTTTATGAAACAAAAATTTACGCTTCCTATTTTCCTCTTTTTGCTAATTGGCCTTGCCCTAAATGGTCAGGCTCAGATCCAAGTGAGGGGAAAGGTTGTATCTCAGGAAGATGGGCAGCCACTTCCAGGAGTGACTATTTTGGTGCAGAACACAACAATAGGTTCTGTGACGGACATTGAAGGGAATTACACTATCAATGTCCCAAATGAAAATTCGGTCCTTACTTTTTCATTTATTGGTTTTAAAGCACAGGTAATACCGGTAAATGGAAGGTCTGTCATCAACGTGAATATGGTGACGGATACAGAGCAGCTGTCGGAGGTGGTTGTCACAGCTTTCGGTTTGACGCAGGAAAAAAAGAAGATTTCTTTCGCGGCGCAAGAAGTCCGTGGAGATGAAATCCTTGCCTCACGTGAACAAAATGTAATTGATGCATTGAACGCAAAAGTTGCAGGAGTTCAGGTAACACGACAAGGTGGATCTGCTGGGGCTGGTTCTAGTATAGTGATCCGGGGTATTCAGTCTATTTCAGGCCAAAACCAACCTTTGATAGTTGTTGATGGTATACCTGTCAATAACTCTTTTAGGGCCTCGATTGGAACTTCTGCAGGTGTAGACTATGCTAACAGGGCTATTGATATCAATCCAAATGATATCGAAAACATTACAGTATTGAAAGGACCGGCTGCCACTTCTTTATATGGTATTCAAGGTGCTACAGGTGTGGTCTTGATCACCACCAAAAAAGGTTCTAAACAAAAAGGTTTTACAGTTGATATTTCTACCAATAATTCAACTGACAGGATCATGAATTATTTTCCTCAACAATTGAGATATAGCCAAGGTGATAATGGGGTTTTCAACGGAGGTACAACTTTTAATCATTATGGAGCACCAATGTCCACTTTGAGGTATGATGAATCAACTCCTAATGTGAAGGATCCCAGGGGTACCATAGTGGACATGAACCATCCCAATGCAGGGCCAAGAGTTCCGGTTTATGACAATCAGCGTTTGTTTTTTCAAAATGGCTTCACCAATGATACACACATAGCTGTATCTTCCTCCAATGATAAATCCAATTTTTATTTGTCTGCAGGAAATATGTTCCAACAGGGAATTATACCCAATAACACATTCAACCGGACTTCAGTAAAATTATCCGCTGACTCAAAGCTAACGGAGCGCTTCAAAATCGGCGGTTCAGTAAATTATGTAAACAGTACCAGCACAAAGTTTGGTAGAGGGGATAACTTTTCTGATGCCATCCAAGGACTTTACAGAACACCTCCTTCTTTTGACAATTCTGCAGGTTTTGTTTATCCAAGCGGCGTTCAAAGAAACTTTAGGGGAGCAGTAGATGGTTCTGTTCCATTTAGTCCGGATAACCCTTTTTGGACAGTAAATAAAAACCCTTACAACGATAATGTTAACCGTTTCATAACATTTTTACAAACTGATATCAAGGCGGCCGAATGGTTGAATATTACCCATAGACTAGGGTTTGATTTTACCTATGATGCTCGGACACAAGTTTGGGCACCATTTTCCTCTGGAGGCGCAGCTATATCTGCAAGTGGTGCTTTAGGAGGAAGGATTGTGGAGGACACCTACACAGATAAAATTCTCAACTCTGATTTGATTATTACAGCAAATAAAGATGTCAGTGAAAAAGTCTCTCTATCTTTCTTGGTAGGTCACAACATGTTCTCTTCCAATACCATGAGTATGTTTATGAACGGGACAAATTTTGCTATTCCAGGTTTGAACAATATTGCAAACACACAGGAAAACCCAATTTTCACAAAAACTGACTTTAGACGGATGACCCAAGCAGTATTTTCCAGAGGTTCTATTGGATACCTGAATTCCATTTTCTTGGAACTTTCTGTCAGAAATGAATGGGCATCTACTTTGCCCGCTAACAACCGGTCATTTACTTACGGAAGTGCAGGGTTAAGTGTAGCGGTAACGGATCTTTTCAAAATCGAAAGCCGCGCTTTAAGCTTCGCAAAACTTAGAGGCTCCTACGCAGGGGCGGGTAATATTCCTCCTGCCTATTCAACGGAAACCTTTTATAACATTGCTACCACCAGCACCCGATATGCACCTGGAGTTAGGTTTCCTATTGATGGAGTAGGAGGTGTTTTGTTAAGTCCATCTGCAGGAAATAATAATCTTCGAGCTGAGTTCACCAATACTTATGAGATAGGCGCAGATCTTAGGTTCTTTGAGAACCGCTTTGGATTGGATGTTACCTATTACAATGCGGTTAGCCGCGATCAGATAGTATCTGTTCCAATTCCAGCCTCCACAGGTTTTACTTCGCAGTTGATCAACTCAGGGGAAATTCAAAATAAGGGTATTGAAGCTGTTCTTACAGCAACCGTTTATAAAAGAGGTGACTTCAATTGGGATATGGTATTCAACTTCACCCGTAACCGCAATTTTGTGATTTCTTTACCAAATGATGAGCCCATTGTCAACAATCTTTTTGGAGCACGTATCCAAAGCAGATTGATTCCAGGGGAGCAGTTTGGGGTATTTTACGGAAATGCATTTTTGAGAAATGCTAATGGTGATGTACTGATCAACCCTCAAGGTTTCCCGATTATGGATCCTGTGCAGCGAATGATCGGTAATCCTAACCCTGATTACCTCATTGGATGGAGAAATAACTTTACTTATAAAAACTTCAATCTGACTTTTCTTTGGGATATCCGGAAAGGTGGTGATGTTGTCAATGTAACTGCTTACTGGATGGGTAATGGATCTGGTGTAGCAGAGCACACTTTAGATAGAAATAGAGTTGTGGTTTTCAGAGGTGTCATTGAAAATCCAAATGGAGATAATCATGGACAAGTAAATAACATACCCGTGACTTTGAATCAAGCCGCTTTCCAAGGGGTAGGACCGGCAATGGCATTTGGCAGGGAATTGACTGAGCGATGGGTTCAGGATGGATCCTGGATCAGGTTGCGTGATGTCAATTTGACATATCAGATTCCTTCAAGCATTTCCAGAAAGATGGGGATGAGCCGAGCTTCAGTTGGTGTCTATGGTAGGAATATGCTTCTATTTACCAATTATGGGGGTATTGATCCCGAGACCAACCTGAACGGTCCAAATGCTCCGGTGGGAGTGGATGCATTTACCACTCCTAATATGAGAAGTTATGGAGCTACAATCAATGTTTCTTTTTAACCTCTAAACTTGAACGAAATGAAAAAGAAAATTATATCATTTATTCTTCTGTTGGTGGTTTTTGTATCCTGTGATAGTTTTGATGAAATCAACACCAATCCAAATCAAGCTACAGATGCCTCCATACAAGTGATTTATCCAGGGGTTACAGCAGCATTTGTTTATGGTATAGCAGGTGAATCTGCCCAATTCACCAGTATCCTGATGCAGTATCTGACAGGGATATTAGGTGATCAGCAACAAGTGAATAACTATGCATTCATTGCCGATATGAGTGATGCCACTTGGAATAGATTCTATACCAACTGCCTGAATAATATTCAGACTATCAAAACAAAAGCTGCGGAACAAGGAGCAACTCACTATGCCGGTTCAGCCAAAATTATGGAAGCGGCAATTTTGGGCTATTCTGTTGATTTATGGAATGACATCCCGTATTCTGAGGCTTTGCAATTGGACAGGATTTCCCAGCCGAGATTTGATGATGCGGCAGGAATTTATCAGCGAGTGCAGCAATTGTTGGATGAGGGTATTGCAGACCTCAATTCAAACAGTACTACAAGTCCAAGTACCAATGATTTGATTTACAGAGCAAATAATGAGAACCTTTGGAGGCAAAATTCAAGACCTCGGTGGATCATGTTTGCCAATGCTCTTAAAGCAAGGTATTCAAACCACCTTTCCAAATTGGATCCTCAAGGTTCAGCCACTGCGGCTTTGGCTGCCATTGATGCAGGGTCTTTCAATTCCAATGCCGACCATCCCAATGTGGTGTTTGGTTCTGAATTTGCAGGTCCTTGGTTTCCTTTCTTCCAAACTACCTTTGGTGAAAATAACGTAGGCATCAGTCAGCGTTTTATTGATTTGTTGAGAGATAGAGTGGAACCAGGTGTTGATGATCCTCGTTTGGTTTTCTTTGTGAGACCAACTACAGCTGGACTTTATGTAGGTGTACCAAATGGGGCGGCCTCAAGACCAGCGGGTAATGTATTGCCTGGACCCTATATCAATAGAAGAGAGGCCCCCACACCGGTGTTTAATTATTCCGAACTTAAATTTATAGAAGCTGAAGCAGCATTAAGGTTAGGCCAAAACCAAAGAGCAGCTGCTGCCCATAATGCCGCAGTATTGGCTTCCCTTCAAAGAATTACGGGAGGTACCAATCAGGCATACATCGAAAGATACGGTTCAGAAACAGCAGCGACTATCAATCTTGAAAAAATAATGATCGAAAAACATATCGATATGTTCCTTCAGGCAGAAGCTTGGACGGATTGGAGAAGGACAACTCCTGCTGGATCGCCAACCACTGCCTCAGGTATTCCTGCTTTAGTTCCAGCGCCGTCAAATACAACCCAAGGTAATTTCCCAAGGAGGTTTATTTACCCCAATAGGGAAGTGGTTAATAATTCTGCCAATGTTCCTAATGTAACTAATCTGGACAGGATTTTTTGGGATAGGTAATAATTTCAAAAATTTACACTTATGAGAAATCTTATTAATATTTTCGCAATTGCCTTAATAGCCGTATTCCTTTCTTCTTGTATCCTTGAGGATCAAGAACCTGAATATGATGTTGTGGGTGCGGTGGGAACTATAGCAACGTTAACTGCTTCCAGTACCACACCTGCAGTGGGTGAAACAGTTACCTTTACGCTTTTGGTTTATTCAGAACATGAACCGGCCACAGAGTTAAGAATGAATAGGTTACAAGCAGGTACAGCAACCAATTTGGAAACAAGGTCATTTTCAAATTGGAACACGGAAGATTCCTACCGGGAAACTTTTCAGTTCCAGGTACCTCAGGGAACCGCTGGCACCGCTTTGACAATCCAGTTTGCCTTGGTGACACAAAGCAATTTTATCACCACAAGGAATATTACCCTGAATGTTAGGCCGTAATGGAATCTTGATTTAAAAAAAAAACTCCCCTGTAATAAAATATAGGGGAGTTTTTTATTCATTATCACCCAACTAAAGGATTGCTGAATATTATTTTGTTATATTAAATGCCTTAAACCAGACGGATATGAAAAAAATACTACTTTCCACCTCTGTATTTTTATTGATGCTTCAACTTTTTGCCCAAAGCTTTACCATGGAGCAGGTGACCTCTTATCCTTTTCCTTCGGAATTGACAGCATCTCCAGAGGGAGACAAAATAGCCTGGGCAATGCATGAAAAGGGATTAAGAAATGTGTATGTGGCACAGGCTCCGGATTTTAAACCCAAAAAAATAACCGATTTTTCAAAAGATGACGGACAGGAAATTACCGGAATCCAGTTTACCCCTGATGGAAATACCCTGATTTTTGTTAGGGGAGGGGAACATGGGAGTAATTGGGACTGGAATGTGGGCATCAATCCCTCCCAGGAAACATTTATGCCCAAAGTTGAAATATGGAGGGCATCTTTTTCCGGAAGCAAAGCAGAAATGTTAACAGAGGGAGACGAACCGGTTGTTTCACCTGATGGGAAGACCCTGGCATTTATCAAAAACAGACAGGTGTGGATACTCAATTTGGATGATTCCAAGACTTCCCAATTATTTGAAACAAAAGGCTCAGTCTCTTATCTCAGTTGGTCACCTGTAGGGAATAAGTTGTTGTTCACGATTAACCGGGGAACGCATGCCCTGGTGGCATTTTTTGACATTCAGAACCAAAAACTACAATACCTTTCTCCTTCATTTTCCCGGGATTCCAGTCCCAAATGGTCTCCTGATGGCTCAAAAGTAACCTTTATAAGACGGCCAGGAGGAACCCCTGAACCATTGCCTATTTTTGAGCAAAGACATATTCCCTGGGAAATCTGGACAGCGGATATAGAGACCTTGGAAGGAAGGCGGAGATGGAAGGCTCCGGAAACTTTAAGGGGATCAATTTCCACCACCCATGGAGGGGCCAATCTCCATTGGGCCTCAGACAATCAGCTGATCTACTTATCCTATGAAGATGGCTGGCCACACTTATATGCCATGGATGCTGATTCCGGGCCCTCCAGACAACTTACCCAGGGTCAGTATATGGTTGAACATGTAAATCTTAGCCCTGACAGGAAAACCATTCTTTTTACAGCCAATACCGGTCCATTGCCCGATGATATAGACAGGAGACATATAGGTACAGTCCATATTCAGTCAGGTGAACTCATGATCTACACACAAGGAGAAAGCATTGAGACCAATCCTGTCATGCTTTCAGGGATGAAGCAAATAGCTTGTATCTCTTCAACTGCCCAAAGACCTATGCTTCCAACAATCTTGGATCTGAATGATCGGCATTTTATGGTCTTAGGAGAGGAAATGTTGCCTGTTGATTTTCCAATGGCACATTTGGTAACGCCAAAGCAGGTGATTTTCCAATCTCCGGATGGATTTAACATTCATTGCCAACTGTTTGAGAAGGCTGGGGGGCCTGATGAAAAACCGGCCGTTCTGTTTGTTCACGGAGGGCCACAGAGGCAAATGTTGTTGGGATGGCATTATGGGGATTATTATTCCAATACCTACGCCATCAATCAATACCTGGCCGAAATGGGCTTTGTCGTTTTATCTGTCAATTTTCGATTAGGGATAGGTTACGGTTATGAATTCCATAAACCTGCAAGAACGTATTGGCAGGGTGCGGAGGAATATATAGATGTGAAAGCTGCTGGCGAGTACCTGGCTTCTTTGCCCCAGGTAGATCCCAAAAGAATAGGTATTTACGGAGGATCCTATGGAGGTTATTTGACAGCTTTGGCCCTTGCTAAAGACTCAGGGCTTTTTGCTGTAGGAGTGGATATACATGGTGTCCATGAACTTTCAAGCCGCTTGGAGATGCCGGATGGTTATGAAAAAGCCCCGGACTTTGAAAAAGCCCAAAGGACGGCATTTTATTCTTCCCCCTTGGCTTATCTGGATACCTGGACATCACCGGTACTGTTCATTCATGGAGATGATGACAGAAATGTACAGGTCAGCCAGACTACCGACCTTATCCGAAGGTTTGAGGATAGAAACATGGCTTTTGAATACCTTATGATACCTGATGATTCCCATCACTGGATGAAATATGCCAATTTGGTCAAAGTCAATTCCGCTACAGCAGCATTTTTAAAGAAACATTTGAATCCATGATGCCTATTGGCCTGTGTTGAAAGCAACATGATTTACTTCAAACTCGGCCCAGGTCCAGTCACCGGAATCCAGTTTCCAGGTGGCATTACATCGATTGGGAAGGGTAATACCATCAAATTCTTTGTAGTCAAGAACTTTGACTATCCATTCTTTTTTTACCGCATCAGGACCGCTTCCCATGTAGCGTTGAGCGGTGAATCTTATTAGTTTTCCCTCCTGATCAAACTCAAAAATCCCGGAACCTTGGGTCTGATCGAAGGTCATAATTACTTCAGCTTTGTTTTCGTCAATTTCCTTCCAGGTAAAATGATCCAATATTGCAGCAGAAGGATACCACACCAGTTCACCCAAATAACGTTGAAGGGCACTTTCATTGATCTGTGGATTGGGTCCGTCTTTGGCTACCGGAAAAAGAGAGAGTAATTTGATCAGCATTTCTCCTTCTCCATGGATGAATTTGTCCCTGCCATAAGCATAAAGCAGGGGCATCATCTTCATATCTACAGTCCAAATAAAGGCAGGAGGTTGGGTGGTAGAATATTGGTAAGCCTGGGCTTCGTACCATTCTACTTGTTCCGGTTTGAGTTTTATTTTGTAGGATTGCTCCATACATAGGGTTTCAATTCCAGGCTTTCCAATTACGCCGGAGAATTTCAACCAGCGCTGTACAGCAAGGGGAAGATTTGTGATATCATTTGTTGTTATTGTTCTGGCTGGTTTTGAGGCCTCCATCATTTCCTTGATTTCACGGTCAACTTTTTCTTCAAATCTAAATTAATGCCGTTTAGTTAGTGGTTAATTAACTGAAATTCATTATATTAGAGGTATAAAATAAGGCTTCCGAAAGCAGGGAGTGCTGGAAGCCTTAAAACTTTAATTGTAAATGAATTCAAGTTAAAACTAAGTTATGAAAAATTTATCATCGAAAGTAGGACTTCGGTGAAAGATTTTCTTCGTGACCGTTTCTTTTCCTTTGAAGTTCTTGTGCTTTTTATTTTGTCAAAGAGCAACAAAGGACTTAATATCTGCCTTGAAGAGTTTTTTGGGGAATCTTCCTTATCGCCCACTAAAAGTGCATTTACCCAGGCCAGGAAAAAACTGTGCTATACAGTTTTTAAAAAGCTTAACGGTTTGATCTGCAGTCTTTTTTACCAACATGCAAAGTTCAAGAAATGGAAGGGGCATAGGGTGCTTTCTGTTGATGGTTCAACACTTGAACTCCCGGATCATCCCTCCATGTCAGAGAAGTTCAGCTATCATGGTTTTGGGCCCAATGCGGATGCGGGACATTACATGAGCAGGATATCTTACCTGTATGATGTTTACAACGGCCTTGTACTGGATGCCGGTATGGAAAGCTACACCACTTCGGAAGCCACCCTATGTCATGCCCATCTTGGACATATTAAAGAAGGGGATCTTCTTGTGTGCGACAGGTATTATGCATCACTGAGACTTTTTTTCGAATTGAAAGGAAAAGGGGCCGACTTTCTTTTCAGGATGAAAGACAATTGGTGGAAATGTGTCGAAGATTTTTCCCGAAGTAGTTCCTCTGATGCGGAATATACATTAATACTCCCTCCAAAATACAGATGGCTGCTTGAAAAGTATCCCTCGTTATCCCAAACCATGACCGTAAGACTGATCAAGAAAAAGAATAAGAAGGGTAAGATTTCAATATATGCGACTTCGCTGTTGGACAGGAAAAAATATACAGCCTCCTCTCTAATAAACCTGTACAAACAGAGATGGGGAATAGAAGAAGCATATAAACTGATCAAATCAAGACTTGAAGTATCTGATTTTTCCGGCAAAACAGCATGGGCGGTCCAGCAGGACTTCTATGCTAAGACCCTGATCATATCACTCTGCAATATTCTTTGCTATGATGTGGAGCCAAAAACCAAAACAGGACGGACATCAAAGTCAGCAAGGACCTTGATAATCAATAAAACTTATGCATTGTCAAAAACAAAATCCCTGATTCTTAAAATCAGAGATTTAATTGGTGAATTGGAGCAGATTATCCAGAAATATGTAAAGAAAATCGCTTCCAAAATAGAATATTCAAGAAGAAACCAGGTATTCAAGCGGAAATTCAGAGCTAAACTGAAATACTCAATGAATTACAAATCTATTTAATCACATTCCTTAACTTAACGGCATTAAAATCTAAATTGGAAAAATGCGACGATAACTACCAGAAGCAGTATTAAATTGGGGATTGTTCCAAATTTGGCTTCCGACCATTGACTGAAAATCAGGGCTTGAGATAATACTAATCCGGCAAAACCAAATAGCCACCAAAATGGATGCTTGAGAAAATAAAATACCAGGGTTGCGGTAAGAAGGAAAAAAGCTCCAAGCCAGATCAGACCCATGGATTTGGAAATTTGTAAAGGGAAATCCTTGATCTCAGTAAGGTTAAACCCTTTGATGAAACCCAAAAGATGGATAAGGGCATGGAGTCCAATTAAAATAAGGAATACGGTTCTCATCTTTTTTCAGTTTTTGAAAATCTTTACGCACTTTTTCTGGAAGCGCTATTATAAAGGTAGGTGTATTTCATCAAAAATTTCATGACAAAAATCATCCTGCATTTTGATGTAAAAGGCATTGATTTTTATCGGGATATACTATTTTTCCTTTTCAAAAATCTATATGATGATCCAAACAGTTTTTTATATTTTCGCTATTATGCTCTTGGCTTGTTCCACTTTCTCAGAAGAAAAAACGAGACTGCATTCTACCTCCATTTATAAGAAAGAAAAGCTACCGGTTTATATTCCCTTTTCTTTTAAGATAGATCCTATGAAAAGGTTGTTGCTGGTGAATTTTGAAAAAGATCCCGATAGCCTTTACATTGGTCTGGAACCGCAATATTTCAATGATCCAATCAACGGTAAGGGGCTCTTGGTCATAGCATGGAGAAGGGACATGAAGATCGATGTATATCATGAAGCAAGTCTGAGTCCTGACCCTTCCAAATTTGACATTGCTGGCAATGGACTTGGCGAAATGCATGAAGTGGATTTTAAAAGGAAAATTTTTGAAATTCAGGAAAATGGAGTTCGGGCAGACATTATTTTTTCAGACAAGATGGATAGGCCGGTGGAAATTTTCATTGCTGAGGCGCATCCAAAGAAAAGAAAGCCTTTTGGATTATTGGCGCCCATGGGAGAGGCTGCCACCCATCCTTCCGCCATGCCTTTGATTTTGTTGCATGATTTTTATTTTGTCAGAAGAAGACATACTGATTACCATGTTAACATAAATGGAAAAGCTCACAAATTGGATAAATTACCCATTCCCATGGATGGTACTTGGATGTTGTTTGCCAGGTATTCACCGGATCCTTTTATTGTTACCTTTAATCCAACTTACACTGGTAAACTGGAACCCACAAAGGTATCAGATGATAGGTTGATTTGGCAAAGGAATGGGGATGCCATGGAATTGAAACAGGCAAGGGCAATAGGGGACAAGCATCAGATTGAATTGACTTTTTCCCCTGCTTTTCCCCAATTTAATTTCCTTAAGGAGGGAACTGATATAAGAGGCAAATTCGAGATCAAATCTTCTGAGCGTACGGGAAGGATTACGGGCACCTATCAGGTTACCTGTAGCCATGATGGCGTTCAAATAGAGCTTAGACCAGAAGGAGGCTGGCATCCAAAGACGGATAAGTTGTCTTTGAAATTCTTGTACAGTGTGGCCAAAACCTTTAAGAATTGGCCAAAGTCTTACGTTTGGTCCTCAAAACTTAAATTTAAGGATGGGGCTTGGGAGATGGATTCATCCTGGAAACGGATTTAGTTCATTTTTTTTTTAAAACAACCTCATGAAATTATTTTGTTGTGGTGGGTTTGTTTGAACGGGGTGTTGAGGATCAGAAATTTGGTACCTGATCTTATTTTTAGCTTTATTGCTAAGCATCTGTTGTTCCACTCTTTGGGAAAAATCTTCCAGTATATTTCTAAAGTTGATGTAGGATTTTACTGCTTTGTCTGGATTTACTCCCACTTCAGTTGGCGTCCCGCTTTCCAATTGTCTAAAATTCCATTCGTCTTGTAGGTAAAACCAGGTTTTGATAATTTCTTTACTGTCTGTTTGGTAGATGTTATCCATTAAGGAATCCATAAGCTCCAAAATTTCAGCTTGTAGCTGGTTAGGTGTAGGTGTTTTTTCTGGTAGGGGAAAATCATAGTTCCATTTTGCAAAAGAAATAGTTTTAAATCTCCCATCCAGTTGTAACTCGGATGGTGTAAAAAAATCTATGCCTTTTTCTTTCATTAAATCCGGTAGTTTTTTCATAAATCGTAAGAAAAGTTCGCTCTTTGGATTTTCTTTTACCAAGTCCATACAGTCAATCAAAAGACATAGTAAGTTATTTTCTGTGCATGCCTTTTCCACCCAATCCAACATGTTTGTGGTATAATCCCCATGGTTCTTGGCTTGCTTTTTTGGTTCTGATAATTTGAAAGCAAATAAATTGTCCGCGACTAAGATTCGGACAGGTTTCAAGCTTTCCGCTTCAAAAATGTTTGGTTTTAGAGTGGCCAAAATTTTATCTTCCATTTTTTTAGGTTGAATCCAAATTTTAAAACCCATTTCAGGTAATACCCTGCAAAGAAAGGAGTGAGGGTATGCGGAAATGTTGAGAAAAGTCCTGGGTATTTGACCAAATAGATTGAATACTTTTTGCTTTTGGGCCATGGTCTGTTGCATGAACTCATATTGGTATTTTTGGGAAAGTATGGAATGAGAATATGTCTGGGATAAAAATTCAACGTTACCCAAATCATTCATTTTTTTTAATTCTTTGATAATTGTTGGAGAGGAGATTTCCAAAAGATCAAGAGTTGTTCCTGAAAAGGAAAAACTTACTTTAAATCCCAAGTCAGTTCTTTGGAAAAATTCCAACAAGAGTTTATTGAGTGGTTTAAAACTCTTTGCCTCAAACTGTTTGATTGCTTCTGTATTTAAGAAAGTGTTAAAATAATTGTGATCCTTCCCGATTTCAAAAAACCGGTAGTCCTTAAATATAACGGGTTGGTGGGTATACAATACCAGTGACAAGGATTTCATTGGCCATGAAATTTAAAGTCTATTTGATCTGTTAAATGGTTCAATTATCCAGTTTATTTACGACTGGAACCCTTCGGCAATCAGACTGGTGGTTTTGATGAGTTTAAAAAGTAATTCGATTTTCAAGTAGCTAACTTATTGATTCAAAATTAATTGACTAACCATATGTGTCATATGATTTTCGTCATGCTTTCAAAAAAAATATTACTTTTTATCCCATACAGTTCGTAAAGTATTCAGTATGGAATTTCAATTAAGGAATTTTAAAAGCTATTTCCTTAAACCCTTTCTTTCCTCATAAACCTCTCCGGGAATCACGGCGCTTGCCTTATTCCCAAAATGATTGCGGAGAAAAGTGAGGATATCTGCCAATTCCCGGTCAGTTAAATGATCAAAAGCTGGCATTTCCTGATTATACTGCTTTCCATTCACTTCAATCTTCCCTGATAAACCGGCCAACATAAGGCGGATCAACCTTCCTTTATCCCCAACTACCCAATCTGTTTCTGAAATTGGCGGGATAAGATCTTCAGAACCCTTTCCCTCTGGACCATGGCAAACCAGACAATGGGTGTTATAGAGTTTAGCTCCTGATTCTAGTTCTTGGTTGATCCCATAGTTCCAGTTTTCATCCATCAGTGCAATGGCTTCAGATTCTTTTTTGAAAACAGGAAGCCCGTGAATAGGCTTTTCATTGTTTCCCATTTTCCTAATTCGGAGGATTCTGTCAGGTCCTTCAGGCAAGCCATCATACATCCATGGTTGGAAGCGGGGATGCCAGTCCCTGTTACTTGTGGAAAAATAGATACTCCCATCTGAGGCCACAGCGATATCCCTGATTCTTCCCAATGACTTTTGAAGAAAAATATCTTCTGATAAGATTTGGTTTCCTGTTTCATCCAGGTGCAATATTCTGATAGACATTCCTTTCATGGTAGCCAATAAAAGGCTGTTTTCCCACTCTGGGATTTGGGCAGTATGATAAAAGGCCAGTCCTGCAGCTGCTATTGTTGGCGTCCATGCTATCAAAGGTTCTTTTGTGGAATAATTTGAAGCGTATAGTTTTTCTTTTTCCTGGTCAATGTAACCATGCACCTCAGGCCAGCCATAATTTCCTCCTTTTGTCAGTAGATTGATTTCATCATCTGTGATGGCGCCATGGTCTGAACCATACAGTTTTCCATTTTTTCCGAATGCAAGGCCTTGGGAATTTCTTAAACCCTTGGCCCATACAGAACTTCCCGGGATAGGATTGTCTTCTGGGATGCTACCATCCAAATTCAACCGGTGTATTTTTCCTCCTGCAAAGGCATCATCTAAAACCAAATCAACCTTACCTACATCCCCTAAGGAAAAATATAATTTCCCATCTTCAGAAATGGCTATTCTAGAACCATTATGATAAGTAGCACCTGGCAAGCTGTCCAAAATTATTTTTGCTTGCCCAAGTGTCTGTCCATTGAAAGTGTACCTTTCTAATCTTGAAAAAATTTCTTCATCCAATCCTCCCTGTTCTTTGGCAAAGGTGTAATGGAGAAAAACCCATTTTTTTTCAGGATGCACTGCCATACCCAATAAGCCATAGGATTTTTTGGCGATAAGACCGGGGACTTGGTAGATCATTTTTTGCCTGCCGGTTTTTAGATCCAAAAGATGCAATGTTCCATTTATTTGGGTAAACCAAAGTTTACCATCTTCAGCAGTTTCAATATCCCATGGAACCTCTAAACCATTTACAATTTCAGAAATCTCTAATAAGGAATTGTCAAGTTGGATATATCCGACAACCGGAAAATCAGGATTCAAATCTTTTTTAGGTTGGCAAAATGGAAATAAAATGAATAGGCAGAATAGGCAGGTTTTGTTCATGCCGAAAATTAAAAATTAATTGTCTTTGTTTTGGTCCCTTTTATGACTTCTTAAGGCTTTGAAAGCAATAAAATGGGCGGTTTTATAATTGAGTCCTTCAGACTCTATAAGGAACTTGATGATCTCATCTTGTTTATCAAGATGCAATACCTTGATCATGGAAATCCAGTCTTCCAGGCGCATGCCGGTATTTTTATAAAGGATGTCCACTATGGAAGGATCGTTTTCATCCATAGATAGGTGGAGTCTTAAAGTAGGAATTTCAATTTATTGATGTTCAGCAATTTACAAAAATTATGTTGTATTCTGGTTTAAATTGTTTTTTTTTGACTAAAAAGGAAAATAGGGACAGGTTTTAGCCCAAATTTCATTTGAATGGGAGGTTTAACCAGTTGGAAAACAGTGTGATTTAGTAGTTTTTACACAAAAGCATCAAATTTGTAAGAGATTTATGTCTTCAAAAAAAACATTTTTTCAATTCTTTTTAAGGATTTCGGTCACTTGCCTGATGTTCTCCAATTGAAAAAAATTGGGATGTTCAATGGTATGGCTTACTTCCTCATGGATCCAGGTAATGTGAAAAGGAATGTGCACTGCATTGCCTCCCAGCTCCAGAACTGGCAAAACATCCGATTTTATGGAATTGCCAATCATCAGAAAGTTTTGGGGTTCGCAGTCCAAATGCTTGAGGAGCTTTTTGTAATCATTCACTTTTTTGTCACTCATAATTTCTATGTGATGGAAGTGTTTTTCCAATCCGGATTTGATCAACTTCCTCTCCTGATCCATCAGGTCTCCTTTTGTAGCCATCACCATTCGATAGGAACCATTGAGATCTTTTAAAACTTCTTCGACCCCTTCAATTAAAATGACAGGTTTGGCCAACATTTCTTTTCCTATTTCAAGGGCCTGTTCCACCAACCGGATGTGGGCTGTATTTTCAGATACCTTTAATATGGTTTCTATCATACTCAGCATAAATCCTTTGATTCCATATCCATAGAGGGAAAGGTTTTGGATTTCTGTTTTAAAAAGTTCCTGATCTACAGCATGATGGGGGAGGTAATCTTCCAAAAGTGAGCAGAATTTGTTTTCCGCCTCCCTAAAATAGGGCTCATTTACCCATAAGGTATCATCTGCATCAAATGCAATCACTTTGATGTCATTCATAGGATAATGTTTGAAAAGTTAGATTTGTCAGCTAATTTAATGATTGGAAAAATTTTCCTGCAGTAAATTTTTCCCAAGTATGGGCTCGATCAAATTCCCATCAATTTCACCTCTGTTCTGCAACAAAATATCCCAAGGCTCCATTCTAGGCTCATCAGAAAGGTCAAAAGTGCCAAAATGCATGGGGACGAAATATTTGCCTTCCATTTTATTGAAAACCTGTATGGCATCATATGGGCTGATATGTACTGGTTCCATAAACCATTCTGGTTTAAATGCCCCTATTCCCATCAGACAATAATCAGGTGCTCCCAAAGTATTTTTAATATCTTCAAAATGGGGACCATTGCCGCTATCTCCCATGAAGTAGATGGAGTATTTACCGTTTTTGATGTAAAATCCTCCCCAAAGTGTTTTGTTTAAGTCCCAAAGTCCTCTTCTTGACCAATGCCTGCTTGGAACATAGGTTATTTCTAAGTTTAAATCTGATAACGCGTATTGTTGAAACCAGCCTGCTTCCTGTATGGAATTGCCATTGATCCAGGAATCTATTGTTTTTTCCATACCAAGACCTGTAAGTATCTTCAGGTTTGGATGATTTTCAATAAGGTATTGAATGGATTTTTTATCTAGATGATCCCTATGATCATGGGATAAGAGGAGGTAATCTATTTGGGGTAACTTTTCCAATGAAAATGGTAGAGGACTTTCCCGTTTAAGAAAAATATTGTCAAAAAGCATAGGATCTGTTAAAATCACTTTGCCGTCTATCTGCATCAGGAAGGTGGCATGGCCGATCCAAATTAGGTAATCTTCGGAACTATCGAGCAATAGACCGTCAAACTCCATTTATAACCTCCTTTGTTCTTCCTTCTTTTCTTTCTTTTGAGGATTTTTGCTCAGCTGCCATTTTAATAGGTCTCCAAAATTTGAATCAAAAGGTTGGTATAAGTTGGTAAACCTCCCATTTTGATCCACGGGTGTACCTTTCCAGTTGGAGTGAGGTGCTACGGTGATCAAATCAGGGTTGTCAACAAAACCTTCTTCGGTTTCTTTTTCAATTACATTGTAGGCCACTAGGAAGAGTAAAAGGGTGATGGTAAAAAGAGATAATCTGATGATTTTTTTCATAATTCATCCCTAAAACACCTTACATTAGATATTTGTTCGCATTATAAATGGATGGGATGAAGCTTGTCCTGTAATGGACAATCACTAAATAGCCTTTTTTATTGCCTGTCCAACATGTATGAAAAGGCCTGAAAACTGTTCATGACCAGATTCTCCGTTTCATTAATTTTTAAAAGGCCAGATCTTTCACGGATTTTGAGGGATACCAATCCATGAAGCGTTGCCCAAATGGTATAGGTGGTTGCATCAGCAGTTTGTCCTCTAAAGTATCCGTTGAGCATACATTCCCGAACATTTTTTTTCAACATTTCAAAAACCGTTTCCCCTTCTTTCCAGCTTTTATCCTCTTCCTCGAGGATATGTTCCATAGGAGCTTTTAAGGTGAACATCAGGTCATATATGACGGGGTTTTCAAGGGCAAAGAGCACATAATTTTTTCCCATAGCTTTTAACCTGCCCATGGGATCAGCGATATTCATCACAGATTCCATTTTATGTTTCAGATTTTGAAAGCCTTCCTGATGCAAGGCATGGAAAATCTCATTTTTATCCTTGAAGTAATGGTAAATTATCCCGGGACTGTATTCAATTTGTTCGGCGATGTTCCTTATAGACGTTTTTTCAAAACCATGTTTAAAAAACAGATTCCTTGCAGCACCCAAGATTAATCCCCTTAGTTGCTCTTTTTCCCTGATTTTTCTTTCGGCTACTCCCATAAAAAGTTGTTAAACAGCCTAATATAAATAAACATTGTTTAATAAAGCAAGAAAATTGGCGTTGGAACGCAAATAAATACTGGTAATTTGGCTAAATTGAAAGTGATTTAAACTTTAATCTCAAACCCAAAACCAATTCCTATGCATTCAAGAAGAAATTTCCTGCAAAAATTGACCGCTACTGCATTTACGATTCCTTTGGTTTCCGGAGTTGTACCGGAAGTGTTTGCTCAACCTAAAAATGAAAATGAGAATGGAAAAGTCCTTAAAGTCGCATTGATGGGACTGGGGAGTTATGCCAATCGGGTGGCTGATGCCATGAAAGACTGTAAAAGGGCCAAAGTTACAGGGGTGATCAGTGGAACCCCGTCCAAAATCAAAGATTGGCAGGCCAGGTTCAATATACCGGATAAGAACTGTTACAATTACGAAAATTTTGATGCGATCAAAAACAACCCGGACATTGATGCGGTATATATCATTACTCCAAACGCCCAGCATCACGGGCAATGCCTGAGAGTGGCGGCAGCCGGTAAGCATGTGATCTGTGAAAAACCCATGTCCATCAATGCCAGGGAAGGAAGGGAAATGATCGCAGCTTGTAAAAAGGCAGGTGTACATTTGCTCATTGGATATAGGATGCATTTTGAAGCCAATACTCTAGAGATTGTTAGGATGAGAAGGGAGGGCGAATTGGGGCCTATAAGGTTTTTCCAAGGATTGAGCGGATTCAAAATCGGAGATCCTACCCAATGGAGATTGAACCGGGAATTAGCAGGTGGGGGAGCGATGATGGATATTGGTATTTATGCCATCAACGGATCAAGGTATATGGTAGGAGAGGAGCCCATATGGGTGACTGCCCAGGAAGTTAAAACAGACCCTGTCAAATTTAGGGAAGGGGTAGATGAGACCATTACATTTCAATTAGGGTTTCCGTCAGGTGCTATCGCTTCCTGTCTATCCACTTACAACATGAATTACCTGGATAAATTTTATCTGAATGGGGACAAGGGCTTTGCTGAGATGCAGCCTTCAACCGGTTACGGACCAATAAGATCATGGACGAATAAAGGAAGATTGGATTTGCCCCATGTGACCCATCAGACTACACAGATGGATGAAATGGCAGCAATAATTTTGGATGGGAAAAAGGCCATCATTCCTGTGGATGGTGAAGAAGGCTGGAAGGATATGGTCATCATTGATGCTATTTTCGAAGCGATCAAGACGGGGAAAAAAGTAGAGATTAAGTATGTCTAATCAGGTGAAATGAGGGAAAAGGTTAAATAGCCAAGGCAAAAGGGTTGTAATGTAGAATGAGGAATTAGGGATGGCTTATCAGGGTTGTCATAGTTGTCAAGTTGTTATGGTTAGAGCTTTGTAAATTTGGAGATTTTATTCTACATGGGTGGAGACTAATGCCAGTATAAAATTCAATGTTAGCCTTACAGCGTTAACCATTCCCATCCTTCCTGTAAGGACGGCCTACGTGCTGATCTTATAGAAGTGTAAAATGGGGATACCTATTATTTTCTTTTCCCTGACGATGAAAGCGTCAAATTTCGCAGGTTATTTGCCCCGGGCCACTGTCCGGGGAAGGGTGGAAGTAGGTTTTTTAGGAAATCCCAACTCCGATGGAGTTGAATTGTACAGTCGGATGTAGGAAGGTATAATTTATATCCGCGAAAACCCACCAAATCTTTTTCATCAGCGTTCAGTTGGAAAATAAGACGGATTTTTGGACAGAACGACAAGAAATATCTCCTTTATTAGCTTCAAAAAAGTATCAGTCCCCAAAGACCTGTTGGAATGCCTTGAGGTGTTCTTGCAGGTCTTTTTCGCTGAACAGGACCATACGGATTGTGCGTATATGCTGAAGTTTCGGAGATTCTTCAGCAAATGTCCGAAAAGCAATAAGGGCGGCTTCCGTAATGGGGTATCCAAAAATGCCTGTGGAGATGGCAGGGAATGCAATGGAGTTCAGTTTCTTTTCATCTGCCAATTTCAATGCATTTCGGTAGCAATTGGCCAAAAGTTTGGCTTCAGGCTTGTCTATCCCATAGACCGGTCCAAGGCAATGGATGACAAAAGGATTGGGCAATCCATGACCGGAGGTGATGACTGCTTCTCCTGTTTGGATAGGAGCCAAGGCTTTGCATTCCTCATATAATCCCGGACCTGCCTTTCGGTGAATGGCACCGGCTACACCACCTCCGGGAGCTAAATGTGCATTGGCCGCATTGACTATGGCATCTATGTCCGATTGGGAAGTGATGTCTCCCTCGAAGCATTCAATGGTTATTGGGCCTATTGTTGTTTTCATTTTTTATGCGTTAAGTTCAAGTAATATGTGCCATGTACCATGTGCCATGTACGAAGTACCAAGTGACCATGATAGACATTTAGAGTTAAGAGGTTCAAATGTTCAAGGTTCTGAACTCTGAACCCTATAAACTTTTACCCCTTTTCCCATTTCCCTTTTCCATTTTTCCTTTACTTTTTCTTCCTTCCGAAATTCGCCTTCCGAAATTCCCCCTTTCACCCATTCATTATAAAACGCCGCAATTTCTTTAGGTTGGCTGAGTTCCCTGTTTTTGATTTTCTCCCTCAGTTCCGGACAATCCTCAAAGTACTTTTCCAAATTGTTCATCTTCAATCCAAATATGCCTTGCGTTACCCTGATAAAATAATCTTCGTTTTTACGTTTGAAGAGGTCAATGGCATCAATGGTTGAGGATTCCTGATCCAACAATTCCCATTGATAATAGGTCAAAAAGCCACTTTCTTTGACTTTAAGAAATTGCTGTTTTCCCAAATCCTTTTGGCTCAGGTATTCGTTTTTGAACAGGCGGGAATAAGACAATATCCATTGGTTTTCGAAGGTATCTTCAGCCCTTGCATAGCTTTTGATCTGTTTGGGGCTGTATCTTCTAGTTCTGGAATTGATGTCTTTAAACCTGATCTTGGGATAAATTTTGGCAAAAGGAGGCTCTTTTCTGTCTTTGATGCTGCCCGGAATGGTGTCAAATGAGTGGGTAACCACAAAGCCGGGTTCAAAGCCTTTCTGAGCTGAAATCTCGGAGACACTGAAAAAAGCAAGAAACAAGGAAAGAAAAAGGATGGGTTTTGACATGGAAAGTCGATAGTTTTTGATTGGGTTTATGCTTTTGAATTTACAAAAAAAGTGGGTAAGAATATTTAAGTTTTAATGGAACAAGGTGACATAGCCTTCCCTTTTTGAAGTTTTTCGAGTGTGAATTTTCAGGCGGAAGACTGATTCCAACAGAAGTCGACAAAAGCTATCGATTTAATTCATTTTGATAGTGAGAAGAATAAAACAAAACCAAGCAAACCAAGCAATAAACAAGATGCCATTTGAATGATGATATCATATCCAATAACATATAAAGTTATAATTAGAATAAATAGTGCTAGTCCAAGGATCTCCCAAAATGGTTTTCCAATAACCTGAAGGGGCTGCGGAGCTGTTAGATTTTCGTTGGTATAGGGTCGAAAAAGAAATTGCCACTTTTCAATATCCCATATAAGCAGATAAAAAACAGCCAATAACATCAAACCTGTGATTATTGGCGTTCCAGTAAATCCATACGATACTGTGATGACAAATATGTTTAGGATAATCCCGAAAAAAACTGCTGCACCCAAACTTGCAAAACGTTGGGTCATCAATAAACCTCCAGCTAAAATCTGAGACCAACCTATGAAATTCCAATAAAGCCCGGATTCTGCCATAACCCTAAAAAAGTTAGATTGGTTCTAATTCTTGGAAGGGTTTATTGGCATCAAATGCCAATGGAATAGGATTCTTAGAGAGTTTTCCCATCCCAAGTGCAGCCATGATAAATCCCCTCCAATAAGATACCTGAGATATATCGTGAAAATCTGTAAGGCCTTTAATTGCCTAAAGTAACTTACAAATCTAATCAGGGCGATCATGATTGATTGGATGCCAAATTGAGCAACATTTTGACAAATCTATAGTTTTTTGACATATAGTGGACTGTTAGAACCTAAGAATACCCTAATATCAATAAAATATCAGCTTGATTCAAACGCCAAATTCTCTTAGTTTTAATTGTGATTTATTATCAAGTTAGTTCAAGTTCTTGAAACTTGCCTGGAATATTTTTATAAGGTTTCTGTGGTGAATAATTTAAAGACTGACTCAGTTTTAGTCCCAAAGATAGTCCTTCATGAAGGCGATTTTGAGCCATCATCACAACCTAAACCTCAACAACTCCGCCATGACCTGATAATACTCGTTTTCGGTCTGCAGGTAATTGGTATAGGCCATGTAGAAATAGTTGGATTCCATAAAATACTCAATGGTACTGATATGGCCCAAGACCAAGGCCTTGTCCAGGTAGGCAATGCTGTTCAAGGTGCCCAGCACCTCTCTATATTCCTGTAAAGTCGAAGCGAGCTTTTCGTATTGCTCGTACTTTTGTTTCAGCCAATAATACCGATCATTCTGATAGTCTACCCTTTGGAGTCCTGCAAAACTCAGCTCTGCTTCTTTCTGCCTGACACGGTATTTGTTTTCCCAAAGGGGTATGGTGGTGCCCACATGGAAACCCTGGAAAGTTGCGCCAAGAATGCCCTGATAGCGGTAACCCGCCTCCAGCTTGGGCAGGGCCATGGCTTTCATCACCTCTACCTGTTTTTTGGCAGTGCTGCTCTCCAGTTCATAAAAGCGCCACATAGGATCCAGGCTTTTCATTTCTTCGAACAACTCCTCAAATCGGGGCAAGGAAAGTTCGTCCGGATAATGTGTGGCAGTGAATGAAATGTCCAAGCCTCCATTCAATCCACTGAGATGTTGAAGGAGCTGATTGATCTGGGCGGTATTCAACTGATAATCCTTGTTGATTTCAATCAACTGCAGTTTGGCTTTATTGACGTCCAGAATATTTCCGTCCCCCGTGGACAGTTTTTTTTCAAAATCCTGTAAAAGCTTTTCTGTGGCTGCTTTTCTTTCTTCAATTTGTTGCTGCAGCTTATACCGGTATATCAGACTGAACATGGTCTGTTTGGCTTCCAGCAGAATACCCTGTCTGCCGGATAGGAAATCCAGTTCGGCCTGGGTACTCTGTCCTGAAGCCAGTTCTTTTTTTCTACTGTAGGCTGTCGGAAAATCAAAGGCCTGATTGACCAGGATATCAGTTTGGTTGCCCACAGAAAAAGGTTGGCCTTTTAGGAAATCATACTCTATGTTAGGGTTGTATAATCTGATATCTGATTTGAAGGCCAATTTCCTTGCTTCCAGACTTTGTAGTTGTGCCTGCAAAGTTTTGTTGTTACTTTCAATATCCATCAATACCTGCTCCAGGTTCTTTTGGGCAAGCAAGGGAAAAGAGACCATGCAGGTCAGCAATAGAATGATGCTATGTTTTTTCATGGTTGCTCGGTTTTTGAATTGCTGATGTAATAGACCATCGGAACAATGATCAAATTCAATAGGGTAGAGGTAGTAAGCCCTCCCAGGATGACCTTTGCCATGGGGCTTTGGATTTCATTCCCTGGCAGGTCACCGGCCAGTGCCAAAGGGATCAAAGCAAGGGCTGCGGTAATAGCAGTCATCAGGATAGGGCTTAACCTGTCCTTTGAACCTTGTATGATGGTCTCAAAAAGGCCAATGCCCTGTTCCCGAAGCAGTTCATAACGGGATACCAAGAGGATGCCATTTCGCGTAGCGATGCCAAATAGGGTGATAAAACCAATAATGGCCGGAATACTCAGTATCCCGGAAGTAAAATAGATGCTTAAAATACCCCCGATCAATGCCAGAGGAAGGTTGATCATGATGATGGAAGCCAGCTTTACCTTTTTGAACTCCTGGAATAGCAAGAGGAAAATCACCAAAAGCGAAAAGAAGGAAGCGACCAATAATGTGGTGCTTGCCTCTTCTTCCGCCTCAAACTGTCCTCCCAACTCTATATGATAGCCTTCCGGCAACTGGATTCTTTCCTCAATTCTGGATCTGATTTCATCGACCACACTTTTTTGGTCACGTCCGCTGACATTGGCAGAGACCACGGTTTTTCGCTGCACATTTTCCCTATTGATGGTACTGGGACCACTGCTGCTGACAATATCCGCTACATAGTGAATGGGGATTTTTTCTCCTGAACCTGTATCGATCAGGGTATTGAGGATATTTTCCATTTTACCCCGATTTTCCTCATCAAAACGCACAATCAGATCGAAGGAGCGGTTGCCCTCATAGATTTCAGATACTTTCTCGCCTGCTATGCCCACATCTATAATTTGGTTAAACCGGGCTATACTGATCCCGTATTGACTTAACAATTCACGGTTTGCCCGCAGTTGGAATTGAGGGATTTCTATCTGTGGTTCTACTGTCAGGTCCACTAATCCTTCGATGTCTTCAATTTCATGTTTGATCTGATTGGAAAGTTTGAACATGCGGTTAAGGTCAGTGCCAAAAATTTTGATGGCTATGTTGGCTCGCGTTCCGGAAAGCATGTGGTCAATTCTATGGGATATGGGCTGCCCTATGCTGATATTGGCCTCTTTGATATGGGAAAGTTTGTGACGTACATCGGCAAGGAATTCAGAGCGGTCCCTGTCCTCTAAGTGGAAGGGGATTTCAATTTCAGAGGAATTGACACCCTGTGCATGTTCATCCAGTTCAGCCCTGCCGGTTCTTCTGGTGGTAGAAATCACTTCAGGAATGGTCAGCAGGGCCTCTTCAATCCTGGTACCTATTTTATTGCTCTCTTCCAAAGACAATCCCGGTCGCGCCACTGCAGCAATGGTCATAGCGCCTTCATTGAATTCCGGCAGGAAGCTTCGCCCCAGTCGGGTGAAAATGATTATGGCAAGGACAAGCATGGCAATCGTGGATCCGATAAAAACTTTTTTGTAAGCCATGGCCTTTTCAAGAAAAATTCCATAGAAATGCTGAAGCTTATCCACCAGCCAGCTCTCTTTTTCCTGCTTCATCAGTTGTTTTTTATTGGTCAATAAAAAGCTACATAAAACAGGGGTAAGGGTGATGGCGATAATCAAGGAGGCAAAAAGGGCTACTATAAAGGCAATTCCAAGTGGAGCAAGTAGCCTGCCCTCCATTCCAGTAAGGAAAAACAAAGGCAGAAAGGCTACAATGATAATAAAGGTGGCATTGATGATGGAATGCCTGATCTCAAATGAGGCATCGAAAATAACAGTCAGTTGCTTTTTGCGCTCACCTTTTGGAAGTTTGGCATTTTCTTTCAGTCGCTTGTAGACATTTTCCACATCGATGATGGCATCATCTACCAGGTCACCGATAGCGATGGCCATGCCGCCCAAACTCATGGTATTGATGGTGAAGCCCAGCCATTTCAGGGTGAGGATGGCCACTATTAAAGAAATGGGAATTGCCAATAGGGAAATAAGGGTAGCTCTCCAATTCATCAGGAAGAGGAAAAGGACGATCACCACAAATGCTGAGCCTTCCAATAATACCTTTTGGATATTACTGATGGAAGCATTGATGAAATCTGCCTGTCTGAAGACTTTGGTATTGATATGGATGTCTTCTGGCAAAGTTTTTTTGAGTTCCTCCAGTGCTACATCGATTTTTTCTGTCAGATCAAGGGTATTCACATCGGGTTGCTTGGATACCGAAAGGACTACTGCAGGTTTGGCATTGGCTGAAGCATCACCGATCTTGGGTGCTGCCCCAATACGGACTTCAGCTACATCCTCAATGCGGATGATTTGGTCTCCTTCCTTTTTGATAATCGAACGACCGATTTCCTGGGCATCACTGGTCCTTCCCATACCTTTGATGATGTATTCATTACCATATTGGTTAAGGAATCCACCGGAAGAATTACCGTTGGAGGACCCAGCAGCGGTAATGAGCTCTTGAAGGGAAACATTATGGTACCGCATCTTTTGGGGATTGGCAAGGATCTGGTATTGCTTATAATCACCTCCATAGACGATTACCTGTGCGACACCTCCTGTTGCCAATAGCCTCGGCCGGATAATCCAGTCTGAGATGGTCCGGAGTTCCATCATAGAGGTACTGTCTGCATAAAGGGCTACAAACATGATTTCACCCATGATGGAGGATTGGGGAGCCATAGTCGGGGTGCCTACCCCCAAAGGAAGACGGTCTGAAATGGCAGAGATTTTTTCATTGATTATTTGTCTGGCCCTGTAAATGTCTGTATCCCATTCGAATTCAATCCATACTACTGAAAAACCACTGGAGGAGGCTGAGCGGACACGGCGTACGTTGGTGGCTCCGTTTACAGCCGTTTCGATGGGGAAACTCACCAATCTTTCTACTTCCTCCGGTGCCATTCCATGGGCTTCGGTCAAAATAACCACTGTAGGAGCCGTTAAGTCAGGAAACACATCCACCTCCATATTAAAGGCTACGTAGGTTCCGAAAAATGACAAGAGTGCGAACCCAACGATTATCAGAAGCCGGTTGTTGAGAGAGAAATTTAATATTTTATTGAGCATGGCGATTCTTCATTTTTAATTGAAAATCAATGCACTACATAGATTTGATGTCATATGATTTTTTGATTTTAATGGGTGTGGCCATGCTCTGGAATGGCTCCAGAAGAAGTGGCAAGTTTGATGGAATAAGCTCCTTTGGTTACTACCCGATCACCTTCTTGAAGCCCTGATAATACCTGGACCATCTTGCCATCATTTCCGCCTAACTGTACCTCTTGCTTCAGAAAAGTTTCTCCACCGCTCTGTATGTAGACAAAGTGAGTACCCATTTCCTCCATCAATGCTTCTACCGGAATCAACAAGGCATCGGGTATGACAACGGATTTGAGAAATACTTCTGTAATAGAGCCCGGAATTAGGTTGCCTATATTGTCAATTTCAAAGCTTATGGGTACAAAAGCAGCATTGGAAGAGGTACTTTTTCCGTAGGATATGACCTTTCCGCTCATCGACTCCGTGTCAAAAATCTTTGCATCTCCTGCCATCCTGAAATTTGCTGCTGAAAAGGAAGGTAACAGGTGAAAATATTTTTGGGAAACTTCTGCCTGTAAGATCAACTTCTGGTTTTTGCTGATGACAGCTAATGGCGTTCCTGCTTCTACATATTGCCCTTCTCTGACCAAGATGTTTTTGACAAAACCGTTCAGAGTAGAAGTGATTCTTTGTCCGGTTTTCGAATAATTGTTGGCCATTACCTGATAAGTGTTGGATGCCGTTTCATAGGCGGCTTTGGCCTGTAGGAAATCTTTTTCTGAGATGATCTGATCTTTTACCAAAAGTTCAGCCCTTTCGAAGTCTGCTTTGGCCTGAAGGTACCGCACTTGGGCGTCTTTGAACATGACTTCGGGATTTCCCTGAGTAAGCCCGCCACCGCTGATGGTGAAAAGTTGCTCTCCTGCTTTGACCTCCGACCCTATGATGGACTTGTTACCTGAAAACAGAACCGTTCCGCTTGATTTGGCTGTCACTATGTTTTCATCTCCCGGAGCGGGAAGAATTCTTCCTCCTGTTTTGAAGACCTGTCTGAAAGGTCCTCGTTTTACAGTGACATTAGCAAAATCAATGCTCCAGGCCTGGTTTTTCAGATAGCTTATTTCCTCACTGTTTCCTTTTTTGCTCAGGGTTCTGACGGCAGTGGTAAGATTAGGATAAACCTTAACCTGATCAAAGTGAACAGATTCTGTTAGCTTAGGCGTTTTTATTTCAATGGCAAGCTGTCCAACTCCTTCAGATTCCGGAGTGATATCCAGTTCAAAAATACCAGGAGTATCCGGCTGATTACTTGATGCAGCGTATTTTTGTCCATTTAGGGTAAGGCTTAGCCGAATTTGCCCTTCTTGAAGAGGTTTAAAACTTTCACCCAATACCGTGATATGGGCCATGACCTTGGACATCCTGTTTTGTACCAAAGGCTCAAAATCAAGAAAGACTTCGAGGTTGTCAGTGTAGGTAGTCATCGCTTCCGTAGGAATCGCGGATGCTTCCTCATGGTGGTGTTCTTGTCCGGATTGGCAGGCGGCCAAACCGAGCAAAAAGCAGGTCAAAAGAAATTTTGCCTGATTCATATTATTTTAAGTTAAATAGTAATGTACTGGGATTTGAATTTTGGATGATTGATTTCCGTATCCTATCGCCTGATCCGATGATGATCATTGGGTGCTTCAGGTAAGTAAGCCCTGAACTCAAAATGATGGTAAAAACCCCAACAGCGACTGGCCTCACCACAGAAAACATGAAAATATCAAATCGTGATTTTCTAAATATTTTAGATCATGTCACGCAATGAGTAAGTTTCTTTGATGGTTTCTAATTTGATAGGAAATAGGTCAGAATCAATCAGCTAAAAAATGGAGGCGCCCTTAGCCCAGATGGAAGAAGTTTAAATAATGGATCAAAATGCGCTTTATAAAGAGTTAATGACTCCTCATCAAGCAGGAGCTTTCTTTTAATTTTGAACTCCTCTGTCAGTATTCCGGAAATCGTAAAAGTGTGTTTTTTGACTGGCCGTTCAAAGTGGACACAGTTCATGACCTCCATTCCCTTTTCAGAATGGGGTACCAATGAAAAGACAGTTTCTAATATGCCATGGGCATTGTCATGGTGATGTTGGGAACAGTGATGAGATTTGAGAAAGGGACTTTCAAAAGGGTCTTGATGGTGATGGGGAATAAAGTTGTGCCCCAGCATCATGATCTGGGCTAAAAATAAAAACCATATAGCCAGTTTGTGTTTCATCTTAATAGGCTAAAAATAAACTATTTTTAATTCAAAAAAAGTGATTTTGGTCATGAATGCATGATTCTTAAAAAAAAATTGACTTGAAATGCTTAGCTCTGGATGTTTATTGTGCCCAATACTTTGTGCCAAAAAAAAAACTAGTACCAAGTACCAGGTACCATGTATCATGAATTTTGCTGTGGGGATTTTTAGAAATTGTTCATCGGTAGTTCAATGTGGTTTAGAAAAAACATTTATAGTGTATAAAACTTTTCCAAAGTTTTGCCAACATGAAATCTAACCCAAATCAGATGCATCAACTTTGGAAAAGGTGCTTGCATTAACGCTAACTAAATGGCATGGTTTGGAAATTTGGGACTTTTCAATCTTCCCAAGTAGTGCCAAAAGGTGTCATTCTGAAAAACCGCCCTCTAGCCTCAGCATTTTCAATTTTTAGGTATTGCCTTGATTGATATTCCTCTGACAAAGTAAAACAAACCAATGACAGGTCCCATTCCAAGGATTAAAAAAAGGAAAGAAGGATCCAATAATGGGTTTAAAATATTCAATAATTGTATGCTGAGAATGGAAATTCCAAAACCTAAGGAATTGACAATGGTCAAAGCGGTTCCTCTGTTTTGTTCCGGGGCATTTTGGGCTACCAAGGTTGAAAACATAGGAGAATCAGCTGTTATGGCAAGGCCCCAAACCATCAGGAAAAGTAAAAAGATAAGTGAAAAGGGTTGTGTAAAGATCAAAGGAGAAAGAAAACAACAGATTCCAGAAGTGCTCAAAGCAAACTTTGCGATTTGGCTTGGATGAAATTTTTCGGATAAATATCCACCCATGGCACAGGATAATCCGCCTAAGCCGATAATGGCAAAACTGGTAAAGGAAATGTTTAATTCATGTCCATAGAGCCTTCCATATTGTTGGATAAAAACGGGCAAAAATGCCCAAAAAGCATAGAGTTCCCACATATGTCCAAAGTACCCCAAAGCTGCTGAACGGAATGATTTTATCTGAAATACTTTAAAAAACACTGTGAAATCAAAGGCCTGACTGGGTTTGCGATAAGGTCCATTGGGTACCGCTATCCAAATCAAAAAACCTCCAAAAACTGATAAAGCCGAGGTGGCATGCAGCACAAATCGCCAAGGTAATGCTTCGGTCATGCTCCTTACCAAATGGGGAAAGGCTGTACCCAAAACCAAAGCACCAACCAATAGGCCTAATGATTTGCCTAAACCTTTTTGGAAATAATCCGAAGCGATTTTCATGCCGACTGGATAAATCCCTGCTAGGAAAAAACCTGTCCCAAACCTCAATAAGAGGATTTGAATTCCGTTCAATCCCTTCATACTAATGGCAAGGTTAAAAAGCGCGGCAAGTAAGGCGCTTAAAAGGAACACTTTGGAAGGGGAAAACTTATCGGCAACGGTTAAAATGGCAAATAACAAAGTTCCTGTTATAAAACCTAACTGAACTGCTGAAGTGAGGTTTCCCAGAAAAGCAGGGGCCAAATCAAGTTCTGCAGCCATATCAGGAAGTACTGCATTGCCGGCAAACCATAAGGAGGTGCTCAAAAACTGAGCAATGACAATAATAGGTAATATATGTTTCAATCAGATATTGTTTTAAACCTATGATGGAGAAGCTGATCTATTCTATCAAACCTTTGGGAATCATTCCATGATACCTGTAATTTTTTTGGTAGGCATGGGCCAGACTGATCAATTGATCTTCTCCATAATAATTTCCTACTAAAGTGACGCTGGTGGGCCTTCCTTTATCATCAAAGCCATTGGGAAGACTTAATGCCGGATGGCCCGTAAGGTTGGTCAGAAGTAACTGATTGCTGCCATAGGTTGGGGACAGGATAAGGTCATATTCTTTGATAAGTTGGTGAAAAGCTTCAATCAATAAAGATCGGTGACGGTTGGCCTGTAAATATTCCACCGCGGGAATAAATCTGGATTGACGGAGTGAATTGGCACGGGACCCCTCATGTTGTTCTTCCAAGCGGTCCACCCGGCCTGAGCGGAGCAGTTCATCGAAAAAGGCACCGGATTCTGCCCTTAAAATGATATCAAATGCCTCAAAGGGGAAATTGCTTGGCATAGTAACAGGAATAAGTTGGATACCCATTTGGGCAAATTCCTCCAGGGTCCTTTTGTTGTTTTGTCCTGTAGATGTGCTGTCTTTTTCAAAAAGCTCTTTAAAGTAGGCGATCTTCATTTGACTTGGATCCTGATCGGTCAGGGGTCTGAAACCTGCTTCTTTGGTGCTTCGGTCGAGCGGGTCTATGCCCCTTATAAAATCAAAAACAAGCGCACAGTCTACTGCTGACCGGCAGATGGGGCCTACCTTATCCATGCTCCAGGAAAGCACCATGAAGCCGTGTTTGCTTACCGCACCATAGGTTGGCCTTAAGCCGGTACTGCCCGTCCGGGTAGATGGTGCTACAATGGATCCCAAAGTTTCCGTTCCTATGGAAAAGGCAACCAATCCTGCTGCTGTGGCAGCCCCTGAACCGGCTGATGAGCCAGTCGCCCCTTGTTCCAGATCCCAAGGGTTTTTTGTTTTTCCTCCAAACCAAACACCACCCCTTGCCAAGCTGCCTGACACGGTTTTTCCTAACAAGACAGCTCCAGCTTCTTCCAGTTTTCGTACCACTGTAGCCGTTTGATCAAGAATTTGATCCTTGTAAGGCGCAGCTCCCCATGTTGTGGGATACCCAGGTACAGCGGCCAGGTCTTTAAGTCCATAAGGAATGCCATGGAGTGGGCCCCTGTAGATTCCTTTAGCCAGTTCCTCATCTGCTTTTTGGGCCTGTTTTAATGCCAGTTCCTCTGTCACAGTAACAAAGGACAGGAGTTTTCCATCGTATTTTTTGATGCGGTTCAGATATAACCTGGTCAAGGCTTCCGCACTGATCTTCCCAGTTTTGATCAATCCTGCAAGGTCCAATATGGGATAAAAAGCGAGTTCATCTAAGTCAAGGGGCAATGTTGCTGACTCATTGATTTTCCAGGTGTTAAGCCCTTCGTTTTTAGTGAGTTGGTAATCTGTTGGAATGGGGTCAAATATCAGGGCAGGGCTGACCGAATTGTCCAGAAAATGGTTGCGCATGCTTTCGTAACCTTTGCGGTTGCTGGTCAGGTACTCCAGCATGGTATCAATGGCCTTATGGTCAAAGCTAATCCCAATAAGATTTTGTGCTGCAATTACCTGTTTTCTAGTGATCTTCCCGGCAGTTTGGGCCAGGGTAAATCCAAAAATTACCCCTATGATAAGGAGCAACCATCCATGTTTTTTCATGGATTCAAAATAAAGAAAAAGAACGGTCCTGTTTCCTTTTTTTAAGATGTTTGGAAAAAATCTTTGTTAGAAGGGATTTACCGGGTATAGGTTTAAGGACTGGTTGTTCCTTTTACCAAGTACCAAGTACAATGTACCAAGTATCTTGTGGATAGATTATAGGGACAAGAAGCAAGCATTAAGACAGAATTTCGGAACTGGCAAGGGGTGATTTCGGAAGGAGGGATTCCGAAATCCGACTTCCTCCAGCTTCTCGAAATTTTAATTTCGTGAGGCGATACAGCAGATTTTTAATCTGCCATCGTATTATACATTGAGTTAAAACTGGAAAAACTTCAAGTACGCCGCGGTACACTCGAAGGATAAATTTCAATTCCAACTTCCGAAATCCGACTTACCACTTTCCCCTTCTGACTTCCGTCTTTACAAAAACTTACTTTTGATCACCATCATCTTCTCCCTTGTCATTTCATGCATGGAGTAGGGGATACCTCCCAGACCTTCTCCGGATGCATCGCGCCCACCAAATGGCATCCAGTCCACCCGGAAAGCGGTGTGGTCATTGATCATGACGGCTGTAGCATTAAGTTTCTGAACGGTATCCAAAGCGATGTCCAGGTCTTTGGTGAAAACAGCAGCTTGGAAATGATAGGGTAGGGCATTCGCCTGCTCGATGGCTTTATTTCTATCCTCATAAGAATATACACAGACTACCGGGCCAAAAATTTCCTCTTGGGATACCTTTGCGTCTTGAGGAGGGTTGTAGATGACAGTGGGCGCATAGCAGGAATCCGAGAGCCGCTTGCCCCCACAAAGAATTTCTCCTCCTGTTTCCTTGGCTTCCTTGACCCAAGCTTCTACACGGTCCACTTCTTTTGGTAAAATCAATGGACCAACTTCCGTTTTTTCATCCAAGGGATCGCCAACAATAAGCTTTTCAGCCATTTTTGCCATGTCATCGGCCACTTTCTTGGCGATACTTTCATGTACGAATACTTTTTGGACAGATACACATACCTGACCAGCATGGTAAAAACCTCCCTTTACCAAAGCGGGTAACATGTCCTCCAAGTTGGCATCAGGTTCCACAATTACCGGTGCAGCACCTCCATGTTCTAAGGCGCAGCGGGTACCGGGTGCCAGTTTGGATTTCAGGTACCATCCGACTTTAGCGGAACCAATAAATGAAAGGTAATTGATCCTTTGATCTGTAACCAGCTTTTCAGCAGCTTCATTGTCTGTGATCAATACCTGTACCCAAGGATCAGGGACACCTGCTTCTTTTAGGATATCTGCAAAAGCCAAACAGGAAAGGGGGGTAGTGGAGGCCGGTTTCACAATAACCGGACAACCAGCTGCAAAAGCAGTCACTGTCTGATGTACAATCAGGTTTAGTGGATGGTTAAATGCAGAAATTGAAGCCACCACTCCGATAGGTTCTCTGGTAGTAAAAGCAACCCTATTGACTGAGGCCTGGGTAAGTCCCATCGGGATTTGTTTTCCGGTCAATCTTCCGATTTCTTCTGAGGCTATTTTAACCCCATTGATGGCTCTAAGTACTTCTACTTTGGAATCCACATAGGGCTTTCCTCCTTCTTCTGCTGCTGTTTTGGTCAGTTCTTCTATTTTTGATTTCATCAGTTCCTGCACTTTTTCCAGAATTTCAATTCTTTTGAAAGCAGGTATCCAATTGCTTCTGTCGTCAAACAAGGCATAAGCTTTTTCAAGGGCATTTTCTACTTCATTTTCTCCCACCATGGGGATTTCTTTGATCAATCTGTTATCGTAAGGGGAAAATACTTTCAAGGTTTTATGCTTACTCATAATTTTTGTGCTTTTTCTTTCAACATGACATTTAAAATGGGGTGGTTTAAGGAATAATCCACCGATAAGTCAATCAAATTTACTCCTTCTGATGTCAAACATTTATTAAGGGTTTGCTGGAATTCAGCATCAGAACCGGGTCTATAACCTTTTGCACCATAGCTTTCTGCATATTTTACAAAGTCAGGATTGTTGTAATCCAAGCCAAAGTCATCAAATCCCATATCCTCTTGTTTCCATTTGATCATCCCATAAGCATGGTCGTTGAGAATGATGACGGTAAGGTCAAGTCCTAACCTTACGGCAGTTTCCAGTTCCTGGGAATTCATCATAAAGCCCCCATCTCCACACACAGCGATGACTTTTCTTTCAGGATAAATCATTTTTACCATCATGGCTGAAGGCAAGCCTGCGCCCATAGTTGCCAAAGCATTGTCCAAGAGCAGCGTATTGGGATGGTGGCAGGTATAATTTCTTGCAAACCAAAGCTTATATATCCCGTTGTCCAAGGTAATGATGTCTTCAGAAGCAAGGTTTTTCCGCAAAAGGTTTACCAATCTTTGTGGAAGCATCGGGAATCTTTCATCTTCAAAATATTTACTGAGATGCCCTTCTATTTCTGTTTTAACTTTTTTGAAAAAGCCAAAGTCCCAGTGGGGTTGTTTCTTTACTAAGGCAGCAAGCATTTTGACAGATTGGGCAATGTCACCGACTACATTGAGTTGTGGGAAGTAGACAGGATCCACTTCCGCCGGATTGAAGTTGACATGAATGACTTTTTTGCCACCTTTTTGCATGAAAAAGGGAGGTTTTTCGATGACATCATGGCCCACATTGATAATCAGGTCCGCTTCTTCAATTGCCGAGTGCAGAAAATCTTTGCTCGATAAAGCAGCCGTTCCCAAATACTGTCCATGTCTTTCATCGATTACTCCTTTGCCCATCTGGGTAGTGAAAAAATAAATTCCTGTTTGGTCTGCAAAATCCCTCAATGCCTCACAGGTAATTTTCCTGTTGGCACCAGCACCTATCAAAAGCAGCGGCATTTTGGAATGCGTGATCATCTCCACTGCTGCTGCGATAGCTTTATCATCTGCTTTTGGAATCAGATGTCCGACTGGTTCAAAAATGTCTTCTGAACAGTCTTCCTGTGCTATATCCTCGGGAAATTCCAAATGTACAGCCCCAGGTTTTTCTTCAATTGCCAAGCGGAAAGCTTCTCTGATTTGGGAAGCTATATTGCTGGAATTGACTATTTGTTTGGTGTATTTGGTGATGGGCCTCATCATATCCACCACATCTATGATCTGAAACCTTGCTTGTTTGCTTTTTTTGATGGGTTTTTGTCCGGTAATCATCACCATAGGCATACCCCCAAGTTGGGCATAGGCTGCTGGAGTGACCAGATTAGTGGCCCCAGGCCCCAAGGTAGCAAGACAGACCCCAGGCTTTCCGGTAAGTCTTCCGTAGGTGGCAGCCATAAACCCGGCACCTTGTTCGTGCCGGGTAAGGATTAGCCTGATTTTTGAGTTTTTGAGGGATTGGAGCAGGTCCAGATTTTCTTCACCGGGTACAGCGAAGATGTATTCTACTCCTTCATTTTCCAATGCTTTGACAAATAGGTCTGATGCTTTCATAAAATCGATTTTGGTTAAGGAAAAAAGACATGGATATGTATAATCAACCCCAAAAAAAACAAAATGATTTACGAAAATGCCATTTTTATGGAAATTCAGCCTATAGCCACCTTATTGGTAAGCTTTCCAATGCCGTCAATTTCGATATGAACAAGGTCATCGGGTTGTAATGTAAAGGTGTCATCCGGTACGAGGCAGGTACCTGTCATGAGGTAAACTCCATTTGGAAAGCTCATTTCTCTGGTAAGGAATTCCACCAATTCTCCATGACCCCGTTTCATTTGATTGATGGATATCTGACCTTCAAATACAGTCTTCCAGTTCCTTTCAATCTGCATATGGATTTTGGTGTCCGGATCAATGGGTTTTTCCGGTATCCAAAGACAAGGACCAATAGCCGCGGAATAATCATAACATTTTGCCTGGGGTAGGTAAAGTGGGTTTTCACCCTCAATATCCCTTGAGCTCATGTCATTACCAATAGTATAACCCACAATCTCCTTGTCTTTGTTGATAAAAAGGGTGAGTTCAGGTTCAGGTACATTCCATTTGGAGTCTTTGCGGATGTTTACTTGTCCTCCCGGATGAGCTACCCTGTAATGGGTGGATTTAAAAAACAATTCAGGTCTTTCCGCATCATACACTTTGGAATAAAAAACCGCAGCCCCACTTTCCTTGGATTCTTCCATTCGGGCTTCCCTGCTACGGAGATAAGTGACACCCGCTGCCCAAATTTCCTGGGTACCAATGGGAGCTTTGAGGTCTTTGGCTTCCCAATTGACCTCATTCCAAGGATTCAATTCTTCCTGAAGCATTTTATAAAGGTTTTTTTGGTTTACCAAATGGTCCCAATCACGGGTTTGGGCCAAATAATGCTTGCCCTCATGTTCAATGATGATGTCGTTGGATGATCTGTATAATTTCATGATATAGGTTAAGTAGGTTTAGGCTTGAATCTAAGAAAATATCAGAACATTTCGTTCACATTTAGGAAAATTCCGGAAGCCCCTCGGACTCCAAAGCCATAGTCCAAAGCAATATTGATCCGTCTTTTGGGCAAGACCATATACCGTAATCCAAGCCCATACCCCAACTGAAAATGGCTGAAAAGGTTGATGTCTTCTCCTCTGCTGCTGGCGGTACCGGTATTGGCGAATAGGACGCCACCAAACCTTTCTTTATTCTTTTGTAAAGGAAATCTCCATTCCAATTCTGTATAGACCAGATCTTCTCCTCTGAATCTACCCTGGGTATAAGCCCTTCCTGACCTGGAAAACATATCCCAGCCTACTGCCGGTAAAAACATATAAGAAACCTCTCCATGGGTTACGGACCAGGCATAAGTCCAAAGTGCCAGGATATTTCTTGGTCTGTTTTTGCTCAAACTGAAATAATCCCTGTATTCCAGCCACAAAGTACCACTGTTGCTGGTACTTCCTAAGAATTCAGCAAAACTCCTCCAGGAAGCATAGAGGTATTTCCCTTTATAAGGATTGGCTACATTGTCCCGGCTGTCGTATAAGGCATTCAGTGAAATTCCAGATTGTTGGTAGTTTTCAGCAGGTAGTTTTTTTTCTCTTTGATAAACTTCATGGTAGGTCAATTCTGGAGGGTCTGAGCCAAGGTTTAGACTTCGGTCATCTATTCGGAACATTCTGTCAAAATGAAAACCTAATCCATAGAAAAAGCGGGTGTCCTGATACCGTTTCATGGCTATGCCGTACAAGCGGATATGCCTGAAAAATATCATCTCTTTGATGAGATCATCCTTTTCACCATTTGTAGGTTCATTTCTCCATGGCCTTGCCCATATTTTTGTCCCTAAACCATAGGTGGGTTGGTTATTGATGTTGAACCTGAAATCTGTGTAAATGGTATATGAATCATCCTTTAAGAAGGCGTGGGACCGCAGAGAGGTATATAATTGTCTTTTAGTGGTGACCAAACCCAGTCCAATGGCTGTCGACATACTTGTTGTTTCCGGGTTGCCTATGGTCCAGGAAAAAGCAGGTGCTATACCCAAAATAAGGCCTGAGGTAGGATCTGCTGCAACGGCTGGAAGCGGAACAATCGAAACCTTTCTTTCCTTTTTTTGCCTGGTCTTTTCTTTGTCGTTTTCCTGATCTTGGGCATTTGCCCAGGTGGCATTCAGAAGTAGAATGGTAAGGAAAAATAAAGCCTTCAGGAGCTTATCAAAATTCCTGACAATGTTGGGGTTCATATGCGCTGGGGTTAAGGTGATTGGGTAATTCCTTACCTAAGCTCAAGTTATCATTAAATTTTCAATTGTTTCTTCTGTTAAGCCATGATTTTTAAAGTCTGGGTAAAATAAAAAAGGGAGAAGTCGAGCATTTAACTGACTTCTCCCTTTGTCTTTTTGGGAAGAGTTCCCTTTGGAGTTTTAGGGAATGAGTTTAAAACCTTAAACCCGCAGAAAGCTGTATTACTGAATTTTTGACATTGGCGTCGGGTTTTACATCTGTCAGGCCTAGATTATACCTTCCCTGCACAAAAAGAGGCCCAAACAATTGTACGGTCACACCACCTGCCAAAGCAAAATCAAAGGTTCTTGAATCTGAGATATTGACATTCTCGGTCTCACTCAGAAGAAAGGAGGCCTGAGGTCCAAAATCAAGGCTGAATCTGTCAGGAATAAGATAAACCCTTGCAAGAACAGGAATGGACAAATAACCTAATTTGTTTTCTATGTCATTTCCGACACCGGATAATGTAGCACCTTTGGTGGAATAAAGGAGTTCGGGTTGAAGAGAAAGTGCATCGAACAGGTTTAGCTCAACAAATGCTCCGGCATGGAAATTTGTAATGGATTTGAAATCATAACCATCCAAACCGCTTCCACTAAAATTGGAAAAACTCGGACCTCCTTTTATCCCAAAGTGAAGTCCTTGGGCCAATACAGTCGCTGAGAAAAACATACCAAATAGGGCAGTGAGAATAATAGTCTTTTTCATAACAATTGTTGCTTTAAATGAAACAAACCCCGATTGAGGGATGATTTAATTTGATAAATTGAAAATTATTTGTTGATAGCATTTCTTTCCAGTTATCAATCAAGCATCATGCCAGATGATTTAGGTTGTAGCTTCCATCTGATATTTTTTGGCTTTGATGCCCGGTAGGGAAAAATAAAAAACACTTCCCTTGCCCTCTTCACTTTCTGCCCAAATCTTACCTCCATTTTCTTCAATATAGAGTTTGGTCAGGTTCAACCCCAAACCGGTTCCCTGCTCACCTGAAGTTCCTCTTTTACTTTTTACCAGATCAGATCGGAAAAGCCTTTCTGCTTCTTCTTTATTCATTCCAACCCCTTGGTCTTTAATGAAAGTGATGATAAAATCATCTTTTTCCAAGACTCCCAACGTGATGGTTCCTCCTTGGCTACTGTATTTGATGGCATTGCTCAACAGGTTCCTTAAAACCAAATCCAGATGATTGGGATCTACCATTACAGAGATTTCTTCCCCAATTTGATTGTCAAATTCAATTCCTTTTTGCTGGAGCAAAGTCGAATAAAATCCCTCAAGTTCAAGTGCTTTTTCTGATAATGAAGTCGGAATGGGTACTGATTTGACCATATTCATTTGCTGCATGGACCATCTCAACAGGTTGTTCAACGTTTCCATAATGGCTCCTACATTCTTATAGAGTTCAGGAACCAATTCCTTAAACTCTGCATCATTCATTCGGTTTCTTTTATAAAGTCCGAGAAACATATACAGACTGGCAATAGCCCCTCTTAAATCATGTCCGATGATACTGAAAAGCTTGGCTTTGACTTGATTGGCTTTTTCCAGTTCCATGGTTTTTACTTCCAAAAGTTGTTTTGCTTTTTTCTGTTTGCGGTAGTTATGGAATAAAATGCCTGCAATGAGGACAATGCCAAACAAGGCCAATAGCAAAATCCTTTTTTGAAAATTCTGCCTTTGGAATTCTTTTTCATTTTCCAGTTCCAAGGCTTTTTGTTCTGCCTGGATGACTGCTAATTTTTTGTCATATTCATATTCTGCTTCAATTCTCGCTGTTTTTCTTTCTATTTCCTGATTGAAGACGCTGTCTGCATAAGCATGGAAAAGCTGGTTGTGATACAAAGCAGCTTTAAAATCCCCCATAGCTTCAAAGTTTTTACTCATCAGTTCGTTGAGATCCCTCAATTCAGCCTTAGAGTCCAATTGTCTGGCCAATTTTATCCCTTCTTTGGCAAAACGGATGGACTCTTTGTGGTTTTTTAAGGCAAAATGGATATGGGAAAGACTGGTTATACTTAAGAGCATTCCCCTTTTATTGCCGATTTCTTCATCTATTTTTTGGGATTGGAGGAAGAGTTCCATGGCTTTAGCCATTTCCCCCAAATCTTCGTAAACACTGGCAAGATTGTTCAGTGCGGCTGAAATCCCTTCTTTCTCGCCTATTTTCTCAGATATTTTAAGGGATTTCTCCAAAGCTTCGATGGCTTTGCTGTATTCTTTCTTTTTTTGATAGAGGCTACCTATGTTATTGAGGGTAGTGGCCATACCCTGTTTGTCCCCCATTTTTTCTTTGATCTGTAAAGACCTATTAAAATTCATCAGTGCATCATCCCATTTGTCTTGTTTTTCATAGATTAAGGCAATGTTATTGTAAACAAAGGCGATTCCAGTAGAATCCAAAAGGGATTCGGAAATCCTCAATGCCCTTAAATTAGTTTCAAGAGCAGCTACATAATTGTCACGGAAATAATGAATCGAAGCTATGTTTTTGAAGGTTGATGCAATGCCTTTTTGGTCCTCAATCTTTTCTTTTATTTCAAGTGATTTTTCATAAAATTCTAAAGCCCGGGGATAATCGCCCAGTCTGTTATACACATTCGCCAGGTTATTATATCCTGAAGCCAAACCTTTTAAGTCGTTTATTTTTTCCCTCTCAGCGATAGACAAATTATAATATTGTATGGCTTCTTTAGAGTCTCCTAAGAAATAGGAAATGTTTCCAAGATTGTGAAGGCATTCACTGTATTTTTCAAGATTTTTGGCAGCAAGAAAATTTTCGGATGCTTCCTGATGGTACTGAAATGAATTTTGAAAATCACGGTCCTGATAGTAGACCATGGCGATTCCCAATTGTAACCCGGCAATTTTTTCCAGATTAATCGGGCTATCTTTTTTCAGTTCCTCCAAGGCCCGAAAAAGCGAGTCTGTTTGACCCAGTAACATAAAACAGGGTGAGATCAGAAAGGAGAAAATAAGGTAGAAAACTGTTTTAATAGGCATGTCAGAACTTTGCTGTAATGATAAGCAAATAAAAAGGATATGACTCCAAAAAAACAGATTTGATTTTAATAAATTTAACTGTTGGGGAATAAAATATCCTGTCATGATTCATAAAGTCCCAATAAGTATCTATAACTTTTTAATAAACTAAGAGAAGTGTTTAAATATCTTATATTTATAAATGTTTTGTTTTGGCTAAGTCTCGGAACGAAAGCCCAGGACAATGTGGCAAACTTTACAGACTTGGTCCCTTTTGTCACGACGCCATGGGAAGTCATAGAGGAAATGTTGGATATGGCTAAGGTCACCGAGGATGATTATATCATAGATCTGGGTTCAGGAGATGGAAGAATACTGATTTTGGCTGCCAAAAAATTCGGTACCAAAGGCTTGGGGATTGAAATTGATAAGGATTTGGTAAGAGAGGCATTTGAATTGGCAATAAAGGAAGGGGTGGAAGATTTGGTGGATTTTAAGCAAGGGGACCTGTTTGAATTGGATTTCAGTAAGGCCACGGTGCTAACTTTGTACCTTTTTCCGGACATCAATTTGAAATTGAGGCCCAAAATATGGGAAATGCCTTCAGGTACAAGGGTGATTTCTCATCGTTTTGACATGGGGGATTGGGAACCCACAGAGACCAGGACCATTGAATTGGCTGATGGGAAGAAGCATACCGTTTTTTTGTGGGTGATTCCTTAACTTGGAATAATGTGTTTAATTTATTTTTTACTCATTTAACCTTAAGGTTTTAAATACATTTTATCAAACCTTCTTTGATAGGGGTCGCTTTTAATTCAAATGCCTGTTCAATCTTGGAGGAATCGAAACAATAATCTTTATCCAATTGGTACCTCAGCTCTTTGACTTCCTTTAAAATGGGAATGAACAAGCCCAATATCCAGACCATAAAGCCAGGCAAAACAGCCATATTATTGGGAACTCCTAAATGCTTGGCGAGTATATTTACCACTTCCTGCCCACTTGGATATGTTTTTGATGTAGGCAAGTGCCAAACCTGATTCCATGCTGATTCATTTTGGCCCAAAAAGGCTGTGGCATAAGCTGCATCTGGGATATAGGTAAATGTATGTTTTTTATTTTTATCGTAAAGCCACTGCGCTGTTTTACCGGCTTTCATTCGGTTGATAACCGATTCATGAAGAAAACTCAGTTTGGCGTTGGGGCCATAAAAATCCGCAGCTCTAACGATCATTCCTGTTATTTGTTTTTCTTTTATTTCCTTCAATAACATACTGGCAATTTCAGCCCTGACTTTTCCTTTTCTGCTTGATGGATTTACAGGGCTATTTTCAGTTAAGTGCCCTACATGATTTGGGTCATAACAATACATATTGTCAAAAAACAATAATTTGGCTTTTTCAGCTTTGCAGGAATTGAGAACATTTTTCATGATGATGGGCCATTGTTCTTCCCACATCTTGGTTTTATAGGTAATTCCTACTACCAAATAGACCACTGCTGAGTCTTTTACCGCTGCCTTTACTTCCTCTTCTTTCAATAAATCGGCTTTGAACAATATATCGGAATTATTGACTTTTTGAGGATTTCTGCTCACCAGCCTGATATTGGAAGTATAGGCAGCCAATTCTTTGGCCAATGCAGTACCAATGTTGCCAGTTGAGCCAAGTATGGTGTGTAGATTTTTGGAAGCCATGTCTTTTTGTTTTCAAAATACAAAAAATCAAAAAACAAAGCTTGAGAATTCAGTACCCAAAGTTCAAAATCAAAACTTCAAGTCTTAAAAAGCAAGTTTTAAAAAAACATTCAACCTTAAAATGGACCCGCCAGGCTTTAAGAAACCTGGCAGGTGTTCCCTTAGTTCCTATTCAGCTTTATATACAATTTTTCCACCCATGACCGTCATGGCCACTTTTGTCTGTAGGATTTCATTTTCAGGAATTTCCATAATGTTACGGTCAAATACCGTAAAGTCAGCAGCTTTTCCCACCTCAATGGATCCTTTGAAAGTTTCTTCAAACTCAGCAAATGCCCCATCCAAAGTATAGGATTTCAAAGCCTGTTCCCTTGTCATTTTCTGATCCGGTTCATATCCTCCTTCCGGAGTCATCTTTAGGGTTTTTCTTGTCACAGACGCATAGAAAGAAGGAATGGGATCCAAAGGTTCCACCGGGGCATCCGTGCCATTGGAAATCACGGCACCGGATTGTAGCAATTTTTGCCAGACATATGCCCCGTCTTTGATCCTTTTGGCACCCAATCTTCCTATGGCCCAAGGCCTGTCTGAACTCAAATGGATGGCCTGAATCGCCGCAATTACGCCCAATTGGCCGAATCTTGCAATATCATCGGGATGCAAATGCTGGGCATGTTCTATACGGAAACGATGGTCTTTTGCATCAGGGAATTTGGCAAATGCGGCCTCATACCTATCCAGGACTTCCCTATTGGTCCGGTCGCCGATGGCATGGGAACAGACCTGAAAACCCAACTCCAAACCTTTTTCTGACACTTCGCTCACTAAAGCCATAGGCATGGTCTCATGTCCTCTGTGGCCCGGTTTGTCCTCGTAGTCCTCCAATAACCAAGCGCCCCAAGGTCCCAAAGCACCATCCATATTCAATTTGATGGAGCGGACGGTTACCATATGGTCCGGATCTATTTTTGGCCCTTTTTTGTACCACTCCTGCAATAGATCAGGTTGGCGGCTGCTCAGCATAATGTACATTCTGGAAGTCAGACGCCCTTCATTTTTGAATTTTTCCACCAAGTCGATTACATCCTGCCCACTTCCTGCATCATGGAAAGAAGTGATTCCTTTTTCAGCCAGTTCCTGCAATGCCAATTCCAAAGCCTTTTCCCTTCTTTCAGGGGTATCAGCCGGAATCAGTTTGCTTACCAGATAGGAAGCTCTCTCTACCAGTACCCCGGTAGGATTGCCCAATTCATCTCTTAGTACTTCCCCGCCTTCTACTTCCTGTCTTGGATTTTCACTTCCCAGGGGGGTGATACCTGCCAACTCCATGGCTTTTTGGTTGACAAAAGAGGCATGACCAGAAGCGTGAGCCAGGTAAACAGGATTATTGGGGGTTACCGCACTGAGTTGCTCATGGGTTTGGAATCCTTTCACGGTATTGTCCGGCATTTTGAGCCACTTGTCCTGATGCCAGCCTCTTCCGGTAATCCATTCTCCTGGTTCAGCTTTGGCTGCTGCTTCGGCTACCTTTTCTATCAATTCGTCATAGGTTTGGACGTACATCAGGTCGATTTCCAGTTTGTTGTATCCAATTCCCATCAAGTGGCCATGGGATTCAATAAAACCCGGGGTCATGGTCTTTCCCTTCAAATCAATGACTTCGGTTTGCTTTCCTATGTATTGTTGGATTTCTTCTGAGCTACCGACTGCCAGGATCAGTCCATCTTTTACAGCAACAGCCTCAACTTGGGGATTGGAATCATCTACCGTATAGATAATCCCATTTAAATAAACCTGATCGGCATTTTTGTCTGCCCCGCATGAAAAAAGGAGCAAGAACAACAGTCCGAATAAGAAAGTATACTTCATGAATTTTTGATTTTTCTGAAATTAGGATTTTATGGTCCAAAAGAACAAATAATCTTCCATCAAACCTTATAATATTCCACGAACTGCCCTTCAAAGCCTGCGACTTTTTCCACCAATTCCATTCTTTTTGCTTCATTCAGTGCTTTGAAATTTTTGGCGAGATCAATTTTTTCCTGAAGCATTTTGGCATCATCTGCTCCGGTTACCAAAACAGAAATGAGAAGTGAAGTTTGCTTGCCCAATGAATCTGACCTAAATTTCTCTGAATAGGTTTTCAAAGTGACCACATATTCATCACCTTCTTTAACAAATTTGGCCTCTTCGACCCAGTTGGAGAAAAGTGTGATGTTTTCAAACATGTCATCTATGAGATACTGAAAGCTGTCCGGTGTAACTTTCCTGAAAGCCCTGACATATCATTTGATGGGCTCTATGGTATACCCTGTATTCCGAAGTAACTGTATGACACCTGTTTCAGAAGCCAAATGGCCAGAACCCACTGCAATGAAAGTAGGTTGCTCTTTCACCAAATCTTCGATGATAGGAATCCAGCTTTTATTTCTGTCATCAAGGAAGATGCCTTTATATTCCTTGAATAATTCACTTGAAGCAATCATCTGGTACAACTGCTCTATATCCTCTTCCAGATAGGCCTTTACCATAGCAGTTAACTCCTCCATTCCTTCATTATTTGTTACCAATTTTCCAATGTCATCTAGTTGTTCTTTTATAGGGATTTGATCAAAAATGCCTATCTGGGAGGCCACTGTCTCCAAACCGACTACTGGAATCTTTTCTTCCTGAGCTTTTTGGATAAAAAACATTTCATAACCGCTGATCTGTTCGCAGGGCATCATTTTGGTCATGATCATACTTGAAATTACAAAAGGCTTCATGATGCCCATCTGCTCTAGTCCCACTCCAAAAGATTCTTTTAAAAACGCATCTACTGCTATTTGGTGCTCCGGATCAAATTCATCTTTGATATTTGCAAAATCTTTGTTGACAGATAAGCGCTGCATGTCCATCATAACATTTGGATCCGTCAGGTCAATTTCCAAAGCTATTTTTTTGGATTTAGATAAGGCTTTTAAAATCCTTTCATCCATTTTAAATTGGTCTTCGCATATGAGATGGATTGTTCCGAACAAATAGGATTCTTTTTCCAGACCATTTCCGCTTATTTTCCATAAAAGTGATTTTTCTTCACTGCCTTGGGCGCAAAGAAAAAAGGGCAAAAACAAAAACAGTTGGAAATAAATTAATAGTCTGAATTGATTTTTCATACCAAAGGGACTTAACTTATGGGAAACTTAGGCATTTTTTTATGCAAAAGAAAATACGCTATTAAAAGCCATCCTTTGAAAAAATGTTTTGCATATCTCAGCCTGTAATAAAAGTCACAAAATGGAAAGTATAAATCCCAGATATTTGAAGCAGCATCTAACTTACCCGAAAACCATTCCCTGTCGAAAATCCTCTTATAGGTTGAAGAAGATTTTGATAAGTTGCTGGTTTACAGTTTGCTGATTGTGGAAACAACTCAAATTAACCATAATGAACAATTCAAAAAGAGAATTTCTTAAAAAACTTGGAGCCTTAAGTGCAGGTACTGGTTTTTTGGCAGTCAATCCCTTTGCCTCTTGCGACAGCCCTAAAAAAGATGGTCTGGCAGCTGATGGTGAACCAAAAGAAAAATTCAAAGTCAACATATTGCAGACTACTGATGTACATTGTCAGATTCACCCCCACGATGAGCTCTTTTGGGAAGATGGGCAAGTAGTATTCAGAAAAACAGGCGGATATGCCAACCTTCACGCTTTTATCCAACAGGAAAGGGCTAAATCTGAATATTCTTTCCTGATAGATACAGGGGACATGTTTCAGGGATCCATGCTGTCCGTCAAAACCAAGGGGAATGCAATTGTTCCTATCCTCAATGCCATGGGTTATGACCTTTATCTTCCCGGCAACTGGGAGGTGATTTATAACAAAGGGCCTATGCAGCAATTGATGGGTGCACTTTATGGAAATAAGGTTTGTGCAAATATGTACCATGATTTGGGAGAAGGCAAGCGTGGGGAGTTGATTTTTCCACCTTATTATATTTGGCAAATCAATGGTGTTAAGTTAGGCTTTATTGGATATAATGACCATCTGGTTCCGAAAAGACAATCCCCGGGTTACAGTGAAGGTATTATTTTCACCAAACCGGAAGACAATTTGGCCCATTATGTGGATGTACTTAAAAATCAGGAAAAATGTGCTTTTGTAGCTATTCTATCCCATACTGGATTGTCCCAGGAGATAGCCCTTTCCAATCATCCTGCTTGTGAAGGAGTGGATTATATTTTAGGTGCTGATACACATGAAAGGGTAAGAAAGCCTATACAGGGTAAATTTGCCAAAGTGGTTCAGCCTGGTGCGTTTGGTTCTTTCCTTGGAAAGCTTGAATTGTCTTTTGAAAATGGCAGGTTGGTGGATGATCAATATGAGCTTCTTGAAATACCAGCTGAGAAAGTAAAAGAATCTCCTAGGGTAGCTAAGATTGTGAAAGAAGTGGAAGCCCCTTATTTAGAGGAAATCAACCAGGTAATAGGGTACAGTACCATTCCGCTGTATAGGTATTTTGTCATTGAAAATCCCATAGATACCATGGTCTTGGATGCTCTCAAATGGCAAATGCCGGATATCGACATTGTCCTATCCAACGGGTTCCGGTTCTGTCCTCCTCATGCTACACCGGATGAAACCGGCAACATACCGATCACAAGGGGCTTTATTTATGACATGTTGCCAGTAGACTCTGTTGTTCGGACTGGTGAGGTTACTGGTCAACAGTTATGGAACTGGATGGAAAAAGAACTCAACAACGTGTTTGCTGAGGATGCTTCCAAAAGATTTGGAGGTTGGGTGACCAAATTCAAAGGGATGGAAGTAAGGTTCAATGCCTTCGGTGATGAGGGGAAAAGAATCCAGAGCATGACAGTAAAGGGGGAACCTGTGGATATGAATAAAACTTACTCCATTTCAGCCTGTGAGAGGGAAGGAGATCCCGCGGATGTAGTGTGTAGAATGAATGATGTGAAAAATGTAAAAAATACCGATCTCACGCTGCATAAGGTGATGTTGAGTTATTTAGCAGAAAACTCTCCGGTAACTCCAACCCCAAGAGGAGCAGCTGTAGCTTTGGATGCTCCGGCAACGCTCCTGACGCAGGTGCACGGAGTAGATTATGAATTTAGATAGGAAAAGGCGCGTAAGTAGAAAATGACTTTCGGATTTCGAAAGCCGGATGTTGGAATCTCTTAGGTAGAAGAGAAGTAAAGTGAAGGATAAGGTAACAAATTGGATTACCCAGAATCGGCTAAACACTTCAACAATTTGCAGACCGTTTTGGAGTCCTTCTAGCAAATCATTGTTTTAAAATCAAAATCCTCATGGGTTTTCCTCTTGATGGATTGTTATTACGTGAGAGAGAAGGCTTCGGAGATCGCAAAAATGGGGATTGGTTTTTATAAACAGCCAATCCCCTTTCAGTTTTGAACCTTAACCAATTATTTGATCACCAGGAGAGGAACATGGGTATGATATGCCATCTCCAAGGTTTCGCTTCGGTTGAACAGGTATTCGAAAAAGGACTTGCTTTTATAAAACATCACCAACATAGCATCTTCATTTTCCTTTAAATAGTTTTGGAAACCTGTACTGACATCTTTGTTGGATAAAGTTTTGAATTTAATGTCCAGTTCAGGATGTTTTTCTTTGAGGAAGGATTCAAGGCCTTTAAATTCTATCTCCTTTTCGAAATTGTCTTCCGTTTTGACATGGAAAAACTCATAAGGGAATTTTGTTGCCTTGGTTACTTTAAATAGGTGGTTAAAAAATTTTTCCTCCTCTTTTTGAAGCTCAAGTCCAACAGATATTTTCTTAACGTTTTCCCATTTGGCCTTTTGAGGAACTGCCAGAACAGGAATTTTACTTTCTTTGATTACATGACCGGTGTTGGAACCGACCAATGCTTTTTTGATCCCACTGGCTCCTTGGGTACCCATGACAATAAGGTCATAATCCTCTCTATAGGCAAAGGAAGTGGCAACCGAAGCTACTGTTCCCTGAAGAAGCCTGTAATCAATCTCCAGTCCCTCATTTTTTCCAGCCTCAGCAGCTTTTTTCAGTGTTCTTTTTGCCTCTTGTTCAATCTGACCTAAGATTTCGGTGGCCTGGGCAGCGAAGTCATAGACTGCATAGAAAGCATAGAGAAGGGTGATGGATGCTTTTTCCTTCTTGGCAATATTTTTAGCAAACTCCAATGCGTTATTGGCATTGTCCGAAAAATCGGTAGGCACAAGGATTTTCATGGTTTTTAGGGTTGTTTTAAATGATTGTATCTGTCTTCAATTTAATCAAGGAAAAATAATAAAAACCTGATTTTTATCAGTTTGAGGGCTCTTTTTTTCCGACCAACCTTACAACATGGGCATCTCCTAAATGGCCTTTTCCCTCATTGAGGTGAAGAATTCCGTCAAATTCATATTCCCAGGTCATTTGAGGGAAACTTGATTTAAGGTCTTGCAGGTCATATAGCATCTCAGGGTTTTTAGGTCCTCCGGACTGGAAGTTCAATTGGCCTTTGCCAAAACCTTCAAGAATGAGGTGCCCATTGTCTTTTAATGCCATCGCAAATCGGTGATGGACTTTATCCCGGATACTTAAAGGCAAATGGAAATAAATAAGTGCAATTACATCAAAACTCTTGGGCTCTGGGATGTAATTTTCCACATTGCAGGTATGGTACTCCAAATGCAAACCTGCTTTTTCTGCTTTTTCCAAGGTATGCTTTCGTGCAATCTGACTTTGATCCAGGGCTGTTACCTCCCAACCCATGGCTGCTGAAAATAAGGCATTTCTTCCTTCACCCTCTCCTGGGAAAAGGATTTTACCTTTTTCAAATTTGCCTAATTGTTCTTTGATGAATTCGTTGGGCGAGTCACCATACAGGTTTGGGGTGAGAGAGAATTTTTCATCCCAGAATTTACTATCCATCTATATTATAGTTTTATTTCCCCCTAAAATACATCAAAAGTCGGTTTAATTAATATAACAAAAGTCACCCTTCTCACATGATGTCAAAATCCGAAGAAAATCCATAGTCCCGCTCTACCAAACATATCCTTGTTTTGTAGGCAGCATACCATAGTGATTTACCTTTTTCTTGGGCTATTTGGTGTTCTGATTCCATTTTCCATTGCTTAATAGCTTCCAAATTGGTCCAATAACTCACGGTGATACCAAGTCCTTCTCTGGCAGATTCATGCCCCAGGTATCCTTTTTGAAGCTGAGCCAATTCGACCATTCTTTTTGCTGTTTCTATATAATCTTCTTGGGTTTCTGTACGTATACTGGTAAAGATTACAGCATAGTATGGTGGATTTGGGGTATTTGCAATCATAGCTTGTTGAAAATGAGATTTGTAAAGAAGTTATTAGCATTCAAGTCACCTTTCAATTTATTGAAAAAGTTTGTTTTTATTTTCACTTCCTTTAACCTGGTTGCCAATGCTCTTGGGCAGGAAGTTGAAAAGCTAAGCCTTGAGTCCAGTTATGGGTTTATAATTCCCCATTCCCAAGCCCTTAAACCTTTGTCTCAAAGTAATCCTTTGGGATTTTCACTGCATTATCAAAAGCTCAACCAATCCCAAAAAAGTTGGGATGCTTGTAACTGCTTTCACTACTTGGGGCTTCAATTCAGTTATCATGATTTCGGAAATCCACCTGTACTAGGACATGCCTTAAGTCTCACAGGAACTTTTGAGCCCATTTTATGGAAAAATGAGAGATGGACTTTCAGTTTACTTTCTGGCCTAGGATTCAGTTACCTTTCAAAAGTGTATGATGAAGACAATAACCCTGACAATATATTCTTTAGTGCCCCTGTCAGTTTTCTTTTGTTTTTGAGCCCGAAGTGGGAATATATCATTTCGGATAAAATAGCGCTGAACCTCTCATTTGCTTATAACCATATTTCTAACGGCGGGCAAAGCCAACCTAACAAAGGAATGAACTATCCCATGCTAGGTTTGGGTTTGGTGCATTTTATGAAAAATTATCCTTTTCCTTTCTATGAAAAAAAAATGATACCTAAATCATCCAATTTTTATTTGGAAACTGGGCTTTCAACTAGAGAAGGAGAGGAGGGAAGGATCCCCAATCTTTCTTTGGTCATGGCTTTTAAAAAACCAATTTCAGGCATAAATGGAATAGGAGGGGGACTGGAGATTAATAAAGATTATTCTTTGGAAGTAGAAAACAAAAGATGGGAGGCATTAATGCCTGCACCTTTTATTTCCCATCATTTTTTATTCGGAAAATTCGATTTCAGTCAAAGAATGGCCTTTTACACAAACAAGCCAAACAATTACCATGACTTTCGATTCTACCAACGTTATGTTTTGAATTATTTCCTTTTCCAGAATTTTTCAATTGGAATAGGACTGAAGGCCCATGGACATGTTGCAGAGCATTTAGACTTAAGGTTGGGTTGGAGCTTTTAAATAAAAAGAGGGGGATTACTCCTCCTCTTCCATTTGTCTATATGCCAAAATGCCTCCCAATAGATTCCGAACTTTAGTAAAGCCCTTTGTTTCCAAAAATTTTTTGGCATTACCACTTCTTGCTCCGGATCTGCATTGAACTACAATTTCCTTATCTTTGTAGGCCTCCAATTCATCCAGTTCATATGGCAGCTGTCCAAGAGGTATGTTTTTAGCCCCTAAGTTATCTTCTTCATATTCCCATTCTTCGCGGACATCTATAAACAGAAAGTCTTCCTTATTCTCAAGTTTTTCTCTAAGTTCAGAGACAGTGATATCTTCCATAATTTTATTTTACAAGTATGCGGATTGATTTTTGCTCAACTCCTTTTCGGATATTTACAAGGTAAACACCCCTTTGGAGTCCGGCAAAGTTAATCATTTTACCATCACCTTGAATAAATTCAACCGGAAGATTAATGGTTCTTCCGTAAGGATCTATTACAGAAAAATCATCGATTTCACCTTCTAAGGTCAACCAATCTGAAACAGGATTAGGATAAACCCTAAAACCGAAAGCAGATTCTGCCTGCTCCTCAACAACAGGATTTTCCGTCAAATGCACCCGGATCATCAAGGAGCCTTCCACGATATTATTTTGCTGCCAGCTACCGGAAACATTGAAGAAAACCTCGCTTCCATTGTTAAATGTTTTGTCCAATCCCACATATACAAAATCATTGGTAAACTGCATAAAGCCGACAAAAAAGGTGTCATCTACCCGAACATTTTCTTCCAATTCAAAATAGGCAAATTCATTCATATTATCCTTTTCTGGAATAAAAACCTCTTTGACATAAACAGGTTGGTTGCTCAGGCTATTCCAGATCATCAGATCTACAATAGAGTTGAATTGGTTGAAATTGGTGAAGTTGATGCTGATTCCTTTAACAAATGCAGGTGCTGTGACTTCAAAACGGTTGGCCAGCATTCCGTTCCTTTGGTTGATTCCAGCTGAATAATCTACAAAACCATCGTCATATGCAAAAAAGTCCCTGATGGAAACCACAGTCCTAACGGTATCATTGACTCTCAAATCAACATCTCTGAATATCACACTGTCGCCATTGATAATCTGATAAAGGAAACGGTCGCCGGAGCTGATATAAGTAAGTAGTTCAAGGTCCGTTTCAATAGCCGGAGGAGGGATGGTGCCAAAATTATTACTGTTGAAGCGCCTTCTTTCATTGGCCAAAGGGACTGGATTAAACGGGGTGTTGTCATTGATCTTGCGGACCACAGTTCCCGTGGAGCTATCTCTTAGGATCACGCTATACTCCATTGCCCTGAACCTATTTTCAAGGTTTTTGAATTCATTGGAAATATTCTGCCAAATATTGGCTTGACTTCTTCTTAATTCAAATAAAGGAATAGCAGCATATTTTCCAAGCGGTCTGGTGTTGGTTTGGGTAAGTGCCCTATCCGGGAAGAAAAGATTGTTTGCATTCCTGTTTTTATTGAGGTATACGTAATCCAGAAGCCAGGAATCGAAAGGCCCTGAAGACCTTCCGCTTATCTGGAATCTGAACTGGAAATTTTCATGTTGGAAAGTTTCGGTTACCTGTATGATTTCAGGTGTAAAAAAGAATTGTTCTTCTTCGAGTTCCCCTGATACGGTCCAAACTGGTTCCCAAATACCATCCTTGTTTAAAAAAAATAAGGTTAAATCATCATTGAAATCCGGTAATTCTGCCTTTCCTCCTGGCTGCCAATAAAAGCTCAGGAAAACAGTCCCGGACTCCTGTGCACTTAATCCGGATAAATCAATGGGCTGGGATGTAATCCTATCATTGATTCCCTGTTGCACGAGAACATTGGAATAAGGTCGCCCCCTGGCATCGACACCATCCATTAGGAGCACCCCCAGACTTGGAGGGGCATTGCCTACGGTAAAGGATTGCGTGGTTCCCTCATTGATCCATTTATTGGGATCAACTCCCGGTTTGGAAAAATCATCCCAAAAAGGAAGTTGAAGCGTTTCTTGCTTCAACCTTCCTGAGAAATTTTCCTGGTTACCTGAATGCCTTTGTGGAGTAGGCAACAATTGGAACTGTCCAAAAGATAATTTTGGAAAAGCCAATAGTGCCCCCATCAGAAAAAATAAAAATATGATTTTACGTTTGTGCATTAAAAACGTGAAATGTTTTTTACATCCGAAATCCAGATATCAATTGGCTCTCCGGTCTTTACTTCTGCTCCTGAAGGGGGAATCTGTCTGATGATAATTCCCGCTGGGACAGAATCAGTTTCAACATAATTGATCCTACCAAGTCTCAATCCAGAACCTAAAATAAGAAATTCTGCATCAACTTCATCCATTCCGATAAGATTTGGTACATCTAAGATCTGATTCCCCAATCCATCTCCTACCACAAGGTCGACCTGCGAGCCTTTGGGGATTTCAAATCCCTCCGGGATGTTTCGGCCCCTGTACCTTTGCTCCAAAACCACATTGATTCCAATGTCCGGTACATAGATAATTTCACCGCGGATAAGGCCCATATTTCCCAGAATTTCCTGAGCATTTTTTAAAGGGGTATTGACCAGGTTAGGCATTTTGATCATTGGGGCATTTTTTGAATTCAGGGTTACGTAGATCTTCCGTCCTTGCTTCACTTTGCTTCCTGCCTTGGGATTTTGCTTCAATACTGTAAGTGGTTTCAAATCAGCATTGAAGCCACTGTCCAAAGTCACCTCAAATTGTAAATCTCTGGCACTGAGATAAGCATCCAATTGATCATATTCAAATCCTTCTAAATCAGGTACACTTACCGTCTGACCATGATTGGTGTAGATAGGAAGGAAAATCTTGAGAAATAAGAAAGATAAAATCAGGATGACAGCAAAAACCAAAACCAAATGTGTAACAATCTTTTTGGCAGAAGTTTTAATATCGCTCATGTGTAATCTGTTATTTTATTACTTCAACGTATAAAGGTATGATTAATTTGCTTTGCAACATCAATTCTTTAACTACATAGCAAACAATCAGCCAGTTTTTTAAAAAACAATACCGGGATCAGCAAAAAAGGATCCCGGTATTTAAAAGAATCATCAATAAATTATCATCAATATAGGATCAGTTTTCTGGTCTCAGTTATGGACTGACTGGTAATTTTCACTACAAATAAACCTTTAGAGAAATTCTCAGCACTAAAAGTGTAAGTTTGGTTCAACGTATTTGGGTAATCCATATCGTGTACCAATGCACCCGTAGCGGAAATAATCTGAATATTCACTGTTTCAAATCTTGGCAGATTGAAGACAATGTTGAAAAGACCATTGGCAGGATTTGGGTAAATAATGGTATTACCAAGACCAGGATCTACCGGTTCAGGATTAGCAGACAAGAACAGTTCTACGTTGTTCAGATAGACAGGGTCATTATCCCCATCACTTCCTTCAAGTACGAAAGCTACCCTTACCATGGCCCTGTTTCTTCCGGCAAATGCAGTAAGATTGACATAATCTCTTCTATATTCGGAAGGATTGTTAGGATTGACCTGACCATTTGGCACAGTTACAAGTTCATTTCCTGATTTGCTATAAACCTGTTGGTAGGTAACACCGCCATCGGTACTAGCCAAGACCTTGAGTGTAGTGGTAGGAGATATTGATGCTGCGGCCCTGTCAAAGAACAATGCGGCCTGACTACTGGAAGTGAGGTCAAATATGGGTGAGCCAAGCCAATAGGAGTTGTTTACAGCTCCAGATTGAAGCCTAACCACATTTTGAGAGATACCCGTCTGTAGTGGTGATAATTCCCAGGCGGTTCCATTGGATTGAGGGTTCAAACTCACCCAGGGACTCAGGCTAAAGATATTATTGAAATTCTGTCTCCAGGGTGAGCGGATCAATTCATTGTTTGTAATAAAAAATCTGTCCAAACTTATTTCTGGCCTAGGGTTTTGATCAAAATTAGGAAATTCCAATCGATAGCTCAGTCTATTGGTCCCATCTATGGTTGAGGATCTCGGCAAATTGATCAAGGTACTATCCCCAGGCAGTAAGTTCTGACCTCTGGCCAGGAAAGACTGAAGAGGAGCACTATTGGTACTTCTTCTGAAAACAAATCCTGAAATTGCCAGATTTCCGGTATTGACCAACAAAATAGACTCTTGGTCATGGCTTCCGTTAGAAATAGGTGTCGGCTTGAGCAGTTCAGTCATTTTTAGATCATACCTAAAAATCTCCTGAGGGAATATTTCAATATCTTTAAGATAAATATTGTTTCCAAAACCATTTCTGGTAATAAATGCCAACCTGATGGAACCAAATTCAGCAAATTGGGAAAGATTGACAATCTCCCTACGGAATTGTTCCTCCCTTGTAGGAATGAATTCATTCAATGTTGGTTCTGAGGTCTGCAGGAACACCCTGTCCTTGTTGTAAGGAGCACTTACTATTTCAAAAGTATTGCCACAGTCTGTGGAAATGGCGACATAAAGAAAATCCCCAAAACCTTGAATATTATAGGGAGCATAGGCCATCTTAAAAGAAAGCTGGGCGTTGGGAAATGTACTGAGGTTAATCTGGGGAGAGATCAAGAAATCAAGCTGCCCATTTGCATCATATTCATAATGCTGCATGCGAATGACTTCTTGCGGGGTACCGTTGAGGCTCAAGGTCACTTTTTCCCAAGTCAGACCGTTGTCTGGATTATTCACTACCCATTCATTACCAAATGATTCCATTCTGAAGGCGTAGGGAAGCGTTAACGCTGACTGAAGAACAGGGTTTGAACTTGCGGAGTTATTGTTGGGATTACCATCGGTAGTCTGATTGACTCCGAGAATATTAACCTCAAAGATATTGTTGGAACTGTTTAGAGTGATAGGATTAAATCCAACAATTTGTGAATCTCCAGTTTCCAGATCTAAGGTTACATTCAGGTTTTGAAGCAACACACCATTGTTTTTGATTTCAAGTATAGCAGAGGTGATGCGGTTACTTCCTGCATTGAAAACTTGAACTTCAGGCACAATCACTGCATCACAGATAAAATCCTGGGGGCTGATCAATCTTTCAATTCCGAGGTCATTTGGTACTAAAACAGGCTCTATAGTTGCCCGGTTATTGACCAAAGAAGCACGTCGGGGGCTATTTGCCAAAACCACCTGCATTCTTTCCGTTTGACCTATGGTAAACAAATTCATGCAGATATCTGTGGTATAATCCATATAATTTTCCACCATATCTCTTGAGCCGCAGGTTACTCTAGGGGTGCTTCTACAAATGGTATTTGGGCCGTCCTGGTTTGGGGTGTCATCTACAAAGTCATCGGCACTACAGTCCCCATCGCCCCAAATATGTCTTAGGCCCAAGAAGTGGCCCACTTCATGGGTAAGGGTTCTACCCCGAGAACCTGACACCGCGGATCCTCCCTGTCCAAAATACCGGTAATCAACGGTAACCCCATCAGTTTCCCTGGCCGTAGCAGGAAAACTTAGTCCAGGTAGGTTAGAAACGGGGAAACTTGCATAGCCGATAAATGGAGGTACCAAAGGAACAACCCAAATATTCAGGTATTCCTCAGGTGGCCAGAGAGCAAGTTGGCCTATTAAACCGGCGTCATTAGGGTCATAGGTATTTTTAGGTCCCAGTACCCTGTTGATTCCATCGGTGGGAAGCCCTCGAGGATCCTGTTTGGCTAGTACAAATTCAATTTGCGTATCTGCTGCAACTGACTGAAACTCTAAAGGTGTCAGGGTGACATCTGGGTTTGTTCTCCTGAAATCCTCATTTAGTGATCTTATCTGGGATTCTATTTGTGATTGAGGAATGTTGGCTCCTACCCCAATCGGAGTACCTGTATGGATTACATGGACTACAACAGGGATAACTTTAACCTCTTCCTGTAGTCTAAATTGCGAAGGCGTTTTGGTCCTGAATTCTTTTACTTTCCCTTGCATCCAGGATTCAAAGTATTCTTTGCTTCCATAAATGCCCAACTGTTCTTCCTGTAACTTCTCTAAATGGGTAGCTGCACATTGTTCATCATGAATGTGCTGGAAATTCTTTCCAAAGAAATTTTGTGAAAAAGTACCTGAAAATGATAAAAGGAAGAGAAGGGATAATAATAGGCCTATCCTTGTTGGGAAAGTAAAATTTCTCATGGTAAATACTTTATACTACAGCAACATTCACTGCCTCGACCTTTATGATTTCCGGCACATCTCTTTTGATAGCTTCTTCTACTCCCGCCTTTAAGGTCATTGTGGACATAGGACAGGAACTACAGGTGCCTGTCAGCTCCAATTTTAAAACCATCTCAGAGGTTACTTCGACTATTTTCACATTTCCACCGTCAGCTTCTAAATATGGTCTGATGCTGTTCAATGCTTTTTCAATTCTCTCAATTAACTCCGTATTCATTCTTTTTTTTCAAATATTTACCTGAACCACTTCTGTTTTGCTCATTGCAGCATTTCTTATGGCCACTTGTCTCGCGACATTTTCAGCCAATAATGAAAATGCATCCTGGGTTATTCCAGATTTTAAAACTGCTGGATATCCCGTGTCTCCACTTTCTCTGATACTTTGCACAATCGGAATTTCACCCAAAAACGGAACTCCAAATTTTTCAGCCAAGCGTTGACCTCCTTCTTTACCAAACAGATAATATTTATTATTTGGCAATTCCTCCGGAGTAAAATAAGCCATATTTTCCACAACACCTAAAACAGGCACATTAATTTGAGGCTGCTTGAACATACTCAATCCTTTGGTGGCATCTGCAAGAGCAACCTTCTGAGGAGTGGTAACAATCACAGCACCTGTGACAGGCACGGTTTGAACCATGGTCAAATGAATATCGGAAGTTCCCGGAGGTAAATCAATCAATAAATAATCCAGTTCACCCCAGTTCACATCTCCTATAAACTGTTTAAGCGCAGAGCTTGCCATTGGTCCTCTCCAAACCACCGCGGCATCTGCTGGGGTAAGGAACCCAATGGACATCAATTTTACCCCATATTGCTCTATCGGCTCTATTACGTTTTTGCCATCTATCTGTCTGACGGCCGGCTGCTCACCTTCCACATTGAACATTGTCGGTATGGAAGGGCCGGAGATGTCAGCATCTATGAGTCCAACTTTAGCACCTGATTTAGCCAAAGCTACAGCCAAATTGCTGGAAGTAGTGGATTTTCCAACGCCTCCTTTCCCTGATGCTATGGCGATGATGTTTTTAACCTTCGGCAATAAAGGCGCGTTGTCCCTCGCTGTGGTCACATTGGAAGTCATAAAAATATCAAGTTCCAAATCTGAACCCAAATCTTCCTCCAATGCTTCAATACAGTTGTTTTTGATTACCTCTTTCAAGGGACAGGCAGGAGTTGTGAGGACAACTTTGAAACTGATTTTGTTCCCTTCAATTTGAAGCCCTTGGATCATTCCCAAAGTCACCAAATCTTTTTTCAGATCCGGATCGTCTACTCGGGAAAGGGCTTTTAATACTGCTTCTTTACTAATTGACATATCGCTACTTTATTGCCCGCAATTTACTTTATAAATGTTCTAAATAAAAAGGCCTTTTTAAAGATAATAGTTTCCCAAAAATTACAAACTTGCTTTACCTGGAAATAGTTTCGGAAATCCTACTTACTGAAAAATGATGCAATACTTTTTATCTTTGGAAATTGAAGGAATTGAATATGGCAATAAGCAGAGCAACTACAGAGAAAGTAAGAGATAGGGCAGATATAGAAGAAGTAGTAAATGATTATGTGCCTCTGAAGAAAAAAGGCCAAAATTTATGGGCATGCTGTCCTTTTCACAATGAAAAATCTCCCTCATTCTCCGTGTCACCTGCAAAGCAAATTTATAAATGTTTTGGATGCGGAAAGGCAGGTGATCCTATACAGTTTGTGATGGATATTGAGGGGATTGGTTTCAATGAAGCGATTCGGCAGCTGGCTCAGAAATACGGAATAGAAATAGAAGAAGAAAAAAATGCCAGCCCCGAAGAATTACAGGCTTTTAATGAAAGGGAGAGTTTATACATCGTTCTGAATTTTGCGAAGGAATTTTTCAAAAAAAATCTCGATACTGAAGAAGGAAGGTCAGTTGGTCTAAGCTATTTCAAAGAAAGGGGATTTGATAGACAAACAATAGAAAAGTTTGATTTGGGATATGCTTTGGATGGATGGGACCATTTCCTACACGCAGCAAAGAAAGCAGGCCATTCGGAAGAATTATTGTTGAAAGCAGGTTTGATTCTTCAAAAAGAAGGTGATGCTTCCCGTTTTTACGATAGGTTCAGGGGTAGGGTAACTTTTACCATTCATAATCTTTCCGGAAAGGCCATTGGATTTGGGGCCAGGATCCTAACCCAAGATAAAAAACAGCCAAAATACATCAATTCTCCTGAAACTGAGGTTTATCACAAGAGTGATATCCTGTACGGGATTTTTCAGGCCAAAAAGTCTATTAGGGAAAAGGACAATTGTTATTTGGTAGAAGGGTATACAGATGTAATTTCCATGCATCTGGCGGGAATAGAGAATGTGGTGGCATCCTCTGGAACTTCTCTTACTGAAAACCAGATCAAACTGATCAAAAGGTTTACAGACAACATTACTGTCCTGTATGACGGTGATGCTGCAGGTATCCGCGCCTCTCTAAGGGGTATAGACATGATTTTGGAAGGAGGGCTCAATGTAAAAGCCGTAGTCTTTCCTGATGGCGAAGACCCTGACAGTTATGCCAGGAAAGTTGGCTCCACGGCCTTCCAAAACTATCTTGAAAATAATGCCCAGGATTTTATTTCCTTCAAAATAGGTCTTTATGCAGAAGAAGCTGCCAAAGATCCGATCAAACAGGCCGAATTGATCAAACAGGTGGTGGCTAGTATTGCTAAAATTCCCGATCCGATCATCCGGACAGTCTACATCCAACAGTCAGCGTGCTTGTTGCACATGGATGAGGAGATCATACAGGCCGAGCTCAATAAACTGTTTTTAAAAGAACAAAAGGATCAATTTTTCAAGGAGCAGAGGGAACAGAAAGCCTCCTTTGTAGAAGATTTACTGCCCACCAAAGAAGAACCTACATCCCATTCCCATTTGATCGAGTTGCAGGAAAGGGAAATGTTAAGGTTATTGGTGAATTATGGTTTTGAGATGGTTTCTGATGAACTTCATGTCTGCCAATATTTGCTTCAGGAAACCGAGGATTTGAATTTTCATACTCCAGTATATGAGAAAATTCTTGGGATTTACAAGGAGGCTCTTTCAGAGGGAATTCTTCCGCAGCCGGAATATTTTCTTCAGCATCAGGATTCGGAAGTCAAAAAGGAAGTTATCAATTTGATTACCAGAAAATATGAACTGTCGAGTCTCTGGGAAAGCAGGTATCAGATTTTCACACATCATGAGGCTGATGACCTGGCCAAGACTGTCTATGACAGTATTCTCCATTTGAAAAAAAGAGTGATCAAAAAAATGCTGGAAGAGGCCAAGGTCAAAATAAAAGAAGCTGAACAGGAAAAAGCCGATGAAAGCATTATTACGGAAAGGCTGGCTATTTTCATGGAACTAAAAAAATTTCAGGTTGAAATAGACAAGCAGCTTGGGATTGTGATCAGTTTTTAAGCCAAACTTTCATCTGTTTTTTACTGTTTTACTCAATAAAGGATGTAATTTTACCTCGACTAAACCCAAGTATTAAAATAAAATGTCAAATGAAATTAAGTTGGATCCCATTGAGGATGCCATTGAAGCCATAAAAAACGGAGAGGTAATTATCGTTGTAGACGATGAGGACCGTGAAAATGAGGGAGATTTTATCTGTGCTGCAGAGAAGGTCACTCCTGAAATCATCAACTTTATGGCAACGCACGGTCGAGGTCTGATTTGTGCTCCGCTTATTGAAGACCGATGTGAAAAATTGGGTTTGGAGCTGATGGTAGGTCAAAATACTGCTGCCTATGAAACTCCTTTCACTGTTTCAGTTGATTTGATAGGTCATGGTTGCACAACGGGAATTTCGGCCAGTGACAGGGCGAAAACCATCAAGGCATTGATTGATGACAATATCCATCCGGATGAATTGGGTAAGCCCGGACATATTTTCCCACTGAAAGCAAAAAGGGGAGGAGTCCTTCGTAGAGCTGGCCATACGGAGGCCGCTATAGATTTTGCAAGGCAGGCAGGATTGGCACCTGCGGGTGTATTGGTGGAAATCATGAATGAAGACGGAACCATGGCCAGGCTGCCTGATCTGGTGAAAGTAGCGAAAAGATTTAATTTGAAACTCGTTTCCATAAAGGATCTCATTGCCTACAGACTTAAAAATGAATCACTCATCAAAAGGGAGATAGGGGTGGAAATGCCCACAGCCTGGGGTGATTTTGATCTGATAGCCTTTAGACAGACAAATACAGATGACATCCACTTGGCCCTTATAAAAGGTACTTGGGAAAAAGATGAGCCTGTAATGGTACGTGTGCACTCTTCCTGTGTAACAGGGGATATTTTTGGGTCATGCAGATGTGATTGCGGGCCTCAGCTGCATAAGGCCATGGAGATGGTGGAGAAAGAAGGTAAGGGTGTGGTGCTTTACATGAATCAAGAAGGTAGGGGTATAGGCTTGATCAACAAACTCAAAGCTTACAAGCTTCAGGAACAGGGAATGGATACCGTTCAGGCAAATCTGGCGCTTGGCCTTCCAATGGATAAAAGAGACTATGGGGTGGGTGCTCAGATATTAAGGGATTTGGGGATTTCCAAAATCAGATTGATTTCCAACAACCCCACCAAGCGTGTAGGTCTGTTAGGTTATGGTTTGGAAATTGTGGAACAGATACCTATTGAAATCGCCCCAAACCCGCATAATGAAAAGTACTTGACAACAAAGCGGGATAAAATGGGCCACTCCATTTTGAAAAAATAAGCGAATGGCAACTAGTTAGTATGGAAATTCAATTATCTTGAAACCAAATCAACCAAATTTGAAAATAAATCGTTATCATCAGTAGAGAATAACTGTAGAACTTATGATGATCAGGGTATTTGTTTCCATATTGACAATTTTCCTGGGCCTTTCTTCTGCTTTGGCCCAAGGAAATCAATTTCCTTCCCAAGTTTGGCATCAAGGACAGATCATAACGGTGAATGGACAGGTTTACCGTGGCCTTGTAAAGTATGATTTAGAAAACAACCTGGTTCAGCTTCAGGATAATGGGATTACCACTTTTGGAGCTTCGAATGTGTCCCAATTTGAAATTTTTGATGAAGTTTATGGAGGCATTAGGTCTTTTTATACCTTACCTTATTCTCTGGCAGGAGATTATGAGACCCCGGTTTTTTTCGAAATTCTGACAGAAGGTGATGAGATTGTCCTGCTATGTAGGGAACAGATTGTTATTGATAACAGGGGTATGGGTATGTATGGCCCCATGGCCATGAACCCCTTATGGGGTCCACCAATAGGAGGAGTATATAAGTTGGCTTTTAATTACTATTTCATCAAAGACGGAAAGCTTCAGAAGTATTCCCTCAAGAAAAGGGAGCTTTTGGATATTTTGGGTGATAGAGCGGACGAAATAGACCTTTTTATGAGGAAAAACAGACTTTCCCATGACAAAAGAGGAGATCTGCTCCGTATCACTGCCTATTACAATCAGATAAAATAATTTATGGCAAAAAAACCATTGATTTTGGTGTCCAATGATGATGGGATCACCTCAAAGGGAATAAGGGTATTGGTGAACATCATGAAGCAGTTGGGAGAAGTTGTAGTAGTGGCACCGGACAGTCCTCAGTCAGGCATGGGGCATGCCATAACGATAGGAGAGACCCTCCGCCTTTATGAGGAAGATATTTTTGAGGATGTAATGGCATTTAAATCCAGTGGTACTCCAGCGGATTGTGTCAAATTGGCCAAACACTATGTGTTGAAGGATAGAAGGCCGGATTTGGTTGTTTCTGGAATCAATCATGGCAGCAACACCTCCATTTCAGTTCTCTACTCAGGTACTATGTCTGCCGCCATAGAAGGTGCCTTGGAAGGACTCCCATCCATCGGATTTAGCTTATGTGACTATTCTTCAAAGGCCGATTTTAGCCATGTTGAAGAATATGTGTTCAAAATATCGAAACAAGTACTTGAAAATGGCCTGGCAAAAGGAGTGGCATTAAATGTGAATTTCCCTCCTAAAAGAAATGAGCCTATCAAAGGGGTTAAGGTCTGCCGTCAGGCCCATGCCAAATGGCAGGAGGAATTTTCCGAAAGGTATGATCCCAATGGTAGAAAATATTTTTGGATGGCAGGCAATTTTGTGAATTTTGATAAAGGTGAGGACAATGATGAATGGGCCATAGCGAATAATTATGTTTCCATAGTTCCTTGTCAATATGACCTTACCGCCCATCATGCCATCTCTCAAATTAATGAGGATTGGAACTGGGACGAACTCTAATTTGAAAGGATCCAAAAAAGGAAAAGAGGCCGGGAGAATACTTCCGGCTTTTTCTTTTTGAAAGAAAAATTTTTAGATTATTTGCATATTTTTTTAGTTTTTGCTTAGATTTATCACAAAGTTTAGATTTTATAAACTCATGATTTACAAATTTTTAACTGGATATATGAAGAAATTCGTTTATTTTATTTTGATAAGCTTTTTTCTGCATGCTTGTGCAAATGAACATGAATTTGGTGTTTCAAATGAAGAGGATGAAGAAATGCTGAAATTTCCCGTGATGAAGGCTGAACCCATTCCGGACCATTACATTATTGTTTTTAATGAAGATCGAATTTCATTTCGAATGGATGCAGATGACCTGGAAGGAACAGAGAGATTAATGGTTAAAGAAGTGGAGGATTTTCTTAAAACCCATCGGGTAGATCCAGAAAGCGTTCAACATATCTATTCCATTGCTTTACCGGGTTTTTCTGCAAAAGTCAATGCTGAAAGATTGCCCGATTTGCTTGTTGATCCAAAAGTTAAATATATTGAGCAGGACAGAAGGGGAGAACTCGGACCTTTTCAAGTGCTTAAAAGACCTGGCCAAGAAGAAGAACAAATAGTGACTACCCAGGTTATTCCCTGGGGAGTGGCAAGGGCAGGCGGTCCATTTACATACAGGGGTAGACATAGTGTATTTGTTTTGGATACAGGTATAGATTTGGCTCATCCTGATCTTAATGTTGACGATAAGAAAGGTTTTGATGCCTACAACAGCAAGAAGAAAGACTATGATTTAAATGACGAACATGGTCATGGCACCCATGTTGCAGGCACGATAGGTGCTTTGGATAATCATTTTGGGGTTGTTGGTGTGGCGGCAGGCGTTCCAGTGGTTCCTGTTAAAATTTTTACAGGCCCAAGGGCAGAATATACGTATTCAGGTCTAATTGCCGGGATAAATCATGTGGGGGTGAGGGGGATTCCAGGCGATGTGGCTAATTTGAGTTTCGGTGGCTTTGATGACAGTAGGGCCTTGGATGAAGCTGTTTTGAGAGTATCTGAAAAAAGGCGGATCTGGATGGTAATTGCAGCGGGCAACAGTGGATTACCGGCTACTTCTTTTAGTCCTGCCAGGGTAAATGGACCATTTACCATTACTGTTTCAGCCTTTCAAATAGGAGACAGGTTTGCTTCTTTTTCCCATTTTGGTTTTCCTGTCAAATTTTCGGCTCCTGGCGTAAATGTCAGGTCTACCTGGACAAACAACAGGTACGTGAATTCCTCAGGCACATCTATGGCAGCTCCTCATGTTTCGGGAATAAGAGTTTTAGGCGAAATTGAAAAAGACGGCTATGTATTGAATCATCCCATACCCGAAAACCCCGACCCGATAGCTGTGAGAAGATAATTAAAGGTTCAACCATTTTTTAGTACAAGTTTATGTTTAGAGTTTTGTTTTTATGATTATCCGCTTGTATACAAGTAGGGGCAAATGCTCGCAATAACAAGTCTATCAAAGAGTTTTTTACCAAAGTATCTTCGGTTTAGTTTATAACAGAATTCATTGAGATAGTTTTGAAGCATCTTTTCTGAAACCATATGGTACTTCTGTAAATCCCTTTTAAGGTTGCTTATTGCTATATGTGCCCATTTGAGGTTGAACTTGCCCTCTTTTGTGGAAGATAATTCGCTCACGTGAACATCGATACAATCTTCTAGGTTAGCATAAGTCGTACTTTCATCAGTTTGGAGCACGGCTTTTTTGTCAATCAGTCCTTTTATCAGTTTTTCGGCTGTTTTTGCCTTCAAGTTATCTATTTTGACCATCTTGAAATATCTGCAGCTTTTGTCCTTTTCTCCAGTAATTAGGTCTTCAAGAATAGATGATTCAGCCATAACAGCGACAGTAGCTTGTTTTTGGCTTCCACGGCCTTTCTTCAGCTTCGTCTTTTCCGAAGATTTTGTTGCCTTGCTTACAAAAGCCTCATCATATTCAACCATATCTTCTAGTTTATATTGGCTGTCACGTTTACCCATTGCTTCCCGGAGCTTGTGATACAGTCTGAAAACAGTCTCGTATCTGCTATGACCCATCTGCCTCTGTAGTTCAAGGCAGCTAAATCCCTTCTTGGTTGCGCTTACAAGAGTCATTGCAAGCAACCAAGTCCTCAATGGTAACTTGCTGTTTTCCATAATAGTACCATTTTTCAGTCCTGTCCTAAATTTACAATGTTTACATTGGAACATATTGAGAGAATTAAGCCAGTAGTGATCCTTGGAATTACAATTCTTGCAAATAACACCTTCTCTTTCCCTTTGTTCCTTCAAGTAATGGATGCAACTTGCCTCATCAGGATATCTTTCATTGAATTGTAGAATATTCATGGCCTTCTTATTTATTTACAGCCAATTAAACACTTACAATTCAGCCCTGAAAGTTATTGACACTTATTGTCAAAGTATAAAATTTGCCCACTTGTATGTAGGCGGATATTCATATTTGTTTTTTTTGTTTTGCTTTTATTTGAGTCAGCTGGCATTAGCCCAATCTGGCTTGGAATTGGACAGTCTGAAATTTCAGCTGGATGATTCTACAAAGAAGAGTAAGCTGGATGTTTTGAATAGGCTTTCTTTTTTATTGAGAGAACAGAATATCACCGAATCATTTGAATATGCCAATCTCGCAGAGAAATTGTCTGTTTCTGCCAATGACAGCCTGAATTTGGGAAGGGCAAAAAGTAATTTAGGTTGGATTTTTTACCGCACCGGGGTATGGGATAAGGCTTTCCGTTATTCAAGGGATGCCTTTTTGATCAGTTACAAGATTAAGGATAAGCAAGGCTTGGCCATGTCTTTGAATAACTTGGGGGTGATTTATTACAAACAAAAAAACTATCGGGAGGCCATTAAGAAATTCAAGGAAGCTTATTCTATTGGCTTTGAAATAGAAGACCCTTATGTGATTGTAAGAAGTTTCAATAATTTGGCGCTTAATTTTTTGGCAACCAGTGAATTGGATTCTGCCTATGAGTACGCTTACCGGGCGCTTGAAATAAACAACCAATACAATTCGATTTATTTTAACAGTTTTATCTATAGGGTAATTGGCGATATTCAAACCGCGAGAGGTCAATTTGAGGATGCTTTGGCTACTTATGATTTTGCCTTTTTGACTGATTCCCACCATCAATTGGAATCATTTGAAGCTTCTATATTGAATAGGAAGGGAAATGTTCTCCGTTTGTTGGGGCTATATGAAAATGCCGCTGAATTATTGGAAAGGAGTAAGGAAATTTCTTTGGCCAAAAGCTATCAGGATGAATTGGTAAGCAGCTATAAATATCTCGCTTTGACTTATGAAGCCTTGGGAAAACTGGATCTGGCTTTTCAGAATCAAATGGCTTATAACAGATTGAGTGAATTATTAGAGGAAAAGGTCAATAAAGATAGGTTAGCATTGATCTCAGCCATGTTTGAAGTGGAAAAGACAGATGGAGAGTTAAGGTACCTTCGGGCTGAAAATGACTACAAAGAATTGCAAATAAAGAGTTTCAAAACTTATAACAACATTTATATTTTTGGCACCCTGATTCTCGGTGGTCTTTTTCTTTGGTTGTTTGTATTGCACAGGAAAACCAGAGCGATCAATTTAGCTTTGGTAGAAAACCAGAATAAGGTCAATCAACAAAAAGAGGAACTGGAAAAGCAATCTCAGGATCTTGAGAGATCCAATAATTTAAAAAACAGGTTGTTTTCCATTCTTGGTCATGACCTTAAAGCTCCGGTTGCCCAATTACAGGGTGTTCTCGGCCTGATGAATGATAACAATCTGAGCAGGGAAGAATTCAATGAAATTTCCTACGTCTTAAAAAGAAACGTAGATGGTCTTTTTGTAACCTTGGATAATATTTTAAGTTGGTCTAGAGCCCAAATGGATGGATTCAAACTTCATTTAAGGCCAACATCTTGTTTATCTACCATAAATCAATGTATTGAGCTTTTGCAGCAACATGCAGATGGTAAGGGGCTTTCTTTCCACGTGAATGTGGACAAAGACACTAAAATCTGGGTAGATCATGATCTTTTCCAAATAATCCTTAGAAACTTGCTCAGTAATGCCATCAAGTATTCCAAGAAAAACTCTTTCATTGATATCTTCACTTTTGAAGACAAAGAAAATGTGATCATTAAAGTCAAGGACTATGGAATGGGTATGTCCAAAAACATGCTACATCAGATCAGGACTCAGAAATTTTCTCTTTTGGAATCCAGTAAAGGTACGGATAATGAAAGGGGAACAGGCTTAGGCGTGAACCTCTGCAAAGAGTTTACCTCCATGATGGGAGGTACCATTTATTTTGAAAGTGAAAGAAATATTGGTACAACAGTGACACTTAGATTCAGGAAAGTTTTGTTGGTAGAAGGTTCACCAGAGCTTCATCCACAAAAATATTTGGTTTAATTTCAACATTTTTGATGATTTGAAGGTTTTGAAGAGTTTCAATTACTTTTTGCAATTCTTCAGCACCTATGTTATTGTTTTCAGCCCAGCTTGTACTTTCCAACCATTCCTCAATATCTTTTTTTTGAATACCATAAAATTCGCTGATGGCTTGACTTGTATTTAGCGAGAATTTAAATTTTTGCGCTTCATCATATACCATGTCCCGGATTTTTTTCAGGACATCAGCATGTTGATTCAAGGATTGCTCTGAAGCCACCAACACAAAACAAGGCCAAGGTGTGGGTATTTCATTTATTCTTTTAAACAAACCCTGGTCGACCAAAGGTTTTGTTGTGAACTTTTCCCAAAGAAATATTTTTGGCTCTGGGCTTTCAAAGGATTTTTTTGCACCATCCAGGTTTCCAATTTCCTCAAATTGAAGGGATTTGGGATCCCAACCTTCTCTTTCAGCCAATAGGAATGCCATAAGGTGTGATCCAGAGCCATACCTGCTGATTAAGAATGTGGGTTTTTTCAATTCTGAAAGGCTTTGCACAGGACACAAGGAAGACAGGTGGATACCCCAAACCAATGGACTTTTCACAAACCAACCGATAATTTTTCCTGGGTTTCCTTCGATTTTGTCCTTAATAAAACTTTCAGTTAAGATCAAGGCTAAGTCAGCTTCACCCCTTCTGATGGCATGATTCATCGCACCTGAACCTCTGGATTCATTATGCCAAACCAACTCAATGCCTTCATCCTTAAGAGGTTGTCTTTCTATGACTTTTATCCAAGGAAAGTTGAAATGCTCGGGAACACCTATGATATTGATCTTTTTCATGTCGTTTCTTTCAAACAAAAATACCGCTTATTTTGGGTAAGCGGTATTCATTTTTTTGTTTCTAATCAAAATTAACCATCATGGGTGGCAGCCCGATTGGTAATCAATAAATTGCATAATCCTGCAATGATTAAAGAAGTTCCAGCCAAAAGCATGGTAAATATCACCTCTTCCCCAAAAAGGAGTTTATACATAAAATTGATACCACCAATAGCAGCCACAATCTGGGGGATTACAATAAACATGTTGAAAATCCCCATATAAACCCCCATTTGGTTAGGGTTTACGGAACTGGACAACATCGCATATGGCATAGAAAGAATGCTGGCCCATGCAATTCCGACCAAGGCAAAGCAAAGGTGGAGCATCCAGGGTTCTCTTATAAAATAAATCAAAATAAAGCCACAACCGCCTGCGATTAAACTGAACATATGGACCAATTTCCTGTTGATCTTGACTTTAGAAGTCACAAAGGCCAAAATCAAGGCAAAGAACATGGATACGAGTCCGTAGGTCCCCAAATAATTTCCGACACTGTCTGCTGCATTGTTGTATTCAACAGATGAAGTATCTGTTGCATGAAATACATGCTCGGTGATTGCGGGTGTAGCAAAACTCCACATGGTAAAAAAGGCAAACCATGAGAAAAACTGTACCAAGCCAAGTTTCCGCATGACTTCAGGCATGTTGGCTATATTTCTGAATATTTCTTTAAAGCCGGTAAAAAATCCCCTGCTTTCTTTTTTTTCTTTCTCAAATGATTCCAAATCAGCAGGAGGGTATTCCTCTGTCGTTAGAATGGTGTATAGAATAGAAGAAAAAAGAACAACTGCTCCAACTGCAAAAGCAAATTTTACGGTATCAGGGACCACTCCAGGCTCTGCGGTATTGGGTATTCCGATTTGGGTCATAAGCCAAGGGAGATTACTGGCGATCCAAGTTCCAATGCCAATAATAAGGGTTTGCACCACAAAACCATAAGATCTTTGGCTATCGGGTAACTTATCTGCTACCAAAGCCCTGAAAGGTTCCATGCTGATATTGATGGAAGCATCCAAAACCCAAAGTGAGCCGGCTGCAATCCAAAGAGCACTGGAATAAGGCGCAAAAAACAATGCAATGGTTGATAAAATAGCACCGATTAGAAAGAACGGTCTTCTTCTGCCAAATTTTGGATGCCAGGTCCTATCACTCAAATAACCCACAATAGGTTGGACAATAAGACCGGTCAAGGGAGCCGCAATCCATAATAAAGGTATTGTCTCTTTATCTGCTCCTAAAGTTTGGAAAATCCTGGACATAAAACCGCCCTGTAAGGCAAATCCAAACTGTATTCCAAGAAATCCAAAACTCATATTCCATATCTGCCAAAAACTGAGTTTGGGTTTATTTTGTGTTTCAGACATTAGGCTGGGTGTATTGTTAATGGTTATAGAAATTGAATTTCAAAAGCTTTTTCTCTGTGGGGTATGATAACAAAAGGAATGTTTTTAGCCACATGATAAGGATGGGAATGTTCCGGTAAGGGGTCAAAATCGGTCAACTTACCAAGGAATGCCACATCTTCTTTTTCAATGAACAGCTTTTCCTCATTGAGAAGGATTTCTTCAGGATGCTTCCCATGGATATAAAGTTTTATTTTCTTAAAACCGGATTCAAAGTTTCCCATTGGGGTATCAAAAACAATTTTTTTCTCATTTCCTATCCAGCTTATTTTTCTTTTGAAATAATCTCCTTTGGTATAGGAATGGCTAATACCATCATCTTCATAGTGACAATATGTGCTGTCCTCATATCCAAAATAGAAATGCAGTCTCAAGATTCCGTCATTTTTTTCTCCTGAATGGGATATGTCTGATTGAAGGGCCAGAAAGGAGCCGGCTTTTACAAATACAGGGAGATAACTGGTAGGACAATCTTGGTAAATTACCTGGTTCCCATGATAACTTTTACTGTCAAAAAGATAATACCAATCTCCTTTTGGTAAGTACACTTTAGTGATTTCTTTGTAACTCTCCACTGGAGCTACCAGTAGGGTATCACAGAAAGTATATTGGTTCTGAAATGCAGAATCAAACACCAAATTATCATGTGGATAATCAATAGCCAAGCTTTTGGCAACAGGAAGTCCGGTCAAGCAGCTTGCATGAAATGCACTGTAAATAGTAGGTAAAAGTTTGTAGCGAAGTTTCATGTAATTTCTGGAAATCTCCTCTACTTCTTCCCCAAATGCCCAAGGTTCTGAATCAGCAGTGTTGATCATGGAGTGGGCCCTGAACAATGGAGCAAATGCTGCAATACTTATCCACCTTGCATAAAGGGATTTACTTGGTTCACCCGCAAAGCCCCCCACATCATAACCTGCAAACGAAATTCCGCTCAGCCCCAGACTGTTGACCAATCTGATACCTGCAAGCATATGCTCATCACTGGAGACATTGTCTCCCGTCCAGGCGGCAGCAAAGCGCTGTATTCCGGAGAAACCTGAACGTGTTAAAATGAAAGGTCTTTCTTTGGGGTTTTGCAAAAGACTTCCCTCCATAGCGCTTCTTGCCATTTGCATCCCATAAACATTTCTTGCTTTTCTATGGCTAACATGCTCACCTTCATAATGGAAATCGATCAGATTGGGAGTGAATTGGCCCCAGGAGGCTGGCTCATTCATGTCTGTCCAATAGCCATCCACACCGGCTTCCCTATAATACTCCATCTTTTCAGCCCACCAGGTTCTCGCTTCAGGTTTGGTGAAATCAGGGAAGGCACACCAGCCTGGCCATACTTGAGCTTCATAAATCTCACCGTCCGGATAGGTTACAAAGAGATTTTTTTCTTTTCCTTCATCAAAAGGTGCATATCCCTTATCAGTTTTTATGCCCGGATCCATGATGACCACTACCCTAAAACCTTTTTCTTTCAGTTTTTGGATCATGGACTTGGGATCGGGAAATTTCTCTCCATCGAAAGTAAAAACTTTATATTTATCCATATGATGTATATCCAAGTAGATCACATCAGCAGGCATATTTTTGTTCCTGAAATTATCAGCTAGTGTAAGTACCTCCGATTCCGGATAATATGAATAGCGGCATTGCTGAAAACCTAATGACCAAAGAGGAGGCATGGCCATTTTACCGGTCAGATTGGTATATGCTTCAATGATTTTTGAAACATTTTCATCATGGAAAAAATAATAGTCCATATCGCCTGATTCCGCACTGTAATAAATAAAGCGGTTGTTGGAAGCCCCAAAGTTGAAAACAGTTTTATGGGTGTTATCGAAAAAAATCCCATAGGACAAATTATTGTGAAGTCCTATGTAAAAAGGAACAGACAGGTATAAGGGATCGTCATTTACTCCATAGGCAAAATAATCAGTATTCCAGTTGGTGTAAGCCTTTCCAAATCGGTTAAGGTTTCCTGTTTTCTCTCCCAAGCCTACAAATTTTTCATCTTTTTGGATTTTTTTATAATTGGTCACCTCTGTTCCCAACCATGAGACTGCAAATGCAGAATCATCTTGATTGATAATTTTGCCTTCCAATGTTTTAAAAGTTAAGCAAAATGGATGCAAATTGAGCTCAATTATCATGGTATCGGTTTTGAGTTGAACAGCATCGGAAGTTTCGTCAATTTCGAAACTTGTATTTTTTGGCTCCATGACCACAGCATAGGGATTTGGGGAAAAACTTCCCTCATTACTTACTTGTATCCTTATGGTATGATGATCATAAACCGTGATGCAAAAAATTGCATTATCAGTATGTCCATTTATGCCCAGTTTGGTTTTTTCCCAATATTGCACATTCCCTATGGCAACATTTCTTTTTCCACTGCCATTTTTCATCAGTGTAGTCATTGGTTTTTTATCAGTTTATTGCTAAGAAACTTAGGCAAAAGCCTTAAATCAAAGCTAAATTAGAAAGTAAAGTGAAAGTAAAAAATCAATCAGAAAATGATGGAGCAAGGCTCCAAGAGGATTTTTAAATCAATATGGGCGAATTTTAAAAATTTTGGCACATTCAAACGTTTGCACAAAAAAATAAAGAAACTTTAAATAATTCAGTAATTTTTTACGGAAGATTTCCTGATAAGTAATTCTGTGTCCAGGACCACATTACTTATCTCTTGATGGTTAATATCTTTATTTTGGATCATCTCCAAGAGGATTTTGGTTGCTTTCTCCCCAATTTGGATGCCAGGTTGAAGGACAGAAGTAAGGGGAGGATCAATCATTGAAGCAAATTGCCAATTAGAAAACCCGACCACACCGATATCTTCTGGAATTCTTAAGCCAAGAGACTTAATGGCCATCATAGCTCCGGCAGCTACAATATCATGGTGAGCAAAGATAGCATCAGGCCTATTGATGGGATCTTTAAATAACCTCAAGCAAATTTCAAAACTTTCCTTTTCGTTGGCACTGGGACACTCTACGATCAGGTTTTCATCAATAGATATTCCTGAGTCCGATAGTGCTGCCAAATATCCCTCTTTTCTTTTTTTGCTGATGGCAAGGTTGGAAGGACCCGCCAAATGGGCGATTCTCCTGTAGCCCTGATCGATCAAATGTTTGGTGGCTTGATACCCTCCGCTAAAGTCATTAACGGTTACATTTACCGCATTTTTAATGTTAGGGATTCGGTCAAAAAATACCACTGGGATCTCCATGTCTATTAAGTTAATAAAGTGTGAAAAATCTGTGGTTTCTTTTGAATAGCTGACCAATAAACCATCAATTTGATTGGAGAGCATAGTTTCCACACAATTGATTTCTCTTTCAAGTTTCTCATTGGTCTGACATAAGATGACATTATATCCGTTTTTAAAGGCAACTTCCTCTATTCCGGATATGACTGTTGAAAAAAAGAAATGGACTACTTCAGGAATAATAACACCTATGGTAAAGGATTTACTTTTTCTTAGGCTCAGGGCGATTGCATTTGGCCGGTAATTGAGTTTTTCAGCTAAATCCTTGACTTTCTTCTTGGTCTCAAAACTGATCCCGGGATAATCTTTCAATGCACGGGAAACTGTGGACGAAGATACATTCAATTCCCTTGCAATATCTTTGATTGTCGCTTGGCCTAATTTCATAAAAATTATCTTTTTCTAAGATTTTAAAGTTAACTTAATTTGCCACAATATGCGATATTTGTACCACTTTTTTTTTCCCTTTTGATCTTTAATTTTTCTTATTATTTGGATAAATCAAGTTAAAAATAAGATTAATGCAGACGTTTGCGGTGACGTTTGCAACGTTTTTTTTAAGATTTTGTTCAACGAAAACTTGCTTAATACAATCGCCTTTTTTAATATGAGATAAGCATTTCATTCATGAGCCAAATGTATCCTATCACTTATTCAATTTAATTTGTGATTTTCTTAGCAAGAATAGAAAAAAAACAACAAAACAATTTAATGAAACAATAAATACCAAAACAATGATGAGAGTACTTTCAAATTTAACAAAGGTAGCCTTTTTATTACCGCTGATTTGGGCCTGTGGACCAATTGATGAACCACCAATTATTCCTCAGGTTCCGGCTACCATCGCCTCTGCACCTTCTTCCATTACCTTGACTGGGGAAGATGAAGATGAGGTGGTTGTCTTTACTGTCAATCCTGCTGATTTCGGAACGCCCATGGAGGTAACGTATATTATCCAAATGGACCGTCCTGGAAATAACTTTGCCAATGCTGCTGACTTGGGCTCTTCTACTTCTACTACTGTTGAAATAAAGGCCGCAGAAATCAACAGAAGGGCTGTTTCCAGGGGGATTTTAGGAGGGGAGACCGGTCCTATGGAATTCAGGGTCAGGGCTGTTCCATCGCGTACATTATCAGCTCTTGTCGGTGCAGCAGTCACTATCAACGTGACTACTTTTGCAGATGCCGTAGCGCTGAGAAATCTTTTCCTTGTAGGTGAGGCCACTGCCAGAGGTTGGAACAATAATGACAATAATCCCCCGCTTTTCAGGGATCCTGAAAACACAGATTTATACGTTTACTCTGGATTTTTCAATGCTGGCGGTTTCAAGGTTTTGGAAGTTTTAGGTGCTTGGCAACCACAATATGGTACGAATGATGGTACGAGCATTGCCGTAAACACAGGAAATGGATCAGATCCTGATGTATTCAATGTGCCTGCCGCAGGATACTATACCTTTACTTTTGATCTTTCAACTGAGACATTTTCATTAGTACCTATCGACAATGTGCCTGCAACTTTCGGCACAGTAGGAATTATAGGAAGTGCGACTGCCAATGGTTGGGACGCAAGCACAGCCATGAATCAACTCACTTTCGATAGGCATATTTACTATATAAATGCTACATTATCGGATGGAGAAATGAAATTCAGAGCGGACAATGATTGGGCTGTAAACTGGGGTGCGAATACGGCCATCAGTGGTAGAGGTACCCAAGATGGACCAAACATCCCTGTTGAAGCAGGTACATATAAGATCTGGTTTAACTCTTTGGATGGCAGATATATCAAAATAGATCAATAATTCCATAAGCACAATGATGAAAGGGCTGCTTGAAAAAGTAGCCCTTTTCATTGAATTTAATCCAGTTTACATTCCTTGCAATGAAAAAAATTATCCTCTTATTTTCTTTATTTTTACTGTTTTACTCTTCTGCAGTTGCCCAGATTACAACAATTCCTGGTTTTCCAAGGGCAGACAGCAATGTTAAAATTATTTATGATGCTACCCAAGGAACTTCCGGTTTGCAGGGGGTTAATCAGGTGTATATTCATATAGGTGCTATCACAACGGGGCCCACTTCCACTTCATGGTCGATTGTGCCTACCCAATGGGGCGTCGATGATCCTAGGGCACGGATGAAAAAGGTGGAAGGAGAGGAAAATATTTGGGAATTTGAATTGGTTCCCAATGAGTTTTTTAATCCAACATCCGGTCAGACAATTTATAGATTAGGTGTAGTTTTCCGAAATGTTGATGGAACCAGGGAAGGCAAAACCGATACTAACCAGGACTTTTTTATCAACCTGAGCCAGGGGTTTGAGGTATTTTTCCAAAGGCCAAGCACAAATTCTACGCTTTTGGAAGTGGGTGAATCCCAAGAAATCAGGATAATTTCATCTGAACCGGCCAATTTGAGTCTTTTTGTCAATGGGGCAGAAGTAGCAACTGAAACCAATAAGGAAGAACTTGTCTATACTTTTTTAGCCTTGGAAGAAGGGGATTTTGAACTCCAGGCATCTGCCAGGTCAGGACAAGATGAGCGTACAGCATTGATCAATATTTCTGTGGTGGGGCCTAGTCCTCAGGAAGCCCTTCCATCAGGGGTAAGGAAAGGAATCAATTATATTTCTGACACCGAGGTGATTTTGGTTTTGGAAGCCCCAAAGAAAAAAAATGCCTTTGTTTTAGGAGATTTCAACGATTGGGAAATCAGGACAGAATTCCAGATGAAACAGACCCCTGATAAGGAACTATTTTGGTATCACCTCAAAGACCTAAGCCCAGGGGAAGAATACATTTTTCAATATTTGGTGGATGGGAATTTAAGAATAGGGGATCCCTATGCAGACAAGGTTTCGGATCCATTCCATGACGATGAAATCATCCAACAAAATAGGTACCCGGGTCTTAAGCCATATCCCAAAGGAAAAACGGAGTTTCAGGCAACATTCCTTCAGACTGCTCAACAACCCTATGAATGGAAATACTTGAATTATAAAAAACCTGCACCTGAAGAACTCGTAGTCTATGAATTGCTGGTCAGGGATTTTGATGACAGGCGCACTTTCAAGGCAGTAACAGAAAGGTTAGATTATTTAAAAGACCTGGGGATCAATGCTATTGAATTAATGCCGGTGAAGGAATTTGAGGGGAATATCTCATGGGGATATAATCCATCGTTCTTTTTTGCAGTAGATAAATTCTATGGTCCCAAAAATCACCTCAAAGAATTGATAGATGAAGCCCATAAAAGGGATATGGTGGTCATTTTGGATATGGTGCTGAACCATGCTTTTGGCCAAAGTCCCTATGTCCGCTTGTACAATGATGGGGATTTTGGTGCACCCACAGAAGATAATCCTTGGCTCAATAGGGTTGCAAAACATCCGTTCAATGTGGGCTACGATTTTAACCATGAGAGTCCTTATACCAAAGCATTGGTAGATTCAGTAAACAATTATTGGTTAACAGAATATAAAGTAGATGGTTTCAGGTTTGACCTAAGCAAGGGATTCACTCAAGTCAATTCAGGGGATAATGTAAGTTTATGGAGTCAAAGGGATGAATCCAGGATTGCGATCTGGAAAAACATTTATGATCAAATTAAAAAGAATCATCCTGATGCTTATGTTATTTTAGAACATTTTGCAGACAATTCAGAAGAAAGGGAATTGGCTGATTATGGCATGATGTTTTGGGGCAACTTGAATTTTGATTTCAGGGAAATGGCAAAAGGAGGCTCAAGAAACTTTGACTGGGGCTTTTATCAGACAAGGGGCTGGTCAAAAAACAACCTGGTTTCTTACATGGAAAGCCATGATGAAGAACGCACCATGTGGGAATCACTGACATGGGGTCAAACATCTCCTTTGAATATCCGGACGCTTAAAAATGCGGTAAACAGAAATCAGTTGATGGCTGCATTTTTCTTTGCCATTCCCGGACCAAAAATGCTTTGGCAATTTGAAGAATTTGGATATGATCTAGAGCTGAACAATGACCGCTTGGGTATCAAACCCACGAGATGGAATTACCTTGACAATCCGGACAGGCTGAGGCTATGGAGGCTTTACAAAGCCATGATACAGCTTAAAAATGAGCATCAAGCATTTAATAAGCCTGAAAACGCCATCTTGAACCTTGCTCAAAATCTAAAATCAATTCGGTTGGTGGATGGGGATTTTCAGGTTCTTTTATATGGGAACTTTGGGCTGACTGACATCAATAATGCTGATTTGTCTTTCCCTATTCCCGGAAAGTGGTACAATTATTTCACAGGTGAAGAGATAGAGGTAACCGGCAATTCCAAAACCTTCAGATTAAGGGCAAATGAGTTTTTTTTATTTACTAACAGAAAACTTGAAAAACCGGAAGGAGAAATCTTAATGGAGGATCTTATTACCTCTATAAGGCCAGAGGAGATTGATCCTTCTGCATTTAAAATTTATCCGGTTCCTGCGGGCAATTATATTTGGGTCAGCTTGCCTTCTGATTACAAAGGGTTCAATTACCGGGTCATGGATGTGACCGGAAAGGTGTTGACAGAGAGTATTTACACAGGCCAGGACAATATTTTGCAAGTGGATGTAAAGGATTTTAGGGCAGGTCTTTATATCTTTGAAATCTTTGATAACCGACAGGTGATCAGAAAAAGATTCCTAAAAAAGTAATAACCTATTAAAAACATCATGAAATTCAAACCAGGAGTTAAATTCGGAGAAGAACTCAAAGACCTATTGGATTATGCAAAAGAGAGCGAGTTTGCCATGCCCGCTGTCAATGTGATCAATACCAGTACCGTGAATGCGGTTTTGGAAACGGCTAAGAAAGTGAATTCTCCAGTCATTATACAGTTTTCCAATGGCGGAGCCCAATTCTATGCGGGAAAAGGCATGGGAAATGAAAATCAAAAAGGAGCCATTCAGGGCGGTATTTCAGGGGCATTGCATGTGCACAGAATGGCTGAGGCCTATGGGGTTCCGGTAATCTTACATACTGACCATTGTGCCAAAAAGCTTTTGCCTTGGATTGATGGCTTATTGGAAGAAGGAAAGGCATTTTACGCTGCCTACAAGAAGCCTTTGTACAGCTCCCACATGCTGGATCTATCCGAAGAACCTGTGCATGAGAACATAGAAATTTCTGTGGAGTATTTCAAGAAAATGAAAGCACTTGAAATGGGAATTGAAATTGAATTGGGTATTACAGGAGGTGAAGAAGACGGTGTTGACAATACGGATGTGGACAGTTCAAGATTGTATACCCAGCCAGAAGAAGTGGCCTATGCTTATGAGCATTTGAAGCAGGTTGGTGATTTGTTTACTGTTGCGGCTTCATTTGGTAATGTTCATGGGGTATACAAGCCAGGTAATGTCAGCCTAAAACCCATCATCCTTAAAAATTCACAGGATTACATTGCCAAGAAATTTGGAACTGGGCCTAAGCCGGTTTATTTCGTTTTCCATGGCGGCTCTGGTTCCACCCAAGAGGAAATCAGAGAAGCAAATAGCTATGGTTCTATCAAAATGAACATCGATACGGATCAGCAATGGGCATTCTGGGAAGGTGTTAAAAATTATTACAAAGCTAATGAAGCCTACCTGCAGAGCCAGTTAGGCAATCCAGAAGGTCCGGATAGTCCAAACAAAAAATATTATGATCCGAGAGTTTGGCTTCGAAAAGGGGAGGAAAGCTTTATCAAAAGGCTTGAACTCGCTTTCGATATGCTAAATGCCATAGGAAGAAACTGATCTCTACTACAATCAACCGCATTGGAAAAGTCACTTGATGGGTGACTTTTTCCTTTTCATTATTAAGGTTTAAATATGAAATATCATTACGCGTCTTTTATCGTCTTGTTAAGTACATTATTTGCATGTTCCGGGAAAAAATCAGGAGAGGCAGAAAACTACTGGCCGCATGCAGGGATAACTTATGAAATTTTTATTCAGTCTTTTTACGATTCTGATGGAGATGGGATAGGAGATTTCAATGGGGTAACCAAAAAGCTGGATCATGTTAAAGAACTGGGAGCCAATGCTATTTGGTTTATGCCGATAATGCCCTCTCCAAGTTACCATAAATATGATGTGACGGATTACAAAGCTGTCCATCCGGATTATGGAACAATGGATGATTTTAAAAAACTGATCAGGGAAGCCCATAAAAAGGACATCAAGATTGTAATTGACCTTATTATTAACCATACAAGCAGTGAACACCCTTGGTTTTTGGAGTCTAAAAGCAGCAGGGATAATCCTTACCGCGATTATTATGTATGGGCACAAAAAGACACCATTGCAGATTTTATCAACAAAAAGACGATCACTTTAGATAGTGACAACATCAGACAATGGCATGACCCTGGCTTTGGGGAGGATTATTATTATGGTTTTTTTTATGGAGGAATGCCGGATCTGAATTTTGATAACCCGAAGGTAAGGGAGGAAATTTATGAAATCGGAAGATTCTGGCTTGAGGAAGTAGGAGTGGATGGTTTTAGATTGGACGCTGCCAAGCACATTTTCCCAGATGACCGACCTGAAGATAACCATTTGTTTTGGAAGGAATTCAGACAAAAGATGCAGGCGATTAAACCGGATGTTTACTTGGTAGGAGAGGTGTATGACAAGAAAGAAATAGTGGCTCCTTATCTGCCAGGACTACCGGCCTTGTTCAATTTTGATTTTCACTACACTTTGATTGAGGCATATCAGAAGGAGGATGGAATGTTGCTTGCCAAGAAACAAAAAGAAATCTTGGATTTTTATCAGAACATCACCAAGGATTTCATAGATGCGACATTTTCTTCCAATCATGACCAACCAAGATTACTTAATTCGCTGGATCAAAACCCAAGAAAGATGAAGCAGGCCATCAATATTTTGATGACGATGCCAGGAGCTCCATACCTGTATTATGGAGAAGAAATTGGAATGTTGGGATTGAAACCGGATGAGCACATCAGGGAACCTTTCCTTTGGGATATCAAAGCGAACGATAAAGGAAGAACTACATGGATTGAACCCATTCATTCCATAGATGAAATGGTGACACCTTTGGCCATTCAAAAGTCCATGAGTACGAGTTATTTCAACCATTACAAGGAAATAATAAAATTAAGGAATACCAATAGGGCCCTCGCTCTTGGAAATTTGGAGTTGTATGAGGGAGACTTAGCCAAGCCCTTGATGGCCTATTTCAGAAATCACAAAGATCAGGAGCTTTTTGTAGCGCATAACTTAAGTGATGTAGAGCATAGTCTGGAAGTTCCTGAAGAATACCAAAAAGTAATTTATACTTTTGGTTCAGCGGATTTACAAAACCAAAAGGTGAAATTGCCTGCTTATGCAACCATTGTAATAGAAAGGCAATAAAAAAGGAGGCATGCGCCTCTTTTTTTATGTTGAAAGAATTCTCACTACCCTAAAATCATCCTCATCCACTTCTTTACTTCCTACAATAGCTTTTGCAATAGGTGTGTAGACTACTTTGTTGTTGATTACACCTGCCATCACATCGTATTTACCCTGGAGTAAACCTTCTACAGCAGCTACGCCCAATTTACTCGCCAACACACGGTCCATGGCAGAAGGAGCTCCTCCGCGTTGCAAGTGTCCAAGGATGGTGACCTTTATGTCATAATATGGGAGTTGTTTTTTGATTTTTTCTGCTATTTCAGCCGCTCCACCACTTTTTCCGCCCTCAGCTACGATCACGATATTGGATTGCTTCATGGCTTTGGTTCGGGCTTTTAATCTTTCCACCAGTCTTTCAATAGGCATTTTTTTCTCTGGAATCAAAGTAGCTGCTGCCGCACTACCTATGCCGGCATTGATTGCTATAAACCCGGCATCCCTTCCCATAACTTCAACGAAAAAAAGCCTATCGTGAGAGGTAGCGGTGTCTCTGATTTTGTCTATGGCTTCAATTGCCGTATTGCATGCAGTATCAAAACCTACGGTAAGATCAGTTCCTGCAAGATCATTGTCAATAGTACCAGGGATACCGATTGCAGGAATTCCATATTCCTTATAAAACAAATGGGCTCCGGTAAGGGAACCGTCTCCACCTATTACAACCAACGCATCAATTCCATGTTTTTGGAGGTTTTCAAATGCTTTTTTCCTTCCTTCCGGAGTACGGAATTCAGTACTTCGTGCAGATTTGAGAAAAGTTCCTCCTCTTTCAAGGACATGACTGATATGTTTTGATTCCAGTTTTTTGATTTCATTTTGGATCATCCCCTCATAGCCCCTGTATATTCCAAACATTTCCAGATTGTAATAAAAGCCGGTCCTTACCACAGCACGAATAGCTGCATTCATTCCCGGAGCATCTCCGCCAGAAGTCAATACTGCAATTCTTTTTATTGTCGTTACTTCCATTTAAGATTTAAGTCTTGAGGTTAATTGTTGAAACATCAAACCGGCTGCTGCTGGATTTGTTGCAAGGGGGATGTTGTGAACATCACATATACGCATCAACATCTGTACATCGGGTTCATGGGGATGTTTGTCCAAAGGATCCCTAAAAAATATAACCATATCCAGTTCTTTTTGAGCTGCCATGGAGGCAATCTGTGCATCCCCGCCTAATGGTCCAGAAAGCAGTCTTTGTACTTTAAAGCCGGCTTTTTCTATGTGGGAACCTGTGGTACCTGTGGCAACCAGTTCTATATCAGAATGGTTTAGCTGTTCCCTAAATCCACTCAAAAAGTGGACCATATCGGCCTTTTTACCGTCATGGGCGATCAAGGCTATTTTCATTTCGTCTTTAATAGGTTTGGACGCGAAAGTTATGAAATTTTGGAGATTTCCCGATGAAGATTTCTGTTTTATCCTAATTAACATCGAAAGAAGTTAATTGAAAACCACATTTGGTAAATGCAGTAATTTTTGGGTTTATTAAAAAAATGAAACTATTAGTAGAGATTTTAATCCATTTTATTTATTTTCAGAAACAAATCATCAACTAAAAACAAGCTATGGGATTATTAAAAGAATTCAAAGAATTCGCTGTCAAGGGCAATGTTGTTGACCTTGCTGTCGCCGTGATCATTGGCGGCGCTTTTGGAAAAATCGTTTCCTCATTTGTAAACGATATCATTATGCCTCCACTAGGGGTATTATTGGGTGGCGTTGATTTTAAAGACCTTGCTTTGACTATCCGGGAAGCGTACACCACTGATGCTGGTGTTGATATGCCTGCTGTGGTACTCAGCTATGGTAATTTCATCCAAAATGTAGTGGATTTCCTTATTATTGCATTTGTGATTTTTATGGCAATAAAAGGGATGAATTCACTAAAAAAGAAGAAAGAAGAGGCTCCTGCACCCCCACCTGCACCTCCAAAATCGGAAGTGTTATTGGAGGAAATCCGTGATCTTCTTAAAAACAAATAATAAAAAAAAGCAGCTTTTAGGCTGCTTTTTTAGTTTTTATTGCCTTCGCTTCTTTCCCTTCCCTGTTGCATTCTATAAACCTGCCTGGTAAAATCACGATTAGCACCTCCTAATTTTACCGCTTGGGAGGGGCTGATTACCTGCATGATGTCGCTCATAAAACGTTTTTCTCTTGCCAGGAGTTTATCCTGGAGTTCAAATCTCTTGTGGATAAGCTCTTTTGCTTTTTCATCATCGATTTCCCTTCCTGCCTGTCTGTTGAGCATCGAAAGTTCCTCCATCATGGATTTTCTTTCATCTTGATATTGATTGAATACGGGCCAGAATTTTTCGGCCTGTGATGGTTTAAGGTCCAATCTATTGGTGATAAAAGCCACACGTGCAGCTTCTAACTTCTCTTGGTCGTACTGTTGATTGCCCCTTTGTGCCATGCTTATTGTCGCTAAACAAAGGAAAAAGGCCAGGATTGTAAGTTTTTTCATAGTAAATCAATTAATACCAGATATCTTCTTCAGGTTCCTCTCCATTCCATTCAAAACTGCCCCATTCAGCAGCGATAATATCATCAAGAATGGAATTGGGATTGTCTGCCAGTAAAAGAATATCTTCCGCTTGCCAATATTCAGTATCTATTAATAAATCAATTTCTTGACTGATCATCATTTCCACGGGGTCAACCTGAGGTTTTTGGGAGGTAAAAACCCAAAAAGCAATTCCTAAGAAAACGACTGCTGCGGCAGCAAATTTAAAAGGTCTTGAAAACAAAACGGTTTTTTGATTTTCATACCTTTCCAAAATCCTGTCCGGCAATTGGTCAAAATAGGCTTCAGGTACTTGGTGAATATTTTTCTTATTTAAATTTTCCATGATAATTGTCGGTTAGACAGTAGAAAAACCAAATGGTTTATTCTGACTTAATTTCTTGTTCTATTTTTTTTGCGGCGTGGTGGTAAGATGCCTTAAGTGAACCTATGCTTGTATCTGTAATTTTGCTTATTTCCTCATAACTTAGGTCTTCAAAATATTTTAGGTTAAACACCAACCGCTGTTTTTCAGGAAGATTCAAAACTGCTTTGTGCAATTTTTTTTCGATCATTTCTCCATCAACCAAAGGTGAACTGTCAAGATATTGTTTCATGACCTCCTGATGGTCTTCAATCTGGAAGAAAAATCTTTTTTTCTTTTGATGTAAAAAATTCAGGCTTTCATTGGTTGCAATTCTGTAAAGCCAGGTAAATAATGAAGAATTCCCCTGGAATTTATGGATGTTTTTAAATGCTTTGATGAAAGTGATCTGGGTCAGATCATCTGCATCTTCGTGTATGATGACCATTTTTCTGATTACACCATAAACCTTTTTCTGAAACATCTCCACTAAAACCCGGAAACCCTTTTCTTTAGTTTCAGGGTTTTTGATCAGTGCCAAAAGTTCCAGTTCGCTAATTGGTGTCATGTAAGTTTTAGACAAGACTGGTGAGCAATGGTTTAATTTAAAACTCAGAAAAGAAATTGATTAAAAAAATAGCGGGCATTTTGCCCGCTTAGTGAATTAAATTTCTAGAATATAATCCAGAATTCCTGCATTCTTCCCTTTGGGTCTGGTAACCAACAGTGGAAATTCATCATTCAGTTGGATCAAACGCTCAGCCATACTTCCAATAAATAGGGCAGTGGCAGCTGTTCTTCCTTTAGCACCGATAATAATGGCATCAGCATTGATTTCTTTGGCTTTGGCCAGGATATCTTCTACTGGATCATCATCTTCGTCCTGGGTATAGACAGGAAGAATTTGAATGTTTTTAGTGTCAATCTTTCTTATAAATTTTTTGAAATTGATCTCTGCATGCATCTTCATGATGGAAGTAAATTCCTCATAACTCTTACCGGTAAAATGGTAACCTGAAGGCACTGTAAATACATTTTGACATACGATTTCAGTGTTTTTCCCGTATTTTTCAGCTATAAGGATAGCTTCTTCCATGGCATCTTTGGAATAATCGGAAAAATCTGAAGGAACCAATAGCCTGTCAATTTTGGGTACAGCATTTTCCGGAATGATCAATAATGAACAGCTTGCCCTTCTAGCAAGACGTTGTGAAATCACCCCTGTGCCTGGTAGGTTGACTTTCCTACCTACTATGATCATGTCTACCGACTTTTCATGGGCCAGCTTCAGGATTTTTTTAGATAACTGACCTTCCTTTACTATGTAAGAAAACTCAATATCCCCAGCTGCTCCAAAGGTTTTTTCAACGACTTCCTTCATTTGGCTCTTCCTTTCTTCCACCATATTTTCAATAAGATTGGGGAATTCGCTTAAAACCTCCTTGGGGATATTCAGGTTACGGATGACATTGGTAAAATAGATTTTTTTGGTCTGATTTGCTTTGGCTATAAAAGAAGCAAACCTTACAAGGGTTTCGTCCAATGAGGTTTGATCCAGACAAACAATTAATTTTTTGATTTGATACATTTTGATAGTGCCTTTTCGTACTGCAAAATTAACGATAATCGGATTGAAATGCCGATAAATTTAGAATATTATTTTGCGAAACTCCGCTATGTTTTTTGATTACTGATTTTTTATTCTGTTTACAGCCAGTTTTTTGGATTTTTAGGCTTTTGTTTTGAGTTGAACATAACTTATCCAAACCTATCGCTTTTCAAACATCCATAAAATTACACGTAAGAATTTCACAACAAAATGGTTTTTGGTCAAATGTCTTTATTCAATTTGATAAGCACGCGGGAATTAGATTTTTTGGATAGGATGTATATATCTTGAAAAAGCCCAACGTTTCCTTGATTTAATCCGTATATTTGCACAAAGGTTCAGGCCGCTGACATGTTCCAACTTCACAATTAAAACACAATTCCGAGTGAAGCCCTTTCCAAAAACAGGCCTCATCCCATGCTGATTCCTTGTCAGTATTGGGCCCTCGTATCTTAGGATTCAGGTTAACAGTGGACGTTTGCGGATTTCAGGCAGCTCAAATCTTGTCTATAAAGAGGTTTGGCAACAACTCTAAGGCCTGAGCCTTTTTATTTTTTCAATCAGTTCCTTCTGACTTTTTTCGGCAATTTTAAAGCCAAAAACACCTCCTATATAAATTGATGTAATCAATAAGGAGCGGACTATCAGATCCAAAATCCCGGATTGCATATCTTTCAGTAAGTAATGTTGTACAACAAAAACAACTATTCCCAAAACGACTGTTTTTAAAACATCCCAGGTAAAGGGGTCTAAACCCAGTCTGATTTTAACATAAAAATACTTGGTGAGATTGTATAAGCCCATAGCTATAAAAGAAGCTATGGCAGCTCCTTCAATCCCATATATCGGAATAAGCCATAAATTTAAACCGATGACCAAAACGCTCATGATCAATGTGGCTGTAATATTGAAAAAATAATATCTGGAATAAACAATGATTTCACCATTGATGGAAAAAAGAATGTCAATGATTTTTGCCAGTCCTATCCAAAATACCACCCATTTTCCGATTTCATATACTTCCCTATTGGGAATGAAATGGTAGAGATTGTTGATATTTGCCCAAATACCAAGAAACAATAAAAAACAAATCAACAGTTGGTGCACAGCAACCTGCTTATAAAGACGGTCAATTTTTTCTGATTCATTGCTTGCGAAATGTTCAGCTACCACGGGCATGACTACCTGAGAAATTGCTCTTCTGGGCATTTCAATCACTATGGCAATGGCAAAACCAATACTGTAAATGGCATTAGCGTCCAATCCCAACATGGAAGCTACCATCAGGCTGTCAATTTTCATGATGAGCAGTGATCCGGTTGTTCCTAAGAGGGTAATCAAACTATATTGTAAAAATTCCTTTCTAAAGCCTTCGGGAAAGATTTTAAAATTAAAACTCAATTGAAATATCCCCATTCGCATCATATAGAGCATCATTCCGATGAGTGTAAGCAAATAAATCCAGGCAAGACTCCAAATCAATTGCCCGAATTGTATCCATTCCAAAAAGTAAAATAAAACAATTACCGAAACCAAGATCCTGAGTAATACTTCTCTAAAAAACGTGGGAACGGCTATTTCCAGAAAGGATCTGCAAAAGGCATCTAAAATGGAATTCAGCACAGAGAAAAGCATCAGCAATATTACCACTCCAAAAAAATCGATCACTTCGGGGGAATTGGCAGCAAAAGCCAGGACCAAATAATCTCTGAATAGAAGAAAAAGAAGGGCGACTACTACTGCACCGGCCAGGCTGAGCAATAAGCTCATGGTAAAAAAGGAAAACTGATAATCCTTGACCTTGGGATAGAATCTGGTGATCCCATTGCCCAATCCTAATTGCGCAAAGGGTACTAAAATAAGCGCTAGATCCTGAACAGTCCTGAACAAACCTAATTGTCCTGGATCCAAGGCATAGGGTAGCAACCAAAGCACATTGAAATAGCCAATCAAAACACCCAAATAGGAGGAAATGGTAGTGAGGATACTTTGCTTGGCTATGATTCTCATAAGAAACAAAAATAAAAATATACTAGATTAATTTTGAATCATCTATTTTGGGCGCTAAGGCTAATTATTTTGAAAGGCAAGGATATTGCAAAATTCATCTTGAAGCCGGTCTATGGGTTTTAATTTTCCACGCAAACCTATCTGTTTGAAAGCATATCCAAAATTTTTAAGGAATTCCAAAATATCCTGAGCTTCGTATCCGGCCGATTGACAGGCTTCTTTGTTGATTTCAATGATCAAAGAGGGTTTGAACCGGGTTAGGCATTTTGTTGCCCCCTTCAGGACTTGCAGTTCGGCACCTTCCACATCTATCTTTATAAGATCCACTCGTCCCGGCCGCAGGTGCTCCAATTGGTTGTCCAAAGTATCCAGCTTAATTTTTTGGATTAAAAAGGTATGCTCAGGGGTAGGGTATATCGTATTGACCCCTTCATTCGATCCTTCCTTCCCGTAGAGGTTAATTTCTCCCGGCCTATCAGACAATCCCATTTGAATAGCCTGGATTACGTTTGAATAATCTGGATTTAATGAAATGTTTTCTTTAAGCTGAGCAAAAACAGCATCCATAGGTTCAAATGCAAGAACATTTCCGCTGGCTGTGGTTTTCCTGACGGCCCATAAGGCATATTCTCCCTGATTTGCTCCTATATCAATAAAGGTATTCCCTTTTTTGAGTAATTTTTCTAGAACAAAAATTGGTCTCCAATCATGGGCACCTCTCCAGTAAATTGAAGCCCCCATACTTTTGGATATATCCACTTTCATCTGTATGCCCCGAAACTTAAAGGTTCTCCATTCCTTTTCAGTGTATGCTTTGGCAAAAAAACACTTCATCCATTGGACTAAAAAATAACCTCCTGGAATAAGGTAAAGATTTCTAGAAAATGCCGCTGCAATTTTTTCCATATTGCTTTTTTGAATCAATGCTGATAGGGAAGTACTGAAAATAACTGATCTTTCCTTTTTTGAAGGCTATACCGTTCGCTTATTCTTTGTTGGACCAATTCATGTTCATGGATGGACAAAGGAAGGGATATCCTTCTTTTGATGGTTTTTTCCAGCATATTAAGATCTCTTTTGGGTATTATTTCACCAGTTTCACCTACAATATCCGGTAGTATATTGACCTGGCTGACGATGGGAATACATCCACATAGCATGGCCTCACAGAGCGCACAGCCAAAACCTTCGAAACTCGAAAGCTGAAAATAATAACTGTGCCGGTAAAACTCTGCTTTTAGCTGTTGCTGTGTCAATTTTCCCAAAAAACTTAAATTATTGGGAATTTGAAATCCACTGGGGGTTTCCATCCCTACAATGGTAAATTGGCAATCTTTCAATCTTTTAGCCAGTTCTATTATTAAATCTCCGCCTTTTAAAACAAACTGCGAAGATGATAAAACACTGATGAAGGATTTTTCCTGTTTTTCTTCAATAGTTTTTTGTTTCCAGAAATTTTTATCAAATCCATTATAAATGACCTTATAGGGAGTTTGTAAGGAGGGGAAGTGATACAAAAAACCATTTGGCAGGGGTTTGCCATTAGCGAGGAAATTATTTTCGCTTTTTACCAATGATTCACTTACTGGCAGCAATAAACTTGCCCATTCGTAAGATTTTTTACAAAACCATTTCAAAAGCGGAATCCTAAGACTTCCATAATTCAATTGGGGAATGGCGGCACAATCCGTTCCGTGCAGGACAATGAATACCGGTTTTTGGAAAATTTTACCCAAAAGCGCTGGAAAGAAAGACCAATAACCACCAAAATGAACAAAGACAAACTGCACCTCACTTATCCTGGATAAAAGATGTAGAAATTGGGCAATCAAATAAAAAGGTGCCAGTTCCTTCCGGTTCCAATTGTAGGTATTGATGATAAGCTCATACCTTTCAGATAGGATTTTGATGTCCTGAAGTACGAAGGATTGAAAGGAAGGGGTAACCAAAAATACCTTGGGCTTTAGGGATTTCATGTTTCTTTATTGCCTGGGTAAAAGCTGTAACCTATTCCAATTACCAATAGAGCCGATATCAAATATTGCATGATCACTACAACGCTTTTTGTTTTGAAATAGGAATCAGGTTCAAACTGCATGACTACAGTGGATTTTCCCTGTGGAACTTCGATACCCCTTAAGAGGTAATTGGCCCTGATTATGGATGCTTCATTTCCATTGACGCTCGCCTTCCAACCTTTGGGATAATATACTTCAGAAAAAACTACCAGACCTCCTTCAAAGGCATCTACTTCATATTCCAAGCGGTAAGGTTTTTTATTGATCAGGTTTACCATACCTGATCCTGTTTTTGGTTTGCCATATTCTTTTTCATTTACCGTTGCCATGGATTTGGTATCCATATTTGCGACAAGACTGATTTCTTCATCATTGGTAATGACGTTTTTTACTTCTGAGGGAAACCAAGCTACGCCATTAGCTTCAGGGTTTAAGAAAACAGCATTTTCTCCTCGACCGGCCATAATATATTTAGTGTTGAGCATATTGAGGGCATGCAAACCTTTCCAGTCAAAATCACCTTCTTGGGCTTTCTGAACAAAAGCCTGCATTTCCGGGCCCAATACATTCTCGATCAATTCCTGATAGCGCTTCATTTTGGCACCATGGTAACCCCCAATGCTATGGTGGTAATAACTGGTTCTGGCATCATTGAAGGGGTTTTCAATATTCAATACCCTGAAATAATCTTTGTCCCTTAAAATTTTTTCATCCGCCGGGGTAATGGAAAAAAATTGAACCGAAGGATTGTACTGCATGGAGTCTTCGCCTAAATACCTTCTATTGACAGTCCAAAGATCAACGATCAGCAATAAAGTCATGCCTAAAGCCGCTAATTGAACAGATAGCTTTTTCATCCAGGCTGCCCAAATCAATCCTGCAGAAAGCAGTATAAAGATAATGGTCTTCAAAGCGCTGCTTTTTAACATTGCCTTTCTATCATCCATCAAGGCTTCTGCCAGCCAGTTGGGGAAGTTACTGTCTACAGGAGCTCTGAAACTGAACATACCTGCAAATAACCAAAAGAATGCTGCCAGACCTGCTGTTGATCCTAATGCTATCAATAGGTTTTTATTGAATTGCTGTTTGGATGAAGATTTGAACATATTTTCGAGACCCAAAACCCCCAATACGGGTATCGCAAATAAAGCCATGGAAAGTCCCATGGTAACGGCTCTGAATTTGTTGTACCCCGGAAGGATATCAAAAAGGGTATAATTGAACCATTCCAGGTTTTTTCCCCAGGCAAGCAGAATGGATAAAATGGTTATGCTTAGGAAAACAGCTTTCTGCCTTTTGGGAGCATATAGAAGTCCTAAAACAAACAGGAAGACCATAATTGCTCCTCCATAAATTGGACCACCTGTTCCGGGTTGATCGCCCCAATAAGTCCTGGCATTTTTTACAAAATCCCTTGTTTGAGCTGCATCAATTCCATTGGACCTAAGAGCTTGCTCAGTTCTTGAATTCTCTGGCAAAGCCTCTGTGCTGCCACCTCCATATAAATAAGGTACAAGCAAAGTCAAAGTCTCTAATTTTCCCTGAGACCAATTAAAAGCGTAGTCTTTATCAAGACCAGAAGAGGAGACATTGGCTGATCCTAAATTAGATGGCCCGCGGGTAGAATAGGGGCTATATTCCAGGACAGTCATAAACCTGCTCAAATTAGCGCCAACGGCTAATATGAGTCCGATCACCAAAATACCTAAAGCTTTTGCAAAATGGCCAAAAAGCTTGGTCCTGTAAACATGTACCAATTCACCGATCCCATAAATAACAACTATCAAAACCGTGTAATAGGTGATCTGAAGGTGGTTGAATTTCAACTGGAGCATCATCCCAAAAGCAAAAAGGGCCAAACCGAGCAGAAACTTCCGTTGGAATGTAAGGTGAATGCCTGCCAGAATCAAAGGGATAAGACAGATAGCCCAGATTTTGGCATTGTGACCAGCATCCAAACTGATCAAATGAAAGGTGTTAAATGCAAAGGCAATTGCTCCAAGTATTGAAAACTCAGGCCTGACTTTAAAACTCAAAAGAAGGATGTACATGGCCACCATGCCAAAAAACAGAGAATTGACAGGATGGGGAAGACCTAAAGTAATGATTTTGGTAAGTGCGTTGGTAATATCTCCCGGAACTTCAAAACTCACCAAATAGGCAGGCATGCCGCTGAACATTCTGGAGGCCCATAATGCTTCCTCACCTGTAGCTGCCCTATAGTCCAAGATTTCTTTGGATGCCCCTTCCCATTGGAGGATATCATATTGAAAAATGATTTTTCCATCAAAAACAACTGGGGAAAAGTAAAGAAGTACTACCAGATAAAAAAGGACGATGCCTCCCAAATGAGGCAGGATATCTTTTTTGAAATCGATCTGCATTTTTTCTCGTTTCATTTTTTAAGTCAGTCCGCAAATTAGGAATAAAAGAGAAAAGCTTAGCCGAAAAAATCCAATTTATATGTTCAATTGCCTAAAAATTCGGAATCCACACGTGGATAAAATTCCGGATTCAGCCCTATTTCCTCGATTCATAATGTTTGCAGACATTCAAGAATAACCAAATTAATTCCTATTTTTGCCTCAAATAGAATGCAGGCATGTTTGATAATCTTAGTTTAAAATTAGATAGAGCTTTTAAGACCCTGAAGGGTACTGGTAAAATTACAGAAATCAATGTGGCCACTACTGTGAAAGAAATCCGTAGGGCCTTGATTGATGCAGACGTGAATTATAAAGTTGCCAAAGAGGTGACAGATACCATCAAAGAACAGGCATTGGGCAGGGATGTGTTGATAGCGGTATCTCCAGGACAACTTTTGGTAAAAATCACGCAGGAAGAGCTGACCAAATTGATGGGGGGATCCAAAGTGGATATCAACATCAAGGGTGACCCAGCAGTTATTTTGATTTCAGGTTTGCAGGGTTCCGGTAAAACCACTTTTTCAGGAAAGTTAGCCTATTTACTCAAGAAACAAGGCAGGCAGGTTTTGTTGGCAGCCTGCGACATCTACCGTCCTGCTGCGATCGATCAGTTGAAAGTATTGGGTGAGCAGATTGGGGTAGAGGTATATGCTGAGCCTGAGAATAAAAATGCTTTGGAAATTGCCAGTAGGGCAATAGAATACGCAAAAAAACAGGGTAAAAAAATAGTCATCGTCGATACAGCCGGACGTTTGGCAGTAGATGAGCAAATGATGAAGGAAATTGAAGCGCTTAAAAAGGCTCTTAATCCTTCAGAAACGCTTTTTGTGGTAGACTCCATGACAGGTCAGGATGCTGTCAACACTGCCAAGACATTTGATGAAAGGTTGGATTTTGACGGTGTTGTATTGACCAAATTGGATGGTGATACGCGTGGCGGTGCTGCCATTTCCATCCGTCACGTTGTCAATAAGCCAATTAAATTTATTTCTACAGGTGAAAAAATGGAAAACATTGATGTTTTCCACCCTGATAGGATGGCCCAAAGAATCCTGGGCATGGGAGATGTGATCTCTTTGGTTGAGCGTGCCCAGCAGACTTTTGACGAAGATGAAGCCAAGCGTATCAATGCCAAAATCCGTAAAAACCAGTTCAACTTCGATGATTTCCTTTCTCAGTTGGAGCAGATCAAGAAAATGGGGAACATTAAAGATCTCGTAGGAATGATCCCGGGTATGGGCAAAGCCATGAAAGGTTTGGACATTGATGATGATTCCTTCAAACCAATTGAAGCTATTATCAGAAGTATGACTCCTGCTGAAAGGGAAAATCCGGACATTATTGATGGAAGTAGAAGAAAGAGGATAGCCAACGGTAGCGGTAGGAGTATTACTGAAGTCAATAATCTGATGAAACAGTTTGCAGATATGCGAAAACTGATGAAGCAGATGAACAAAATGGGGGGCGCCAAAAAAGCCCTTGGAAATATGATCCCGGGCATGGGAAGGAGGTAAAAATTTGGCCAATTAAAAAAAGGGGGATGCGGATTTCTGAAATCGCATTCGGGAAGGAAACCAGTTTTCCTAGTATAAACTAAGGCCTTTTAAGCTTATATCTTTTTCCAGGTAGCGCCTGTATAAATCCCTCAAATTCAAGGTTTAATAACCTGATAGCTAAAGTGGAAACAGACATGTTGAGCAGAAGTGCAAGACTGTCTATTTCCACTTCTTTTTTTGTCTGCAACATCAGAAGAATTTCCTGATCTTCCTGTTCAAATTTGGAGAGGTCCCAAGTAGGGGTTCCATTATCTTTAGGGGAATCTTTGGACCAGGACAGACATTCTTCAAGATCTTTTGGCCCAGTATAAATGGAAGCTTTCATACTACGGATCAGGTTATTGCATCCCTCACTATAAGTTGCCTGAAGATTTCCCGGCACCGCAAACACTTCCTTATTATAGCTATAGGCAATTTCAGCAGTTATTAAGGCTCCGCCTTTCTTGGCAGCTTCCACTACAATCAAGGCATCTGAAAGTCCGGCAATTATTCTGTTCCTTTTTGGGAAATTGGTAGGGTGCATGATGGTTCCTGGGGGAAATTCACTTAAAATACCTCCAGATTCAAGCATGCTTTGCGCTGTGGATTTATGTGCAGAGGGATAGATTTGGTCTACGGAAGAACCTAAAACCGCAACCGTAGGCAAATTACAGGAAAGTGCATTACGGTGGGCTTCAATGTCTACCCCATAGGCCAATCCACTGATAACCATAGGTGCATAAGGCGCCAGGTCTTCGATGATTTTCTTGGTGATGCTTTTACCATATTCCGTTATATTTCGGGTACCTACTATACCCACAGTTCTTGGTGGATTAAAATTGATGTTTCCTTTATGGAATAATACCACAGGACAATCATCCAAGCCTTTTAATCTTATTGGGAAGTTATTGTCCGAAAAAGTTACTATTTCGATGTTTTTCTTTTGACAAGCCTGAATGATTTCCTCAGCTGACCTGAGATACTCATGTTTTTTGGACCTAAAAGACAGCAGTTTTTGACTGATCCTGGGAATTTTAGCAGCTTTACCTGCTGGCATTTCAAAAAAATTTTGGGCTGAACCTGCATATCCTACAATATTTCGGCAGATAGCAGGGCCAATTTGGGGGATAAAGTTAAGGGCAATTTCGTATATCAGATCATCTTTCGCCTGGTCCAACATGCATTTTGTCTCTTATTTCGATTAAAAAACGTTTGATTTGGTGAAGCCTATCCACCATACTGGCCTTATCAAATACTTTTTCCTGGTCATTTTTGATTACTTCCTGTGCGCCCTGAAGGGTATAGCCTTTCACTTTTACCAATTGGTAGATGTAGCGGATTTTTTCTATGTCATCTTTGGTAAAGCGTCTGTTGCCTTTTTTGTCCTTTTTTGGCTTGATGATGTCAAACTCACCCTCCCAATAACGGATAAGTGATGGGGCAACCTTGAACATAGTGGCTACTTCACCAATAGAATAGTATTTTTTTTCAATTTCTCTTTCTTTGTAGGGCACGGTTTTCTGTTTTAGGTTCGAGGCTTTTGGTTCAAATATGGTTCCAAATTTCAATTCCCATTGAATAAGCTAAATTTACTTTGCCTTTTTCAAGAAGTAAACTGTTTTTTAATCGATTAATTTTAAATAGCTGAAAATCAGCTTTATATTTTCTTTGACTTATTCCCTAAAATCCGCAGGATTTTAGTTTGGAGATTTGAATCTGCTTGTTTGTGTTCATTTTTGGTCTAGTTCGGGAATTTCTTCCCTTTGATTGAAGAGTGTTCATAGTTTTGAGACAATGGATTTTAGGTTTGAGGATAAAATGGACGGTTTTTTTCCTCAATTTTAATGGAAAAGGCATACCTCTTCCCTGTAAATCTTTATTTTTTGAGCTCCTGAGGGGTTTTTATCTGAATTTAGTTCAAAATCGGCTTGTAATCCTTACTCGTGAACAGTTTGAGCACTTCTCTTCTTCCCGTTCTTATCCACTTGGCTGAAACAGTGATAAATCTGAAGATAAACTTCTTGAGCCTGTCGGTAGGCTTAAGCCAATCAACTTTTCTGGAATACTCTCCAATGATATAGGTGTAAAAATTGGCATACATAGCCGTCATAAGCATAAAGGAGGTATTCTCTGCAAGGAACGAACAGGGCAACTTAGACCAGCCAAAGTCATTGTTGAGTACATCAAACAAGCGTTCGCTTGCACCCCGGGCGTTATAAAACCTTACAACAGCTTCATTGGACGATGTATGTTCATTGGTCAGAATAGCCCTGTAAGTAAATGCATCTCCACTAAACACATCTGCCTGCCCGTCTTTACGCCTGATTCTGGTAATGACCAGCCTGTAAGACCTGTCTTTACCGAAAGGTTTGTAGTCGGATAGGTCAGTAACTTCCATTTCCTGTACACCCAAACGTATTTTCTGCCACTTCTCAGGGGCTATACTTCCAAGGATATTATCCAGTTTGGCACATCTGTTTGCCCGTATATAAAAGCTTTCGGTATGTGCTTCCAGTGTGCGGAGAACTTCTTCCTGATAGGATGCTGAATCGGCTCTGAACCTTCCGATACGGATATTTTCATTGGTAAGCTGCCCAAACATGCGTGTAAGTGTATCAGCCTGCAAATATTTGGCCTGACTGTTGCCATTTCTGCCCTCTACGTACACAGGAATGGCCTGTGAAAATTCAGGATGTGCTATGGAAGCTACACCTGGCTGATATCCATAGACGTGTTTATATGTCTTTTTTGAATCGTACTTTTCAGTTGGAATGACGGTGTTGTCATAATCGAGGTCGTAAGCAACACCTGACTTGAGTAATCCGGTCTTACAAGCTGATTTTAACAACAAGCTGTTGAGTTTTCCATTGATATTAAATTCATGGCTTACTCCACTGGACGGATTTATAAAGAGTTCTGTATCAACAGCAAGCTCTTTGATACCTCTCAGAATTGTATCGGCACTGCATACTGAAAATGAAGGGACCTGTTCAAGTGCGTCTCTCAAGTGAACATTGATATCTTCAGTACAGTCGCCACCATTAAAGAAAATAGCCATATGATTGGCGAAAATGTCACTGTATGAAAACCCTCCCCTTAAGGCTCTAACCCCCAATTGATTATCAATGAGTTCTGGGAGACCAGAATTTTTGAAAGAGTTAAAAACAAAATTAAAACCTCCGAAAGGTGTGATTTTTTCTGTCGAATTCGTAATTTTCATACCGCTTATCAAGGATGTGTGGTAACACCTAAATAAGTGAAAAAAAAACGAGCCGGAAAAGCCTGAATTGAATAAATTCAGCCACTTTTTCGGCTTTTTTTAAATCCGCCCTGCGGATTTAAGGTATTCATTTTTTGTGTGGAAAATTTTTTTCATCAATTGCCATTTTTCACCTGGTTTTGCCCCTGGCAATGCCTGTTGGTATTTCGACATCAAACTTTCCCATTGTTGTACTATTGGACTATTGGTATCGATTACCTTTTTCTTTTCGAATGAAAATGAAGCATCTGTTTCCATAATCATGAACAGACGGTTTTCCCACCGGAAAATTTCCATGGACTGAATTCCTGATTCTTTGAAGCTTTCCAAGATTTCAGGCCAAACCGCTTGGTGATGTTTCTCATATTCCTCTATCAGACCTGGATCATTTTTCAAATCCAGCGCTAAACAATACCTCATAAACTAATTTTATTGGGTGTTAATTTGACTTTGATGTATTTTTTGAAACATTTTTCAAATTAGGTTTTTATATTGAAAAATAAATCCGGTCCGATTAATTGATGTTTAAAAATTTTCTTCGGTCATTTTTGCTCATTCTTTTCCTTTTCCTGGGTCAGATAGAAAAAAGCTATGCCCAGCTTTCTACTGTCGGAAGGGAATTCTGGATAGGATTTATGGAAAACAACCGGGTACAGAATTTTAATAACCCGGCCAACTCTGCGCTAGATTATGGAATCGTGCTGATTACCGCTGCCGAGCCGGCATTTGGTTTTGTACAATATGCAGGAAGACAGGTAAATTTTGATCTTCAACAAGGAGAACAGTTTTTTTATAAAATAGAAGATCAGGACATGCTTCACAGATCTTCAGGTGTTGTAGAAAACAAAGGAGTATTCATTCAATCCAGTGGAAACGTATCGGTTTATGCTTTTAATGAACGCTCCAGATCGGCTGATGGTACAGTTGTTTTGCCCATTCCTTCATTGGGAAAAGATTATTATGTGGTTTCCCATTATGAGATCATGACTGCCCCAACCAATCTTCCCTACACCCCTAATGTCAATGATGAAAGTTTGTTTTTGATTGTTGGCGTAGAAGACAATACCCGTATAGAAGTAGTACCTTCTGTTTTCACTTTAAGCGGTAATGCGGCAAATACCCCTTTTTTTATCAATCTTAACGCCGGACAAAGTTATCAAGTTAAGGCCAAAGCTGATCTTACCGGTTCAAGGGTCCGGGTAGTTGGGGACAATATTGATGACTGTAAGAATATTGCCGTATTTGGGGGGAACAAATGGACGAGTGTTGGGAATTGCGGCGGTGCAAACGATCATCTTTTTCAACAGCTTTATCCTACTAAAACCTGGGGTACAGACTATTTGCATGTCTCTTTGGCAGGAAGAACATCAGGGGAATTGGTTAAGGTGGTGGCATCAGAAAACAATACTCAGGTATTTGTGGACGGGCAAAATGCAGGCACCATTGATGCAGGAAAATTTTTAACTTTTGAATTTGAGGCAGATGCAGTAAAAAGAATTCAAACGGATAAGCCTTCTTCCGTAACGGTTTTTTCAAAAAGTCAGGAATGTAACCGTCCGGGTTCGCCCATGTATCTGGATGGGGATCCTTTTATGATCAGCTACAGTCCTACCCAACAACTACTAAGGTCCGTAACATTCAATGCCATCCAATTGCCCGTTGTAACGGTCCATTATGTCAATATTATTGCAAAAACTGCTTCGGTAGGGCTTACAAGGCTTGATGGACAGAATGTGGGCAACCGTTTTACGCCTTTTCCGCAGCAGCCGGAGTTTTCATATGCCAGAATCCCTATCGACCAAGGTGTTCATAGTCTTTCTAACCCAGAAGGCTTTATTGCCTATGTTTACGGGTTTGGGGATGTGGAGTCATATGGCTATGCGGCAGGAGCCAGTTTGGACAATCTTAATTTTGAAATTGAACCGTTTTATGAATTTGAAATTGAGGGAGATAAAGTAGCTTGCCTCAATCAAAATGGAAGGTGGCAGATATTTCCTGAAAATGAAATTTTCACTTTCTTTCTTTGGGATTTTGGGGATGGATCTGCTTTAAAGGAAGGGAAAGAAGTAGAGCATATTTTTACCCGGAAAGGAGAATATGAAGTGAAGGTAATTGCTTCAGTTAGTCCAAACAGCTGCGATCTCCAGGAGGAGGTTCTTTTTAAAGTAGAAGTAAGAGATGTAGAAGGTGAAATTCTTGGTGTAACCTCCGTTTGTCCAGATGTTGAAGAAATAACGTATAGTTTTAAATCGGCAGACCCTTTCCAGAAAGTGATCTGGAGGCAAGAGGGGGGAGAAATTATCGACTCGGATGAGGAGAAAGGTTTGGTTACCATCCGTTGGGGTGCAGCAAACCCGAATGCAAGGCTTTATGCTACTCCTTTTACTTTGGAGGGGTGTCCACTGGATGAAATTTCAATACAGATTACTATCAATCCCCTGATCCAGTCCACCATTCCTCAAGGTGAAATACAAGTTTGCTTTGATCCGGAGCTGGAATTTAAATACTCGGTTTCCAACCCTCTTAATTCCAGAGGGTATGAATGGTTTGTTGAACAAGGGAGCATTGTTGGAGCCAGGGAAGGGCCCGTCATTAAAATCAGGTGGGATATTCCGGGAGTCAAGGGTAGGGTATGGTTCAGAGAATATAGTCTCATTGATGATTCCTGTGAAGGTGAATCCCCAAAATTGGAAGTAACCGTTAATCAGGCCTTTGTGCTGGAAAATGTTGAAAAATCAAATGTTTCCTGCTTTGGAGCAAATGATGGTCAAATTTCCCTGAGTGTAGCAGGGGGTATTCTTCCTTTAAGTTACGATTGGAGCCACGACCCTGCCTTGAATGCCCCCAACGCCTCCAATTTACTCGCTGGGAAGTACCGTGTAAAAGTAATGGATGCTTTTGGCTGCGAATTGATTTCCGAAGAAATAGAAATTACCCAGCCGGAAATTCTACAACTATCTTCCTTGGAGACTTCAGGAACATCCTGTTTTGGCAGAGCAGATGGGAAGGCCGTAATTGAATTGACAGGAGGAATACCACCTTACACCATTGATTATCCCAATACAGCAATAAATAGAAATACATATGCTTTAGAAAATCTGGAAAGCGGGAATTATGATCTAAATATCACTGACGGAAATGGCTGTCGGTTGAATCTGGTTTTTGAAATAGAATCTCCTTTACCCGTTCTTTTGGAAGTTACACAAACCCGTCCGAGTTGCCCTGGGCAGTCCAACGGCGAGCTTTTTGTAACACCTGGAGCAGGTTTTATTCCTTTGCAGTACAGTTGGAATTACAACGATGAACAAGGACAACTGCTTACAGGACTTCCAAGAGGAGTATATCAAGTGGTTGCCAAAGATGCAAATGGTTGTGAAGCTTTAGGTACAGCAGAAGTAAGGGAAGAGGCTCCCATAGTCAGGATGCCAACAGGGTATAAGTTGGGTGAAGATCTATTTGTAGGTGTCTCCAATTGTGAAATTGCATTTAACCTTACTATTTTTAATAGGTGGGGTCAACTGATCTATAATGGCAGTTCTGGTTGGGATGGGAAAATCAATGGAGAAAATGCACCCCTAGGTACGTATTCATATCTTTTCCAGTATCATTTTCAAATGAATGGGGATGATGTAAGGATGGAAAAGAGGGGAGTGTTTACATTAATCTTTTTAATGCATAACCTTTTTGCTCCACAAATGCTTATTCTAAACAAATTCCGCATTGATGGGTATTCATTATCTGAAACTTAGAGAAATATTGATAAATTGTCCTTGTTTGTTGGATAAGTAAAATGCGTCGGTCCGGTCACATATTTTCGGTAATCTTGATATGGCTGTTGGGGTGTTGTTTGAATTCTCCGGCGCATGCGCAACTTTCAACCATTGGAAGGGAATTTTTTGTTGGTTTTATGGAAAACCACAGGGTTGTTCCCAATAGAATCGACCAGGCAACAATCATCATTTCTGCCGAAGAGGATGCCGATGGCATCATTCAGTATGTGAACAATACCATTAATTTTTCCATAAAGGCAGGTCAGCAGTTTGTTTATGAATTTCCAAGAGATGGGATGGACATCATTCACAGAAGCTCCAGGATGGTGGAAAACAAAGGTGTCTTTATCCAGTCCAATGGGAATATTTCGGTTCATGCATTCAATTTCAGAGAGCGCAGTGCTGATGGTACCGTTGTCTTGCCACTTTCTTCCATAGGAAAAGATTATTGGGTCACTGCCCATCATGAGCAGTTTGCGCAGGGATCCAACCCGGGCAGCAATCAGAATTTTGAAAGCACCTTGTTGATTTTGGCCACTGAGGATAATACCCGCGTGGAGATTTTGCTTTCGGCACAAAGCAATGATCCCATTCCTGTCCCTCCCGGTTCTACCCTTACCGTAGATCTGAAAAGGGGAGAAAGTTATCAGGTCAAGGCTGTCGGAGACCTGACAGGAACAAGGGTTAGGGTGGTTGGCTCTACAGATGGAGACTGCAAAAATATTGCAGTATTTGGTGGAAACAAGATGACATCAGTGGGCAGAGATTGTGATGACGCCACTACAGGAGATCATTTGTTTCAACAGATATACCCCACATTTTCTTGGGGTAAGGAATACATCCACATCCCATTAGCTGGAAGGACTTCGGGTGAAATGGTCAAGGTCCTGGCAGCAGAAAATAACACCAAAGTTTTTGTAAATGGGCAGGAAAGAGCGACATTAAATGCAGGAAGGTTTACCACCTTATCATTCGGAAGGGATGAGTTGGCCAATATTACTGCGGACAAACCAGTAGCAGTTACAGTTTTTGCAAAAAGTTACAGGTGTAACATTCAGGTTGGGCAAGGGGCAAGTGATGGAGACCCTACCATGATTACATTAAGTCCTAATCCCCAGCTAATAAAAAGGACGGTGTTTTCTTCTGTCAAAGTAGTGGGTATAGTGGATCATTTTGTAAATATCCTCGCCAAATCAAGTTCAGCTGGGCAGACAGTATTGGACGGTGTCAATATAGGGGGGCAATTTCAACCTGTACCTGGAAATCCGGAATATGCTTATGCAAGGGTAAAGGTCAGCGAGGGCAGCCATACCTTGAGCAACCCAGTAGGCGTAATTGGTTATGCTTACGGTTCCGGTTTTATTGAATCTTATGGGTATTCTGCCGGAGCTAGTCTCAATAACCTGAATTTTGAAACAGAGGTAGCCTATGATTTTGAAGTTTTTGGGGATAAGGTAGCCTGTTTAGGGGTTACCGGTTCCTGGACCGTGATGCCCAGGAACCCCAAATTTGAAATATTTGAATGGACTTTTGGTGATGGTACAGAAGTAAAAGAAGGCCAGACAGTCGATCATTTATTTGAAAAACCCGGTAAATATCAGGTTAAAATTGTTGCCCTAACGGGTACCCGTGCCTGTGACCAAATCGAAGAGTCCTTCTTTGAGGTGGAAGTTTTGGAATCGGATGGGGTGATTGAAGGCACTGAATCCGTGTGCCCGGATATTGATGTGGCCCTTTATGTTTTTGATAAACCAGTCAACACTAAAAAAGTAATCTGGCAGGTTGAAGGCGGGGAAATTATTCCCCAAGATGATTTTTCAGTAAGGGTGAAATGGGGCGGTTTTAACCCTGATGCCAAAATCATTGCCATACCCGTAACAGAAGAGGGTTGTCAAGGGAAGCCTATAGAATTGAAGGTACTGATCAATGAAGCCATTAACCCTGGATTGGCTAAAGGGCAAAGTCAGATTTGTTTTGAAGAAGGAGCGACTTATACCTACGAGGTAAAAGACCTGATGCCCGGAAGAAGTTATGAATGGTTTGTTGAAGGAGGTGTAATCCTATCTGATAAAAGTTCAGAAAAAATAGAAGTCAAATGGGGAGGGGTTGGAAGTACAGGAGTGATTTGGTATGAAGAATACAGTGTGGTCAATCCATCTTGTGGGGGCATCTCCCAAAAATTACTGGTTAAAATCAATCCTCCCTTGACGGCCTCAGTTTCCAACATATCGGAGTTTATCTGTCCAGGTTCTGAATTAGGAAAAATAAAAATCGAAGTTGCCGGGGGAACAGGTGTTTATTCTTTCCAATGGTCTCATGACATGGACTGGAACTTAGACCATGCAGAAGGATTGCCTGCTGGAAAATATGATGTTCTGGTAAAGGATTCCGGAGGATGTTCATTCCTTTTGGAGGCATTGGAAATCAAAGAATCTGAGCCCATGCAACTGTTGGGTCAACCAATTGTTAATTCTGCCAGATGTTTTGATAGTAAGGATGGAGAAATGTTGTTCCGGATAGGGGGAGGCTATGCGCCTTTTACTGTGAATATGGAAAATGCCCTTGTGATCGGTAATGACATACAGCTATTGGGATTGGAAAGGGGGGATTATGTGGTCACGGTTTTTGACGCCGCCGGTTGTTCTCTTGAAGTTCCCTTCACCATAGAGTCCCCACCTGCTTTGTCTGTGGATTTCGAAATTGAAAGAATAGCCTGTCCGGGACTTCCGAGCGGTATACTTACAGCCATTCCTTCGGGAGGAGTTAGGCCATATCGAATTACCTGGGAATGGGATGGATCCAATAATCCCCGGCTGATTGACATTCCTTCAGGTGCATATGCTTTGTCTGTGGCCGATGCCAATGGTTGTAGGCAAGATGCTGTCGGTCTGATGAGGGAAGGAGCACCCCAGTTACGGATGCCAACCGGCTACAAACCCATGGACGGCTTGTATATGGGCGTAAGCAATTGTGAGGTAACTTTTAAACTGTTCATTTATGACAAATGGGGGGAATTGATATATCAGGGAAATCAAGGTTGGGACGGCACATTAAAAGGAGAGGAGGTTCCCATTGGAACTTATTCTTACATGATCGAATATGTTTTTAGTATCGATGGCTCGCCCCAAACCAAACAGCAAAGGGGTGTATTTACATTAATCCGTTAAAACCCTTATGTTTGTGATTTAACAAACCAAAAATGAAAAAAATTTTAATTACTGGTGGAGCCGGATATATAGGTTCCCACACGGCTGTAGCATTGGTAGTTGCAGGTTTTGAGCCGGTTATTGTTGATAACTTTTCCAATTCGGATCATTCTGCTCTCAATGGATTGAAAAGAATCTTGGGTAAAGAATTACTTTGCTATGAGGGGGACTGTAACGACCGGGAGTTGCTGCAAAGGATTTTTAAAGAAAATCAGTTTGAGGGCGTGATCCATTTCGCAGCATACAAGGCTGTAGGTGAAAGCACACAATTTCCGTTGAAATATTACAGCAATAACCTTTTTTCGCTGATTGTCCTTTTGGAAACCATGGCAGCGTTTGGGGTCAGGGATTTGGTTTTTTCTTCGAGCTGCACGGTTTATGGTCAACCGGACGAATTACCGGTGAAAGAAAGCACGCCAAGGAAAGAAGCAGAAAGCCCCTATGGAAACACCAAGAAAATCTGTGAGGATATTTTAAGGGACTACATCAAAAGTGGTGTAAATTCCAGAATAATTTCCCTTCGTTACTTTAATCCTGTCGGTGCCCATCCCAGTGGTGAAATAGGGGAATTGCCCTTGGGAGTTCCCAATAACCTGGTTCCCTTTATTACCCAGACTGCAGCGGGTATCAGAGAAAAACTGACGGTATTTGGCAATGATTATGCTACTTCGGATGGAAGTTGTGTTAGGGACTATATACACGTAATGGACCTTGCTGATGCCCACGTTAAAGCATTGGAGTATTTATTCAAGCAAAAAGAAAATTTTTACGACTTGTTCAATGTAGGGACTGGAAAAGGGAATACAGTTTTAGAAGTAATCCAAACCTTTGAAAAAGTCAGCGGCCGGCCTTTAAATTACCAGATAGGCCCAAGGAGACCAGGTGATATTGAAAAGGTCTGGGCCAATACAGACAAGATCAATACTGTACTCGGATGGCATGCTAAATATAGTCTGGAGGACTCTCTTAGGGATTCCTGGAACTGGCAACAGAAGTTGGGGGAGAAGGAATAAACCCCATCTTCCTGTCCATGAAAACTTCCTTGATGGCTTCCAGATAATCAAAACCATGCCCCTCTGAAGGTTCAATATGGTTACCCTCTAAATATTCATTCCAGCAACAGATCATTACCGTGTTTCCGTTGCTGGATTTATATTTTTCAGAAAGGCTTCTGGCATCTTCTAATTTAGCCTTGAAAGAAGCCTTATTGCTATGAACCCGGTCTTTTTCAGGTTCGGAAGGAAATCCCGTAGGCTGTGGCCAAGTGCCACCGGCAGGTCTGTAATCCCAGCCCATAGCCACCGGAACCTGGTATTCAAAGTTGGGGTCATTTTTAAAAAACTCGCTCCATCTGTTCCAATGTGCCTGATAGGTCCTTCTCATATCAGCATAGCTTCTGTTTTGCAGCTCCATATAATTGTGGTAGATGTATGCCGTCAAACCTTCAAATCCCATCCCTTTCAGCCTGGGAACATAGTCCTGAAAAAGCATCCTATCTGTGTACCTGCCACCTCTCCAAGGTTCCCTTATACTGTTGGCCCGCCATCTGGTAGGCATCCCAAATTCCCTTTCGTTAGGCAGCATCGCCCCTGAAGTCACAGCTATGAATTTTATTCCTTTTAGCCCATTTTTTACAGCCAAAGCCTTTGAGCGGTCAAGCAATTCTTTCAGGGTAATCCCGTAAAAGGAAGCCCTTGCCTCCGTATCATGTGGAAAATAAAAATAAACTATTGGCCTTCCGTCCGCATCTTTCAGGTAATCCGTCCTTTTGAAATATTTATCTATCCAAAGTTGGGTGATTTTATCATGAACCTGTAGATAGAGCGCTTTGTCAGGCTTTTCCCCTTCGTAATTTCTTCCTGCCCTGATACTTTCCGGCGAGCCCACATCCAGCCAAAGCCTCCAGCGTTCATCACTGTCATCACACCAGTTGATGGCCCATTTCATTTGTTTATCAGGAGGAAGTTTTTCATTTTCTTTCAATAAGACGGTAAGCTGATCATTCCATTCCTCTAATCCTGGTACTGCCACCCTGCCATCTCTTTTGGGGTCAATTCTCCATCCCTCGGGATAGTATAGGGTCGATTGAGGACCGAAATACAAATGATAATAGTAATGTCTTCCAAAAAACCAGTCATAGGCAAAAAAATCAATCCCATAACTCTTCATGTATTCGAGTTGTTTTTTGGCCACATTGGGGTCATCTCTTTTATAAAACCCTCCCAAACTTGAATGGGGTTTACGGTCTAAAAATGGTCCTTCATAAGGGTATCGGTTGTTATAAATCCTACCCTTTGGACCCCAGACTGCGGTATTTTTAATACTGGCACAGTCTTCTCTCCCCATCAGGCAAGCCCAAAAACTGTCGATATCCTTATTCGGATCTGGGGAAATATTCCATGAGGGCATAAAGTAAACTCCTATCAGTTGGCCGTCTTTCGCTTCATTAGAGGCCACTCGAGCAGCTTCATCCAAAATTTCAGGTTCTGTATAAACCGGGATTTCATCCGGATTTTTCTCTTGAGAAGAGCGGCTTGAGTTTGTGTCCCCTGATGAAAGTGCTCTGATTTTTTCTTCGCATCCTCCTGGATCAATGGATAAAATGATGAATAGGGTAAGAAAAGTAGAAAAGAACTTCATAAGGCTTAAAATTTAGTCAAAAACAAACTTGTTATGAATCAAATATAAAAAAACCGTGATACAATTGCATCACGGTCTTGTTATTATTTCCGGCAAAATTTATTTTCTACCTATCGCTTTTTTGGCAGCCTTTACAATATTTTCAGCATTTAAACCATATTTTTCAAGCAATTGGGCAGGTGTGCCTGACTCTCCAAAAGAATCATTGACTCCTATATATTCCAATGGTGCTGGATAATTTCTGGCCAAAACCTGGGCAATGCTATCGCCAAGCCCACCATTGATCTGATGTTCTTCTGCTGATACTGCACAACCCGTTTTTTGAACTGAGTTTAAGATGGCTTCCTCATCCAAGGGTTTGATTGTGTGGATATTGATTACTTCTGCAGAAATGCCTTCCTCTCTCAGCATGGCCTCAGCTACGATAGCTTCCCAAACCAAATGGCCTGTGGCAAAGATGCTCACATCTTTACCTTCAATCATTTTAACCGCTTTTCCGATCTCAAATTTTTGGTCAGCTGGGGTAAATACTGGCCAGCTTGGACGTCCAAATCTCAAATAGGCCGGCCCTACATGCTCTACCAAAGCCAAAGTGGCAGCTTTGGTCTGATTGTAATCACAGGGAACTATCACCGTCATGTGGGGCAACATTTTCATCATGCCCACATCCTCTAGGATTTGATGGGTTGCACCATCTTCTCCCAGTGTCAGGCCCGCATGCGATGCACAGATTTTAACATTTTTATCTGAATAGGCCACAGACTGGCGGATCTGATCATAAACCCTACCAGTGGAGAAGTTGGCAAAGGTTCCGGTAAAAGGAATCTTTCCGCCAATGGTCATTCCCGCAGCCAATCCGATCATGTTGGCTTCAGCGATACCAACTTGAAAGAACCGTTCGGGGAATTCCTTTTGGAAGGCTCCCATTTTAAGGGAACCGATAAGGTCTGCACAAAGTCCCACTACATTCGGGTTTCTCCTTCCTGCTTCCAATAACCCGTCACCGAAACCGGAACGGGTATCTTTTTTTTCTGTATAAGTGAATTTTAAGTCCAAGGTTTTTTCCATCTTAATAGTCTCCTAATGTTTCTTCTAATTGTCCCAATGCATTTGCTAATTGCTCGTCATTTGGAGCGACTCCATGCCATTTGTGTGTGCCTACCATGAAATCTACTCCAAATCCCATTTCTGTGTAAAGGAGAATCAAGACAGGTTTACCTTTTCCGGTAAGTTTTTTTGCCTTTTCCAATCCTTCCAAGACGGCTTCCATATCGTTGCCTTTTTGTATTTCGATCACTTCCCAACCAAAGGCCTCATATTTGGCCCGTAGGTTTTTCAGATCCATAACCTTTTCCGTAGGGCCGTCTATCTGCTGCCCATTGTAATCTACAGCAGCGATCAGGTTGTCCACTTTGTAATGAGCAGCATACATGGCCGCTTCCCAAATTTGTCCTTCTTGCTGTTCGCCATCGCCCATCATGACATAAACGAGTTTATCGTCATTGTTCAATTTTTTGACCTGTGCGGCACCTATGGCTACTGAAAGACCTTGACCCAAAGAGCCAGAGGCAATCCTGATACCTGGAAGTCCTTCGTGGGTTGCAGGATGTCCCTGCAATCTGGAATTGATTTTACGGAAAGTTCCCAATTCATCTGTGCTGAAATAACCGGTCCTGGCAAGAACACTGTACCATAAGGCAGATACGTGTCCATTGGAAAGAAAGAATAAATCTTCCCCTTTACCATCCATGTTAAAGTGATTGTTGTGCTCCATTTCTTTAAAAAATAGGGCCACAAAATACTCCGTCAGGCCTAAAGCTGCGCCGGGGTGTCCTGATTGGACAGCATGCACCATCCTTAGGCAATCCCTTCTTACTTGAGAACAGATTTTTTTGAGTTGATCGATTGATTGTTTTTCCATTGGATTGGAATTATTTGAGAATTTGATTTGTGTGCGCTTTGGTATCTACTTTTTCAATGATTTCCTCCAAAATTCCCTTTTCATCAATAATAAAGGTAGTTCTCGCTGTACCCATGTGTTTTCTGCCGTACATGGATTTTTCTACCCAAGTGCCATAAGCTTTGTGCACTGTGAGGTCTTCGTCTGCAATCAGGGAAAAAGGAAGGTTTTGTTTTTCAATGAATTTTTGGTGGGATTTTTGAGAGTCTGAACTTACGCCCAGTACGACATAACCGGCTTTTTGAAGTGCTTCATAATTGTCCCTCAAGTTGCAGGCCTGGGCAGTGCATCCCGGGGTATTGTCTTTGGGGTAAAAATAGAGGACAACTTTCTTGCCTCTGAAATCACTTAACTTAACAGGATTTCCGTTTTGGTCTTTGGATTCAAAATCCGGAGCTGCTTTTCCTACTTCTAATGACATCTTTTTATTGTTTAAGGTGGATCATTTATTTAAGAGTCGTGGAATATCGGGATTCATTCCCTGCCATATCACGTACTTTCAATAAAACTTCTCCCTTGAAAGGTTGTTTATCCAACTTCTCCGACCAGATCAAATTTTGTTTGTGTTCGTAACGCATCAGGACCCATTTGCCATCAACCCAGGCCTCAAAATCCTGTATTCCTGACTTATCATCCTTGATGACAAACCGGATTTCATCGGAATTGACCCTTGTGGGCTGAATACTGGGAGGTACCCTGTCTTCATCGAGTACAAAAGTACCAAAATTTCTGGTTTTGAAACGGATGTCCTCTGATTCCCAAGTGCCACCAACGAAAGTTTTGGGTCCATTAGCTGCCTGAAAATAGACATGAGTGTATTTTGGGTCACCGGAATAGTTGGGTTTTTTCCACACTACTTCCATATTGGACTGCAAATATTCTGAAGGGCTGTTAATAGTCAGTGCATAATCTTTTTTTTCAACCCGCAAAAAAAGATCGTCTAAAAGGGTGTTTTCCCAAAATTGGATATCCAGATCCTGATTCGTAAAAAATAACTCCTCCCGGAAGGGAATTTTTTTGCTGACTTTTGGATAGATCAATTCTGTGCATACATCCAAAGAATCAGGAATCCCATAATTCATGTCCCAGAGATAGGTTCTGATTCCATCGGCAGTGTAGGCAGGAGGTAAGTCCATTTCAAATCCATTCACAAAAACTTTTGCCACCGAACCAAAGTAAGAGGGACCTGCTTCTATGACCATAACTTCCCTTTCATACCTTAAACTTGCTAGTCGCTTGGAGCCTGTGGTTTGAGTTCCCAAAAACAAAGGGGCTTCTTCTCCTTCAACCTGGAATTCCAATGTTTTGGTATTTCCAAAATAATCCTTCATCAACACCCTCAATTGTTTTTTTTCTCCGGGAAGTGCCCCTATAGCTCCAGATTTCAAAGTATCAGGTTGGTAAATTTGCATGGGGTTATTGGGGTGAAGGTAGAGCCTGGTAAATCTGTTTTGGTAGGTATGGGTCAGGAAAAATCTTCCCTTTTCGAAATCGACATGATTGATGTCAATCCGGAAGGCGGGCTTTTGGTCTTCCAACAATTCATAGACCGGCACACCAAAGATATTGCTGACATCATCCATTCTATCAATCGCATACACTTCTAAGCCTACCTTACCGCTGATTTTGACAGGTGTTTTCAATACATAGCGGTTTCCTTCCAACACCGGAGTAAATTCCTGCCTTTGAAATTTGCCGTTGACCCTTGAATCTAAATTCAACGGCCTCAAAGCTACACGGAACAATACCGGTGCGGTGTTGTCAATTATTTCCCTAAACCGAAACTGAAATGGGTCTATGGCCCTGTCCAAGGAATCACGGATTTCAAAGTGCAAGTGGGGTCCTCCCGAACTCCCGGTATTTCCTCCATTGCCGATGATTTCTCCTCTTTTTACAGGGATTAAGCCTGCATCAGGAAACAATTCAATTTCATTTTTTTCAGCCTTGTAAATTTCCTGCTTGACGTATTGGTGGATTTTGGGTGAGAAATTGCGAAGATGGGCATATACAGAGGATTGACCATTGGGGTGTTTGATGTAGACTACATTGCCGTAACCATAAGTGGACAGCTTGACGCGGTACACATAGCCATCCGCAATCGATAAGATGGGTTCCCCATCTACACCTCCGATTTTAACATCTATTCCGGAATGGAAATGATTGGGTCTGATTTCTGAGAAATTACCGGCAAGCAAATTCCTCTGTCCCGGTTTTACCGGAAAGAGGTAATCCTGAGCTGCCAAAGAAAATGGAATAAGAAGAAATAGCAGAAATAGCTTATTTGACTTCAAAATCAAGCAGTTTTTTATCCCCAATAAAGCCTACCAAACGGTCCCCAATGTTGACTTTCCCTACACCAGCAGGTGTCCCTGTGAAAATCAGATCTCCTTTCTTTAAGGTAAAAAACTTGGACACATATTCAATGATGGTTCCGAAATCAAATAACATCATAGCAGTATTTCCCTTTTGTCTCAGTTCACCATTGATCAAGAGATGGAAATCAATGTCCTTAAGGTCTTTAAATTCAGCTACAGGCAGAAAATCCCCGACAGGAGCGGATCCATTAAATGCTTTGGCAATTTCCCAGGGCAAGCCTTTGGATTTGCACTTCTCCTGGAGGTCTCTTGCTGTAAAATCAATCCCTAAACCTATTTCGTCAAAATACCTTTGGGCAAACTGCTTTTGGATATATTTACCTTCCTTGCATACCTTGAGCACCAGTTCCACCTCATGGTGGATATTTTGAGAAAAATCCGGGTGATAAAAAGGAGCGCCGTTCTTCAATACTGCTGTATCTGGTTTTAAGAAAACCACAGGTTCACTGGGGCGTTCATTTTTCAGTTCTTCAATATGTTCGGCGTAGTTCCTACCTATGGCTATAATTTTCATAATTCCTGAGATCTATTTTTGGCACAAAGAAAATCAATTTTTATTGGTTTTCCTTCCAGACTTCTTTTTCATTATCCACCAATTCCTTGCCCCAAATCGGCAGTTCTTTTTTGATTCTTTCCACCAATTCTTCACAGCTGTCGATGGCCGCCTTACGGTGTTTGGAGGAGGTAAATACAAAGAGGCAGATTTCCCCCACTTTTACTTCTCCCAAACTGTGGTATATATGCATACAAGTGAGCGGATACTTTGCAAAAATGGATTCCCTGATTTCAAAGGCTTTTTCCAAAGCCATTTCTTCATAGGCAGTGTAATCAATGGCCCTTACTTTTCCACCTTCTTTTTCATCGGCCCTGACCTGACCCAGGAATATGCTATGGCCTCCAATGTCGGTTTTGCTGCTGTGGTTGGCGATGGATTGGGCTATTTTCTCAGGTGAGATAGGCCCTTCGACAAAGATGTTTTTTGGTTTACGTTGCTTTTCCATGGGATTTAATTGAGTGGTGATTCAGGAGATTCAATACCCCCAAGAATTGAATAAACGTTTTTTCCGGAAAGTTTCTTTTTCATTTCCCTTGCCATTCTAAGGCTCCGGATACCCGTTTGACAAAACAGAAAAATAGTTTCAGCTTTTTCAATTTCAGGAGAAATATCATAGGAATTAGAAAAGGGAAGATTCAAATATTTGTATCCCCTAAGTTGTGGGGTCTCATGAGGCTCCCTGACATCAATCAGGATGTTTTTAGGATTGATCTCCAGTCCCCGCAAGGCATCCCTCCACCTTACACCTTCTTCTGCATCACAAAAGAGCGCATAATCCCGCGAAGCAAGTTCGTCCAGGTTTTTGGGCAAAAAACTGGTTGATTTTTCAATTTTAGTCAATTCGACCTGATAAATCTGATGGTTCAAGAGATTATAATAGAGCATTTTATTGACAAGGGTATCCCCAAATCCTGTCAGAAATTTGATGGTCTCCGCAGCCTGTATGGTTCCGATGATACCCGGAAGAACGCCCAATACACCCGTCTCACTGCAATTGGGGATTTCGTTCTCTTTAGGAGGTTCGGGATAAAGGTCCCTGTAATTGACTGCTCCATCAAAAGCATTGAAAATAGCCACTTGTCCTTCGTTTTGGTAAATAGCTGCAAAAACCAAAGGTTTTCCCAATAAGACACAGGCGTCATTGACCAGGTACCTGGTGCTGAAATTATCAGAACCGTCCACAATGATATCGTATTGACTGATAAAAGTTGCGGCATTCGAAGGGCTTAGAAATTCAGGGATATATTGAATCTGAATATCGTTGTATTTGGATTTTAGGTAGTGGGAGGACGCTAGGGCTTTATTGATCCCGATTTCTGCTTCGCCATAAATCACTTGCCTGTTGAGATTGCTCTCAGCCACCGTATCCCCATCCATGATCCCAATACGTCCCAGTCCGGCAGCAGCCAGGTAGAGAATGGCAGGGCATCCCAATCCACCAGCCCCAATGACCAAAACGCTGGAATTTTGGAGTTTCTTTTGGGCTTCCTGTCCAAAGCCCGGTAAAATGGTCTGTCTGGAAAACCTGTTCATATCAACCTCCTGAAAATGGTGGCAATAAAGCTATCTCTGCTCCATTTGGGATGGGACTGTCACCCGATACTTGTTTTCTATTTACAGCAATGCCGAATTTGGTGTCTTTTAATGCGGGATATTGTTGAAATAAATAGCCTTTCAATACATCTGTACTTGGAATCCCCTCTAATTCTATTTCATTGCTTTGTATCTTTTCCGCTATCATTCCAAAAGCCAAAACCTTGAATTTATGTCGCTCTATACTCATAATCCATTTAATATTTAGGATTGCTCATCCTGTTTTGAACGGTATTCAATTTTATCAACCTCCGATTTTTATCATACTTCGGTTTACAATTTTTTCAGCCTCAGTTTTTTGGAATTCCGGTGTAAACTGGCCTCCCAGCATGGCATGTTTTCTCTGAACAGAAAGCTTGATCAGCGGCAAAATGTCTTTGCCCTGCCTCAATGTTCCCAATAGATCCATTTCTTCTTTACCAAACAGACAGTTTTTCATTTTTCCATCAGCCGTGATCCTCAGTCTGTTACAGTCCCCGCAAAAGTGTTCACTCATGGTAGTAATAAAAGCAAAGGTCCCCCTATGACCTGGGATATGGTATTTCTTGGCTGTGGCATGGGGTTCATCATGGAGCTTGGTCACTTCAAATTTTGTTTGCACCATTTCCAACATCTGCCTGGCTGTAATTACTTTATCTACTTTCCAGTGATTGCCGGAAAAGGGCATGAATTCAATAAAACGTACATGGAGAGGGTAGTCCTTTGTCAAAGCTACAAAATCAAGAATCTCGTTTTCTATGATGCCATTGAGTGCGACAGCATTGATTTTGATTCTAAACCCCTCCCTAAGCAGTAGCAGGATATTGTTCCAAACCTGTTCCAGTTGGTCTCTTTTGGTTAATTTGAAAAAAGTTTCTCTGTTCAGGGAGTCTAAACTGACATTGAGGGAGCGCATACCAGCCGCTTTCATGGCTTCGATATGCTTGTGCACCAGGATGCCATTGGTAGTCATGGTCAGTTCTACCGGGTATTTAGATAAGCTTTTCAGGATATCAGGAAACTCCTTTCTTACCAAAGGCTCACCACCGGTCAGCCTGATTTTCTTGATGCCCTGCTCAACAAAAATCCCGGCTATTTGATCAATCTCTGCTGTAGACATCAGGTGGGAGTGGGGGAGAACCTCGATTTCCTCATTGGGCATGCAGTAGGCACAACGGAAGTTACAACTGTCGGTAAGTGAGATTCTGAGGTAGTCGTGTATCCTATTGTGTTGGTCTTTCAGCATGCTTTTGATTCAATTTGTAATCCAAGTTCGCAAAAATCCGGCAAAATCAACAGGATTCCTGAACAGTGGCGGGAATTACAAATAAAAGGATTTTTTGACTTTTAAAGTTTCGATTTTCAAAGGGAATTTTTAAAAAAAGCCCTCTGTCTTTAATTTTTGAGCAGAGGGCTTTGATGTTGTTAGTTTTCACAAGTTATTACTTTGTTTGCGGCTTTTCCCGCTGTATTTCCAGCATATCCACAGGGGGAGGGGTGTTGTCACCCAAGAGGTGCTGCACAAAATAATCTCCCATTCTCCAGAAGAAGTATTCGGTCATATCCCCAAAACCATGTCTTTGGCTAGGCAGAATGATGAAGTCAAAGCGCTTGTTGGCTCTGATCAAGGCATTGGCCATCCGGATGGTATTGGCTGGATGTACATTGTTATCCACGTCCCCTGTTACCAAAAGTAACCTTCCTTTGAGATTTTTGGCTATATCTGGATTCTTTTCAATTTGGTAAATGAAGGTGGTATCTCCTTTAGGGGTGATGACTTCTTTTACACCATGGTGCTTCTCTGACCACCAGCGGTTGTAGATGTTGTTCTCATGATTGCCTGCCGAAGATACAGCCACCTTAAAGAAATCAGGGTAGACCAACATGGCAGCCGTAGACATAAATCCACCGCCGGAATGTCCATGGATTCCTACCCTGGATTTATCAATAAAGGAATGCCTATCGGCCAATTGCTCCACGGTGGCCTTTTTGTCTGCCAGACCGTAATCTCTTAAGTTGCCATAACCATAATTATGGTACCATTTTGAACGGGCAGGATGACCGCCTCTGTTGCCTATGGTCACGACCACGAAACCGAACTGTGCCAGGCGGTCAATCCTGTCCATGGCCCTGCCAAAGGATTTGTTCACGGCTTCGGTCTGGGGGCCGGGATAGACATACTGAATGATCGGATATTTCTTGGTGCTATCAAAATCAAAGGGCAAGTACATGACACCATAAAGATCAGTGATGCCATCATCTGCTTTGACTTTATAGGTTTGCGGGAACTTGTATCCGGCAGCAAAAAGGGAACTTAAATCTGCGGTTTCCAAGTCCATCACTTTCCTTCCCATATTGTCAAATAGAGCAGAGGCAGGAACGGTATTGACCCTGCTGAAATTATTTACAAAGAAGGTAGCTTTGTCGTTAAGGGAAACTTCATGGTTGTAGTCCCCTGGATTGAGCAATGTGATGGGGCCACCGTTCAAACTTACTTTATACAAATGGAGGTAATAAGGATCTTCTCCTTTTTCCTTTCCATTGGCCGTGAAATATAAGATCCTGGCCCTTTCATCAACCCTCTCTATACTTTCTGTGTGGAAAGGTCCAGAGGTTAACTGTCTTTTGAGTTGGCCATTGGTTCCGTACAGGTAGAAATGTCCCCAGCCATCTCTTTCTGACCAGTGAATCATTTCAGCACCATTATTGATGATTTCCGGTTTTTGGATGTCGATGTAAGTGTTGCTTCTTTCTTCTACGATTACCTCTTTCTTTCCTTCTTTGATATTCCAGCGACAGATATCTATACGCTTTAAATCCCTGGATGTGATGGAAAAGTAGAAGAAGTTATTATCCCCCAACCATTTTACCGGTTTGAAGTCATCATCTCTATTGGATGCAGGAATGCTTTCTGACCATAGGCCAATGGTCTGGTCTTTGAAAGTGGCCACATCCAATTTGGTTAGGTTTTTGGAATCAAAGGAATAGTGATAAAGCTCAGCAATGGGCTGCTCTTTTTCTCCAGGCATGGCATACTTATAGGTTTCCAAAGTTGGCCGGGGGTCTCTGGTATTATGGATCACCCAAAGGTCTTTTACCTTTCTGGAATCCGAGCGTGTAAGGACAAACTGTTTGGAATCTGAAGACCAAAGTATATTGGCCCTTTTCCTTTTGTCTTTGTTTTTTTCCTCTTCTTCATTGTCTTCCCCACGGCCCCCGCTTCCGTAGGAGTAGTCTTTTTCCCCATCTGTTGTCAACTGATATTCAACGATGGTGCTGTCCTTTTCATCCTTTACGGCTTTGAGGAAGTTAGCCTTATCCATCCAATAGAGGTTGTCATTTTTGGCAAATACCACCTTGGAAGAGTCGGGAGAGATATTGGCCCATGATAACCTTTTGGCTTCCTCCTCAGGATCCTTGATTTCTGTGAGTACCTGGGTGTTGATGTTGTAGCGAAATACAAAAGTTTTCTTTTCCAGGGAATCCTTGGCATTCCTGTTTTTGGCTTTTATTTCTTCCCAGTCTTTTTTGATGACATCTTGGGTACTTTTCACCTTAAACTCGATGGTGTTTTCATCTTCCAGAAATTTCAGGTTGGAAATATCCAGATGTTGTCCATCAAAAGGATCCCTTACCACTTTGGTGATTTCAGCAGCCAAGCGGTCATTGTCAAATAGCTTTGATTTGGTCTTGGTCGCAGGATTGACGATGTACCAGTTTTTACCTTCAGTGGTTTCGTATTCATACCAAAAACGGTCTGATTTTTTCAACCAATGGGCATCCACTGAGGTGCTGAAAATCATCTTTTTAAGTTTCTCGGGAGAAAAACGCGCAGCGAGTTCGTAATTTCCTTTGGTTGGGACTTCCTGGGCAACTAGACTTCCCAAGCTGAACCAGCAAATAAATAAGAGGTAAAGTTTCTTCATGTCTCATTATAATATTGGCCTCGAAACTATCATTTTGATCCTTTAAAGGGCAACCGTCTGTGGAAAATTGAGCGTTGAGGGCAATTTCCATTTACATGAAATAAAAAACCAAGAAACTAAATGACCACAAAAAAAATAAGGGTATTAGTGAAATTCGTGGTGCTCGTGGACCTTCTTATTCGGGTTCATCCTAATTCATTGGTGGTTTCATTAATTCAGGTTCCATCTTATCAATGATTCCGAGGTTTGCCCCATTTATCACGGACACTTATCCCTCTGTGTAAATTAGGGCAGCATCACTGCCAAATCTTGTATATTTAAATCGTTTAATGGACATATCACTATGAAAAAACACTTACTCACATTATGCTTTTTGGTTTTCAGCATCCTGATGGTTCAGGGGCAGGAAACAAGAGAAATCAAGGTTGAATCAGCCTCGGTTACCAACGGTTCGGTAACTATCAAAGGCAGCCGTGTTCCTTACAAAGCCACTGCAGGTACCATGCCTGTATGGAATGAGGACGGCAAAGCTGTCGCTACTTTGTTTTATACTTATTATGAAAGGACCGATGTGACAGATAAAAGCACCCGTCCGTTGGTATTTTCCTTTAACGGAGGTCCTGGTTCAGGCTCCCTTTGGATGCACCTTGCCTACACAGGCCCATATGTGCTTAACATCGATGACGAAGGCTATCCATTGCAGCCTTATGGTGTGAAGCAAAATCCGCACTCCATCTTGGATGTGGCCGATATCGTATACATTGATCCGGTGAACACGGGTTACTCCAGAATAGTGGATAAAGAAACCCCGAGATCTACCTTTTTTGGGATCAACTCTGATGTGAAATACCTGGCAGATTGGGTAAAAACTTTCGTGACCAGGCAAAACAGATGGCAATCACCTAAATATTTGATTGGAGAAAGTTATGGTACGACCAGGGTTTCCGGTTTGGCTTACGAACTCCAAAATTCCCATTGGATGTACCTGAATGGGGTAATATTGGTTTCTCCAACAGGTCTAGGACTCGACAGAAGCGGTCCAGTAGCCAAGGCCAATTACTTGCCTTATTATGCAGCTACTGCCTGGTACCACAAAGTCCTTCCTGCTGACCTACAGTCCAAAGATTTGGATGATATCTTGCCAGAGGTAGAAAAATATACCTTGGAGACAGTGTTGCCTGCCATTGCCAAAGGTGGTGCATTAGATCCTGCCGAAAGAAAGGCCATTGCTAAAAAGATGGCGTATTATTCTGGAATCAGCGAAGAGGTTTTTCTTCAGCATGCCCTGGCTGTTCCTACCAGTTTCTTTTGGAAAGAATTGATGCGTGACAAGGGATTGACAGTAGGACGTTTGGACAGCCGATACAGAGGTATTGACCAAACAGATGCCGGTGAAAGGTACGACTATGATCCTGCTTTGACAGCTTGGAACCATGCTTTCTCTCCTGCCATGAACTACTATGCCAAAAACATCCTTAAATACGATACCGATCTGACATATTACCTATTTGGTCCGGTACATCCTTGGGACAGGAGCAATGACAATACTGGAAACCAATTGGCCCAGGCCATGTTACAGAACCCTTACCTGCATGTGATGACCCAGTCCGGTTATTTTGATGGCGGTACAGATTATTTCAATGCGAAATACAACATGTGGCAGATGGATCCTGCCGGCAAACTACAGGACAGGATGAGCTTCAAAGGTTACAGAAGTGGTCACATGATGTACCTGAGAGCGGAAGATTTGAAAAATTCCAATGAGGATGTCAGACAGTTTATCTTGAAAACCATTCCTCCTAAGGATAAGCCTGCGAAGTACTGGTAAAAGAGAAGCCAGATGGGAGAAATTAAAAGGGAGAATTTTAGAATCTAGAGATTAGACTTTAGAAGCAAGAACCAAGAAGGAGTTAAGGGATTTAGGAATTCATGGAAGTGGGTTTTTGAATTGCCTTTGCTCCTTTTTTTCCTGCTTTGTTTTGATTTTGGGTGTTTACAACTAAATTAAGGGAGATTATTGAAGTGAGGGCCAATGCTTTGCACTTGATTTTTCATCATTCCTGATTAAGAAGTGAATAAGATTAAAATTTTAATTGTTGAAGATGAACTGGTCATTGCCGAGGATTTGAAGGATACCTTAGAAGACTTGGGATATGAAGTAGTTGGTATTGCCATCAGTGCCCGGGAAGCTTTGGCCATGATTGAGGAAAAATCCCCGGATCTTGCGCTCCTTGATGTACAAATCAAAGGAGGGAGAGACGGAATTGAACTGGCAGCTGATATCAATGAACGATATCACCTGCCTTTTATCATGCTGACATCCCATGCAGACCTTCAGACCATCAACAGGGCCAAGGAGGTCAATCCTTATGGCTACTTGGTAAAGCCTTTTAATGAAAGGGAGATTTTGGCAGGAATTGAAATGGCCATGTCCAATTTTGGTAAGGAAAAGGCCAGAAAAGAAAATCAGGAAAATTCTGATGATTTTGTACTTAAAGACAGTCTGTTTATCAGGACCAATGGCATGTTGGTGAAACTCAAACTTCAGGATATCATTTACCTTGAAGCAGATGCGAACTATACCCAGGTCCATACCAAAGATAAAAAATTTGTCATCCGGTCTACTTTGAAAGAACTGGAAGGCAAGCTGGATACCAACCGTTTTGTCCGGGTGCACAAATCTTTTTTGATCAATCTGGAAGAGATTGAAGGCATTCAAGCGGAATCTGTGCACATCGCAGGAAAAGAAATCCCCATCAGTAGGAACCAATACAGTTGGTTACTGCACCAGATAAAGACACTTTGATGATAGTTGTTAGCAGCCCGGTAATTTAAAAATGTTAATTCTGAAAGAAAGCCAAATTGACATTTTTTAGCACTTCTTTCACAATTGCTGCGCGTTCTTCCCAGAGGTAATTCATCGTGAAGGTATTGTAGGTAGATTCATTCATAAGTTTTGACAACCTAAACAAATGAATCATGAAAACTACAGCAGCATTCTTCGTATTGGTCTTTTTGACAGCTTTTACTGCATTTTCTCAAGGTGACAACCTAATTGCCAAAAACAGTTCCAACATGGAAATCAAACTGAGAGAAATGGAACTACCGGCCTTTGTTGGGGGGCAAGAAGCCATGGCTACTTTTATCAATTCAGAAATCAAATATCCTGCACTGGCATTCAAGCAAAGATTGGAAGGAACGGTTTTGGTGAATTTTAGAATTTCCAAAGAGGGGAAAATCTTAAACCCTTATGTATCCCAAGGTGTACACCCCAATTTGGATGCCGAAGCGCTTCGTTTGGTGGAGAGCATGCCGGACTGGATTCCAGCCAGACAAAACGGAGAACCAAGGGAAGTGGCCTATCAGATTCCGGTTAGGTTTGCCCTAAGAAATTGAAATTTTTTGCAAAAGCTTTTTTAACTACTAACTGCCTTTTGGGTCAAAAGGCAGTTTTTCACATATTCAAGTAATAGGCTGTTAGCCAGAAAAACAGGACATAGGTATAAGCTATTGGGTTTAAATTCCTATATTTAAGTAAACTTTAGGCGATTGATGCGCCCTGATGATGTATATGATAATTGTTCAAAAGCTTCGTTTAGAAACTTTTAATCCGGCACAATGAAACGTATAATTCAAATTTTATTCCTTTTTGTAGGTATTTTCCTGTCACAAGCAGTGCTTTCCAAGCAAAGTACATGGGTGACAGACTCCTTGTCTTATTATGAAAAAGCCTTTTGGTCCCAGTTGGAAAAAAAGGATGTTGAAAAAGCCAAGACAACATTGTATCATATACAGGAAACTGGAGGGCAGGATTTGGATCCAAAGGTTTTTGATTTTTTTAACCGGACCATTTTACAGACAATCACAAAATGCGACAGCATTAGATAATTTTTTAAAAACAGAGGAATTGTTGAGCAGTTATCTGGATTCTATGGAAATCCGGTGGGTGGGTTTTTATATGAATAAATACATGGTTTTGGATAAATTGAACAGGCAGGACGAAGGACTGCAATTCTTGCTCAAAGCACTAAAAATCGCTGAGCACAATCAAAACTCCAATTTGTTGGCTAAAATCCACAACCGCCTATCTGAATTGTACTCCTACAAAGGGGAGTCTGAAAAGCAGTACAAGGCATTGTTGACATCTAAATTGTACATGAAAAACAGCCCGAATCTTTATGATCTGGCAAATCTGGACTATTATTTAAGCGAATACCATTATACCTATGGGGATCTGGACTCTGCTGTTTTTTATGCCCGAAAAAGCCTTGAATTCTATGAACCCAATGGTTTAAAAGAGGATATAGGCATTGCTTATGGCATTTTGGGAAATGTGGAGTTCAAAAAAGAAAATTATCAAGCAGCGATTCAGCTATTTAAGAAAGCCCTGGATCAGTTTTCTGATAATGGCTCCCAAAGGTATGCGGGTTTCCTTTTCAATATTGGATATGCCAACAATAAACTCGGAAATACAAATGCAGCCCTGGAATACATGGAGAAATCATTGGCCATAAGAAAAGAAATCAAAGACCTGGTTGGGATTCGGGACTCCTATCAGGGTATGGCAGAAGCCTATCAGCGTAGAGGGGATTATAAAAATGCCTTTGATTACTTGACCCTTCATCAGTCTTACAAAGATTCTGTATTCAATGAAACCAAAAACAAACAATTGTCCGAATTGGAAACCCAATATGAAACAGCCAAAAAAGATCAGGCAATAGCAGTTTTGGAACAGGAAAAAGAAATCCAAAGCCTTCTTGCCCAAAAACAACAGGCGCAGATTTATGCCAGTTTAACCGGGCTTGTTATTTTCCTTGTTATGGCAGGACTGTTTTTCAGGCAGGCAAGTATCCGAAAGAAACATAATGTTGAACTGGAGGACAAAAACAGGGAAATAGCCAAACAGAATGCGGAGCGTGAACTGCTGCTGAAGGAAATCCATCACCGTGTGAAAAATAACCTGCAGATCATTTCCAGCCTTTTGAGCATGCAGACCAGAAGCCTCAAAGATGACAAGATGAAAGATGCCATGAAGGAAAGTCAGAGCAGGGTGAAAACCATGGCCTTGATCCACGAAAAACTATACCAGTATGAAAATCTCTCCAGAATCAACATGCAGGAATACATGCAGCAGTTAAGTGACTTTTTAACTCAAACTTACAGGTCTGACAAGCAGATTCAGGTAAATATTGCCGCAGAGGACATCAGCCTGGATATGGACATGGCCATTCCATTGGGGTTGATTACCAATGAACTACTTTCCAATTCACTGAAATATGCCTTTGAAGACAGGGATTTTGGCGAAATCAATATTGTGTTCTCACAGAAGGAGCCGGGAGCTTATAAGCTTTTGATCAAGGATACAGGTAAGGGGCTGGACGAAAACCTGGATATTGACAACACCAAATCTTTGGGTTTGAAACTTGTCCGAACTTTGACCCGTCAGATCAATGGACAGCTCAGGATCGTACCGCATCCCGGGGCGAGTTTTGAAATAGACTTCAGGGAGCAGGATTTGGCTGCTTGATAGCGATAGGAGGGTGTCAAAGGCGAAGTTAGGAAGTCGGATGTCGGAGATTATTAACCCTTAAAAAGTGGAAATTTCGGAGTGGAATTTCCAAAGTTGAATCTCAGTGAATGGAAACCATGAAAAAATAGTACCCCTTGAATAAATTGAAAAAGGGAAAATAAATACGAAGTGGTAAAACCTTAAAGAAACCCAGGATAAAACCCAAGGTTTCTTAAAGTTTTTTTACAGATCAACCATAGCTTTGATCACGGATTCCTTTCCGAAAAAGAGTTTTTCAAACTGATCCGGTAAATCGTCAAATGAAACACGGTGGGTAATCCAAAAGTCAGTATTGATTTTTTCGTTTTCAATAAGATGGATGATTTCTTTAAAATCTTTTCCTAGGGCATTTCTACTGGCCATCAAGGTGATCTCTTTCTTGTGAAAAAGTGGATCATGAAAGCAGAAATCTCCCTGGAAAAGTCCGATGAATACTATTTTACTCCCATGAGCGGCCAATTCCAAGGTTTTTTTCATAGAGTCCGGATTGCCTGTAGCATCCAATATTACAGTAGGAAGGTCTCCCTCAAAGACTTTTTTTAACGCATCAACTATTGGGAAATCCGGGTCTTTGATCTGAATGGTATCTTTGATGGGGAGATTTGATTTACAAACGGCAAGCCTTTCGGCATTCATGTCCATCACCACTATTTCCTTACTTGATAAGACAGCAAACTGTGCTGTAGCCATCCCAATAGGCCCTGCACCAATAACCAATATTTTATCTTCTGGATCCGGTGAGGCTCTTTGGATGGCATGGTAACCAATGGCGAGTGGTTCAATCAATGCCAATTGTTCATAGCTTAACTTTGAAGAAGGATGGAGATATCTGGCATCAATTTTAAAATATTCCCTCATTCCTCCATCCTCGTGGACCCCAAAAACGGAAATCTTTTCCCCGCAATTGGTTTTGCCGCTTCTTACAGCCTGGTCGATGCTTCTGTTGAAATAAGGTTCTACGGAGCATCTATCCCCCGGCTTTAAGTGAGTAACCGTTTCTCCAAGTGCAATCACCTCGACCCCCAGTTCATGTCCCAAGATCCTCGGATAGGAGAAAAAGGGTTGTCTGCCCTTAAAAGCATGAATGTCAGTCCCACAGATCCCTATTCTATGGACTTTAACCAGAGCTTCATGACCTTCAAGTTCCTCCGGTATATCCTGTATTTGGGCTTTTAGATTTCCGGCCTCTTGCAATATAATAGCTTTCATTTTTTGCTTTTTATAAGGTTTGGTGTGAATTCAATCAAAAAAATACTACTCTCGGGAATGTAGGACAATAACTTGGTTATTTTCTGTGGGAATATCATACACCACCGTTTCCTTTTGTTCCAGTAATTGTACATTTGCGAGGGCTGAAATTACCGCAGGCGGAGTGGTCTCTACAAAATAAAAGGGATTAGGATTCGATCCTTTTGCCTGACCTGGTGAATTTCCATTTTCCAAAACCAGTGCTTCAGCAGTTCTTATTCTAAGATTTCCTCCCAAGCCTGATCTGATAATGAGTTTTTCAACTTTTCCGTTTTTCCAGCTCAATTCTACAATCTCAAAACCACCCCTTGCTTTCAGACCGGTCACTTTGCCATGGGGCCAGACATCTGGTAATGCAGGTAAAATATGAATTTCACCGTTTGCACTTTGAAGCAACATTTCAGCAATTCCTGAAGTACAACCAAAATTACCATCAATCTGAAAAGGGGGATGGGCGTCAAAAAGGTTGTTATAGGATCCTCCTGCCTCAAAATCCCCTGTAACAGGGCTCAATTGATTTTCAATGAGTTTATAGGCATGATTCCCATCCAGCAATCTTGCCCACCAATTGACTTTCCAGCCCATGCTCCAACCGGTAGAAATATCCCCTCTGTGAATCAGGGTAGTTTTGGAAGCACTGGCCAATTCAGGTGTAAAGTAAGGTGAAATTTGATTGGAAGGATATAGTCCATAAAGATGGGAGATATGCCGGTGTTTGTCTTCAGGGTCATCGATATCTTTCAGCCATTCCTGAAGTTGACCATGCTTTCCTATGTGCATAGGAGGAAGTTTTTCCCTAAGCTGCATCAATAAGTCCAAAAAGCCCTTGTCCTCTCCAATCAATTCACCTGCCCTTAAAGCGGTACTGAAAACGTCAAAGACAAGTTGGTTGTCCATGGTAGTGCCGGCATCAAGGGAGGTGCCTTCATGTGCCTGAGGGGCGTTTTCCGGGGAGGTTCCAGGATTGACCACCAACCAATCATGATCTGGATGGGGAACCAAAAAGTCTATGTAGAACTCCGCAGCACCTTTTAGAACAGGGTATATACGGCGAAGGAAATCCATATCTCCCGTGTACAGGTAGTGTTCCCACAAGTGCTGACTAACCCAGGCTCCGCCTCCATTCCAGATGCCCCAGAAAATATCATCCACAGGGCCAGTAATCCTCCAGATATCGGTGTTGTGATGTGCCATCCAACCTCGGGCTCCATACATGTCTTTTGCGGTCTGTTTTCCTGTAACAGCCAACTCTTCTACCATTTTCAAGAAAGGCTCGTGTAGCTCGGACAGGTTGGTTTTTTCAGCCGGCCAATAATTCATTTGGGCGTTGATATTGATGGTATACTTGCTGTCCCATGGTGGATAGAGTCTATGGTTCCAAATGCCCTGGAGGTTTGCCGGCTGTCCACCCGGCTGGGAGGAAGATATCAACAGGTACCTCCCAAACTGAAAATACAGACTTACCAGGTGCGGATCAGGTTTGGATTTAAAGTTTTTCAGTCTTTCGTCAGTGGGGAGCTGGATGGCCTCCGTTTTCCCCAAATCCAGACTGACCCTATCGAAATAGGATTTATATTTTTTGATATGCGCTTGCTTTAATGCTTCATAAGGCTTTTGGATTGCTTTAGCAAGGTATTCCTCAGCGCGCTGGATTTCATTTCCGGAAATATCCTTGTAGCTGTTGAAATTGGTTGCCATGGATATAAAAATCAGAACTTCATCGGCGTTTTGGACTTCCAGGTTCTCCCCGATAGTTTTCATTTGCCCACCCATATTTTTAAAATAAGCGATTCCCCTGAACCTCACCAAGCCTTCCACACCTTCATGGCTGGAAGTGGTTCCGGAAACCGACAAACGGGAATCTTTTTCACTGGCAAATAGGGCAGAAGTATGAGGACTGGTAAACCTTGCCTGAAAATTCAGTTTTCCGGCTTGGTCTGCATACAAACGAATGACAATCACCTGATCGGGAATGGAAGCGAAAATCTCTCTCGTGAAGGTGACACCATCTACGGAATATTGGGTCCTGGTGATGGCATTCTCTATATCCAATTCCCGGTAAAAATCTTGGTAAGTCTTATGTCCAGGGAATTTCAGCAGAAGATTGCCAACAGGTTGGTACATTTGACCATTCGATTTTTTGGTCTGTATTTTTTCCCTGGCCAATTGTTCCGCTTTTTTGTATTCCCCTGATAAAATCAAAGCCCTAATTTCAGGCAGTGCTGCCAGAGCATCAGGGTTGTCATTCCTGTTGGGGCTCCCGGACCAGACGGTTTCTTCATTGAGTTGGATGATTTCCTCTTCCACATTTCCATAAACCATTGCGCCCAAGCGGCCATTACCAATGGGAAGGGCATTTTCCCAAGTATTGCCGGAGGGCTGCTTGTACCAGAGTTTGAGCGGTTCACTATTTTGAGAAACGCTATGGAAAATAATAGAAAATACCAGAAAAGGGATCAGGGAAATTTTGGGCATAGGTCAATAGGTTTGTGTAAAAATACATGCTTGATGCGAAAGCTTCAAAAAAATAGGAGTTCTTGAAGAAAAAACTTAGATAACAGGTTCTAAGCTTAATGGCCTGAAAAGTCAGGTTTGTTTAAATCTTAAGGTTTAAGGGTTAGAAGGTCTTGAAACATGGACAGGGAAAGAATGGGAGGTTTGTCCCCATTGGGGTCGAAAAGAAAATCGCTGGATTTTATGCCAAAATCCTTTCCAATTTTCTTTGTGCCTTTGTGGTTAAAAAAATTAAGCTTTCACTATCCAATCCTATAAATTCAATCCTCTTTCAATATTCTTACTCAACTCGGCAACAAACCTGGCCATAGGGGCTCCGTCCATCACATCATGATCCAATAAGATAGACATTTTTAGTATTTCACGGATCAATTACTGGCCATTCTGGAATCGGGGAATTTTTGGATCCTGAAATTTGACATGAATGAATGGAGATAGCCCAATCCAAAATACAAAAAAAAAGATAGGCCTAGGCTTTACTAACTTTTGACTTTCGGAATTTGATACTAAGGATCAAGTAATGACCCTCCATTGGGAAAAAGCAAAACAAATAAGACCAAGTTTAAAAGATGTTGCAAAAAGATTCAGAAAAGAAAATTTTTCTATTCATTCAACCAGTTGAACCATATTCTTTGGTCGATGACAGGAATGTTGTTTTGCTCACATACATTCATGGTATGACCGGTTCTCTCTGTTTTTGGGTTTTCTAGGTCATCATAAAAAATCCCAAAAGTTGCAGGCTTTATTTCTTCCGTTCCGATGGCTTTAATGGTATCCCGTATGATATAGGCCGCCTTGATGGTGTACCGGTTTTTCTCTCCTGATGCAAATTTATCAATCAGCTTTTCTGTTTTTTTATTGCTTTTTGAATGGAATATCACTTCAGGCTTTGAAGCCAGGTTGATATCATCCAGGGATAAGGTTTCATAGGCCTTATTGGTCTTGGCCCTAAGCCCAGCATAGGGGGTAATGACCTGTAACCTTTTGGGGTCAACAGCAGTTACCCCTTCAGAAAACCATTGGTCGGCCCCTTCTGCATTTCCGCTTCTAAAAATCATTTTTATAGAGCTGGAAGCTAATAATTTACCCAAAGCAGTCAGCTTTTCCTTGTCTGCTTCCTGGACATCACGCTTGCCTTCCAGTAGGACTATGGAATCTTCAAAATCAAAGCGGTCAATAAATTCTTTGAATGTCATTTCTTTTTATTTTGCTGGAATGAATTGAATCGAAACGCAATACCTGATATTTTTCAAATTTAGTAGAATTTCTACCGTATAATTTTTCACTTGAACCCTCCTGACAAAAAAACTTGTTGTTGGCTGGTGTTTTTTTGTATGACAGTTTCAGGTGCTCATTTAGGTTTCCATGAATCAGGAATATTTTTTTGTCTTACCGGATTTCATTTTTGGTTGTCTGTCTTTTTACAAGAAGCAATAACTTACTTATCTGTCTGCTTTTTCCAGATATTATTTGCCTGAATTAATAAATAAATATGTCTGGTTTATCCATCCTATTAATTCAGATCTTCCAAAGGGCTCTTTATCTGCTGTAAAGGCATATGGCTGATAGGACGGGTTATATTTTTCAGGTTCTTTCAAAAGAGTAACCGGTAAGGTAACTATAAGGCTTTTTTTCCTTTCGCTGGCTTCACCACCTTTTTATACCCCCCCTAACAAATCCAATCTATGCTCCATCTATTCCTTAACTAAGCCTATTTATTCCAAAACTAACAAATGTCAAATTATCAAAAAATACCTTAAGCAGAGTAATTTTTTCCAAAATGAATTCTAAAAAGCTGCTGAGATAGAATTAAGTCGCTTCCCGGAAGGAATAAAAAAAGCCCGAAGCGGAGGGCTAAGGGCTTTTGAATGGTTTATGGTTTTAAATGGCTAACTTTATTTAAATAGATTATTCTACATAAGAGCTATTTTAAGAGCCAAGGCAAAAGGAAAAAGATAGAACATTTCCTATGAAAGATTCCAATAACCTTAGTTTAAAAGAAATCATTGAATGATTACAAACTCCAGCCTTCTCTGTATTCTCTTTTTACAAACTGATTGGCAGGCTCGAAATTGGTGACTTTCATATTGGGACCGTCCCAAACAAGCTGTATGCCTCTACCCGGATAGTTGAAACGGTTGGAACCGTCATTCCTTGGCTCTCTGTAGTCATAGCTACGGATAGCAAGGTTGCCCATCAGCACAGATTCGGTCAAGGGACCGGCTATGGAGAAAGGCGAACTCAAACGCTCAAATTCCTTGCTGCCATACCCTGCAATACAGGCTTCCACCCAGTTGTTGTAATGTCCGCTTGAACCGCCCGGTACCCGGTATTCTGTTTGCGCTACATTGACTTCTTTTGTTCTAGAGGTAGGAAGGAGTTGTGGGTTTGCCCCATAAGTACCGCACATCATTTTGCCTTTGGTGCCTTCGATAATCGCGCCATTTCCCCCATCGCCCATCACTTCATTGGGGCCCAGTTCATCCGGTCTGCTGGGCTGTATGCCGCCGTCCATCCAGTGGAACAGCAGGTCATCTTTGCCTTCCCGCTTGAAGCGGAGCGTAATATGCGATGAAGGAGGGCAGCTTTCCGGGAAATAACCTCGCTGGAATTCACCTATGTAGACTGAACCCACACTGCATTCCGCAGCGACAGGATAGCCCAATCCCAGCACCCTAAAGGGAGCTTCCATATTGTGGCAGGCCATGTCACCCAAAGCTCCGGTGCCGTAATCCCACCAGCCCCTCCAGTTGAAAGGATGAAGGTTTTCCACATAATCCTTGTATTGTGCTACACCAAGCCATAGGTCCCAGTCCAGATTGGCCGGTGGAGTAGCTGTAGCCGAAGGCCAGGGAATGCCCTGTGGCCAAACGGGCCGGTCCGTCCAGCAATATACCCGTGTAGCTTCCCCGATCAGTCCAGCATTGTACCACTCTACCATTTGGCGTACCCCATCGCCAGAGGAACCTTGGTTGCCCATCTGGGTGACTACCTTGTATTTTTTCTCCGCTTCTGTCAGCATCCTGGCCTCGTAAATGTTGTGCGTGAGGGGCTTCTGTACATAGACATGTTTCCCCAGTTGCATGGCAGCCATGGCCTGCACCGCATGCATATGGTCAGGGGTGGATATGGTGACCGCATCAATATTTTTATGCTCTTTATCGAGCATGATGCGATAATCTTTATAAAATTTGGCTTTGGGATGGGCTTCTACACTGCCTTTGGCACGGAGATCGTCTACATCGCAGAGGGCTACAAAATCCGCTTTTCCGGACGCAAATACACCGCGTACATCTCCGGCCCCCATGCCGCCTACTCCTATGCCTGCAACCCTTAAGCGATCAGAAGGCGCAACGTAACCCGGGCCACCAAGCACATGTCTCGGTACAAAATAAAACCCGGCAAGGGCAGTGGCGGAGGCCTTGATAAAATCCCTTCTGGAATTAGGGGATGAATTTTCTGTATCTTTCATATAGAAGGTGGTTTTTGATTTTTTGAACTGGGAATTTCCCGGAACAATTTATAAAAAAATGTCTTCAATCAGGCATCACGAAGCATTTTAGGAAAGGTGGATTTATGAGATGATAAATGGATTAGCTGAAAGGTTATTTTAACTTTTCGATAAATGGTAAAGGCTTAATTAAAAAAATTAAGTAAGTTTGAAATCGACTTAGACCCTAAAAAAGTTTCTACTATGAAGCAATTAAAAAACATGCTATTTATGACTGCTTTGGCCATCTTGGGCTTTTCCTGCGGGAAAAAGCAGGAAGTAATTCCTTTGGATAAACACAGTATCATTCCCATCCCTGTGTCAGTAGCACCAGAGGCCGGCAGTTTTACCTTGAGCAGTAAAACAGCCATCGTACTTTCTTCGGATCCTTCCCAGCTGGAACCGGTCGCTGAGTACCTGAAATCAGCCCTTGGGAATTTGACAGGATTGAACTTGTCCATCGGACAGGAGGAAAAAGACAATTCCATTATCCTGAGTTTGGATGCAGGTGCTTCTCCTCATGAGGAAGGATATAGCTTAAGTATTTCTGACAAGAAAATATTGATTGCTGCTCCGGCACCAGAAGGTCTTTTTTACGGTATTCAAACTTTGAAACAATTGGTGCCTGCTCATGGAGGAAGTTCTAAAGGATCCGGTAATCAGTTTTTGATTCCTACGGGAACTGTACAGGATCATCCGGAGTATGCTTATAGAGGCATGATGCTGGATGTGGCCAGGCATTTCTTTTCTGTAGAGGATGTCAAAAAATTGATAGACCAGATTGCGGTTTATAAAATCAATCACCTGCACCTGCACCTTTCCGATGATCAGGGTTGGAGGATTGAGATCAAATCCTGGCCTTTATTGACTACGATTGGCGGAGCCAATCAGGTAGGAGGGGGCGAAGGTGGTTTTTATACCCAGGAAGATTACAAAGAAATCGTACGCTATGCACAGAGCAGGTTCATTACCATTGTACCTGAAATCGATATGCCCGGTCATACCAATTCCGCTTTGAATGCTTATGGTATCCTGAATCCCGGAATCACTGTTCCTGAAAAAACAGCAGTGCCAATAGACAGGAAAGCGCTGGGTTTGGAGGAGGATCCAAAAGCCACACCTTACCATACAGGTATTGAAGTGGGTTTCTCCACTTTCGACACCAATAATCCGGTCACTTATCAGTTCATCGATGATGTTATCCGAGAAATTTCCGAGATGACCCCAGGGCCATATTTCCATATTGGTGGGGACGAGTCCCATGTGACGGCTATGGAAGATTATATTCCTTTTATCGAAAAAGCACAGGCTATTGTAAGCAAATATGGAAAGAAGACCTTGGGTTGGGATGAAGTGGCCCATGCTAAATTGCTTCCCACTTCCGTCGCACAATATTGGGCTAAGGCTGAAAATGCCATCCTTGCCATCGAACAGGGTTCACAGGTTTTGATGTCCCCGGCTGTAAAGGCCTATCTGGATATGCAATATGATTCCACCACCCATTTGGGTTTGCACTGGGCGGCTTACATAGAACTGGATCAAGCTTACAATTGGGATCCTACCGAATTAGAAGCGCAGATCAGGAGGGAAAATATTTTGGGTGTGGAAGCGCCACTTTGGACAGAGACCATCATTACCTTTGAGGATATAGAATATATGGTTTTCCCAAGATTGGCTGCTATTGCTGAGATTGCCTGGTCTCCCAAGAACGCCCGTAACTGGGAAGATTTCAGAAGGAGGATCGTTTGGCATGGTCAGCGATGGGAAGCGCAAGGGAAGAATTTCTACCGGTCGCCGAAAGTAGAGTGGTAGGTTGGAGAGTTTAGAAGCGAGAGATTAGACTCTAGACTCAAGACACAAGAAATAAGACTTAAGAAGAATCTAAAATCAACTAAATTTTAGTGCCTATTCGAAAAGCTGTCCATATAAATCTGGATAGTTTTTTGGAATGGCTTTTCCTTGTCATGTCGATGGCAGCATCATCTTTATGGGTGGTAGAACCAGACTTCTCTCTCCGTTCGAAGTGACAAGGGGAAGCTGGATCAAATAGCTGTCCTGATTCTGTAGGATATCTATTGAGATTGATTTTTCCTTGCCATACGGATCCCGTCAACTATTGCGGAGAGAAGTCTCAATCAATTGGAAACATCCGGAAACAAGAGAGAGCCGAGTAACCGGCTCTTTCTTGTTTATTTCTTCAGTAATACATTAGCCGGTGGTGCTTTTCTGTTGGCCCTTTGAGTAGGATGGATAAATGTGTAAAAGAATAACCTGATTTCATATTTGTCCTGGGTAAGAAAAGTATGGCTCATGCCATCTGATACCTCATTATAGGTGTTTTTATCCTGCTTTTCAAGCCATTCTGGATCCAGACTTTTGAAGATGGTACTCATTTCCACAAAAGACAAGTCATCTTTTTGGATCAGAACAGGTCTTTGGAGTTTTCCCTCTTTTACGGTCGCCTTTCCAAAATAACATTCACTTTTTCCTTGATTGATGATACTGATTACCACATCATGTTGGCCATCAGTGACAGGGCTTGCACCTCTTTCTGTAAATGCAATGAAATAATCTGTGTAGCAGCCCTCAATTCCTTTTGAGTGAATACTTGTAGCCGACTGTGCCATCACTTGGGAGGCGATGGCAGTGAAAACCAGAAGCAAAAGTATTTTTTTCATAAATTAAATTTTTTTGAGAAGTTAAAATTACATGCTCCAAATTTGAGACAACAAAGCTTTGGCCACAAAGAATTAAAGTGAAACTTTGCCAAATTTGGTTGAATATTGGTAGGCTTTTCCGTTTACTCTTAAAGCATTGGATGATGTTGGTTTGGGCCATCCCAATCCTGAAAGTGTTGAATTGTTACAAGTGGCAATTTCTAACCATGTCGATCCCGATAACAATACCGGAGAGACATCTTTTGTGTTGAAAGAAGAATGATGATGGAATAATAAAAAATAATTAATGCGCCAAGGCAAAAGTAAAAAGGCAAAAAAGAAGGACATTCTGTAAGTTTGAGTTACCCATAAACTATTGGAAAACCATTGGGAGGAAGTGTTCATTTTCTACTTACCGGAATCTAATGCTTGGTACTTGATACTCTGTACCAGGTATAATTTATACTTTCAAAAAGTTGGAACCTTTTTTCTCCAGAATCCCCAAAGCATCAAATTCCACTTCCCATTTGTCTTTTACCAAAATTGCCTTTAATATGCTGTTTCATTTGTAATGTAATTCATGGGACAATTTATCATTGACTTCAGTAACTGGATATGGGATACACCAATGTTAGTATTGTTGATGGGAGGAGGTTTTATCCTTTTTGTGTATTCCGGGTTTTTACCTTTCCGCCATTTTGGACATGCCCTCAAGGTAGTCCGTGGCAAATACGATGATCAGAACCTTCCGGGTCAGATTTCTTCCCGTCAGGCATTATCTGCAGCCATTGCGGCTACGGTAGGCCTGGGCAATATTTCAGGGGTGGCCATTGCCATCAATATGGGTGGTCCTGGTGCGATTTTCTGGATGTGGATTTCTGCCTTTGTGGGTATGGCGACCAAGTATTTTACCTGTTCCCTGGCCATCATGTACCGTGGAAAAGATACCGATGGAGTAGTGCAGGGCGGTCCCATGTATGTCATTGAAGAAGGTATGGGCAAGAAATGGAAACCCCTGGCCATCCTTTTTTCTATAGCGGGGGTATTGGGACTTTTGGCCATTTTTCAGGCCAATCAGCTGACTGCTGTTTTACGCTCTGTACTATTGATACCGAACGGTTTGGATCATGGTGATACCACCAAATGGGTATTGGGCATTTCCATGATGCTGATAGTGGCCATAGTGATTTTGGGAGGCATTAAAAGGATTGCGGCAGTAGCTTCCCGATTGGTTCCTTTTATGGTAATGCTCTATTTCTTTACCGTACTGATCATCATGTTTAAATTTTACGATGAGATCCCACATATGCTTTGGCTGATCGTGGAAGATGCCTTTACAGGAAATGCTGTCATGGGCGGTGCTGTGGGCGCCGTGATGGTCATCGGTGCCAGAAGGGCAGCTTTCTCCAATGAAGCAGGGATTGGTACCGCTCCCATGGTTCATGGTGCTTCCAAAAATAACGAACCTGTAAGGGAAGGGCTGATTGCCATGTTGGGACCTTTTATCGATACCGTGGTGGTATGTACCCTGACAGCCTTGGTCATTTTACTTACAGGTGTCTGGGAAAACTCCGAAAATGATGGGGTGCGGTTGACCCTTTCTGCTTTTGAGATGGGATTGCCAGGAATCGGCAAATACTTATTGATGGTAGCTGTCCTGGTTTTTGCACTATCCACCATGTTTACCTATTCCTATTATGGCCACAAATGTTTCAATTACCTCTTTGGAGCAGACAAAGCCAAATATTACAACTATTTCTATCTGGTGACCATCGTGGCAGGGGCTGTGGTTTCTTTGGAAGTGGTGGTGAGTTTTATTGACGGGATGTATGCCATTATGGCCATTCCGACCATGATTTCCACAATATACCTGGCTCCTAAAGTGAAGGCCGCCACGAAGGAATATTTTGGAAGAATTAGGGATTAGGGGAAAGGGTATTTTGAAAGTCGGATTTCGGAAGTTTGAAGTCGGATTTTGAAATATTAAGGAGCTAAGGGTTTTAAGGATTTCATTAAGAGCCAAGGAAAAAGTAAAAAGACAGAATGAACTGTTTTCAACCTTTCTCATTTATTTGAAAAATACACTACATTTCAAACATCAACCAAATTCCTAACCATCAGCAATGAAAATCCTTATCGCCCCCAATGCTTTTAAAGGAACAATAGAAGCAGATGAGGCTGTGGAAATCATCTCTAAGGCCCTCTTGGAAAAACATCCATGTTTTGTGACTGAGTGCCTGCCCATTGCAGACGGGGGAGATGGGACCTGCTACCTCTTGGGAAAGGTATTAGGACTGCAACCTACCTATATTTGGACCATGAATCCCATAGGAAGGTCCCAACAGGGGTTTTATTTTTTGGACCCAAATACGAAGACAGCTTACCTGGATGTGTCCACTGTCTCTGGCATAAAATATTTGAATGAAACTGAAAAGAATCCATGGGTTAGCAGTACGTATGGAACGGGTGAATTGATCCGGCATGCTGTCGGCGCAGGTGCGAATCATATCGTTTTGGGCTTAGGTGGTTCAGCTACCGTGGACTTGGGTTTGGGCATTTTGTCGGCTTTGGGCTTTTCTTTTTTGGATGAATCAGGCAGGGAAATACCCAAATTTGGAGACACCTTTCTCCAAAAAATCAAACATATTCAACGGCCTGTTCAATCCTACCCACTCTCATTTACTTTGCTTTGTGATGTGAACAATACTTTTTTTGGGGAGGAAGGTGCTATACCAGTTTTTGGTCCACAAAAAGGACTCAAGCATTATGATTTCGAGGCATTTCACCTGGCCTGTCAGGAAATCCTTCTTGCTTTCTCAAAAAAAACCGGAAAAGCCATTCCTGACCAAGAAGGATTTGGTGCAGCAGGAGGAATTGCCTATGGCTTGTCATTTTTTTACGAAACACAGTTGAAAATGGGGGCCAAGTGGTTTTTTGATAAAGTGGGCATGGAAGAAAAGGTCAAATGGGCGGATTGGGTCATTACAGGTGAAGGAAAATATGACGGGCAGTCAGCAGGGGGTAAGGGAAGCTACGAACTGATGCAATTGTGCAGGAAATACGGAAAAAACTGTGCCTTGATTACCTCAGGAAAAGGATTGGAAGGTGCAGGTTTTCAGGAGGTGATTTATCTTCCTGACCTTGATTTTAGCCAAAAGGACTTTAAGGAAAAGGCCAAGGATAATCTAAGGAATGCGGTCTTGGATTTTAAGCTGAGATAGGAACAGATGTTCATTGATTCGGATTTCGGAATGCGTATTTCAGAAATGGTACCTAGGTAAGTTTGGGAGGGTAGAAATAAGGGTAATAGAAAATGGGGAAATCTGGCACTGGAAAAAGTCAGCATTTAATAAAACAACCTGCAAAATTACGGGAAATGTAGTTCGGCGATTCGATTTATTTTTTATCTTTAAATCAAACTAACTCCGGATTTTTTGTGGAAAATCAGAAAATTTTAGCCTTGGCCAAGGAAGAAGACTGGCTCAAGGATTATTCAGAGGATATTTATGAAAGGTACCTCCGGTACAAATACACCCTTCAGGATATTGAGCAGGGTTATGGAAGTGTTTTGGAATTTGCCCGTGCCCATGAGTATTATGGGATACACTTTGATCCGCTTCGTAATGGTTGGATATACAGAGAATGGGCACCGAAGGCTTACAATTTGTTTCTAATAGGAGATTTCAATTCTTGGAACAGGTACAGCCATCCCATGAAAAGGAACCATAGGGGCGATTGGGAGATATTTTTGCCCTTTGATGAATACAAAGAGCGATTTAAGCATGGATCTAAAGTCAAGGTCCATGTTGAGGCCAAAAACGGAGCCTTGGACAGGATACCAGCGTATATTAGGAGGGTGGTGCAGGATGAAAAGACCCATGATTTTGCGGGTCAACTTTGGTTTCCTCCTCAACCTTTTGTTTGGACTGACCATGGCTTTGATCCATCCGACAACCTGATGCAGCCGCTGATTTATGAATGCCATGTAGGCATGGCACAGGAAAAGGAAGGAGTGGGGACTTACCTGGAGTTTGCCGAACATATTCTGCCGAGGATTCAAAAAGCCGGATACAATACCATACAGGTAATGGCCATAATGGAGCATCCTTATTATGGTTCCTTTGGTTATCATGTTTCCAATTTCTTCAGCCCTTCCTCGAGGTTTGGCACACCGGAAGAACTCAAGTTCCTCATCAATAAAGCCCATGAAATGGGTATATCGGTCATTATGGACATCGTTCATTCCCATGCGGTTAAAAATGTACTGGAAGGTCTGAATGAGTTTGACGGTTCTGACCATCAATATTTCCATCCGGGGGGAAGGGGTTACCATGAGGGTTGGGATTCCAAATTATTTGACTACGGCAAAAAAGAAGTCCGGCAGTTTTTGCTCTCCAATGTAAGGTATTGGATGGAGGAATTCCATTTTGATGGATTCCGTTGGGATGGGGTTACTTCTATGCTTTATTTGCATCATGGTCATATTTCTTTTGACAATCCAGCCAAATATTTCAGAGAGGGAGTGGATTGGGATGCCGTTATTTACCTGCAGTTGGCCAATAGGCTTATTCATGACTTTAATAGGCAGGCCCTTTCTATAGCCGAAGAAGTAAGCGGGATGCCCGGACTGTGCAGAAGGCATGAGGAGGGAGGGTTAGGATTTGATTTCCGTTTGGGAATGGGCATTCCTGATTTTTGGATCAAGACCCTCAAACACAAAATGGATGAGCATTGGGACATGTTTGAAATGTGGCACGAACTCAGCAACCGGCCCAAGAAAGAAAGAACCATCGCTTATGCAGAATCCCATGATCAGGCCTTGGTTGGGGATAAGTCCATAGCATTTTGGTTGATGGACAAGGAAATGTATACAGGCATGACCAAGCTGCAGAGCAGTCTGGTAGTGGACAGGGGAGTAGCCTTGCATAAAATGATCCGTCTCATCACCATCGCCTTGGGCGGGGAAGGTTATATGAATTTTATAGGAAATGAATTTGGTCATCCAGAATGGGTGGATTTTCCCCGTGAAGGTAATAACTGGAGTTATCAATATGCCCGAAGACAATGGTCCTTGGTAGATACAGACCATTTACGCTATCATGACCTCAATGAATGGGACAGGGATATGATTGCCTTGGTCAAAGAAAATTTTGTGCTGATGGCCCCCCATGCCGAGCAGTTGTTTTTGGATCCGGACAAAAAGATATTGGTATTTCAACGGGCCAATCTTGTTTTTGCCTTCAATTTTCATGTTTCGGAATCCTATTTTGGGTTGGAATTTGAGGTTCCTGAGGCCGGGCAGTACCACATTGTACTCAATTCAGACAACAAGCGCTACGGTGGGTTTGAAAGGGTTTCTGAGAAATTTGATTATCCTACGGACAAAAGAAAAAAAATCAAGCTTTATCTGCCCAACAGGACTGCTTTGGTTTTGAAGAAAGTGAATTAAAATAAATGGGCCCTGATAAGGGCCCATTCTGTACAATGACAATCATCAACTAAACTAAAAGAGAAAAGCCTTACTCTCCGTATGAGCAGTAGGAAAATCTCCCGTCATTGCAAGCTATTACAAGGTTATAACGGGAGGTTCTTTTTAAAGTTTATAAAAAAACTGCTTTCCTTAATTTTTTCTGATAAGCGGTGAATACCAGGTTAATGACTCATTGACCTCGTTTTTTGTTACCATGATTTGGAAAGAAACATATCTACTTGTCCATAGAACCACTCCGGTTCATCATAGAAGATAAAATGGTAGGCAGTTTCTGCCATTTCCAATGTGGCTGTTGGGATTAAGTTGACCTGTTGTAGAAAGTTTGCTGTTATAGTTTCTTTTGTAAATCCGTATTGCCCGTATGCTGCCCAAGAACCAAGAACCAAGGTAGGCGTTTTGATATTTTCCATGAATGGCCGAATATCGGTGGTAAACATTTCAGCATAAGCTTGTCCCACCACTTCAGGATGGCTGTTCAGGCCCATTTTAACCACTTTTTCATGTTTTTCTGTATTTCTGATCATCCCTGCGACAATCATTTCCTGATTGGCTTTGGACTGATTTTCATCCATTTGTGACATTCCTGCTTTCATTTGTTCAGCGATGTTTTGGGCCATTTCCGGTGTAATTCCAGGCATTTGGGCTGCGGGAAAGTAAGGTATACCGTCAACAGAGATGATTCCCGAAAGCAGATCCGGCTCAAGTGCCGCTATCCAAAGGCCTAAAAATCCCCCCATGCTATGCCCGATCAGAACCCCGTGCTGAAGGGATTTATTGTTGATATAAGTGATGATTTCATCCCTGATCTGGGTAAGGTAATGCGGGGATTCCATTTTTTCATTGTTTCCGAAGCCTTTGATGGATACCAAATGCAATTCATACTGTCCTTGGTATTTTGTGACAAACTCATCCCAAACCGTAGCGTCGCAGGACATGCCATGTACCAAAATCAAAGGCCTGCCTTTTCCTTTTACTGTTACCTCGACCAGGCTGTTACTGGCTTTTGCAAAGATTGTGCTGCCCATCAAGAAAAGAACAAGCAAACATTTAAATACTGATGTTTTCATGGTTTTAGCTTTTGTTTTCTCCAAAATTGGATGATACTTCCCGGGGCAAAAAGTTTGTTTGACCAATTGTGGGCTGCCCGTGACCATTGGATTACAGACAAAGGAAGGAGACCCAAGAAAGTATTTTGCCTTACATTAGGAGTAGATTTCAGTCAAATAGGGTAAAAACTACCATAGGTCAGTCAAATCCTTCCGTTCGTCAAGAGGAATTCCTGAAAGGTCCGTAAAAGGATAAATTCAAAACTAGATTTGAGATAAACAATTTTAAAACATAAATGGATAAGGGCTTGTCAAACATTGCTTTAAATAATCCACCTTGGGAAAAAACTTGGCAAAAAATGCGCGATTTTCTGACCAAAAAGACTGTTTACCATCCCTTTTTCTGGATGGTATATTTTGTGTTTTTCTATTTTGCTTACAATAACCTCTATGAGGATAAAACTTTTCTCAGTGTCTTGATTATCATCTATGGGATTTCGCATTTTGGGATGTATTATATCTTTCAGTACAGCCCACTGAAAGACTGGATGAAGACCAAAAAGTTCTGGTTGGTTCCTTTGGTATTTATTTTTTTGGCCATTGTCTTTGGGTACCTTATCTATCTTTTGATGTCCCTTATTTTCGATAGGGATTTGAACCAGGAATTCCAGTCTTCCACCTTTTCCATCATCGTTTATATGGTAACTTCCAATATTTTTACGCCTGTTATTTTTTTGGGACTAAAAGCGCAAAAGGAGAACAGGAAATCCAGGATTTTGGAAGACAAAAGGGAGAAGGAAAGGATAAAAAACGAACTGCATTACCTTAAATCCCAGGTGAATCCCCATTTTCTTTTCAATACCATCAATTCCATCTATGTACTGATCAAAATTGATCCTGAAAAAGCTTCGGAAACCTTGATCAAGCTTTCCAACCTTTTGCGGTCCCAGCTTTACGAATTTTCGGTAGAAAGAATTGATATACAAAAGGAATTGGAATACCTTGAAAATTATATTGAACTGGAAAAAATCAGGAAGGGTAACCGCTTGGATTTCAAATTGGAAAAAGAGGGCGAATTACAGGGTTTTCAGATAGCACCTTTGGTTTTGATCCCTTTTTTGGAAAATTGCTTCAAACATCTCTCCACCCATCTGGACCGTCCCAATATTATTCGTGTGAAGATCAAAAGGCAGGGAAATACACTTGAAGCTGAGTTTTTCAATACCTCAGAATCTATTGCTCAAAATCAGCAGAATACTATGGGTGGTCTTGGACTGGCAAATATCAAGAGGAGGCTTGAGTTGGTCTATCCGGATCAATATGAACTGAACATCCGAAAAGGGGAAGGTGATTTCAATGTCAATTTGAAAATAAATTTTTAGCATATGCAGATCAGGACCATTATAGTAGAAGATGAACCATTGGCCCGAGAGGGGCTGAAGAGTTATATCAGGGAGATTGAAGGACTGGATTTGATAGGTATTTGTGAAAATGCCCTAGAAGCCAATGCTTTCATTGCGCATGAAAAGCCGGACCTTATTTTTCTGGATATACAGATGCCCAAAATTACAGGGATAGAATTTCTTAAAAGTCTTTCCAATCCTCCTTTGGTGATTTTTACCACTGCTTATCCCAATTATGCTTTGGAAGGCTATGAGTTGGATGTGGTTGATTATTTGGTCAAACCTTATCCTTTTGACCGCTTTCTTAAAGCAGTGAACAAAGCCAGGGAAAAATTAACCTACAGGGGAAACCCTCAGATCATCAGAGAAGTGCGTGATTTTATCTATGTCAAAGTGGACAATGCTTTGAGAAGGGTCAACCTGGAAGATATTTTGTTGGTGGAAGGAATGGAAAATTATGTAAAAATCCATACTTCCACGGAAAAGTTGATTTCACTTATGACCTTGAAAAGTATGGAAGAAACCCTTCCGGAAGGAAACTTCCTTAGGGTTCATAAAACCTATATCATTGCCAAAAACAAGGTCCTTGGGATCATTGGGAATGAACTGGATATGGGAATCAAAAAGGTACCATTTTCCAGAAGTAGACGGAACGAGATCATTCAGCTATTGACAGGAGAAGGCTAAGCCAAAAAAACAATCCCCATAATTCCTATAACCAGCATCTGTGGACAGCAACCAATTAAAAAAGGAATTATGGGGGAAAAGAAATTTTCTCTGAAAAGCCAGATTTATACTACACCTGCGTAAATCAACCCAGCCTCAACACCACGGATTTCGGCCAATCCTTTAAGCCGGCCTATTGCTGTATAACCGGGATTGACAATTGGTTTTGCGATATCGTCCAACATCTGATGGCCATGATCCGGTCTCATCGGTATAGACAGCCCTCTTCTTTTTTGTATTTTGAGGATTTCATGGATGACGGCTTCCATCGGTACATCACCTTCGAGGTGGTTATCTTCAAAGAAATTACCTTCCGCATCACGGGTGGTAGCTCTTAGATGGATAAAGTGGATGTAATCACCAAATTCCCTTACCATAGCAGGAAGGTCATTGTCAGCCCTTACCCCATAAGAACCTGTACAAAAGGTAAATCCATTGTTAGGACTGGCATTGTCCCTGATCATGCGCCGCATGTCTGCAGCAGTACTTACCACCCTAGGTAATCCAAAGATGTCAAACGGAGGGTCATCCGGATGGATGCACATTTTCACACCATGTTGCTCGGCCACAGGAAGAATTTCATCCAGGAAAAGCCTGAGGTGATTGGACAGTTCCTCATGTCCTATTCCTTTATAGGTGTCCAAGGCTTTTTGGAATTCCTCCATGGTATAGCCCTCTTCTGATCCCGGTAATCCTTTCAGTATATTGTCCTGAACCCTTTTGAGATCTGCCGGGGAAGCGTTTTCAAAGAAATCTTTAGCCCTTTGGATTTCTTTTTGTGAATATTCTTTTTCAGCGCCAGGTCTCTTAAGGATAAAAAGGTCAAAGGCTACCACTTCCTTTTTTTCAAACCTTAGCGCTTTGGCACCATTTGGAAGGGGCCAAGCCAGTTCAGTCCGGGTCCAATCCAAAATAGGCATGAAATTGTAGCAGATAATTTTAACACCTTCAGCGGCCAAATTGGCAATGGTCTGTTTGTAATTTTCTATGTATTCCTGGTATTTGCCTGAACGTGTTTTGATGTTTTCATGCACTGGGACGGATTCCACTACGGACCAGGTCAGGCCACCAGCTTCAATGATATCCTTTCTCTTTTTAATCTCTTCCCTGGACCATACATCCCCATTGGGAATGTGGTGAAGGGCAGATACGATACCTGTCGCACCGGCCTGCCTGATATCTGCTAAACTTACCGGATCTTTGGGACCATACCAGCGCATGGTCTGTTCCATTTTATGTATCATGGGGTGGGTTTGGTTAATTGTTTAATTGTTTAATTGGTTGCAGTGGTTGTATTAGTTGTAATTGTTACATTAGACGATTAGGGCATGCATCATGGTACATGGTGCTTGTTACAAAGTTGAGCTGTTTTCCATTCTCAAACACCTGAGTACGCTGAAAACCCTCCGTCTACAGCCACGATGGTTCCGGTGATAAATTTGGAAGCATCGGAGCATAGCCATTGTAGGGTTCCTAACAGATCTTCAGGATCCCCGAACCTACCCATGGGGGTATGCTGAATGATCTGATGGCCTCTTTGGGTGAGCTGACCGTCCTTTTCAGTCAAGAGGTTTCGGTTTTGTTCAGTGAGAAAAAAACCGGGGGCAATGGCATTGACCCTGTATTCGGGACCATGCTTATGGTTGAGTTCCACTGCCAGCCACTTGGTCAGATTATCAATGGCTGCCTTGGCTGAAGCATAACCTGCTACCCGGGTCATGGGCCTGCTTGCCGCCATGGAGGAAATATTGATGATGTTTCCGGAGCCATTGGCCAACATGAGTGGGAAGAAATGTTTGATGGGAATAAAAGTGCCCTGGTAATTGAGGTCCATGACCTTTTTCATCGCATCTGCAGAAAGGTCGGCCAAGGTTTGGTCCGGTCTCACTACAGCATCGGGCATATTGCCTCCTGCGAGGTTGATCAAGATGTCGATTTTTTTGTACCTTTTCTGGATCTGGGCCGCAGCTTGGATTACATGGGTTTCCGAAGTGACATCTGCCAGGAAAGCATCTGCTTTACCTCCTTTCGAGCGGATATCTTCAACAAGATGTTCGATTTTGGAAGCAGTTCTTCCAATGATGATAATGTGGGCACCTTCTTTGGCCAGGTGATGGGCCATGGCTGTGCCGAGCACACCGGTAGCACCGGTAATGATGATCTTTTTATTTTTTACGGAAAATAATTTCATGATTGTCCGGGAAATTGGAAATAATCCTTGGCATTGTAATAACAAATATCCTGGATGATTTTACCCATCCATTTTTCATCCTGTGGCAGGATTCCCTTTTGCATGTCATTTCCAAACAAGTTACAAACTATTCTACGGAAATACTCGTGCCTTGGGAAAGAAAGGAAACTCCTGGAATCTGTCAACATTCCTACAAAAGTAGCAATAAGTCCCATATTGGACAGAATGTTCATCTGTGCTTCCATTCCGTCTTTTTGGTCTAGGAACCACCACCCGGAGCCAAACTGTATTTTCCCTCTGATGCTGCCATCATTGAAATTGCCGCACATGGTCGCCATGACCTCGTTATCCCCAGGGTTTAGATTATAGAGTACTGTTTTACTGAGTTGGTCCGTTCTGTCCAGTTCATTGAGGAAAGCCGAAAGACCAAGGGCCTGAGGGTAATCCCCAATGGAATCGAAACCGGTATCCGGACCTAATTTTTGGAACATCCTGCTGTTGTTGTTGCGCATGGCCCCAAGATGGAATTGTTGTGTCCAACCTTTTGCATGATACATTTTACACAGCTCCAAAAGGGTATTGAATTTAAAATAAGACACTTCCTCCAGGTTAAGGAGCGCACCGGAATGGACTTTCTTGAAAAGGGTATGGATATCAAAAGGTTTATTGAAGAAATAGTAAATCTGCTCCAAACCGTGGTCTGATAACCTGCATCCATTATCGTGGAAGTAATTTACTCTGTTCTGTAAAGCCTGAAGAAGGTCATCATAAGAAGTGATGGTGATCTGAGAAGCAGCCTCCAATTTTTGGAGGTAATGTCTGTAGCTGATCGGGTTTTCAACAGCAAAAGATTTATCAGGCCTGAAAGCCGGAAATAATCCAAATTGCGAGGGCTTTTGGGTGTAAGCCTGATGGAACTCCAAACTATCAGAAGGATCATCCGTGGTGCAGACCACTTCCACCTTCATTTTTTCCAGCAAAGAACGGGTACTGAAATCCTGGGTATTGGTCATGGCCGAAGTTATCCGGTATATCTCTGAAGCATTTTTTCCACTGAGGAGTTCATGGATGCCATAGTAGCGTTTCAATTCCAAATGTGTCCAATGGTACAGGGGATTCCTTACGGTGAACGGTACGGACTCAGCCCATTTTTGGAATTTTTCTTCGTCACTTGCATTTCCTGTGATAAATGACTCATGGACACCCAAGGTACGCATGGCCCTCCATTTGTAATGGTCCCCCGCCAGCCAGATTTGGGTAATATTATCAAAAACTTTATTGCTCGCAATCTGATCGGGGGGAAGGTGGTTGTGGTAATCTATGATAGGAAGAGACTTGGCGTATTCATGGTATAAGATCTTTGAAAATTCATTTTCCAAAAGGAAATCCTCGTCCAAAAAGGGTTTATTGCTGCTGGATAACATAGATTGTATAGGTTAACAGGCTTTTCAAGTCTAATTTTAACTATTTAAATGCTTTAATGAATCGATTGGTCACATTTAATTGTGAAATCGTTTCCGTGAACCCTGCTTTCAGTTCAGAACCGGCAAACCTAATTTTAAATTTCTTATCTTTCTGCATGATTGATGGGAGTAAACAAAGAAATCTTTTCTGACCGGGTTATATGACAAAAATCAACATCAAATATTTGGCGGAGAAGTTGAAGATGGCGCCTTCTACTGTATCAAGGGCCTTGAATGACAGCTATGAGATCAGTGAAGCTACAAAAGCCAAAGTGATGGCATTGGCAAAGGAGTTGAATTATCAGCCCAACCCCTACGCCAGAAGTCTTAGGGCCCACAAAAGCAGGACTATTGGTGTCATTATTCCAGAGCGAATCAATAATTTTTTTGCACAGGTCATTGATGGAATTGAAGAAATAACCCAGCAATATGGCTATCATCTTTTGGTCTATAATTCCCATGAGGATGTGGAACAGGAAAAGAAAATTATTTCTTATTTGTTAGGGGGGAGGGTCGATGCCATCGTCATGTCGGTATCCAGTCAGACCAGCAGTACAGAGCATCTCGAACAAGTACAGAAGCAGGGTATTCCTATTATTTTCTTTGACAGGATTGCACAGGATATGCCCACAACCAAATTTATAACCAATGATTATCAAAGCGGTTTTGATGCCACCCGGCATCTGATAAAAAATGGTTGCAGGAAAATTTATTTTTTATTGTTGTCCAAAGAGATCACCATCGGCAAAGAGCGTTTGCGTGGGTACCTGGATGCAATCAAAGGTTCCGACCTTCCCTTTAAAGAGGAATGGGTTATTCAATGCTCCCAGGATGAAAAACAAAATATGGAACTGTTCAAATCCTTCCTATATCCCATGGACCGTCCTGATGGTATCCTTTCTTCTGTGGAGAAATTGGCCATTACCGCCTACCATGCTATCAAACAGACCAGGCTCAGCATTCCAAAGGATATCAAACTGATCACTTTTTCCAATATGAAAATAGCAGACCTTTTGAACCCACCCCTTACGACCATTTCCCAGCCTGCCCATGAAATAGGGAGGCAATGTGCTAAATTGCTGATGAATAACCTGACAAAAACGAAACAAATACCCATAGAGGATAAAGTGATAACCATTCCATCAGTCCTTCAGATAAGGTCGTCTTCTGAGCCTTGAATTGTTTGAACCGTATTTCAAAAATGCTCATCCCATTTAGATTTTTGGGTTGATCTGTATCGGGTGTCAGTAATAAAAACTAGACATTTCCAAAGAATATTCAATCGAAGCATTTCGGGAAAATTGAAAGAAAAGGCAATGGTAAGAATCAAAAAAAGCTGCCCGAATGGACAGCTTTCTTATTTAATAGGTTTGAGAAATTACTAACCAGGGGCATTGTTTGAAATGCTAAGGTATTGATTTATTGCGAGGTAAACTGACTGTATTTCGACAATTTTTTATTCAATATTTGCAAGCTCCTCAGAATTACAATTTAGGTTCCCAACCTTTTTCATAAGTTCTGGACCAAAGTTCCATCCCCTTTCTGTTATAGATATGACCATTTGCGGGATTACAGTCAAAATTTTCACCTATTCTGTAAGAAATGTTTGCCAAATGGCAGAGTAGCGTAGAAACAGCCCCTTCTTCGATGGTAGAATTCTGCTTTTCCTTTCCCCTTATGGCTTCAAAGAAATTCACGACATGGTTGGTAGTATTGTCACCTCCGCCACCCAAGTTGGTACTGCCTTCTTCTCCTCTGGATTTGACCTCTCGGACCAATTTGCCTCCTTTGTCGAAAAGTCTATAAAGCGCTCTGTTTACAAAGACTGAACCTTCTGTCCCATAAATAACCGTACCGCGGTCAGCACCATAGGTCAGGTATCCATTTCGGCTTTGTCCGTCCCAGACGATTGTTTTATCACCCTCAAATTTAAATGTGGCATACATGGTGTCGTACATGGTCCATCCATCATCCAGAAAGTGGTATTTTCCGGCATCTACGCTGACATGGCTTGGAAATTCCACCTGAAGGGCCCAACGCGCCACATCCAATTCATGGGTAGCATTGTTGCCTGTTTCCGCAGTGCCGTAGTCCCAACCATACCAATGCCAGTTATAATCCCAGGTATCATGGGTATATTTTCTTCTCGGAGCAGGTCCCTGAAACAATTCCCAATCCAATCCAGCAGGAGGAGCTTGCTCCACTTGGTTGGGTACCCTTCCCCTGTTATTCGCATAGAAGGCAACGGCTCTGTAGGGTTTTCCTATTGCTCCGTTATGGATTTCCTTGATGATTTCTATGGTATGGAAAGAGGACCTTTGCTGGTTGCCCATCTGGATTACCTTCTTGTATTTATTCTTGAACTCTACGAGCAATTCACCTTCCCTGGGATTATGACTACAAGGTTTTTCTACATAGACGTGTTTGCCTGCAGCTACTGCAAGCCAAGTTCCAGGTGCATGCCAATGATCAGGGGTAGCATTGATAAGCACATCGATTTCTTTATTTTCGATGACCTTAAGAATGCTGTTTTCCAATTTTGGCTTGTAATCAATGTATTTGGCGAAGTTGGCTGCACCTTTGGTCCGCTGGGACTCCATGACATCGCAAAGGGTATGCAACCTCACATTACTTTCTTTTCTGGCAATGGGATCATAGAAGGCGCCCAATCTTCTGCCCAATCCGGCTATTGCTACATTCATGCGGTCATTGGCACCGATGATATTCCCATAACTTTTTGCGGAAAAATTAAGGGCTCCAAGAGAAGATAGTCCGACAGTGGCAAGGGTTGATTTTTTTAAAAACTCCCTGCGGTTATTCATTTCCTTGTCCATTAGCTTTGGGTTTTATTGTAATGTTTTGATTTTGATATTTTTGAATTGTACCTCATCACCATGGTCTTGTAGGAGGATATGCCCTTCAGGCGCCTCTCCAAATTTATCCCAGATTTTATATTTGCTTTCTGCTACCAATGCCCTGTAATCATCAGAACCTCTCACATATTCCACCACTTTTACTCCATTGAGGTAATGTTCCACCCTGTTGTCAGGATAGACAACCACCCTGCCTTTGTTCCATTCTCCGGGCCCCTTGACAAAGCGGGGATTTTTATTGGCTTTGATCAGGTCATACAGAGAAGCCAATGTGCGGTTACCTTCCCTGCCCATTTTGGCATCAGGATGGCGTTCATCATCCAGGATCTGATATTCCAGGCCTATAGCAGAGCCTGTATTTCCTTCACTCAAGGTAACAAAATATTTGACACCGGAATTGGCTCCTTCCGTAAATTTAAAATCAAAAGCCAAATCGAAGGCGCTGAATTTCTCGGTAGTGACAATATCCCCATAGCTCATGGACTCACTGCCATCGGAAGCTTTTATCGTTAGGATTCCATCCTGAACGGTCCAACCTTCAGAAGGGAATTCTTCTTTATAAGCAGCTTTCCATCCATCAGTATTGACACCATTGAACAGCAGTCTCCAGCCTTTTGATTTTTCAAAATCCGTAAGCTCATTAAGACCGGTGCTAACTACAAACACTTCTCCTATGAATGGTTTTGGCTCAAGATTCTCTGTTTGGATGCGTACATTTCGGAAATAGGTTTTGTTGCCTTCATCTTCCGGGTTGTTGATACTGTGTACCTGAAGACCGATATGCCCTTTGCTGTCCATATCATCCACTACATAGGCAACTTCCTGTCCATTGATCCAGGTTTTAATGGTATTGCCTATTGCTTCGATACGGTAATGGTTCCATTCTCCCATTTTGAATGCCGATTTAGCAGCGGGATTCAGGTCCAAGGGATACAGCCAACCCCTTCTTGCCTCATCATATAAACCTCCAGACCATGCTCTCGGAGATGGATCTGCCTCTATCTGATATCCGAAAACCAATCCTTTTCCATCCCTTGCAGCAGGATCATATTGTCCCCTGGCCATTACGCCTGAATTGCTGCTTAGGTCTTCTATTTTTAACTCCAATTCAAGAATAAAGTCGGTATAATCCTGTTCGGTAATTAAGAAAGTATTTGGGGTATTGGCTTTAGCATAGCCTATGATTACCCCGTCTTTCACCTCAAATTCTGCTGCACCCCCTACAGCTTTCCAGCCATCAAGGTTTTCACCGTTGAATAATTTGATCCATTTTGAATCCTGTTTATTCTCTATTTTGCTCTTACAAGAAAAGGCCATCAGGAGGATGGATAGGATGAAATAAGCGAAATTATTTTTTTTCATGTTTTGGGTTTTCATTTTGAATTATCATTTCCAACGTGTTGAAATTCTTTAATTCACCCAAATTTTCAAGTTAGGAAAGGCAATTCTTACGAAATCGATTTCGGATTTAGGACATTTTCAGATTTAAATTCTTTAAATTGAGGATTACTTTAAAACATCAAAAACGCTAAAACCCAAACCAACCGATTTGATATGAAAAACACCATATTGGCATTGCTATTGATCTTTTCACTTGGCTTGATGGCCAAGGCACAGGAGTTAAATACCAATCCTATCCTAAGCCCTTGGGCTGAAAAAGTGGATCCTTCAAAGCCACTACCAGATTATCCAAGACCTCAAATGGTGAGGGATAATTGGACTAACTTAAATGGGCCTTGGGATTATGCCATTGTGGAAAAAGGCAGCTCAAAACCGAACAGCTTTCAGGGTAAAATCACAGTCCCCTATCCGGTGGAATCTTATCTTTCAGCGGTCATGAAACCTGTTGGAGCAAGCAACGAACTTTGGTACCGAAAGTCTATACAGATCTCCAATGACCAAAGAAAGGGGAGGGTTTTGCTGCATTTCGGTGCGGTGGATTGGGAAGCGGAAGTGTTTATCAATGGACAAACTATTGGCAAACACCAAGGAGGTTATGACCCATTTTCTTTTGATATCACAGATTATTTAAGCAAGGGTCAAAATCAAGAGCTCGCAGTTAGGGTTTGGGATCCCTCAGATGAAGGACCCCAGCCAAGGGGCAAGCAGGTCAATAGGCCAAGGGGTATCTGGTATACTCCTGTAACCGGTATTTGGCAGACCGTTTGGATGGAGTATGTACCGGAAAATTATATCGCGGGTTTGAAAGTAAGCCCAGATTGGGATAATGGGACTTTTAAAATCCTGCCGGATTTGAATGTCGGTCAAGGAGATTTTAAAGTGGCCGTCAGCGCATTTGATAAGGGGGATTTGGTGGGGCAGGCAGAGGCTTTCAGCGGGAAGCCCATTATTTTAAAAATCCCTGATCCTAAATCATGGTCTCCTGAACATCCACATCTTTATGATTTTCAGGTCAGGTTAATGCGGGGAAATAGGGTAGTGGATGAGGTTAAATCATATGGAGCCCTGAGAAAAATTACTATCAGCTATGATGAAAATGGCATGCAGCGGATGGCCTTAAACGGGGAAACACTTTTTCAGTATGGACCATTGGATCAAGGCTGGTGGCCGGATGGCCTTTATACAGCCCCAACAGATGAGGCTTTACTTTTTGATATTGAAAAAACAAAAGATTTGGGATTTAACATGATCCGTAAACATGTAAAAGTGGAACCAGCCCGCTGGTATTACCACTGTGACCGATTGGGGATGTTGGTATGGCAGGATATGCCCAGTGGGGACATGGGAAATGTATGGGAGCCCAAGCCGGGAATTTACCGCAAAGGACTTGACAGGGAAAGAAGCCCCGAATCGGAAGCGATTTTCAGGAAAGAATGGAAAGCCATCATTGACGCATTTTACCACTTTCCGTCCATAGTAGTTTGGGTGCCATTCAATGAAGCTTGGGGTCAATTCAAAACCAAAGAAATTACAGAATGGACACAGGCCTATGATCCAAGCCGTTTGGTCAATTCCGCATCAGGAGGGAATTTTGAGCTGGAAGGCAATAAATTGGTTGGGGATATTTTTGATGTGCACAATTATCCTGATCCCGTGATGCCCTCACCCGATTTGTTTGGAAAAGTCAACATCCTGGTTTTGGGTGAATATGGTGGTTTGGGCTTGCCCATTGAGGGACACACTTGGCAGGAAAAAGACAACTGGGGCTATCAAAGTTTCAAAAATGAAGAAGAGTTATGGGCTCGGTATCAAAGGCTTATTGGGGATTTAAAGTTTTTAATTCCCAAAGGGCTTGCAGCTGCAGTTTATACCCAGACCACTGATGTGGAAGTGGAAGTCAATGGATTAATGACTTATGACAGGAAAGTGATCAAATTTCCTGCGGAAGCCATGCGCAAGTTGCACAAGGGTTTGTATGAATAAATAAAAATTAGTAAATTTACCTCAAGCCAAAGGTAAATTTACCTTTATTTTTGTGTCAACGTTAAATTTCTTGTAAGATGGTAGCTATTGAATTAGACCAAACCCAGCAAAAGCTTATGGAGGAATTGCCTCCCATCCATGACTTTTCAAGGTTTTATTTTTATTTGAGATCAAGCCAAAGGGACAGAGAATATATGGGTATCTTATCCCGAATCAGTGGGCTGAACCATAATATATTGGCAGATTGGTTGAATATTTCTCCAAAGACTTTCAGGAATTATAAAAACAATCCCCACTTGGAGTTAAAAGAAAATACGAAGGAACACCTACTATCTTTGATTTCATTGTACAAGCATGGAATAGAAGTTTTTGGAAATAAAGAAAGTTTTGAAGCATGGCTCCTTTTAAAAAATCCACTTTTGGATAATCAAGCACCTTTGGATTTTTTGGATACTATTTCAGGGATTAAATGGATTGATAATAAGTTGACATCCATGGAATATGGAGAAAACGCCTGATAAATGAAGGTTTTCAATATCAGGAAAGCTAAATATGCCAATAGTTTAGTGGCTTCCGGAGTGGCAAACAGGTGGAACAAAGAGGAAGAGTTTATTTTATATACAGGAAGTTCCATTGCATTATCCGTTTTAGAACTGCTAGCCCATAGGTCTGGAATACAAATTGGGCTAGGTTATAAACTTCTCACTCTTGAATTGGATGTGGATGAGGAGGATATCCAAAGAATCAAACCATTGGATTTACCTAAAGATTGGAGATCTATTAAAAGTTATCCTCTTTTACAGGAGATTGGATCAAATTGGTATCAATCCAGGAGAAAATTACTTATGGAGGTTCCTTCCGCCATTGTGCCTTGGGAGAGTAATTTTCTGATAAATACCAGACATTCTTTATTTGAGAAAAAAGTTGCTTTAGCAAAGGTTGAGGATTTTGAATGGGACAACAGGTTGCTTTAAGGGCAAGGTCGGATTATGGTTTTTGACTTAGGGTAAAAATCTTCTTTTCCTTTTAAAAATTGCCAATCAAATCATGTCTTTTTTTTGCGTTTTCCCTATAAATTGTTGAAATTTCCTTTTCAACCTTAACGATTAGCACCATGAAAAAACTACTTCTAATTCCCGCTTTGGCCCTTATTGCTTTTATCTTTTTACAAGCTACTGTCAAAGACAATGAATCCATTGAGCTGGAAACAAATGTCTTTGACGATAAAATACCTCCTCATGTCAAAGCAGTAATTGATCAAAAATGTTATGGTTGCCATAATGCTGAGTCCAAAAATGAAAAAGGCAAACAGAAATTGGATTGGGACGAATTAGAGGCATCAAGAAAAGCCAAGCAGTTGGCCACTATGGCGAAAATCAATGAAACTTTGGTCAATGGGGATATGCCTCCGGCTAAATTTCTAGAAAGTAAGCCGGAAGGTAAATTGACTAAGGAAGAATTGGAAACATTGTTGGACTGGAGTGCAGGAAAAAAGAAATCACCTAAGTAATGAAGTGGTTGACCTATCTTTTGGGCTTTTTGGCCCTGATTTTCTTGGGGATACAATTTGTCCCCAATGAACTTCCCGAAGTGCAGATTTATAATTCCGGAGACATTATCCAATCCGGATTGGTGAGCGAAGATGTGGCAGCCCTGCTCAAAACCGCTTGTTATGATTGTCATAGTAACGAAACAGTTTACCCTTGGTATTCCAAAGTAGCACCTACATCCTGGTTGGTGGCCAAGGATATCAGAGAAGGAAGGGAGGAACTGAATTTTTCCCATTGGACTGAAATGGATGTCATGAAGCAATTGGGTAAATTGGATGACATTGCCGAAGTCGTAGGAAATGGAGAAATGCCCATGGAGATTTATGTTTGGATGCATGCTTCTGCCAAGCTTTCCGATGCGCAGCGTGCACTGATTGTCGCCTGGGCGGAGGCAACTATGGACAAATTGGTTGAAGAGGATGAAGAAGATTTTGAAGAGGATATCGATGAGTCAAATTAAATTTTTTATGATGGTTATGGGTCTATTTATGACCCTTAACCTGGTTTTTGGACAATCATCGCCTATTTTGAAGAGAACAATAGGGTATTGGTACTACCAGATCTTATTCAAATGGATTCATATTCTCCAATTGGGGCTTTGGATAAGTGTAAGATTCAAAATGATTCTTTTGATTCAAAATCTACCTTTCCAAGAATCATAGAAATTGATCCAGAGTTTACTGAAAATTTTTTTGAGGTAAATGATTTCGATAGGTATTCAATGCCGATTAAAAAATTGAGCGGAAACCATACCATGAGAATTTATGTACCGGATAGCACGGTAAACTATACCATACGGATCAAAGAGTTGGGCGAAAGATTTGAAGGGATTGAAAAGTAAACCATATTGCTGCCTATTTAAAAAGTAAAAACAGGGCCTTTTATGCACAAAGCTTTCTTCCTACTACCCTTATTGATTCTTTCTTTTCTTGCCAATTCCCAAACTGTCTGTTCTCTGGAAAGTCGGGCAAGACTAGATCAGTTCTTTTCAGAATTTTCCCAAAAGGATCTCTCAGGAGAATCTCTGAATGTGCTTACTGTGGAAATTGGCAAATGGTTTTTGGGTACCCCCTATGTAGAAAAAACTTTGGAAATTCCCGGTGAGGAAAAGTTGGTCATTAACCTTCAGGGGCTAGATTGCACTACATATTTGGAAACTGTGGTTACCTTGAGCAGATTGGCCAATAGGGCTGATTTAAGTTTTGAATCGTATGAGTCCGAGTTGCAGCATCTGAGATATAGGGATGGGGAAAATTCAGGTTATCCTTCCCGTTTGCATTATTTTTCAGATTGGATTTATGAAAATCAACAAAAGGGCATCTTGGAGGATATTACCGCAAAAATAGGAGGGAAACCATATAAGAATCAGCCTTCCTTTATGTCTGCTAACCCTCAATTTTACCCACAATTGAGTAATCCGGAATATGTATCCCAAATCAGGAATACTGAGCGAGAGATCGCGGGCAGGTCTTATCACTTCATTCCCAAAGATGAAATCAGAAAAGCTGAAGAGAAGATACAAAGCGGTGACCTGATTGCTATCACTGCCTCGAGGAGTGATTTGGATATGGTTCATGTAGGTTTTGCTGTTAAAAAAAATGGCAGGATCCATTTGATGCATGCAAGTACCGGTTCAATGAAAGTGGAAATTTCAGAAAAGCCATTAAGTGAGTATTTGGCCGGGTTTAAATCCCAATCGGGAATAATGGTTGCCCGCTTAGTCCATCCATAAAAATGACCTTTATTAAATTTTATTTTTCGAAAATCTTCTCCATGAAAAAATCACTTTATCATTTTCTCTTGATTGCCATCCTTCTTTCCTGTAAGGATAAGGTTCAGGAAAATTCGGCAGCATATTCTGGCAACCCCCTTTTTGAGGGATGGTATGCAGATCCCGAGGCCATTATTTATGGGGATACTTATTGGATTTATCCGACGTATTCAGACAAATTCCATAGACAGGTTTTTATGGATTGTTTTTCTTCTCCTGACCTGGTCAACTGGACCAAACATGAAAGGATTATTGATACCGCCGAAGTAAAATGGGCAGATTCGGCTATGTGGGCTCCTGGAGTGATTGAAAACAAAGGAAAATATTATCTGTTCTTTGCGGCCAATGATGTTCATGAAGGAGAAATCGGGGGAATTGGGGTCGCAATCGCCGATAAGCCTCAAGGTCCTTTCAAAGATTTATTGGGCAAGCCTTTGATTCAGGATATTGTCAATGGGGCGCAGCCGATTGACCAATTTATTTTTAAGGATAAAGACGGAAGTTTTCTGATGTATTATGGTGGTTGGGGAAAATGCAATGTTGTCAAATTGAATGAGGAATTTACTGGTTTGCTTCCTTTTGAAGGCGGTGAATTTTACAGGGAAGTAACACCCGAAAATTATGTGGAAGGACCATTCATGTTTGTCCGTAATGGCAAATATTATTTTATGTGGTCAGAAGGTGGGTGGACAGGTCCTGATTATAAGGTGGCTTATGCAATTTCCGATAACCCATTTGGCCCATTTGAGCGAATTGGAGTAGTATTGGAACAAGACCCTGAAGTGGCTACTGGGGCCGGACACCACTCTGTCCTGCATGTACCAAAAACAGATCAGTACTACATATTTTACCACAGAAGACCATTAGGAGAGACGGATGGAAACCATAGGGTGACTTGTATCGAAAAAATGGAATTTGATATTGACGGTAAAATCTTGCCTGTTAAAATCACATTTGAAGGGGTACAGGCCCATCCTTTAAATTGACATTTGATCTAAAAACACAAAAAAAAACTTATATGTATACCCACAATGATACCAGTAATCATATGAAATGCGGTTTTTAATAATACTGATATTTATCGATATTGGATATTCATGGATATTGATTAAAAATAGAGGTAAATTATATGAAAACTCAGTTAGTCGAATGATTGCGGATAATCATAAAAACTTATCAATTAATACTAAAATCAAAAAATATGGCGAACACAAAAATTACGGTCAATTCAAATGGCCCATTGAAAATTGAGGGAGATTTTGAGATAGTTGACAGTCAGGGAAATGCTTATGGCTTACAGGGAAGGACAACGCTGGGTCTGTGCCGATGCGGACAATCCAACAATAAGCCATTTTGCGATGGTTCCCATAGGGGGAAATTTGAACATGAGGCAGTGGCTTTTGATTTGCCTCCGAAAAAGGTTTAAGTCGAGCCTTGAGCAGTCTTAAAATTCAATAACCGGTTCCATATTGTTTTCAATCAATTGGACCGGTTTTTAATTTTTTGAATTTGTAAGTCTTTAAGGTAAATTAAGGGAGTATTCCATTTTGGTTTTTATGAAAAATACCATTCCTGCCGCAATTCTTTTTTTTACCCTGCTATTTTTGGGCAATTTTGGCTTTGCCCAGGAAAAATACAGGGTGGTCATCATGACCGATATGACCCATGATGATGGTAATTCCCTTATCCGCTATTTGTATTATGCTCCTTACTTTGATACAGAAGCCATCATCGTAACCCAACAACTTCCGGACTTCAATTTTGACCAGAATGGACCTTGGGAAAAAGTGAACAGTATTTTAGATGCCTACCATAAGGAATTTCCGCATTTGTCCAAACATGATCCCGATTTCCCACGCTATGAATACTTACAAAGTATAACCAAAAAAGGGAGAGGTGCACTTCCGATAATCTGGCTGACCAATGAAAGAAAATTCGCAGCTGAGATAGCGGGGAGGTATGTGGAATCTGAGTGGGGTGAGATCCGTTTTCATGACTGGATTGGAGATGGGCTGAATCCAAATGGGGAGCCCAAGGATTCAGAAGGTTCTGAATTTTTGATTAAGGTGTTTGAAAAGGAGGATGACAGGCCAATCTTTGTGCAGATGTGGGGAGGCCCGATCACCTTTGTCCAGGCTCTTTACCGCTTTCAGGAGAAACATGGACCGGAGAAATTTAAGCAACTTCTTAGCAAATTGCATGTTTTCGGTATCCTGCTACAGGACATTACGTTTGATTTTTTGATCGATCTCGACAAGGTACAGGCGCTAAAATGTACCAATATGGGAACAGTTACCTCCACATTTGAGGGTGAAAGGGCAGAGGTAGGTTGGCTGTTACATGACGGGGGGCACTTTTGGAAATACCTCCGGGTCATGGAACAAGCCGAGGTGAATGGACATGGCCCCATGTCTGAGCTTTATGACCATGGAGGAGAAGGGGACAGTCCTGCTTTTCTATATTTGTTGAGTGGGGTCTTAGGACTGAATGATCCCTTATATCCCACACAGGGGAGTTGGGGCAGCAGGTTCCAACCTATGGGTAAAGATTTCCCCAATGGATATTATCATACCTGTGGATTGGATAGAATGGAATTGGAACGCTGGATTCCTGAAGCAAAAAATTCATTTTTGAACAGGCTGCAGTATTCCTTGAAGGCGCCAAATGAAGTGAACCATGAGCCTGTGGTTATAGTCAATGGAAAACGGGATAATAAGCCCCTGGTATTATCCGGTATTCCCGGAAATTCTTTCATACTTGATGCTTCTGCATCTTTTGATCCTGATGGGGATGACTTGGTATTTCATTGGTTTTTTTATCCAGAGGCCTCCAGTTATAGGGGAACTTTTCAAATTTCCGATACAACTTCCAACAGCTTGCAAATTGAAATCCCAAAAGACTTATCCGATCAGGAAATCCATTTGATTTTGGAAGTGAAGGACAATGGTACTCCTGGATTGGTAGGGTATAAAAGGGTGATCCTGAAGTCTCAATGATAATAATTAAGTTAATTGACTTAGGAAAAACCGGTATAAAATCAATTATCCTCCCTAAAAAAAAGATGAATGCTTCCGGGAGGATAACTGATTATTGGTTGCCTATTTCAATATTTCTAAAGGAAAGTAAATTTTTACTGCAAAAATTCGTCCTCACGATAAGCTGGGTTGGGATATTTATAAAACCCTTCTCCTGTCTTTTCCCCCAATTTTCCAGCATCGATGTAGGTTTTCAATAGGGCAGCAAAACGTTGAGAGGCTGCATCGGGAAGATTTTTGGTTACATGCCAGGCAGTATCCAGACCTATGGAGTCCAAAATACCAAATGGCCCCATAGGCATATGGAAGTTGACCATCCAGGATTTGTCAATATCCTCCACAGTTCCTATTTCCCCAGTTAAGAGTTTACCGGCTGCACCGATAAAAGCCATCAGCATGCTGTTGAAGAGATAACCATGGTTTTCTTTTTTGACCACTACAGGCACCTGTTCAAGACTTCTACCAAATTCCATCAAAATGGGAATGAGGGAAGGGTCAGTTCCGGGATGTGGCATAATATCGACTACTTTGGAATAGAAAACATCATGGAAGTGTAGCGCACAGAACTTTTCCGGTCTACCGGAAATCTCTGCAAACATGGAGGGAAGAAGGTAAGAAGTGTTGGTTGTAAAAATCGTCTTCTCAGGCGCTATTTTTCCAAATTGATCCCAAACTGCATTTTTGATTTCCACATCTTCAGTCACGCTTTCATTGATCAGATCCGCATCCCAAATGGCGACATTGGGGTTGTCGGTGAAGGTAATGGCTGCAATTGCGTGCATACCTGCCACATCTTCCAAACCGGAATTATTGGCCAGCTGCTTAATGATTTTTTGCATCAGTTTTTGGGAATTTTCCAATGCTTTGGGGTTGATGTCAAAAATGGCTACCTGATAGCCTGAAAGGGCAGCCTGAAGGGCCACGCGGGTACCCAAGGTACCAGCTCCTAAAATACAGACTCTTTTAATTTTCATTAGTTCAAATTTTATGGGTTTGGATACTTTTAAAAGCTGTTTTACCACAGGCATTGACAACATGGATCAGTCCTGCAAACCTTGGATCCTGAGCAAAACCTAATGTATATCTCTTATAAATCTGTTGGGCGATAACGCCCACTTTAAAAACACCAAAAACGTAATAAAACAACATATCAGAAAGATCCAAACTGCTGTTTTTTGAATAGTAGTCAATTACTTCCGCCCTGCTAAAATTTCCTTTGGGGTAGGTAAGGTTAAACATTTTTAATATGTCCGGATCGCCTTCTTCAGCCCAATAGGCCAGACTCGTGCCCAAGTCCATTAAAGGATCACCAACAGTGGCCATTTCCCAGTCAAGAACGGCTTTGATTTCAGGATTGTCAGGCCCTTCCAGGACAAGATTATCGTACTTATAATCATTGTGAATAAAGCCTATTTGTTCCTTTTTCGGCAAATTGGCTTTTAGCCAATCTGATACAGCTTCTATTTCTTTCAGCTCATCTGTTTTGGCATTATAATACCGATCTGACCAACCCAAAACCTGTCTTGATACATAGCCTTCCGGTTTTCCTAATTCCAACAATCCTGAATCTTTCAGTTCTAACTTATGCAAGGCTAAAAGTCCATCCACCGTATTTTTGCTTAATTTAGCAAAGAAATCCGAACTTAAATTCATTCCTTCCGGAATTTTGTTTCTAAGGATCAGGCCATTGACTTTCTCCATGATAAAAAATGGAGCTCCGATAATGGCATCTTCTTCGTAGCAGAGGATAGGTTTTGGAATTTTATTATAGCCGGCTTTCTGAAGGGCCTTTAAGACTTTGAATTCTCTCACCATATCATGGGCCTTGCTGATTTTCAATCCCAGTGGAGGCCGCCTCAATACGAATTCTCCTTCGGGAGAAGTAATCAGGTAGGTAAGGTTGGAATATCCCCCTTTAAATTGGGTAATGACAGTTGAACTTGGGTCAAGGTTCAATTCAGAGGCGAGATAAGGAAAAATCCCCTCCACACCTTTAGGTGCTGTGTTGGTCATGGTGAAGCGAATTGTTTGAGGATTCTTTTGGCTAAAACAGTCTTGTGTACTTCATCAGGTCCGTCGTAAATCCGGGCACCCCGCTCATGCCTGTACCAAAAGGAGAGTAGGGTATCATCCGTTATTCCCAAAGCTCCATGGACCTGTATGGCTCTGTCCAAGGTGGTCATGAGAACGTCGGAAACAAAAAACTTGATGGTGGAAATATCTTCCTTGGCAGCTTTGGCACCGTCTTCGTCAATTTTCTGGGCAGTTGCTAAGACCATGAGTCGGGAAGCTTTGACGCTTGCGACGGATTCAGCAATCCAATTTTGTATGGTCTGTTGGTTGGCCAAAGGTTTTCCTGGATCCAACATCCGGCTCAATGCCCTTTTGCACATGAGTTCAATGGCTCTTTCGCAGATCCCTATCCAGCGCATGCAGTGATGTATCCTACCAGGTCCCAGTCTTTCCTGTGCCAGTGCAAAACCCTGTCCTTCATCACCGATCAGGTTACTAACAGGGACTCTACAATTGATAAACTTCACTTCTCCATGGGACATATAATCTTCCCCTACATCGCCCATGATGGGAATGTTCCTTACCAGTTGGAATCCCGGATTATCCAGTGGTACCAAGATCATACTGGCCCTTTGATAAGGATTTGGGTTTTCGGGATCGGTTACAGCCATGACAATGGTGAAATGGGCACCATCTGCAGAAGAAGTAAACCATTTGTGTCCATTGATGATGTAGTGATCTCCTTCTTTTATGGCGGTAGTGGAGAGATGAACGGGGTTACTGCCCGGATTATCGGGCTCTGTCATGGCAAAGCAACTCCTGATTTCGCCTTTTTGAAGAGGTTTGAGGTATTTTTCTTTTAGTTCCTTACTGGCAAACTGATGCATGAGCTCCATATTACCAATATCAGGCGCCTGGCAGTTGAATACGTAATGGCCAATGGGACTTTTTCCCAATATTTCAGAGATCCTGCCAAACTCCTGCAGACTCAAACCCAAGCCACCTTCCTCTTTGGATAGATGGGGAGCGAACAAACCTTCGTCTTTGGCTTTTTCACGCAAAGCCTGAAGCTCTGGTAGAGCGGCCTTGAAACTCCCGTAAATGGCCTTTAATTCAATGGGGTAAATATGCTGGTTTAAAAATACTTCATATCTGGCCAATAAGGCTTTGAATTCTTCGCTTGGTTTATTTTGGGTCAATTCCATTTCTAATCAAGATTTAAATGGTAAATCCACCATCGGCAGTCAAGACAGTACCTGTGGTGTAGGAAGATGCCGGGGATGCCAGGTAAAGCGCTGCGGCTCCAATTTCTTCGCTCGTTCCGACACGTTTGATAGCGAGGGCTTTCATCATGTGTGCCATGATTTTGTCATTGCTCCAGAGGGCTTCAGAAAACTTTGTTTTGATAAGGCCGGGACAGATAGCATTCACACGGATTTTATGATCGCCCCATTCTTTGGCAAATACTTTTGTCATTGAAATCAGTGCTGCCTTGCTTACAGAATAAATTCCCAGTCCGGGTTCAGGTGATATTCCTCCTATAGAAGAAATGTTGATCACCGAGGCATTGGAAGATTCCCTGAGATAGGGAAAACACAATTTCATCAAATGGAAAGGTGCTTTGACATTCACTTCCATGATCTTGTCATATGCTTCTAAAGAGGTATCATGTACTGGGCCAAACACCGGATTGGAAGCCGCATTGTTTACCAAAATATCGATGGTGCCGTATAAATCGACCGTCTTTTTGACAAGATCCTCCAGATCAGCCATATTACCCACATTGCAAGCGATACCGGTGACCTCGTAGCCTCTTGCCCTTAACTGGCCCGCCATTTCATCCAAAGCATCTTGTTTACGGCTGCTGATGACCACTTTAGCTCCTGCCGCTGCAAAGATTTCTGCAATGCTTAAGCCAATACCTTTACTCGCTCCGGTAATCAAAGCGACTTTTCCCATCAATGAAAATAATGCTGAAAGATCCATAGTGTTATCTGCTTGAAGTTCCTTAACAAGAATAAGGATTTTAGTTTTCAATGACAATCTATTGGCGGAAAATGTTATGCATACCGAGTATTTTTTTCTATCTTCCAAACCTAAAATTATTAATCAAAACCAAAACGCATGAAGCAAGTAGTTTTTTACCAGACCGGTTTGCCGGAAGAAGTTTTGCAATTGGAAGAAGCCCCCATGCCAGAACCAAGGGCCCATGAAGTTAGGATCAGGGTTACTGCACGTAATATCAATCCTTCTGATATAATGTTTATCAGAGGCATGTATGGGATTACCCCTAAATTACCGAGTTCAGCCGGATTTGAAGCCGTGGGAATTGTGGACAAGAGTGATGAAAAAGGAAGCATTCCTGTGGGGACTAAAGTCATTTTCACGGCAATAGGTACTTGGAAAGAATATGTTTGTGTGCCTTCTCACATGGTAATTCCTAGCCCCGCTGGGATGCCTGATGAGGTAGCTTGCCAAGCTTTTGTCAACCCATTGACGGCTTATGGTATGTTGGAAAGCAGTGGATTGAAGGAAGGGCAATGGTTGTTGGTCACTGCTGCCGCATCTGCTTATGGAAAGTTGGTCATCCAAATGGCCAAGCAGAAGGGAATCAAAGTTGCCTGTACAGTAAGACGGGATGAACAAAAAGAAATCCTTGTAAAATTGGGAGCCGATCTGGTGATCAATACAGAAAAGGAGAAACTCCAGAAAGTAATCATGGAACAGACCCAGGAAGGAGTGGATGTGGTATTTGATGCGGTTGGAGGTGTTTTGGGGGCAAGGGCCTTGGCCAGTTTGAAAACTGGTGGTAAGATGATGGTCTTTGGATTGTTGAGTCTCGAGAATATCCCATTGAATTCAGGTCTTTTGATTTTCAAAAACCTTAAAGTTGAAGGATTCTGGCTGACCACCTGGATGGCTGGTTTGAGTCCGGAAGAAACCCAAAAAGCATTTAAGACTGTATTTTCCCATTTACTTTCCCAAAAAATCAAAGTGGATGTGGAAGCCACCTTCCCCTTGGAACAATTCAGGGAAGCTTTGGCAGCTTATGAAAAAGAGGGAAGGAACGGGAAAATAATTTTGACTTCCTAAGAAAGTGAAAAGCCACAATGGTATCCCCATTTCATTCGAAGCCATTAAATTTTTAACTCATCTGGTGAAAAATTTCAGGAAAAGATCAAAAAAAATTTCACGCGGCGATCGCGATGGTTTCTCTGCGTTTGCTGCGTGAAATATATTGTCTTTCACTTTATTTAAATGCCAACTATTAACCCTAAAACAAAGAAGCCTGTACCGCCTGTGGTTTTTGGGCCTGGATGGTACCTTTGAGCATATCCTGCATCAATTTGATAAAACCAGGTTTCCAATTGTCCAAATGGATTTTGATTTCTTTTTCTTCATAGGCCACCGGTCCGGTCAGCCGTTCATAACCGATAATCATGGACCAAATGGTGTAAAAAGTGACCTCAGGCTGTAATTCTGGACGGATGCTTCCGTCTTTAATGCCTTGGGAAACCATTTGAATTCCCAGTTTTCCGCAATCGTGGTGGATGTCCAACAATTTTTGGAAATGCTCACTTTCCAAAATCAATGGATGGATATGCTGTTTACCTGAATCACTCGTGTAAAGCTGCATGATGCCCATAAAATTCAAAATCGCATCGTTGAACATGCGGTTGGCCTGTGTGAATTTAATATAATCGGATGCCAGGTCTGTGAGCATTTGAAGGCCTGTTCTTCCTTTCTGCTTGAAAATTTCCCTGAAAATCCCTTTCAGCTCATCGAAGGCCTTTTTCGTCACTGCCATATAAAGGTCTTCTTTGTTTTTGAAATAAAAATAACTCAAACCCTTACTGATTCCTGCCGTTTTGGCCACCTCATCCATGGTGGTCCCTGCATAGCCTTTTTCAGTAAACAATTTAATGGCTACCTCTAATATGAGTTTGGTCTTTTTTTCTCTAGCAGAACTTGGCATAACAAAACAATCTTATTGACTCAGGGTCAAATATATTAAACGGCGGTCAAATTTGCATTTGCCGCCGTTCTTTAAATATGGAAATTTTTGAAAGTCAGGGATTAATTTTTCAATCCTTCATGCAGGAAAACAATTGATTCCACTTTTCTTCACCAAGGACTTCTCTCATTTGTGTTAACGTTTCCCTGAAACATGGTTTGACCATTTCAATATGTTTTTGAACTTTATTTAACGGAGATGATATAGTAATGCTTCTTTCCTTTCTGCACCAATAGGTACTTGTCCTGAAGCAGGGGAAAAGCCACAGGTGAATTCGGATCGCTCACTTTTTCCTTGTTGATGGAAACGCCCCCTCCCTGAATCATTTTTCTGGCCTCACCCTTGGATGGGAATATCAGGCCTTGTGCTTTTTCTGAAAGTAGGTCAACAACATTAGCGGTCTCTTCAAATTCATTTCTTTTGATCTGGACCTGGGGCACACCATCAAAAACCTGAAGGAAAGTCCTTTCATCCAAAGCCGCTAAGTCCTCGGTGGAAGATTTGCCAAAAAGAATGGAAGAAGCTTTGAGTGCCATTTCATATTCCTCTTCACCATGGACCATGATGGTGACCTGTTTGGCGATTTCTTTTTGAAGGATGCGCAAATGGGGTGCTTCTTGGTGTTCCTTCTCAAGGCTTTCGATACTTGCCTTGTCCAATAGCGTGAAAATCCGGATATATTTGGAAGCATCTTCATCGGATACGTTCAGCCAGAACTGATAAAATGCATAGGGTGAGGTTTTTTCAGGATCTAGCCATACTGAACCGCTTTCCGTTTTTCCGAATTTTGAGCCATCAGCCTTGGTGATCAATGGAACAGTAAGTGCGAAGGCCGAACCACCTTCCATTTTTCTTATCAATTCGGTCCCTGTTATAATATTTCCCCATTGGTCAGAGCCCCCCAATTGGATGCTGACCCCTTGATTTTTCCAAAGATGAAAGAAATCATATCCCTGAATCAGTTGGTATGAAAATTCGGTAAAGGAAAGTCCACTACCTTCTTCCAGTCTCCTTTTTACAGAATCCTTGGCCATCATATAGTTGACGGTAATATGTTTTCCCACATCACGGATAAAATCGAGGAAAGTAAATTGGGACATCCAATCGTAATTGTTGACAAGCTCGGCTTTGTTGGCTGCCCCTTCTGCAAAATTCAAAAATTTAGCAAGCTGCTTTTTAAGGCATTCCACATTATGGTCCAAAGTGGCCTTATCCAAAAGATTCCTTTCAGCAGATTTGAAGCTGGGATCACCTATCATTCCCGTAGCCCCACCCACCAAAGCATAGGGTTTATGCCCGGAACGCTGAAAGTGCAAAAGCGTCATTACCCCAACCAAATGGCCAATATGTAATGAATCTGCGGTAGGATCAAAACCCAGATAGGCAGATCGCATGCCTTCTTGTAGGTGTTTATCCAAATCGGGTGTCAAATCCTGGAGCATTCCTCTCCAGCGCAGTTCATCTATAAAGTTATTCATGTGTATTTTTTGTTTTCAAAGCTGCAAATATAGCTTTTAGCGTGTAGAGAATACAAGGATTCGGGCAATTTAGAAAGACAGTACCTACAATAGACCGAAATCTTGGATGGCTTACTCATGAGAATCGGAATATCATGTTTCCGATAATCGACACGAACTAAACAGGAAACAATTGGTGTTTATCTTCATATTTTGACATATGGCAACCAAAACAAATAAGGAAACCAAGGTCACAATGGCCCATGTTTTCAAAACGATTATCTGGCCTAGAAGAAAGCATTTGTTTTTAGGCCTCTTTCTGATCATTATTTCAAGACTATCAGGTTTGGTCTTGCCCGGAGCAAGCAAATTTTTGATTGATGATGTGATTCCTTCCGGGGATCTGAACCTGTTGAAGTGGCTTGTAATCGGAGTAGTAGCTGCCGTCACCGTTCAGGCCACGACTTCCTACGCGCTGACCCAGATCCTGAGTGTAGAAGCCCAGCACCTTATCGCCAAATTGCGGTCAAAAGTTCAAAAGCATATCATCCAATTGCCCATCCGATTTTTTGACAATACCAAAACAGGTGAACTCGTATCCAGGATCATGACTGATGTAGAAGGGGTACGAAACCTTGTCGGTACTGGTTTTGCCCAAATGATAGGTGGGATTTTAACAGCCATTATATCTCTGGCCCTTTTGATCTATATCAGTCCTTTGATGACCCTCTATGTACTTGTTCCTGTCATTATTTTCGGATTGATATCTCTCAAAGCATTTGGTAAAATCAGACCCATATTCAGGGAAAGGGGAAAAATCAATGCGGAAGTTACAGGCAGATTGACAGAAACATTGGGGGGAATAAGAGTCATAAAAGGTTTCAATGCAGAGGCCCAGGAAATCAAAACCTTTGAAGCTGGGGTGGAGCGTTTGTTTTTGAATGTCAAAGCCAGTTTGACGGCAACCAGTTTTGTTACCTCAGCTGCGACTTTTTTACTGGGACTGGCTTCCGCAGGGATCATGGGCATAGGGGGCTACATGATTATGGAAGGACAAATGACTTTTGGGGATTTTCTGGCATTTACCCTGTATTTGGGCTTTATGATCGCTCCGATCGTTCAGATGAGTAATATTGGCAGCCAGTTTACAGAAGCCTTTGCGGGACTGGACCGGACGGAAGAGATCATGAATATGCCTCTGGAAAGTGATGCCAAAGAAAGGACCATTCGGCTTCCCGGTATCAAAGGGGATGTCCGCTTTGACAAGGTTTCTTTTGCCTATGCTGAGGGAAAAGAGGTGGTCAAAGGGATTTCATTTCATGCTCCTGAGGGTTCGGTAACGGCATTGGTGGGAACCTCCGGTTCAGGGAAAACGACCATTGCCGGATTGGCGGCTTCATTTTTGAATCCGGATTCGGGTAAGATCACGGTGGACGGGGTAGATTTAAAAAAAATAATGCTTGAAAGTTACCGTTCCCAGTTGGGGGTGGTACTGCAGGATGACTTTTTGTTTGAGGGAACCATTAGGGAAAACATCCTTTTTCCACGTCCGGATGCGAGTGAGGAAAGGTTGATGCAGGCTGTTAAAGCCGCACATGTGGATGAATTTACCAACCGGTTTGAAGAGGGCTTGGATACTTTGATCGGAGAGCGGGGAGTAAAACTATCCGGTGGACAAAGGCAGCGGATTGCCATTGCGCGGGCGATATTGGCAGACCCCAGGATTTTGGTGTTGGATGAGGCCACTTCCAATTTGGATACTGAAAGTGAGGCCTTGATCCAGGCAAGTTTAAAAGAACTGATGAAAGGCAGGACCACTTTCGTCATTGCCCACCGTTTGAGTACCATCCGTCAAGCCGATCAGATTTTGGTGATTGAGCAAGGAGAGATTGTGGAGCGGGGCAAACACGAGGAGCTGATCGAAAAACAGGGGAGATATTATCAGTTGTATACCTATCAGGCAAGGATTTAGTTAAGTAGGAATTGCGAGGTCGGAAGGCCTGACAGGGAAGTAGGAAGTCTGATTTTGAAACATTAAGGATTTTAGGGAATTAAGGGGTCCATTAAGAAGTATTAAACCCGACGACAATTAGCTTACTAACTGATTCTTGTCATGTTTTAAAGGTTTGATAATCATTAATTTTCTCATGCAATTAGAATCGCATGGGAACACTGAACGTCACCAAATTATCTGGCAGAAAAGCCAAGGCAAACTACTTCCATCATTTGATAAGGGATTTGGAAGCCCTTGACAAAATGGTAGAAACGGGTTTGATTGAAAAATCCCCTGTACGCATTGGTGCCGAACAGGAATTTTTCATTGTAAGAAATGATTTTTTGCCCAATAACAATTCCCTTAAGCTTTTAGAGGCTTTCAATGATCCCCATTTTACCACCGAGATAGGAAATTTTAACCTGGAGATCAATTTGGATCCTCTCATTTTGGGAGGAGATTGCTTTTCCAGATTACACCAAAATCTTTCTGATTTATTGGAATTGGCCAAAAGAGAGGCTGCCCAAGAAGATTCAAAAATCATCCTTACAGGTATTTTACCCACTTTATCCCATTCACATATCGGTATCCAAAATATGACCCCTGTTCAAAGGTATTATGTATTGAATGAGGCGGCAAGGGAATCCCGGGCACAGGATTTTATGATCCATATCAAGGGGGTTGATGAACTGAACCTGATGCATGATTCCGTGATGCTGGAAAGTTGCAATACCAGTTGGCAAATGCACCTACAAATTGATCCGGATGAATTTATTGATATGTTCAATTGGTCGCAGGCCATTTCAGGGCCAATTTTGGCTGCTTGCTGCAACTCTCCGCTGCTTTTTGGCAAAGAGTTATGGAGTGAAACCAGGATAGCCCTCTTTACCCAAAGTGTGGACATCAGGACCAACTCTTTTCTTTTGAACGATAGTCAATCACGGGTGAGTTTTGAAGATAAATGGCAGAGAGGCCGTATTTCAGACATTTTCAGGGACAATATTTCCAGATTTAGGAGTTTGTTGACCGCGGAATTTGAACTGGATAGTATGGAAATGCTGAAATATGGTCAAATACCAAAATTAAAAGCACTTTGTCTGCATAACGGTACTGTATACCGCTGGAACAGGGCCTGCTATGGTGTAGGCGGGGGAAGGCCTCATTTGCGGATTGAAAACCGGTACATACCCTCTGGTCCTACAATGATAGATCAAGTAGCCAATTTTGCATTTTGGGTAGGAATGATGAAAGGAAGGACAGAGGAGTATGAGGACATTCAGGATCGCTGGGATTTTAAAGATACCAAGTCGAATTTCTTCAGAGCAGCACGGTATGGCATGGCATCCCAATTTGTATGGAATAATGAATTGGTATCAAGTCAGAATCTTCTTATGAATACTTTTCTCCCCATGGCTAGAAGGGGACTCAGGAAAGTGGGGATTGTTGAGGAGGATATTGATAAATACCTGAAAGTGATTGAAAACCGTATTAACAGAAGAAATGGAGCGACATGGCTGGTGGATTCTTACAGAAATCTCCTCAAAACCAAGAAAAAAAACGAGGCAAGACAGGTATTGACTGCTCATTTATACCTTAACCAAGAAAAAGATATCCCTGTATCCGAATGGGAGTTGGTTGCCCCTGATGCTACCTCAACTTTTAATATTCAAAAATTGGTTAGCCATATCATGAGTACGGATATATTTTCTGTAGAAGAGAAAGATCCTATTGAGCTCGTCGTCAACATGATGCGCTGGAACAATATCCATCATATGCCTGTGGTAAAAGGAGATAAGGAGTTGGTAGCTTTGCTTTCTTGGTCAGATGTACAGCAATATTTGGATAGGCCCAAGGAAGTTCAGCTTTGGGTGCGAAAGGTAATGAAAAAAGAAATCATTACCATCTCTCCTGACAAAACGGTCCAAGAAGCAAGGGATTTGATGGCCAAACATCAGATCAACAGCCTTCCGGTAGTCATAGAAAATAAGCTTATAGGCATAGTAACATCCAATGACGTATAAAGATGGAAAGCAGCTTGGGAGAAAAAATAAAGATTAAACATACCAATAGGCTTCTTGGGTATATTCAGGGAGAAGTTTCAGGCCCATCGGTTTTGTTTTTTGCAGGAATTCACGGGAATGAACCTGCGGGGGTGATAGCTCTTCAAAAAGTTATGGCTGAACTTCAATCCATAAATAGTGAAATAAAGGGTAATATTTATGCCATCCTTGGTAATTTGAATGCCTTAAATGCTGGCCGAAGATATTTGGATGAGGACTTGAACAGGATTTGGACTAATCAAAGGATTGAACAACTGGATAAAAAACCCAAATTACTTGACGAAGAAAATGAAATGAAGGATTTATTGAACCTGATTCAAAATATCCTTCAGGATGCTAAAGGTCCTGTTTATTTTATTGACTTTCATACCACTTCCAGCAAATCCTATCCATTTATTACTATCAATGATGCGCTGATCAACAGGAAGTTTGCCATGCAATATCCCGTCCCCATTGTTCTGGGAATAGAGGAATACCTAGATGGACCCATGCTTAGCTACATTAATCAGAAGGGTTACGTCGCCATAGGTTTCGAGGCAGGGCAGCATCAGGATGAGAAGTCGGTAAAACACACAGAAGCTTTTATATATCTGACATTGAATTTTACCGGCAGTATCAAAAAGAAAAAATTCCCAGCGCTTCCTCAATATTTTAACGACTTAAAAAAGAGTTCAGGGGATTTACATAAGGTTTTTGAAATTGTTTATCTCCATAAAATAGGGGAGTGGGACAGGTTCAAAATGCATGTAGGATTTGAGAGTTTTCAGGTAATCAGGAAAGGGATGGAATTGGCCATCCATAATAATCAAATAGTGAAATCTCCATTTTCAGGAAGGATATTCATGCCTTTGTACCAAAGTCAGGGAAGTGATGGATTCTTTATCATACACAGCATTCCCCTTTTTGTTTTGAAGCTATCTGGGTTTTTAAGAAAATTGAAAATTGATAACCTGTTGACGATTTTTCCCGGTGTCAGCTGGGAAGAAAAGGATAAGATGGTATTAAAAGTCGATCTTAAAACAGCCCGTTTTCTCGCCAAACCTTTTTTTCATTTATTGGGATACAGGGTCAGAGTGCAGGAAGGAGATTTTTTAAGATTATCCAATAGAGAACGGGTAGCCAGAAAAAAGATGTACCGGAAAGAGAAGTGGTATTGATTTTTTTTTAGAAAGATCATTCGAGGAATTTTACATTGAGGAAAACGTACAGAAAAGGAAATGACAGCTATTGAAGCGTCAACCTGAGATTTTAACATTTAGGAAAATGTATAGAAAAGGTAATAACAAAATTACGCGTCATGCTGAGATTTTAAAATTTTGGTATTTTCAGAAAGGCAATGACAGCCTGTACCGTCATCATGATCCGCCACAGCCGGTGAAGGATCTCCTCTATTTTAGGAGACTCTTCCTTCGTTAGAGTGACGTTTCGGATTCAAAAAATCTGTCATTGGTAGGATAATGATGATAAATCTTAAGTGCTTAAAATTTTTAAAGAGATTCGAACCTCTTTTCATATGAGGATTTTAAAACCAATTTTCCTGCATATCGAGTGTAGGCATTTCAGAGGAAAGCAATCTTTTTCCAAGAGCATCCATTTTTACCAGTTCATATTCATAAAAGTAACGCAGGCACATGATTTTTCCCTGGTAAAATTCATGCTCTGAAGTTCCTTTTTCGAGTTGTTCCTGAGCAGTAATTCCCTGTTTTAGCCATTGCCAGGCAATGGTTAGAATTCCAATATATTCTAAATAAAGTGTTGCATCTGCTAAAAATGCTTCTGTATGATTCCCTGCCTTAGCAAGCAGGTGAAGGGTAGTTTGTTGTGCTTTGCCTAAATATTTTTCAAGCTTTTCTGCATAAGTGGAGAGCTCATTTTTTTCCTTGGCATGAAAGATTGTAGTAGTCAATTCCCTTCCAAATAATTGAAGCGCTTTGCCTTCTTTCATCGGTACTTTCCTGCCCAGTAAATCCAGTCCATGGATGCCAGTAGTGCCTTCATGAATGGGGTGGATACGTGCTTCCCGATAATACTGTTCTACCGGAAAATCCGTGGTATAACCGGCCCCGCCAAGGACTTGGACGGCGGCTGATGTTGTCAGGCAACACATTTCTGAAGGATAAGATTTGGCTATTGGGGTCAAAAAATTGAGTAGGAGGGTGGCTTCTTCTTTTTCAAGTCCCTCTCCCACATGGACGATATCGCTCAATTTGCTGCAATAAAGAAGCAGGGCAAGAGAGCCTTCTGTGATGGATTTTTGGAAGAGCAACATGCGTTTTACATCTGCATGTTGGATAATCGGGATCTGGGGTTTTGACGGATCTTTTTCACCAACTTTTCTTCCCTGAGGTCTTTCCTTGGCGTAAGCCAGGGAGGCATGGTAAGCAGCAGTTCCAATGGCCGTCGCATTCATTCCCACCCCAATCCGGGCCTCATTCATCATTTGGAACATGTAGGACAGACCTTTGTGTGGCTCGCCTACCAAATAACCTTCACAGCCATCATTAGATCCTATCATGAGGTGTGCGATAGGGGCTCCTTTGTAACCCATTTTATGGTAAACACCCTCGGTCAAAACATCATTGGATGTTCCATTAGGCACTCTTTTTTGAGGGACTACAAAAAGGGAAATACCCTTCACTCCTTCCGGAGCTCCCTGGATTCTTGCCAGCATGAGGTGGATGACATTCTCGCAGGCATCATGGTCCCCACAGGAAATATAAATTTTTTGGCCTTTGATTTTGTAGATTCCATCTTTTTCGGTTGGAACAGCCAATGTCCTTAGATCAGATAAGGAAGAACCTGCATCAGGTTCGGTCAGCGCCATGGTGCCTTGCCATTTGCCGGTATACATGTCCGGGGTAAACATTTCAATCAATTCCCTGCTTCCAAAAGTACGGATCAGATTGGCTGCTCCGGTAGTCAAAAAAGGGTAGACCGAAGCCGAATAATTGGCGGCTTGGAAGATAAAACCCGCAGCCATATGGAGGGTATTGGGGAGTTGTTGTCCTCCCTCCTCATAGGGAAAGGTGGCATTGATCCAGCCATTTTCTCCAAACTGACGGATGATGCCTTTCATACCTTCATGAACCTGTATCTTTCCATCGACCAATTGGGGCTCCTTTCTGTCCATCTCTGTCAGTAAGGGCCTAAGATAGTTTTCGGCTATTTGGTCAGCTGCTTCCAGTACCAGGTTAAAAATTTCTTTTGTATGGTCATGGAAATAGGCATGCCTGGTCAGCTCCATTACCCTGAGGTTCTCAAACAACTGAAATTGAAGATCCCTTTTGGAATAGAAAGTCATAAAGGTCTTTGGTTTGAATGAGGGAATATACACCAAATGCCTCAATAAGTCCAAAAGCTTAATCACTTTGCAAGGGTTTGGACCAAAAAGCAGTATTTGAACAGGGTTCAATTGATTAAACTAATACCTTAAATCCGCAGGGCGGATTTAAAAAAAGCCGAAAAAGTGGCTGAATTTATTCAATTCAGGCTTTTCCGGCTCGTTTTTTTTTCACTTATTTAGGTGTTACCACACATCCTTGATAAGCGGTATGAAAATTACGAATTCGACAGAAAAAATCACACCTTTCGGAGGTTTTAATTTTGTTTTTAACTCTTTCAAAAATTCTGGTCTCCCAGAACTCATTGATAATCAATTGGGGGTTAGAGCCTTAAGGGGAGGGTTTTCATACAGTGACATTTTCGCCAATCATATGGCTATTTTCTTTAATGGTGGCGACTGTACTGAAGATATCAATGTTCACTTGAGAGACGCACTTGAACAGGTCCCTTCATTTTCAGTATGCAGTGCCGATACAATTCTGAGAGGTATCAAAGAGCTTGCTGTTGATACAGAACTCTTTATAAATCCGTCCAGTGGAGTAAGCCATGAATTTAATATCAATGGAAAACTCAACAGCTTGTTGTTAAAATCAGCTTGTAAGACCGGATTACTCAAGTCAGGTGTTGCTTACGACCTCGATTATGACAACACCGTCATTCCAACTGAAAAGTACGATTCAAAAAAGACATATAAACACGTCTATGGATATCAGCCAGGTGTAGCTTCCATAGCACATCCTGAATTTTCACAGGCCATTCCTGTGTACGTAGAGGGCAGAAATGGCAACAGTCAGGCCAAATATTTGCAGGCTGATACACTTACACGCATGTTTGGGCAGCTTACCAATGAAAATATCCGTATCGGAAGGTTCAGAGCCGATTCAGCATCCTATCAGGAAGAAGTTCTCCGCACACTGGAAGCACATACCGAAAGCTTTTATATACGGGCAAACAGATGTGCCAAACTGGATAATATCCTTGGAAGTATAGCCCCTGAGAAGTGGCAGAAAATACGTTTGGGTGTACAGGAAATGGAAGTTACTGACCTATCCGACTACAAACCTTTCGGTAAAGACAGGTCTTACAGGCTGGTCATTACCAGAATCAGGCGTAAAGACGGGCAGGCAGATGTGTTTAGTGGAGATGCATTTACTTACAGGGCTATTCTGACCAATGAACATACATCGTCCAATGAAGCTGTTGTAAGGTTTTATAACGCCCGGGGTGCAAGCGAACGCTTGTTTGATGTACTCAACAATGACTTTGGCTGGTCTAAGTTGCCCTGTTCGTTCCTTGCAGAGAATACCTCCTTTATGCTTATGACGGCTATGTATGCCAATTTTTACACCTATATCATTGGAGAGTATTCCAGAAAAGTTGATTGGCTTAAGCCTACCGACAGGCTCAAGAAGTTTATCTTCAGATTTATCACTGTTTCAGCCAAGTGGATAAGAACGGGAAGAAGAGAAGTGCTCAAACTGTTCACGAGTAAGGATTACAAGCCGATTTTGAACTAAATTCAGATAAAAACCCCTCAGGAGCTCAAAAAATAAAGATTTACAGGGAAGAGGTATGCCTTTTCCATTAAAATTGAGGAAAAAAACCGTCCATTTTATCCTCAAACCTAAAATCCATTGTCTCAAAACTATGAACACTCTTCAATCAAAGGGAAGAAATTCCCGAACTAGACCAAAAATGAACACAAACAAGCAGATTCAAATCTCCAAACTAAAATCCTGCGGATTTTAGGTAATAGTAAATGTTATTGCTCTTCGGTATATTTTTCCAATTTCGCCCCTTCATTATATCCCTTTTTAAAAGCTTCCACAGCCTGATCCCAATTGTAAATACTATCAAATAGGAAAAAGGCAAAAATTCAAAGGAAAAAGAATCCTACATCCCTCTTAGTAATCCTGATTTTTATATTGAATTAGGTTTAAATTAAACAAAAGATATCAGAGAGTTTAGTTACCAAAATAAATCAAAAAAACCTAAATCTCAAGTTTACACTAAATCTTAATAGGATAATAAAATATGTGCCCGAGCTTACTGCCTAACAATATTTAGGACATTTTTTGCCTGCTGTAGATGCCTTTTTTCATGTGCGACCATTATATCCAGAGCCTGTGGGAGGGAGTAAACGATCAGTTTATTTGCAGGGGAATGGATGATGGCTTCCTTTTCAATGTAAGGGCCCAATTCCTTGATCCAGTTTTTTAAATCATCCTGATGCGACAAAAATTTTTCAATGATATGCTCTTCACCTTCCTTGATTTTTGGTTCCCATAACGGGAAAGTCCGGATTTTCTTTTTCCCACCATCAGAAACAGAGCGGTAGATCATATTTCCAAAGAGTTTGGTGAAAAAGCTGAATTTACCGATAAATGCGCCTACAAAAGTATTGTCTATCAATTGCTTGAAAATAGGGAAATAACTGCTGTTAACCGTAATCAGGTGTTCTAGATTCTCTGCGATGCTCCAGGTTTTGCTATCGGGTTTGAGAAAAAGGGTTTCCTTTTCTAAGCTGCCAAATGAGGCTTTGATTTCCTCACTGAGATGATCCAGTTCATTGATCCAATGCTGCGTTTTGATATCCATGGGCTCTAATTTTCAATGAATTTCGCAAAAACTTCTATCAATTCATCTATGGCATAAAGGTTTTTTCAAAGCCCACTTTACACTATTTTTTGACTTCTGATAATTCTTCCAAGGTTTGCAGGAGATGATTGGCAGTAGATTTTCCCAAAGACATCCTGGTCAAATAAGGAGCGTGTGGTAAAGTTTGATCTTCAAAATATTCGGGTTTAACAATATAGCCCAAAGCGTCCTGCCCGAGCCCCAGAACAAATTGTGGACCAACCTGCATCAAGGCTTTGGTTTGAAGGGCATAAATGGGGGCAGTTTCTCCTGGATGGGTCGCAAAATTGGCTTCCCCAACTGAAAACCAAACCACTTCGGTCTCCACTACATTTGAAATGGCTCTTTGAATAATTCCTCCTGCTGCCAATTGTCTCCATGCTTCGTTTTCGACAGGCAAGGCAAGCTTCTTACTCCGAAAGGTCAAAGATGCAGACTGAAGATCCTTTCCTTCTTTCAATGCATAAATGGCAGCATGGGCCAAGCCTTTTCCTCTTTCCAGTACTTGCTCATAGGGAATTCCCTTATCCATAGGTTGTATCCATCCCCCAATGGCGCCTTGAAGAAATAGATGTTCTCCTCCCAGTTGCTTTTCCATTTCCTTGTAAAAGCCCGCTACATAATCCGCCGACACCTCATTGTACACAGCATCGAGGTAGGTGGGATGGCAGGCAAAATTGCTCAGAGAAAGGATGTTTTGGCCTTTATCATTGAGAAACTGCAATACAGTCATCGATCTGTCAATTTCCTCCTCACAGATATTGGCCACCCAATCATGACCATATTCGGTGACTCCATATTTTGCACTTGCCTTTTCCAGATTGGAGGCCGCAACTTGGATTTGTTCTGCCGTTGTTTTTACCAGAAAATCAATGTATTCCGGATCCACACCACTTTGGGTATAATTTTCTCCCCATAAGCCGACGACATCCGGACCTGAATGGGTATGTGTGGAACTGATAACAATGTTTTCAGGTGTAAAAGGTATACCCAAGTCCATTTTTCTAACTTTTTCCCTGATCTTTAGTAAATCCTGATAAAGCAAGCCTATACAATCCACCGTTACCAGTGCAAAACTCTCTTTCCCATCGTAAAATACGGCTGCTTTTACGTACAAACTGTCCAATATCCCGGTAAACCTTCTGTTTTGTTTGTCCCCTGCAATAAAAGCACCCATTGGGGGATTGATAACCGCTTTTGAGACCCCCACTTGGAGCATATGGACTTTCTCTTCTTTCTGAGCACAGGAAAGAAGCAAAAGAAAAAGAATAATGGAGTAGAGGTAGCCCTTCATTTGGTAGTATAGAACTGAATTAGGTTATTTATCTCTAAGAATTTTTTCAATGGCAGCCAGTTCTTCTTTGGAGAAACGGATATTGTCCAAGGCTTTGACATTGTCCGCCAATTGCTCGGCTTTGCTAACCCCAACCAGAACGGTGGTCACCCTTTCGTCTTTTAGCAACCAGGCAATGGCCATCTGTGCCAAGCTTTGTCCACGTTTTTTGGCGATTTCGTTCAGCTCTTTCACTTTTTGGATCACCTCATCTGAAATCTGTTCCTTTTTCAGGTAACGGCCATCTTTTGCCACACGGCTGTCCTCAGGAATGCCTTTGAGGTACTTGTCCGTCAAAACTCCCTGCTCAAGTGGTGAAAAAGCAATAGACCCGATGCCTTCATCTCCCAGCACATCCAATAAGCCATTTTCCACCCAGCGGTCAAACATGCTGTAGCGGGGTTGGTGGATTAATAACGGCGTGCCCATTGATTTTAGGATTTGTGAAGCCCTAAGCGTGTCCTCAGCAGAATACTGGGATATGCCCACGTACAAGGCTTTTCCAGAACGGACTATATGGTCCAATGCCCCCATGGTTTCCTCTAATGGAGTTTCAGGATCAGGTCTGTGGTGGTAAAAAATATCCACGTAATCCAATCCCATTCTTTTGAGACTTTGATCCAAAGAAGCAATCAGGTATTTTCTGGATCCCAGGTTACCATAAGGACCGGGCCACATATCCCAGCCTGCTTTGGTAGAAATGATGAATTCGTCTCTATAAGGTCGGAAATCCTTTTCCATGATCCTGCCAAAGTTCTCTTCAGCAGAGCCATAAGGAGGGCCATAATTGTTGGCCAGGTCAAAATGGGTGATGCCAAAATCAAATGCCTGTCTCAGGATATGTCGGGCATTTTTGAAGTCTGCATTGTGCCCAAAGTTATGCCAGAGACCTAATGAAATCTGAGGCAATAAAATGCCACTTTTCCCGCAGCGGCGAAAAGGCATTTTATCATAGCGGGCTTCATTGGCAACGTAAGGAGGTAAAGGTTGGTGATCGTTGATGCGCATGGGTTATTAAGGTTTAAAGTTTGAATTTAAACAATGATTCAGGAAGAATAAACCATTTCAAAAACTTCTTTCTTAAAGTAGAAAAATTCCTCCTATTACTGATACCGCAGCAATAGTAAATACTACCAAAATAGGTTTCCAGGCATATTGGATCCAATCCTTGTAAGAAATCCCCGCAGCAGCCAGAATGGCCATCAGGCCCCCATTACTTGGGGTGACCATATCCATGATGCCGGCCCCATACTGATAAGCCAACACCACCACTTGCCTTGACATTCCGATCAGATCCGCCAAAGGAGTCAACAGCGGCATGGTCAACACCGCCTGACCTGAGGTGCTCGGAACGGGGATATGCAGAATGGCCTGGGCGATCATCATTCCAAAAGCAGAAAGTCCCAATGGCAATCCTTCCAAGGGATTGAAAAGGGCATAGATGATGGTGTCAATAATCTGTCCGTCCTGTAAAACCAGGTAAATGCTTCTGGCCAAACCAACGATAATCCCAGCAAAAACCAACTCAGCAAAGCCCTCTGAATAAGCTTTGGCAGTTCCATTGATGCCCAATTTCCCGATGATTCCCGCACTTAGTCCCATAGCAAAAAAGATAGCGGACATTTCATTGTAATCCCAGTCCCAGTTGCTCAGGCCATAAATCATGACTCCAAAGGTGAGGGCTACCAAGATCAAGATCAGAGAATGCGATTTGGACATTTTATCCGGTACTTCCTCGGATGGGTTTTCCTGATGATTGGGGTCTTTCCCTGTACGGATGACATAGACTATCCAGAAGCCTAAGGCTAAGGCCAAAAAAAACATCCTATACAGCCCGGCAGAAAATAGGGGGACTTCAGCGAAGTTTTGTGCAATCAGTACTGAAAAGGGATTGGAAGGGCCAAAAGCCCCACCGATGAGGGCACAGCCCAAAGAAATGGCGACACCGGCTATTGGGGTATAACCCACTTTTCGGCTCAGGATCATGAGTACGGGTACCATGGCAATGATTTCTTCCTGAAGACCGTTCAATGCTCCAGCTGTGGCGAATAAGATTCCAACCAATGCCAGTAAGTAGGCTTTGGCATTCTTGAAGCGGTGGATCAGGCTTTCAAGACCGGACTGGAAGGCACCCGTTTTGTCCACCACATAAAAGGCCCCACCAATAATCAGGATCAGTACCACCACCTCAGCCCCTTCAATAATGCCTTCAGGTATGCTGAGAAACATTTTCCCTAGACTTATGGGTTGACTGTCTATTACCTTATAGCTGCCTTCTACTACTACCTCCCGACCTGTTGCCTCATCCAAGACCCGATCAAAAGATCCTGCAGGGATCAGGTATGTCAATACTGTCGCCAAAGCAACAAAAGAAAGCATAATGATCATGGGGTGGGGGAAGGAGAATTTCATTGGAAATGGAATTTTTTAATTTTTTCAAAAGCCATGGACATATGCCTAGGGGCTGGTTGATGGTTGCAGATTTCTTCTGAGCTGATCACGCCCATTCCCTGACAGGTTCTGCAATCAGAAAACTGTTTTAGATTTCCATCACAGGTCGGACAGGTATGCTTTCCTTCTCCTTTGCACTTGTCACACTCTAAGTATTCCACAATATTAAATACATTTCTTTTGGTCAGTAGCCCTTTTCCATAGCATTTATTACAACCAACCAATCCCCTGCCTCTGCAAAGGCTGCAGTCCTGAAGGATTTGTTTTTTCCCTTCGCAGGTAGGACAGGTGTGTATCCTGTAGCCTTGATTATTACAAAATTGACATTCTAAAATAGCTTTGATGGGTGCTTCCAGTTTCTTTTCCAATTCTTTGGCCTGCTCATAATTCGGGGCATTTCTGCCATTGATTTGAAGGTACCTTTTGATAAAGTTCAAGCTGTTGTCATACTGTCCCAATTCAAAGAGGGTGACCGCAAAATGATAAGGCATTTCCGGCGAAATGGGTAACCCGCTTTCAATAATTTGCCTGAAATAAGTATTGGCTTGTTCATAATTACCCTTTTCCATTTCAGCGAGGGCATTGTTGTACAAACGGGAGGAACCACCTAATGCTGGCCTTACCTGCGCGCTGAGCTCAGAAAAACTGAGCAAGGAAAAAAAAATGCTAAGAAAGACTAATTTATGGTATAACCTCGATGTTTTTTCTTCACTGAATATATCCATTTTTACCATTTTCCAGTGGAAAAGTAAGGAGCTTTGATTGAATTCACAAATAAGGATATCAGTCTGTGCCGGTCATTATTTGAGCGGTCAAAAATAATCCTTAAAAATTTAAAATTTTCTCGGAATATTATTTCAAAGTTTTTAAATTGTAGGAGATAAATCGCTTTTAAATCTTAAAGTTTTTAGGCCATGTTAGAGCAAGTTTTAAAAAATATTTCACCTGAATTACTGAAGGGTTTGACCGAGAATTTTGGGATGGATCAGGGACAGGCCAACAAGGCCATAACCACAACAAAAGATGGTCTTTTGGGTGGCTTAAGTAAAGAATTGGCTAGTGGCAATGTCGGTGGCTTGTTGGATTTGCTCAATCAAAAGGGCAGTCAAACTTCCAATCCGGTTTTTCAGGGACTAGCCTCTTCATTAAGCAGTCAGTTTGTCCAAAAGATGGGTTTCAACCCGGATCGGGCAGGATTGATTACAAATTTTATTTTACCCAAAATTTTCTCTGCTTTTAGTAACAGTAAAAAAGGAGGTTTTTCGCAGAATGATCTTATGGATATGTTGGGAAAGGCAGCGGGGGGATCTATAAGCGGTCAGGTAGGCAATATTTTAAAAGGTGGACTAGGCAATCTATTCAAATAAACTTACAACCAAATTTAAATTTTACAATTATGGCAAAAGCAATCACAATGATCGAAGGTATCGGTGCAGTTTACAAAGGTAAACTGGAAGCAGCTGGAATTAACAGCGTGGAATCACTCCTTGAAAAAGCAGGTTCAAAAAAAGGCAGGGTAGACCTTGCTGCTGCTACGGGAATCAGTGAAAAAAGAATTCTTAAGTGGGTGAATATGGCTGACCTGTTTAGGATCAACGGTATTGCTACTCAATTTGCAGAACTCCTCAAGGCAACAGGCGTAGATACGGTCAAAGAGCTTAAAATGCGTAATCCTGCCAACCTGCATAAGATGCTGATTGAAACCAATGAACAAAAAAAATTGACCCGTGCTGTTCCGGCCCTTTCCCAAATAGAAGATTTTATCAATCAGGCCAAACTGATGGAACCTATGGTCACCCATTGATAATTTGTTGACATTTTTAGGCCCGGGGGATTTATCCGGGCCTTAACTTTTTTGTTCCTAACTAAAATAGATTTTTGCTTTATATTGGAGCAATGAAAAAGATATTACTACTATTAGCCAAATTTCTTGGAGGGTTTTTCCTGCTTGTTTTAATCCTTTTGGCCTTGTCATACCGACCGGATATTTCCCATGAAGTATTATTGCCGAAGTATACGGACTCCTATTCTCATTTTGTCAAGGTCAATGGATTGGAAGTACATGTCAAGGTTAAAGGGGAAGGGGAGCCCATATTTTTGATCCATGGGAGTTTTTCATCTTTGCAAACCTGGGAGGCATGGGAAAATGAACTCAGTCAATATTTTATGACGGTTTCCATGGATCTTCCAGGTCATGGATTGACAGGTCCGGACCCCAAAAAGGCATATGGCATCAGTGATTATGCTGCCTTATTGTTTCAAATGGCTGATGCGCTGGGCATTGATGAATTTCATGTCGCCGGAAACAGTATGGGAGGTGGCGTAGCCTTAAAAATGGCTTCTGATCACCCAGAAAGAATCTTGAGCCTTAATCTGATTGATTCGAGTGGCGCCCCCATGCCGGTAAGTTCCCCTGAAGAAAATCAGGGTACCCGTTCCAATAGTTCTGGCGCAATGATCTTCAGGGTTGCCCAAAATCCCATATTCAATAAATTACTGTTGAAGTGCACCCCCAAAATGCTCTTTAAATGGAATATGAAACAGGTTTACTTTGATCCAGATAAAATCACTGATGAACAGGTTACGAGGTACTATGAAATGATGCGGAGAGAAGGCAACCGAAGGGCGACTGTAGACAGACTGACAAGCAGGAGACCTTATCAAGTAGATTTTGATAGGCTCAACATGCCTGTTTTGATCATGTGGGGAGCCCATGACAATTGGATACCTCTGAGCCAGGGGGAAAGGTTGCAGCAAGCTATTCCTGGCCCTACCTTTAAGGTTTTTGAAAATGCGGGTCATGTTCCTATGGAAGAAATTCCGACGGAAACTGTCATAGAATATCTTCATTTTTTAGGGATACAGGTGGATGTGGATTATCTTGCTCCTCCCAAATTCTTCAGCTATGTCCCTTGAGATACTTATTTTAGCGATTGTTGTCATTCAAACCTTCCTTGTGGTTTTTCTTTTGACTCAAGTTCAAAAGAAAAACTCAGCCTCACTTGAACAGGCCAAGGAATTGATGGAATTGCGTTCCCAGTTGGAAAAGCAGATGCAGTCCAACAGGACTGAAATACAACAAGGCCTTTTGCAGCAGTTTGCTTTGGTCATGGAATCGCTCCGTGCCAATGCAAAGGACCAATCGGAAGCTTTAAAGGATTTTGGACGCCTGTTCCGGGAGAATGTCCAGGAATTTAATGCCCTCCAACGTGAAAAATTCCAGGAATTGGTCAACAAGCAGGAACGCATGCTTCAGTCTACTGAGGACAGATTGGAGAAAATGCGTGAAACTGTGGATGAGAAACTGCAAAAGACTTTAGAGGCAAGATTAGGTCAATCCTTTGAACTTGTGAGTAAGCAGTTGTTGGCAGTGCAAAAGGGATTAGGAGAGATGCAGACTTTGGCTACAGGAGTTGGCGATTTGAAGAGGGTCTTGAGCAATGTAAAAAGCAGAGGAGTGATGGGGGAGTACCAATTGCAGGGTATTCTGGAAAATGTGCTTTCCCCGGAGCAATATGCCTACAATGTGGCAGTGAAAACGGGCCAAACGGAAAGGGTAGAATATGCCATTAAAATGCCCGGCAACCATGAAGATGGTCCTGTTTACCTTCCTATTGACGCAAAATTTCCTCAGGAGACTTATTACCGTTTGTTGGATGCTTATGATACAGGAGATAAAACTCTGGTAGAAGCTGCAAGACAGGACCTGTTCAAGGCGATCAAAAAAGCTGCACAGGACATCAGTCAGAAATATATCCATCCACCTTATACCACAGATTTTGGCCTTCTTTTTCTTCCTATGGAGAGTCTTTATGCAGAAGTAATCCGAGATGCCCACTTGGCCCAGTCCCTACAAAGGGATTTTAAAATTGTGGTCACAGGTCCAACCACCTTGGCGGCCATGTTGAACAGCCTTCAGATGGGTTTCAGGACCTTGGCCATACAGCAACGTAGCTCTGAAGTTTGGAAGGTTTTGGGGGCAGTGAAAACAGAATTCAGTAAATTTGGCGATCTGATCAGTAAAGCTCAGAAAAAGATTTCAGAAGCGAATAATGACCTGGATCTTTTGGTGGGAACCAGAACAAGAATGATTCAGAGGAAGTTAAAGGAAGTGGAAGAACTTCCGGAGGAAGAGGGGAGAAAGTTATTGGAATAAAATCTTGTGGATAAACTTAACGTTATTTTTCAAAAAAAGTCTTTCATGAAATTTATCAAAGTCCTGCTATTGGTACTCTTTTGTCATCAGGTATTGGCACAGGAGTTTTATGAAGTGGAGATTGAGGTGAGGGAAAACTCCATAGTGATCAACAATACAGCAGTAGACATGATCCAAAAGGGAAATTTTGCTTCTGCAGCTAGGATATTGGAAAAGGTTTTAGAGGATGATCCTTCGTACCACTCCGCATATCTGAATTATTACAGAGCAGGAAGTCAGGTTGAAGAGAAAAAGGAAAAAGTCATTCAAATCTTGCGTAAGGGGTTGAAGATTTTCAAAGAAGACGATGAAATGGCCTACTACCTTGGCAATTTGCTTCAAAAAGAAAACAGATTGAAAGAGGCGATCGAAGCTTATTCAGAAGCTATTGCCTACAGCAAGATTAATGGTGAAGATTATCCCTTGGTTTGGGCCTATTATTTCAATCGTGGAAATTGTTACCTAAAGAATAATCAGCACAGCAAGGCCATTCCAGATTACGATTATGCCCTGCAGCTTAGCCCAGATAATCCCGATATTCTTACCAACAGAGGTTTTTGCCATTATAAAACCAATAATGCCCAAGCAGCCTGTTCCGACTGGTCTGTGGCCTTTCAATTAGGAAGTGCCAATACGCAAAGGTATATCCAATCATTTTGTCAATAATTTTATTGATTTTTTTTGACTATCGAATTAAAACATCCTACCTTTTCAGCGATTTGATCCTATCCTAATGGATTGGTTCAATAATCAGCAATTTTCCCATCACGCACATGAATATTGTTATAGCGGGCGCCGGAGATATGGGTTATCACCTGGCCGAGCAGCTCAGTTATGAAAATCAGGACATTACCCTTGTAGATTTGGACAAGGATGTTTTAGATAATGTTTCTTCCCACCTTGATGTATTGACTATTTTAGGAGATGCGACTTCTCTCGAAATCCTTAAAAATGCCAATGTAAGGGATGCGGATATGTTTATGGCTGTTACAACCTCCGAAAAAACGAATATAGTAGCGGCAGTGCTGGCAAAGCAACTTGGTGCCAAGCGGGTAATTGCCCGTGTCAGAAACCACGATTATCTGAAACCTGAAAACGAAGGGTATTTCAAAAACCTAGGGATAGACAATATCATTTCCCCGAGTATGCTGTGCAGTGCGGAAATTTACCGTATGATCAAAAACTCAACTTTTACGGATGTTTTTGAATTTGAAGGCGGTAAGCTGAATGTGGTAGGTATTACACTTGACCAATACTGCTCCCTTGTGAATAAAAAGATCTCAGACATGAAAGGTGATCCTCTATTTGAAGACATCAAGATCATTGCAATTGTCAGGGACCAAATTACCATTATACCCAGGGGGAATACCGTTATCCGAAATAATGACCATGTTTTTTTTATTTCAAATAAAAAAGCTGTTTCCTCCATTGTAGAACTTTTAGGCCAGCAGAAAGTAATGATCAAAAATATTATGATCATTGGAGGAGATGATATGGCCTATACCACAGCATTGAAATTGGAGAATGAATACCGGGTCACTTTGGTACATAGGGATAAAGAGCGGTGTAAATGGCTATCCGAAAGGTTGAACCATACATTGGTCATCAATGGGGATTATAAAAATATTGAATTGTTGATTGAAGAAGGTTTGGAAAAAATGGAGGCCTTTATTTCCCTGACAGAATCTTCCGAAACCAATATCATTACTTCATTGAGCGCCAAAAATCATGGTGTTTATAAGGCTATTGCACACGTAGATACAAGAGAATATATCCATATTTCACACAGTATCGGCGTGGATTCCCTGATCAATAAAAAACTGGTTGCTGCCAATCAGGTAACCCGCTTTTTAAGAAAAGGAAAAGTTGAAGCTGTTTCAGGAATTTATGGAGTAGATGCGGAAATCATCCAGTACATGATCACCAAAAATAACCGTGTTACCAAAAATCCACTGAAGGATCTTTATTTTCCCGAAACCGCCATTGTTGCAGGGGTAATTCGGGGAGAGGAAGTGTACATCCCAGATGGAGATTTTATTTTGGCATTGAATGACAAAGTGATTGTTTTGGCGCTTCCGGCAGCTAAGGTTTCACTTGAAAAATTCTTCCATTGATCTATGATCCACTTTAAAGCCATCGGAAAAGTGATGGGAGCATTATTGATGCTGTTTGCGTTGATGATGCTTCCAGGTGCCGGATTTGCTTATTATTTTGGGACGGGGGATTTGGATGCCTTATTGCAGTCATCCCTGATTACCTTCACAGTAGGTTCTTTAATGTTTTTTTCTTTTTCAAGGCAGGACCAGAATATAAGGAAACGGGAAGGATATCTTATCGTTTCGGTCAGTTGGTTGTTGATGTGCATTTTTGGGATGCTACCTTATTTGCTAAGTGATATGTCCTTTGGAATCAGCGATGCGGTTTTTGAAACCATTTCAGGTCTAACAACTACAGGCGCCACTGTAATCAATGACATTGAGGCAAGCCCGAAGGGGATACTTTTTTGGAGGTCTATGACCCAATGGATCGGTGGGTTAGGAATTATTGTATTAACAGTTGCCATATTCCCACTTTTGGGAATTGGAGGTATTGAGCTTTTTGTAGCGGAATCACCAGGCCCCACCTCCGATAAACTGCATCCAAGGATTCAGGAAACAGCCAAACGCCTCTGGTATGTTTATTTGGGCTTGACCATTCTTGCAGGTATCTTATATTATGTAGGGGGTATGACTTTTTATGATGCAGTCAATCACGCATTGACGACTTTAGCAACAGGTGGATTTTCTACCAAAAACGCAAGTCTTGCCTATTACACATCACCTTTTATCCAATATACTGCTATTATTTTTATGATTTTGGCGGGTACAAACTTCACAGTAATTTATTTTGGGCTTACAGGTAAATTCAGTCGGGCTTGGAGATCCGATGAATTCAGGACATATATCAGCGTGCTTCTGATTTTGTCTTTATGTCTTTCGGGACCGGTATTTTATTACTCTGGACAGGATATTGAAAAATCTTTCAGGGACACTTTGTTCCAAGTGGTTTCTTTGGTTACGACCACCGGTTTCGTAACGGCAGACTATACTTCCTACCATTCGGGGCTGACCATGGTGTTTTTTATGTTGTTGTTTTTTGGTGCATCTGCGGGTTCAACCAGCGGTGGCATCAAGTTTATCAGGCACCTGACTTTCTTCAAAAACTCCTGGCTGGAATTCAAAAGGATAGTACATCCCAGGGCTGTTGTCCCCTTAAAAATAAATGGGGAAAGGGTAACCGGAAAAATCATCACCCATATCATGAATTTCCTATTGATCTATTTGATGATTTTTACAATCGGTTCCATCATTGTTTCCTTGATGGGTTATGACCTATTGACCTCTTTTGGGGCAGTGGCGACAAGCTTGGGCAATGTGGGGCCGGCAATAGGAAAAGTAGGTCCAATGGACAATTTCGCTTTCTTTGACCCCGCAACGAAGATTTTTCTTTCTTTCATTATGCTGCTGGGCAGATTGGAGTTATTTACCATCCTGGTTCTGTTTACTCCTTATTTTTGGAGGGCAAATTGATTGTACAGGAAGTTAAAAAAAGTAGTTGATGGCCTTTCCTCTGGTTCTCCGGGTCCAAATCCGTGAAGAAATTTTAACCACAAAAGGAAGCAAAAGGCACAATAGTTAGGATTATCAAAGCTTAAATGGCAAACCATCCTTTCTTTTGTTCCCTTTTGTTTTTGTGGTTCAATTGAATTCCTTTTCCATTTTAAAATCAATTCAAACTTTGAAGGGATGGAGTACAAGTTTAACCTTCTATCATCTGTGCTTTCATTTTTTCAATTCTGTCCTCCAAAGACTCCGAAGAAAGCTGTGCCCTTAACCTGTCCACCATGATCGGAAAAGAAAATGGGGTAAACTGACCAGGTTTTTTGAGCACAATATTTTGTTTGTTGATTTTTCGGATAGCTTCGAGCACTTTGTCTTTTTCCATCTGCATGTCCAAAACTTCACGATGGGCCTGCTTGAGTAAGAGATTATCAGGGTCATAATCCTCAAATACTCCATATAAAATTCCCGAATTAGCCTGTAGGTGCCTGAACTTCATGGGTTTTCCAGGATAACCCTGAAAAATCAAACCTGAGATGGTGGCAATATCCCTAAATTTCCTTTTGGCCATCTCACTCTCATTGATGCAGGCAAGGATATCTTCTTCCAGGTTTCTTTCAGAAAATAAATCTTCCTCCAATACTTCTTCAATGGGTATAGCTTGATCCGAAAGGAGCTCAAATCCATAATCATTCATTGCGATGCTGAATGTCAAGGGATAAGTAACAGAAATTCTATAGGCCAGCAATGCCCCAAGTACTTCATGGACCATCCTTCCTTCAAAAGGATAAAAGAAAACATGATGTCCTTCCCTGGATATGTTCTTTTCAATCAAAAATGTATGGGAATCAGGAATAATGGAAAGTCTTTGCTGCAGGTCCAATAAGGGCGAGACAAAGACAGATTCCTCAGATTCATAAATGCCATGGCTGGCTTTTTCCAATATTTCCCTGATTTTTCCGGATAACTTTGATGTGAGTGAAATCCTTCCCCCCATGTAAGAAGGGGTGTTGCTGCTTTTTTTGGTAGACAGTTGTACATAAGCGTTCATGTCTTTGATGCCAATGAATTCCAGATTTCGGCCCGAAAAAAAGAAACGGTCACCTTGCCGCAATCGGGAAAGGAAGTACTCTTCAATCATCCCCAGGTATGTGCCGTTTTTGAATTTGACTTTCAACATGGGATCACTGACGATAGTACCCATGGAAAGCCTGTGCCTCATGGCTGTTTTCTTGTCTTTGACTTTGTAAATCCCATTTTCTATCAGTTCCACTTTGGCAAATTCCTCGTATCCGCTCAAAGAGCTTCCCCCTTCCGTAATAAAAGACATCACCCACTGGAAATCCTCCGGGCTAAGGTCTTGAAAAGCATGGGTGTTTTTGATGACCGGATAGATTTGGTCTGCTCTGAAACCTTCCCCGACCGCCAAAGTGATAAGGAATTGGATCAATACATCATAAGTCAGGGTAGGGGAATGGATATTTTCCATTTCACCGGTTTCAATGGCGTTTCGAAGTGCAGCGGCTTCGACCAATTCGAGTGAATTGGTAGGAACAAAATAGATTTCACTGGGTAGGCCGGGTTGATGTCCGGAACGTCCGGCTCTTTGGACAAACCGGGCTACCCCTTTGGGACTACCTATTTGGATAACGGCATCTACGGGTCTAAAGTCAACTCCAAGGTCTAATGAAGAGGTACAGACCACCAATTTCAGTTTTCCGGAATGAAGGGAGTCTTCTACCCATGCCCTGACATTTTGGTCTAAGGACCCGTGGTGAATAGCTACCCATCCTGCCCAATCCGGCCTTTTTTCCATGATATGATGGTACCAAATTTCGCTCTGGGCTCTGGTATTGGTGAATAGTAGGACTGATCGGTGCTTTTCAATGATTTCCAATACCTTTTCAATCAATTTTATCCCGAGATGTCCCGACCAGGGATATTTTTCCAATTCCTCAGGGAAAATCGTATGCAACAGGATGTTTTTTTCTACATCTGCCCGGATGATATGACTGGGGGAATTTTTTCCCAACAGGATTTGACAGGCCTCTTCCAAATTGCCTATTGTAGCAGAAATGCCCCAAAGCTTGAAGCCATTGGAACCAATATGCCTGATATAGCTTAAAGCCAACTGTACCTGAACACCTCTTTTGTTGCCTACCAATTCATGCCATTCATCGATGACTATGGCCTTCAATTGTTCAAATAGTGCTTGGTTTTCTTTTTGAGCAAGCAGGATGTGCAAAGTTTCCGGTGTAGTGACCAGGCATTCCGGTGGATTTCTTTTTTGGGAAAGCCGCTCTTTGTTGTCCGTATCTCCATTTCTTACCGCAACGGTCCAGGGCAGACCAATGGAATGACAAACCTCCTGCATGGCTTTTTGGATATCCTGGGCAAGCGCACGGAGGGGAGTGACCCAAATCAATTGGATCCCATTTTTTTTGGGTTTTTGCCAATCATGCGGATTGTTACGGATATATTCCAAAATGACAGGAAACCATAAGGCAAATGTCTTCCCGCTTCCTGTTGGGGCATTGAGCAAACCTGACTTTCCATCCAGGTAATCTTTCCAGGCATTGACCTGAAAATCAAAAGGCCTCCATCCTTTTTGTTCAAAGTATTGAAAAGCTACAGCGAGCTCTTTATTTTCCATAGACTTCCAGTAATTCCTTAAGGTCACCCAGCGTATTGGCTTCTTCAATGGGTTTGTCTTTTCTCCACCTTTGGATCCTTGGAAACCTCAGGGCAATTCCGGATTTGTGCCTTGGACTCTCCTGGATTCCCTCAAAAGCTATCTCAAATACCAAACCAGGTTTGACCGTTCTTACAGGCCCAAACCTTTCCTGGGTATTTTGTTTTACATACTTATCCACTTCTCTGATTTCAGCATCCGTTAACCCTGAATAGGCTTTAGCAAATGGGACCAATTTATCATTTTCCCATACTGCTAAAGTATAATCAGTGTACAGATCCGCCCTTCTTCCATGTCCTTTTTGGGCGTAAATCATCACTCCGTCAATGGTTAATGGATCAATCTTCCATTTCCACCAATTTCCTCTTTTTCTCCCTACTTCATAAGGGGAATCCTGATGTTTAAGCATAAAACCTTCCGCCATAATTTTCCTGGAATCCCGGTGAATTTCCTGAAGATGCTCCCAGGAGTTCGCCTTCACCAAAGGTGAAATTCTGAATTTCTGATGAGAAATATTTATTGAAAGTGCTTCCAAAAGCCGCCTTCTTTCTTTTATCGGAAGGTTTCGGATGTCTTTGCCCTTAAGTTCCAATACATCATAGGCAATGAAACTGACCGGTGCTTCCTTGAGGTATTTTTTGCTTACATTTTTTCTTCCAATTCTCGTTTGTAGAAGGGAAAAAGGAAGTGGTCTTTCATCAGCATAACATAAGATTTCCCCATCCAAAACCGTCCCTTCTGGCAGGGATTTGGCCATTTCGGTTAATTCTGGGAATTTTTCAGTGACAAGTTCTTCCCCCCGGGACCAAATAAAGGTTTCACCTTTCCTTCTGATCAATTGTCCACGGATACCATCCCATTTCCACTCTATCTGCCAGGATGTTACTTCACCCAAGTCGGCAATTTCCTTGTCCAATGCATGGGCAAGGTAAAAAGGGTAGGGACGTGAAAGGTCATCGTAAAGGTTCTTGGAAAGGATCAAAGCAGAGAAATCGATAGAGGATGGATCCCAATCTCCCATGATCCTATGCGCTACTTCTGTTTTTTCCATGCCAAAAGCATCAGCAACCGCTTGGGTGACCAAATTTTGGCTGACACCAATCCGGAATCCTCCGGTAATGATTTTTGTAAATACAAAACATTCTTCCTTACTTAAAACCTTCCAGGCATGTAGAATTTTTTCTTTTTTTTCTTCCTCTTCCAGATTTTCCATGGCCATCAGGTAATTTATCCAATAGGCAAGGGAACTATCTTGACTTTCCGGGGTTAAAGGAAGTAAAAGGGAAAGGGTTTCGGCGAGGTCGCCCACAGTCTGGTAAGATTCCTCAAATAGCCATTCAGGGATTCCTGCCCATTCGCAGGCCCAGTTTCTTAAAAGTCTGGTATTGACCTGTCTTTTGGGGCGCTTGTGAGTAAAAAGTGCCAGTGTCCATAGCCTATCCGCGTCAGCAGCAGTAAGGAAATAGCGTTTCAAAGCATCCAACTTGTCCGAAGTTTTGTTGCTTTGGTCAAGTTCTTGGAACAACTGGGCAAATGATCTCATAAGGTTCTTCCACTATAGGAGGATGTAAAATTTGAATAATGTGACTTGTTTCACTTTCGTTCATACAATATTTGCTTATATTGAACAGGGAATTGAACATTTGGTCCAATTGGGCGTAATTAATAAAAAAACAAAGCGGCTATGAAAAAGTTGGCGATTTTATTTCTGATAGGAATAATTTTATTTTCCTGCCAGGATGATGAAAAATCCGGGTACACAGGCAATGAATTAGCCTTTGACCTGTTTCAGGGTTCTGATTTTGCCTATACAGGGAAGGTACTGGTTCGGGAGCTTCTCAATGGAGATCTTGAAATGACGCTCAGGCTAACAGGGGCCAAAGGGGATTCTGAATATTATTTCCCTGCCCACCTGCATTTCGGGGCTTATGACAACCTGGATTCTCCGATTGCTTATCTGCTCAACCCTATTGATATCAGGAAATTAGAAAGTGTAACGGTATTGGGGCAACTATCTAATGGAACAAAATTGAAATTTGAAGATTTCAGGAATTTCGATGGTCATATTAAAATCCACCTGGCTGATTCAGGTCCTGAATACCAGATAATTCTATCGGTAGGTAATGTGGGAAGAAATGACAACAGCATGGAAGCATTCAAACTGGAAAATATGACCATGTGTTCTCCCTATTATTAAACCATCAATCGTCAAAAAGAAAGGCCTCTCATTGAATTGGAAGGCCTTTTTCTATTTTTATTAACCGTTATTTTCTGTTTCTTCCATTACTTTCGGAACAAGCAACAAATTCATTTTTTCAGCTATTTCCTGAATTTCAGCGTACATTATCTTTTGGTATTCCAAATGTTCGGCATCCGAAAAAGGCTTCATAGGGTTGTGTACGTGGTATTTTCTGTGCTCTCCTTCATGCTCGTGGTCATGATCGTGGTCATGGGAATGCTCAAATCCGGGAACTTCAATGATGTCCTTGTCCCAAATTTTCAACTCTTCTTTTATTTCAGCATAATCAATTCCAGCTTCTTTTAGGGATTTTTCTAAATCCATGATTTCCTCACGGACATCCAAGGATTTTTGATGAATCTTATTAGCTTCTCTGAGTTCTGCAGTTATTTCCCGGTGTTCGTGCTTATGACCCGAACAAAAAGTAAACAAAGCCAAAGTAAATACAAGCAGGGATGGTAAGATAAGTTTCCTCATAATTGTTTAGTTTTTCCTGACCAAATATAAAAAAAGGCTGTCATTTCTGGCAGCCTTTTACAAATTATGGGGTCAACACCAATGGGAATGTAATATCAAGGTCTGTTTCGCCTCCTGCCTGAACGAAGTTCTGCCAATTTGGATTATTTGCACCTGGGAAGCTTTTGTTAAGATCATGACGTAATATTAATCTGAACTGTGCATTATTAAATCCAGGTGCAGAAGACACTTGCACATAGCCTTTCAGACCAATCGGGTTTCCATTTTTGTCTTCATCGGCATAAATGTAATTTAGAACTGGGGAACCGATGAAGGCTGTTCCCAAAAAGAAGAACTGATGTTCATCTGCCTCTTCCAGAATCTCTTCTGTAATGTCTTCATTTTCAATACTGTTAAAAAGGTCAATTTCCAACAAATACCTTTTTCCTATGCCCAATTGAATGGTCTGAATCGTAGGATTATTTCCTAATTCAAGACCCTGAGGGTCAAAGGCTTTAAATTCAACAGGATTCCCAACCGGGTTGTTGTTGTTATCTACTTCGGTGAAAGCCAAGGTTACATCGGTGATGATCTCCTGTTCTTTTTCAATTTCAGGATCATCACTTGTACAACCGCCCATTACAAACACAAAAGTGATCAACAATACGAATAGGAAACTGTAATTAAGGTTTTTCATAGTAATTGATTTTTAATTGGTTTAAAATTCATAATTAAGTTTGATGAACAGGTTTCGGCCTATTTCATCTGTGAAATACCGGAATCGGTTCATGTAATCTCTATAAGACTGGTCAAATAAATTTTGGACCTGTATTCCCAGGTTCAGTTTGTTGTCTTTGATTGGGAATGCTTTACTAAGACCCAAATTCCAAAGTGCATAGGCATGGGGTGCAGGTGCAAAATCAAAATCAGGTTCCCTATTCTGACGGGCTACAAAAAGATTGCTGACAGTGACTTTTGGGCCTGAACTTTTAGGGTTTTTTAGGAAAATGAATGTTAGCCCATTTTCTGTTCTGTCTGCAGGTATAAAGGGGAGAAATCCTTCATTGATCAGGTCATTGGCCCTGATCAGAGAACTTCTGGAAAAAAATTCCAAGGCCTCAGTAATTTGCCATTTGGCACTCAGGTCTGCACCATAAAGCAAGGCATCGGTTTGCAGGTATTCAAATACATTGAAAGTTCCCCTCAAAGAGACAAACTGTTCTTCTCTTGGACTCAGGTAGATGAAATTATTGATTTTATTAAAGTAGGCTGTAAGTTCTGCTGTGAAATTTCCTTTTTCAAAATTGATTGAATTGAGCCATTTATAAGATTCCTCACTGACAAATTCAGGATTTCCCAATTCAATAGCAGCCAAACCATGGTGAAGACCCTGACTGAATAGTTCATTGACATTGGGAGGCCTCCAGGCAGTGGCAATATTGGTGCTGAATGTCCAGTTCCTGTCAAAGGTATATACTCCTCCTAAAAAAGAACTGAAGTTCCGGAAGTCGAGGTTATATTGTTCCAGCTCCCTGTTGACAAACCTGGCAGATTGAAGATTTCTGAAGTCATACCTTAGTCCTCCTTCCACTTCAATCGGTCCTTTGGTGAATTTTTCTATGGCATAGAATCCAAGGTTCCACATGTCAAAGTTGGGAATCAACGGGGTAACCCCTGTTCCTGGGATATTGGAGTTTGCCTGTTGCATAAGGCTCATTCCAATAGAACCATCCCAATTTTTACCTGTCTGATGGGCGAAACTAAAATCGAGGGTATTGGTAAACAACTCCATGTCCAAAGAGGGCCTGTTGTTTAATTCTCCTCTTCTTCGGTCAAATTCCTGCCTATGGTTTCTTTGAAAGGCATATTGTAAATTGAGTTTTGCCCCTTCATGCAAATGATAATGCGCTTTTAGTTTGAACAATTGATGATCTACCTCTTGCTTGGGATTGTTGATACGGTAAGAAAATACAGCATCTCGAAAAGGCCTTCCATTTTCAATAATGCTTTCAAGATCGCTTAGGTTTCCTGTGTGAGAATCGCTTAATATGCCAATGGTAGACTGGAAATGGCTAAAGTAAGCCTCGGCACCAAGCCTACTGCTGCTGTATCCAAGGGCCCCGGAAAAATTAAATTCTCTTACTCCGGTATTGTCCAACATATAACCTGGAGTTTGAATGTTGCCGGCAATTTTGGAGGAAGTCTGAAACCTGTAGCCCAAGCCCCTTATTTTGTTGGAACCTCCCTGAACCATTGCCGCAGCATTGAGCCCGCGCCCATTGGAAAAACCTATCAAATCAAATTCTCCAGAGAATTCCGGTTTCAAGGGCAGGGGAGCGGGATTTACTAAAATTACTCCTCCCATGGCTTCAGGGCCAAATCGAACTGTTTCAGCGCCTTTAACAACAGCAATCTCTTTGGCTAAAAATGGATCTATTTCAGGAGCGTGCTCTGCGCCCCATTGTTGTCCTTCCAGTCTTACCCCATTGTTCATAATGAGTATCCTGTTGCTATGAAGGCCATGGATTACGGGTTTTTGTATACTTTGGCCAGAAGAATAAGAGGTTATTCCAGGAATTTTCCTTAGCATTTCTCCTAGATTTTGCCCTCTGCTTTCCCTTAAAAACTCTCCATAAATACTGGATATGGCATTTGAGGTCAGCAAAGCATCCTGATGGCCGTGGATTTCTACTCCTTCTAACCGTAAATCTTCAGCAGCTAATCTAATGGTATAGTTGATATTGGTTCTTATTTCCAATGTGTCCAGATGCTCTTTGTGGCCGAGATATTGTGTTTTTAATATAACTTTTCCATGACATATACCCTGAATACGAAAATTCCCCTGCTGATCACTTATAGCACCTTTTTCTTCCGTAATTAACCAAATATAGGCACCTTCTATAGGTTCATTGTTTTCTAAATGAACTACTTTACCCCTCAAAATCAAATTGCATGGTTGTTGAGAAAATACAGGTTGGATGAAGGTAAGGTAAAAGATGACTGAAAGTATAATCCTTTTCATTTTTGAAACTATGTTGCAAATATAAGCCGGTGAAATGAAAAACAGAAGGCTTTTTGCAACTTTGTTACATTTTTATTTGAAACGGATTAAAATGTTTTTCCCCTACCTATTTTAGTTTTATTTATAAGCTTTTCAAACTTTCAATTTTTTTGAGGGGCATACTCTGAAAAATAATCTAAAAAATAATTTAGATGGGGTATTGCAAAATTTAAAATTTTAAATTTGATTACAACCTCCATATATTATTTGTATGTATGTTTAACCACTAATCTTACTTACTCATGTTCAAAAAAATTTACCGTTTTATTGGAAAACCAGCAGTTGTTGGGGGATTGGCTTTAGCTTTTATCACGTTTGCCTGTCAGGAAAATCAGGAAACACCTACAATGGAATTGGAGGAACAATTTATCCGCTATCAAAATGGGGATGTCATTCCCGGAAGTTTTATTGTAGTGCTTAATCCTGAAGGAATTACTTTCAGAAAAGATGGAAGTTATGAAGGTAATCAGGCTGCATTGAGAACAGCAGCAAACAGTTTATTGGCCAAGTACCGGATTTCGGAGGAAAAGTTAGGGTTTGTTTACGGAACTGTTTTAGATGGTTTTTCTGTAAGGCTTAGTTCAGAGGAATTTGAAGTTTTAAAAAATGATCCTGCCGTTAAATACATAGAAAAGGACAGGGTAATTTCCATAGCTCAAGGAAACCGACCTGGAGGTGGCGGAGGCGGTGGTGGTTCCACTGGTCAAGTTATACCATGGGGTATTACAAGAGTTGGAGGTTTTGTTAATTACACAGGTAATAATGTCGCTTGGGTTTTGGATACAGGCATAGAATTGACCCATCCTGATCTCAATGTTAGTACTTCAAATGGTTTTACGGCATTCACCTCCGGTAGGGATGCAAATTTCAATGACCTCAACGGTCATGGTACCCACGTTGCTGGTACTATTGCAGCCATTAATAACAATATTGGGGTAGTTGGTGTCGCTGCAGGTGCGCCGGTTGTTCCAGTAAAAGTTCTTGATTCAAGGGGTTCCGGATCCTATTCAGGAGTTATAGCAGGAGTTAACTGGGTTGGCGCTAGAGGTACATCGGGTGATGTAGCCAATATGTCTTTGGGAGGTCCAATTTCCCAAGCTTTGGACGATGCGGTATTGGCCGCTTCCAATAATGGAATCAAATTTGTGTTGGCGGCTGGAAACAGTAGTACGAATGCCAATAACTCTTCTCCTGCGAGAGTAAATGGACCAAATATCTGGACAATTTCTGCCATGAACAGTTCAGATGTTTTTGCTTCTTTTTCCAATTTTGGAAATCCGCCGGTGGATTATTGTGCTCCTGGTGTTAGTATCAATTCTACTTGGTTGAAAGGGGGGTATAATTCCATTAGCGGAACTTCCATGGCTTCTCCTCATGCAGCAGGAGTGCTTTTACTGGGCAATGCCAAAACATCAGGATTTGTTCAAAATGATCCTGACGGAAATCCTGATCCGATTATCAGTAGATAGATAAGAATAATTGAGTTTGATTAAAAAAGGTTGTCTGAGATTTTTGGACAACCTTTTTATTTTTTTAATTTCTTCAGGTCAGCCAAAATTCCTTCAAGTCCATTGATCCTTATTTCATAAAGAGTACTCAACCACATGCCCAATTTTCCCTCAGGAAATCCTTGCCTATGCATCCAAACAAGGTAATATTCCGGAATATCGCAAAGCAGCCGGCCCTTATATTTTCCATAAGGCATCGTCTTGGTGACTAAATCCATTAGAATTTCCCTATCCATATTTCAAAGTAAGTCATAATTTAGCAGGTTATAAATAGGTAAACCATGAAAAAACTGACGTTTTCAGCATTGCTTTTCTTTTTCTTTTCGCCTTTATGCATTTCTCAAAATCTCTCAGGTACATGGGAGGGAGAATTACAGGTAATGGGACAAAGCCTTCCTTTGGTGTTCAATTTTAAGGAAGTAAATAATGATTGGAGTGGTAGCATGGACAGTCCTAAACAGGGGGCGAAGGGGATAGGACTCTCCAAAATTTTGTTTGATGGATTGATGCTTCATTTTGAAGTGGGAGATGGGGTAATTGTGTATGATGGGCTTTTTGTGGGTGAAACAATCCAGGGTACATTCAAACAATCCGGAATGGACCTTCCCCTAGACTTAAAAAGATCACCGGAAGGTAATGCTAAGGAAAAAGAAGTCAAAAGGCCACAAAAACCCCAGTCTCCATATAACTATGAAGTTCATTATACAGGTTTTTCCAATCAAATTGGGAATCATTTAAAGGGGACCATAACCAAACCCTTTGGGAATGGACCTTTCCCTGCGGTTATTTTAGTCAGCGGTTCGGGTCCCCAAAACCGAAATTCAGAGATTTTCGGTCATGAACCCTTTTTGGTAATGGCTGATTATTTCACCCAAAATGGCATAGTGGTTTTGCGTTACGATGAAAGAGGGGTAGGGGAATCGGAAGGTGAATTTTCCAGTGCTACTTCCGAAGATTTTTTCAAAGATGCTCAAGAGGGAATCAGGCATTTGAAATCCTTTGATTTTGTAGATACAGAAAGAATAGGAATGATCGGCCACAGTGAAGGAGGGCTCATCGCTTGGATGATGGCTGCGGAAGCTGATAATTTGGGCCTTCAATTTGCTGTTTCTTTGGCTGGACCTGTGGTTCCGATTCCAAGCTTGATGGAAAAACAAACGGAAGATGTTTCAAGATCAGCGGGAAACCCAAAAGAATTGGTGGAGCAACAAGTTAGGATAAATTCCCGCTATTATCAGATGATCATTGACAGCCGGGATCTTAATGATGCAAAATCCAAAGTGAAAGCACTGGTTAATGAAGAGATTGCAACTTATGACCTTTCTCCGGAATTGAAACAGCAACAGATCAATTCCTTGGTTCCCGCTTTGGAAAAAAGCCTAAATCCCTGGTTTTTTAATTTTATCCGGACCAATCCGGAGCTTTATATTCAACAGATTCAAATTCCGGTATTTGCTGCCTTTGGTGGAAAAGATGTTCAGGTAAATGCAGCCCAAAATGGGAATCGCCTATTGGAGCTTTTTCCTGACTTCGACACTGGGACACCCAAAATCAAAAACCGAACATTTTTGCGAGTTTTTGTTGACTTTCGTTCAAAAATAGGGTCTTTCTCAGCTTTTTACCTGAAGATTTGAGCTGTATTTCAACAGTGTAAATCCCTTTTGCTATTTCTATGGCTTTCTGAGGAGAAAGTTTTGGTCCTTTTTCCAATTACTGCCTTTCCAGTTCCTTAAACACTTTGTAAGCGACGAATGCGATGCTTATATGTGCTTCGATCCTGCGTTGTTTATAATGGAAAACAGGCCTGACTTTGATTTCATTTTTGGTTATCCTGAAGGCCTTTTCTATTTTCCAAAGGTTGTTGTAATTCTCAATGACCTCGTCTTTGTCAAGGTTTGTGTTGGTAATATACCCTTTGAGACCGTCCCATTTCCCATCCTGTTCAAACTTTTCAATATCAAGGGCAATCTTTACCTCCCCTTCCATTTTAAGATACTTGTTATAGCCCCTGTTGTTGATGTGGCTTTTGTTGAGCTTTCCTGATTTTAACTGTTTCTCGAGCTTTTTAAGACCTTTCTCCCTGTTGATCCTGTCTTTTTTGGCTCTTCTGTCTGAATAACTGACAACCATTCTGAGCCCGTCCTCCCAATCCAGCAGCCTGCTCTCGCCGTTTTCAAGTTCAAAAGCCAATATCCTCTCTTTACTTTTATCAGGGGAAGCTTTCAGCCTTGCTCCCAGAATAAACTCGTAACCGTTGTCCCGTAACTCTTTTACATTGCTTTTTGACAGTAAACCTGAATCGGCAACAACAATCGGAGCAGGTAAGCTATACTTCTTTCTAAAAGCTTCTATCACAGGGATCATCGTATGCCCTTCAAACTTGTTTCCCTCAAAAATCTCATAAGCCAGAGGATATCCCTCTAGTCCAACCAGCAGACCCAAAACAATCTGTGGATTTTGATGCTTTCCCTCCTTGGAAAAACCACTCTTTCTAAGATCATCTTCATGATCCACTTCAAAATAAAGCGTAGTAACATCATAGAAAACGATATTGATACTCCCTCCGAGTATTCTCTTGGTATTTTCAAAGCTGATCAGCTGGACCGTTTCCTTATAGTTGTTGTAAAGCTTGTCCATGTACCTGTAAAGGTCCTGAACCTGGAATTCGAGGCCGTGGTAGGTGAGCAGGTAATCACAGGTTTTAAGCTTGCTGGCAGGAAAACAGATCCTGGAATATACCAGCCACCTGAAGATATCATCTTGGATTGCGCTGAACCCAATATCATTGAAAATCCTGTCCAAAAGCAGCTCGGTACCTGAAACAGTGATGTTTTCAACACTTTCCAGAACAGAATCGGCAATCCGTTCTTCATCACTGAAGGGGATTTCAAGTGCTCCTTTATGGTTTTTTATCCATTCCTCCCCAAGAATAAAAAGTCTTTCAACCTCAGATCGATCAGAACTGCTTCCGATCGTTTTTACAACCTTGCTTTTACCTTTGATCTTCTCAATTACCTGAACACTGATCTTGCCACTTTTATTGGGTTTTCTCCGAACAAACATGCCTAAAAGTACAAAAAACCACCCCGGGACACCCAAATTGAGAATCTGAAAATTATAATGATCTATATTTCAATACTTTATGTAAAAATGGGACTGACGACTGTCGAAGTCAGGGGAAGATGTTTCAAGATCAGCGGGAAACCCAAAAGAATTGGTGGAGCAACAAGTTAGGATAAATTCCCGCTATTATCAGATGATCATTGACAGCCGGGATCTTAATGATGCAAAATCCAAAGTGAAAGCACTGGTTAATGAAGAGATTGCAACTTATGACCTTTCTCCGGAATTGAAACAGCAACAGATCAATTCCTTGGTTCCCGCTTTGGAAAAAAGCCTAAATCCCTGGTTTTTTAATTTTATCCGGACCAATCCGGAGCTTTATATTCAACAGATTCAAATTCCGGTATTTGCTGCCTTTGGTGGAAAAGATGTTCAGGTAAATGCAGCCCAAAATGGGAATCGCCTATTGGAGCTTTTTAAAGGAAAGGAAGAATTACTGGAACTCAAAGTTTATCCTGAACTCAACCATCTTTTTCAAAAAGCAAAAACTGGTGCTGTCGCTGAGTATGCTGAAATTGAAGAAACCTTCAATGTTAAGGTTCTTGGGGATATGGCAAATTTTATTTTAGGTCTAAAAAAATAATCAAAAGACTATGGGGAAATCAGAAATAAATTTCCCCATAGCTTCTGGATTTAAAAACCCACTGCAGCATCATCCCCTCTGCGGTCAGCTCCGCCTTCCAGTTTCCCATTGGGCAAGACCAAAATGGCATCTACTTTTCCGAGTATTGGCGTGTAGCCTTCGTTGATGTTGTAGCCTTTGTCTTTTAATGCCTGCAAGACCTCTGCAGAAAAACCTTCCGGTTCGAAGTTTACCAGGTCGGGAATCCATTGGTGGTGAAATCTTGGAGCATCCACAGCCTCTTGCATAGTCATGTCAAATTCCACCACATTTAAGATGGTCTGAAGCACAGAAGTAATAATTGTGGAACCTCCCGGAGTACCTACCACCATCAATAATTTACCATCCTTTTCTACAATGGTTGGAGTCATGGAACTAAGCATGCGTTTGCCGGGAGCAATGCTATTGGCTTCCGCACCAATAAGTCCGAACATATTGGGGACCCCTGCCTTTGCGCTGAAATCATCCATTTCATTGTTCAGGAAGAAACCGAGTTCATCACTATAAAGCTTAGAACCGTAAGCGCCATTCAAAGTTGTCGTGATTGCCGCCGCATTACCAAATTGGTCAACAATAGAATAATGGGTGGTTTCATCGCTCTCCAAGAATTGGATGACACCATGGGAAATTTCGGATGAAAGTGTGGCCTTCTCCGGATTGAAGCTTGCCATCCTTTCCTTAAGGTAATCCTTTCCGAGAAGGACTTCCGTAGGAATTTCCACAAAATCAGGATCTCCCAAGTAATAATTTCTGTCTGCATAAGCCCTTCTTTCTGCCTCTGTCAATACCTGAATGTAAGCAGCTGTGTTATGTCCCATAGCTTTCAGGTCAAAAGGCTCCAGCATCCCCAGGATTTGGGCAAGTGTAATGCCACCAGAGCTTGGGGGTGCCATAGATATGAGCTGATAATTTTTGTATCCAAACCGGATAGGGTCCCTCCATTTGGCTTCATATTGATTCAGGTCTTCCATGGTAATGATGCCCCCTTTTTCCTGAATAAATGCTACAAGTTTTTGAGCAGTCTCCCCTTTGTAGAACTCATCCCTGCCATTTTTAGATATTCTCCTTAAGGTTTCTGCCAATGCAGGATACTTGATGGTGTCACCTGCTTTGAACTCCTGAGCAAAAAGTGTGTTTTCTCCACTAACTTTAATGATGTCTGCTCTATTATTGGCTAATCTTTTTTCCTGGTTTTCCGTTACTACCACACCTTTTTCAGCCAGTTCAATCACAGGAGCCAGGATTTCTTCTATGGGTAGAGATCCTAATTTTCGATGTACTTCAAATACACCGGCGATGGTGCCGGGAACCCCAACCGCCATAGCACCCAAAGTGCTCAAACCGGGGATAACTTCTCCATTTTTATCCAAGTACATGTCCCTGCTGGCTGCTAAGGGAGCTTTTTCTCTGTAGTCTATAGAACCAGATGTTCCATCCTTCAACCTATAGACCATGAAGCCACCACCCCCAAGGTTTCCCGCAAAAGGGTAGGCTACAGCCAAGGCCAATTCGGTAGCCACCATGGCGTCAAAAGCATTTCCCCCTTTCTCCATCATTAGCAATCCTATCCTGGAAGCTTCCTCTCTTGCAGAGACTACCATCGCTTTTTCGGCGATCAATCCCCTACCTTCCTGAACAAGGATTTCTTTTTCCTTACAGAATTGAAAAAGAAAAAGTATGGCCAGGGTAAGGCTTATAAAACGGGTTGATTTTTTGATTAACTGCATATCAATTGATTAAGGTGTCATTGAAGAGTTTTAAGATTCTTTTATACTCATCGGTCCAGCTACTTGGTTCAACAAAACCATGATCTTCAACAGGATAAACAGCCATTTCCCAATTATCTTTTCCCAATTCAATCAGGCGCTGGGCCAATCTGACCACATCCTGAAAATGAACATTGACGTCCAGCATGCCATGGGCAATTAATAAATGTCCTTTAAATCCTTCTGCAAAGTAAATAGGTGAAGATCTTCTGTAAGCTATTGGATCATTGAAAGGCTCATTGAGAATATTGGAAGTATAGCCATGGTTGTAATGAGCCCAATCGGTTACAGCCCTCAGGGCAGCCCCTGATTTAAAAGTTTCAGAAGCATTGAACAGGGCCATGAGGGTGATGAATCCTCCATAACTTCCCCCATAAATACCTACCCTTGAAGCATCCACACCATGTTCATTTACGAGGTATTTTGCCCCATCTACTTGGTCTGATAGATCCTTTCCTCCCATATGCCTGTAAATCCCTGTTCTCCAGTCTCTGCCATACCCCGCTGAACCCCGGTAATCAATGTCCAGTACCGTATAACCTAGATCTGTCAAAAGGTTGTGGAACATATACTCCCTAAAATAGGTCGACCACCATTTATGAACATTTTGCAGGTAGCCGGCTCCATGGACAAAAATCACTGCTGCCCCATTCTTTTTATCGGGTTCAGGCAGGTACAATCTTGCCGGAACCATTTTTCCATCCTCTGCTTTGAAATGTACCAATTTGGGATCTCTCCAGGGATAATTTTTGAATTCCTCAGACTGCCCATAGGTCAACTGTTTTGGAGTAGCGTTGGGAAGGTTTTCCTGAAGGTAGATTTCCCAAGGTTTATTACTGTAAGAATATAGTATAGCTAGGTATTTTTCATCCGGAGAAAGAGTGACATCATTATTGCCTGTCATTGTGGTCAATTTTTCCATTTTACCTCCCATCAAAGGCATCATGTAATAATGCCTTTCACCTGGATGGACTTCTGAAGTACTCAGATACCAAAACTTGCCATTATTTGAAATTTTGGGATCAAAAATTTCAAAATTTCCTTTTGTCAGTTGTTTCTTTTGGCCATTGCTGACGTCCAAAATATACAGGTGCGAATATCCGGTTTCTTCTGATTGGAAGTAAATGTGTTTGTTATCCGGTAGCCAACCCAAAGTTCCGCCTCCCATACTCCAACCTATACCCGGCCCGGAAATCCAAGCTTCATCACGTTGTCTATCCAAACTCTTCAGGGTGCCCTTTTCCAGATCAAGTAAGGTAATCCAACGGTCTTTATTGTCAACAGATCGGATATTCACTACTGCATATTTGCCATCTTTTGAAAAATAAACTCCTGAGGGTATAACTTCCCTTACTTTGGCTTCCCATTTTTGTTTGGGGTAATCCTTTACATAATCCGGCAAATCTTTTATCCCGGGCAAATCGTCTGTTTTTACGATATAGACAGTGTCTTTTTTAAGGTTGTATACAGCCAGTTCGATTTTACTTGGTTTGTCACCTACTTTGGAGCGTGTATTGAGATTAGTGGTATATCCGGAAACATGGGTATAATCTGGAACAACAGTGCCTTTATTTTCTGCCCTGCTGACCAAATTGAAAGTGACAAAGCTACCGTCAGGAGAAAGGGTAAGGTTACTCAATTGCTTATTACCCAAATAAAAGGTAAATGGCTCCTTAGGTGTTATGGATTTATTAAAAAGTTCGCTAGCTTTTTGATTTTCATCTCTCTGACGAACTACCTCTAATAGTTGGAGATTATCTTCTTTCAACCATTGCTCCCTTTGTTCAAGGTTTTCCGGTTTTGTTTCGGGTTTTGTGCCGGCCGAGATTCTTGTGATTTTTGACAATTTTCCATTCGACCTGTCCAAAACATAGATATTGTTATTTGCCTGAAAGGCTATTTTACGCTCATCCCAAAGGAATTTAGCATTAGAAATTCTGTCACCAAATGAGACAAGGGTGGTCTTTTCTCCTGTGTTTTTGTCAAAAAGTATCAGATCACCATTGGAAGTGTACACCTTTTGCGTCTTGCTCAGGTTAGTGTCTGCGTTGCTTGGTATTAAACTTCTTCTCTCTTCAAGACTGACTTTTTCTATCTTATCAGGTGTTTTGATATTGATTTTGTAAAGAGAGTCTGAAGGATTTCCTTCCGGGTTGTAATTGAAATATAGTGTTTCACCTTTTTCATCCCAACTTATGTTGGAGGGAAATGTACCCATCCATTTGGGGTCCTGCATGATTTTTTCTACACTGAGGGATTGGGCAAATGCTAAACCTTCCGCCAAAAGAAGGGATACCAGAAATACAATCTTTAAAATTCTCATATCAAATGGTTTTTTGTCAAATATGAGGGTAAAAAAAATAATTGGACAGAAAAAAAATTATGTAAGGCTGAAAAATCTTTTTGTATTAAAGATTCTCTAAAAATTTTTTCAATTCTTCATCGATGATTTGAACATGCTCTCGTAGCTTTTTATAGGTAGGCCTGGAGTTTTCCAGGTCAGCCTCAATTTTTTCTAGCAGCTTTCTAGTATCCACTGCGCCAACATAGCTCATACTTGGTTTGGCTTTATGACATTTTTTTTTGATGGTTGCAAAATCTTTTGCATCATAAAATTCATCCAGGTATTTCAAATCATGAAGATTGGTGTCAATAATGATCTGCACCATTTCCTGTAACATTTCCTTGTCATCGTCACCAAAATACTGAATAATAGTTTGCGGGCTGATCAGCTTGTACATAAAAATCTATATTAGCATAAATATTTGCATTATTTACGCAAATTTATGTATTTCAAATAATAAAAAAAATAACCCTCAAGCTTTTGATGAAATATTCTTCAAATTTGTGTTTATATTTTAGAACGATAGCTTATCTACAGGGTTTTTATTCCATCTATTGAATATTAATTTTGCCAGAGATCAAACCGAGCAGTGCTTTTCTTTGTTATTATTAGGTCAAAAAAGTTATGAATAAGAATAAAATTGTATTTATCATATTGGCTGCCATTTTTCTATTGATAATGTTTTGGATAGGTATCGATATTTCAAGGAAGACCACATTTCCGGGCTCTAAGGGAAATTTAAAGGAAAGAATGGCTCCAACTGAAAGCTCCAACTGAAATGAATAAATCCCTCAAAATTGATGTAAATCAGATAGATCTTGAAAAAATGAAGGAAAAGACCACGGACGTGCCTGGTCTTCTGCCTTATGCACATCAATCTGGAAGCGCTATCATAAAACCTGAAGACAAAGGAAAAATCACAGGTAGGGCCGTTGCTGCCATGCATTCTCAGACGGACATGCAAATGGCCCAGATTTACCAACAGATGCAGTTGCTTGCGGATCAAGCGAAGGCCATTCAGAAAAGGGTAGAAGTTTCGGAAAGGATATACCAAGCTTCCATCAGTTTTGAACCTTTGATCAACCACCACTATTTTTTGTATGAAAAGGAAGATGGGAGCGATTGCATGAGTATGGTGGCTCCTGAAGAGTGGGGAAGAAAAAAGAGATTTTCAAGGTTTATTGCTGAGGTCAAACTTCTTGCGGACCATACTTGGGAAATTGTAAGAGAGCTTTAATTGTTGATTACCATGCATTTGCTGAAAGTCAATCATTTGTTTGAGATCCTAAAAACATCAGAGCTGGAACTGGATGTTGAATTTTTGTTAGAGGTTAACCCTGACTATATCAAAGGCAAAGGGGAGGTTTTGCTACATGAGGTTTTTGAGACATTGGGAGGAAAGGGGGAGAGGCCATTGTTGGAGCGGTTAAAATTTGATTTCAAGATCCACCGTCATGTTTTTATTTATGATGATGAAGTACATTTCAATAGGTACCGACTGGCTACTTTGAAAACAGGCATTTATGATACTTTTTCTTTTTCCTGGTTAGATACTTATAAACGATTGTGCAGAACCTACGAAAAAGACTGTCAAAAGGCAGGGATTCAGGAAAGGATCTGGTTTGGGCCTCCCATTGCCGAAAAAGTTTTTGGTAAATCTGAAGAACCGGGAGACCTTTCCGGGAATGGTGCTTCCGGATGGAAGTTAAATGCCTATAATGACGCCCAGTATGACCTTTTAAGCAGGTTGCATGGATATAAATTGATACGGATTCCTATGTATGAAAACCTCATGATTGCCGGAAGTTTGAAAAAGATTGATGACCTGCTTTTAAATCCTACAGATGCCTCCAAACAGGCCATAATCAATTGGATAAAAAGAAAGATGCAATAAAATAGGCTGTCTGGAAAAAACAGACAGCCTATTTGGTTTAGGAATATTATTTAAGCAAATAGTCCGTAAATTTCTCTGTCAACTCTTTCCACAATGGAAGAAAAATCTTCCTGATAAGCGACAAAGTCCATATCATTGACATCAATGATCAGGAGTTTCCCTTTATCATATCCAGCAATCCATTCCTCATAATGGGCGTTTAGATTTTTCAGATAATCGATACGTATCGAATTTTCATAATGTCTCCCTCTTTTCTCTATTTGACCCACCAGTTTGGGAATATCTGCTTTAAGGTATATCAAAAGGTCCGGCGCCTCCACATAACTGATCATGGAGTGAAAAAGATTGAGGTAATTTTCATAATCTCTTTCGGTGATCAAGTGGGATTTGTGAAGATTAGCTGCAAAAATATAGGCATCTTCATAAATGGTCCTGTCCTGAATCACAGAATTGCCGCTTTCTCTTATTCTTTTGATCTGATTGAACCTACTGTTGAGAAAATAAACCTGCAAATGGAATGACCAGCGTTTCATATCTTCATAGAAATCTGCCAAATAAGGATTGTTTTCTACTGCTTCCAACTCTGCATGCCATCCATAATGCTTGGCAAGTTTTATTGCCAAGGTGGTTTTTCCACTCCCGATATTTCCGGATACTGCTATATGCATAAATCAATTAAAATTCATTGAAAATCAATAATTTGATATTGATTTTATAATGTATTACTTTAAATTTTTCTTTTATTTGGTGAACTGTGGGGAAACAGTAAATTCTTTGACACCGGGGGTATATTTGTAAAAGCCTTCTCCTGTTTTCACTCCTTTGAATCCGGCTTCCACCATATTGACCAGAAGTGGGCAAGGTGCATATTTAGGATTTCCGAAACCCTCATGCAAAACCCTCAAAATGGAAAGACAAACATCAAGGCCTATAAAATCGGCCAATTGCAATGGGCCCATAGGATGTGCCATGCCCAGCTTCATTACAGTGTCTATTTCTTCCACACCGGCCACGCTTTCATATAAAGTATAGATGGCTTCATTGATCATCGGCATCAAGATCCTATTCGCAACAAATCCGGGATAATCATTGACCTCTACGGGGATTTTGTCCAGTTTTTTGGAAAGATCCATGATCTTTGCGGTCACTTCATCTGAAGTGGCATATCCACGGATAACTTCCACAAGTTTCATTACCGGAACCGGGTTCATGAAATGCATCCCTATGACTTTATCCGGCCTGGTAGTGGCAGCAGCAATTTTTGTAATCGAAATGGAAGAGGTGTTGGTAGCTAAAATTGCTTCATCTTTACTGAGCTCATCCAATTGTTTGAAAAGGTCTAATTTGATTTGGAGGTTTTCAGTAGCAGCTTCTATAACAAGATCGGCATGTTCAATCCCTGCTTTCAGGGAAGTAAATGTTTTGATTTTGCTCAATGCGGTGTTTTTATCTTCTTCAGAGAGGCTTCCTTTGGCTACCTGTCTGTCCATGTTTCTAGAAATAGTGGCCAAAGCTTTGTCCAAAGCTGCTTGATTGATGTCCACCAAAGAGACTTTGTATCCGTTTTGCGCAAATACATGTGCAATCCCATTGCCCATTGTACCTGAGCCGATTACAGTAATGTTATTCATGTTGATTTGGGTTTAGTATTCAGATGATAAACAAAATTTCTGAAAAAATATCCATCGAATTATGGAATTTCTCCCAGTTTTAATGCCCAAATCTAATTTGAATGGAAAGGAAATCCAATTCTTAATGATTTAAATTGGTTACCTTTGTATCATGAAAGAATTGGGTGTAATGAGTAGTCTGCTCATCAATAGATTTACTCCAAACGGAGCTTATCTTTCCTTACATGATGGCGGGGAAGTCTTACTTCCTAAAAGTTATCTGACAGGGAAAGAAAAAGAAGGAGAAGAAATAGAAGTATTTGTTTACACGGATAGTGAAGATAGGCTTGTAGCCGTCACTTCCAAGCCAAAAGCCCTATTGGATGAATTTGCAGTAATGGAGGCCAAAGAAATCACCAAGTTTGGTGCATTTATGGACTGGGGTTTACCAAAGGACCTATTTTTACCAAAAGCAGAAATGGGAAAACCTATGGTAAAAGGTGAAAAATACCTGGTAAGGGTCTGTAAGGATTACAAAACAAATCGGTTGATAGGTGTAAGCAAATATGAGGATTTTCTTATCCGGGATACCAGAGGATTTGAAAAAGGTCAGGAAACCGAAGTATTGGTTTTTGACCAGACTGAACTTGGTTATAAAGTTTTGATTGAAGGAAATTTTGAAGGACTCCTTTACAAGAATGAAATATTTCAGCCGATTCATATAGGGGATAAGGCCAGAGCTTTTATCAAAAAAGTGAGGGAAGACGGTAAGCTTGACCTCCAACTACTTCCTGAAGGCAGAGAAAAATATGAAGAAGGGGCAGAAAAAATCCTGGAAGTCCTAAAAGTCCGGAAGTTTTTACCCCTTCACGATAAATCATCCCCAGAAGCCATTAAAGAATCACTGGGAATGAGTAAAAAACATTTCAAACAGTCTATTGGTCAACTCTATAAAGCCAGAAAAATTGTGATCAAAGAAAACGGTATAGAATTGGTTTAATCCAATTCCAAGACCCTGTTAGGTGTGGTACACAAAACCGCCTTATCCCTTTTGATGGCAATGGGTGCTTTGATCAGGTGTGGGTATTTGGAAAGAATGAGCAGCCAACTTTCATCATCCCAGGTTCTGCCGGCAATTTTCTCCTGGTAATCAGGATGGGCCCTGTTCAGCAGATCCTTGGCTCTAAGGTTTAACTTTTCGAGAATAGATCTCCAACCTGTCAGGGTGATATGCTCTTTCTCTATGTTAATCTCATTGATGTGTTTGGCAATAGACCTGGCATAAGCCCTCATTTGCTTGTCTACGGCATGGGAAGGATTGTAGTAGAAGAATAGTTCGCTTGGATGTGTTTTCATAACTGTCTGGTTTAGTGTATTCTAAGATAAAGAAATTACAGCTTTATTCAAAACAAAAGTTGTTTATTTTGCTCTGGTACAAAAGAAGAAATTAATTTTAAGAGCGTTGGATATAGAAAGTTTTAATAAATTCGCAAAAACAGAATATTCTGCCAACAAAAAACTGCTTCAAAAACTGAAGAAAGTAAAAAATAAGGTATTGGATGAAATGTTTGAATCAGCGCATGAAGAGAAATTCAAAAAAATTGATTGCCTCCAATGTGCCAATTGTTGTAAAACGACAAGTCCCATTTTCCTTCAGACAGATATAGATAGACTTGCCAGGGTTTTCCGGATGAAAAGTTCGGAATTCATGGATACTTATTTGCACAGGGATGAAGAAGGGGATTTTGTCTTGAATGCTTCCCCCTGTCCCTTTCTCAACGAAGATAATACCTGTCTAGTTTATGAGGAAAGACCAAAGGCATGTAGGGAGTATCCCCATACCAATAGGAAAAACATGCATGGAATTTTGGATCTAAGCCTGAAAAATACTTTGGTTTGTCCTGCCGTTCTTGAAATATTTCAAGACTTTGGGAAAGAATTTAGGAAGTAAACAAATCTCTTTGCTATTTTAGGGCATTAAACCTATTGAAGAAACACCATGAATAAAGAAGCACAACATTTTTTGGGGGTAGATGTAGGAGGGACCCATTTAAAAATTGGGTTAGTAAATAAATCTGGAGAAATTATTTCTTTTGAAAAAATTGATACCGCTCCCTACAGGGATGATCCCAGGGGATTCAATCCATTATTTATTGAATGTATCGGAAAGATACTCGGAAAATTTCCAGAAGTACGTAAAGTTGGGATAGGATTGCCGGGTCTGATTTCCAAAGACAGGTATACCACATTGGAGATACCGGCCATTCCTGCGCTGAACGGATTCAATCTGAAAGGGGAATTAAAAAAGGCTTACAGCCATATTTCTTTTTATTTAGAAAATGATGCCGCAGCGGCTGCTTTGGGAGAATATCGCTTTGGAAAGAATAATCCACCTGAAAATTTCCTTTTTATCACCATGGGTACAGGCATTGGAAGTGCCTTGGTCATCGATGGAGAAATTTTCAAAGGATCTAGAGGAAATGCCATGGAGATGGGACACATGTTGTCCAGAGGTAATGAGGAGTTGGAAAAATTGATAGGTAGAAATGGTATATTGAGAATTTTGGAAAGGTTTATCCAAGCTTATCCCCGACTGGTTGGAGATTTGGAAAACAAGGAACTGGGGACACATTTATTGGTAGATACTGCAAGGGCAGGAAATGAAATTTCCCTGATGGTCTTCGAGGAAGTGGGCAGGATTTTGGGAGAAGCCATTGTTTCCACTATCAGGATATTGGATGTTACCAATGTCTATTTTGGAGGTGGGATTTCTGCAGGTCTGGAATTCATGATGCCTGCTTTGGATAAAACAGTGAGACAGTACCTGACTCCTTATTATGTTAGAGACCTTAACTTGATGAAAGCCTCCTTAGAAAATAATGCGGGGACCCTGGGGGCAGCTGCTTTGTGTTTTTCAGAAGAATAAAAACAAAAATGCCATCCTGATCGGATGGCATTTTTGTTCATTTAAGTTTTTAAAGGCTTAAATGGAGTGTTTTAGGGGTCTAGGGTGCTGATAGTAACCTCACTTACCCTACTTACAGCATTGAGCCTGAAAATCACTTTTAGTGGTTGGCTATTGGGTGATTCAGTATTACATTCTGGTCCTGGTTCTATGAAATAGATAAAGAATGTCTGGCTTCTATCTGCCAATTCAACTTTGTCGGGTCTTCCGAATGTCTTGATCAAGGCCTGATTATTTTTCCCTAGGAATTCATTCTTTACAACCCTGAACTTTTCTATTTCATTTAACCTCCATCCCAAACAGCCATTTCTATCCTTTTTCCACTGTTCAATGTCAATACCTTCAACCTCTACTTTTGATGAACACTGACAAAAAAGGAAGACAATGAAACTATAAATGAGGTAATTTTTTAAAGTTGGCATTTTTGTTTGGTCTAAATGAGCTACAAATTTCTCTACAAAGTAAAACCTGTCTTTTGGATTCATGAAATTCTTGTGGATAAATAGTTTTTCAGGCTACATTGTTATTGGTGTTCATGATTTTCGTACAATTGATAATCAGAAATAAAGCTGCAATTTCAAAAAAACAATTTCCAAATCTCATTAACATTCAATGTCTTTGGAAATACTTTTTCCTTGCGCCCTGATTAAAACTCAAATTGGGACAAACAGTTTCAATTGAGTATGCCTTTTAATATTTATATTAGCGGCCGTAAAATAAGCATAAAGACCATGTATTATCGTTTCGGAAAAGCATTTCATTTCTTATCAGTTCTGTTCTTTTTGGTATCATTTCTTTACATTTATTCAGCTTTGCCTGAGGTGGTTACCTATGAACTGAACGAGGAGGGAGTGGGGCAAAAATTTATGACCAAAGGGACTTTTTTCTATTCAGGGATAATTTTCTTTTTGATTTTGAATCTCATTTTGATAACTCCTGGAAAAATGATTGAAAATCAGAGTACTCCCAATTTTAAAAGACTGTTTCCCACAGGAGATCAATTCAGGGATTATATCCTTACATGGATTTACAGTTTTGTTGGAGTAATCAATGTTTCCCTCTCTATTTTGGCTTTGTTTATCCATAGCATCAACAACCAGAATGAGATCGCTTCGGGTGATTTTGCTTTTTTCTTTTACCTGATACCAATATTTTTTGTAGTTTGGATTGTGGCTCTGTTCTGGATTCTATTCAAAAAGTTCAATTCTATTCAAGATCAAGATCAATAAGTATCTGAATATCAATTCACAATAAGATTTTATCAATAAATGGCAGAAAACGTTCAATATACCGAAGACAGTATTAAGTCACTGGATTGGAGGGAACATATACGGTTAAGGCCCGGTATGTATATAGGTAAATTGGGTGACGGAAGTGCTCAGGATGATGGTATATATGTTCTCGTAAAAGAGGTTGTAGACAACAGTATTGACGAGCATATGATGGGATATGGGCGGACCATAGACATCAAAATATCCGAACACAGGGTTGAGGTCAGGGATTATGGCAGGGGTATTCCTTTGGGAAAGGTGATTGATTGTGTTTCAAAAATCAATACCGGAGGAAAATATGATTCAGGAGCTTTTCAAAAATCTGTAGGCCTCAATGGTGTCGGTACCAAAGCTGTCAATGCCTTATCAGAATATTTCAAAGTACAATCATTCCGGGACGGTGAAACCAAAGTCGCTGTATTTGAAAAAGGGGTATTAATAGAGGACAGGGCACTGGAAAAAACAACGGAAAGAAATGGTACCAAAGTGACCTTTTCTCCGGATGCTTCCATTTTCAAAAATTATCATTTTATTCCTGAATATCTCGAAAATCAGATCTGGAATTATGCTTTTTTGAATGCCGGTCTTACCATCAATTATAACGGGAAAAAGTACTATTCTGAAAAAGGGCTTTATGACTTATTAATGAGAAAAGTGGATGAAGACAGTATCCGGTATCCGATAATTCACTTAAAAGGGAATGATATTGAAATAGCACTTACCCATTCCAATCAGTACGGGGAAGAATATTACTCCTTTGTCAATGGTCAATTTACCACACAGGGAGGTACCCATTTGGCTGCCTTTAGGGAAGCAATAGTGAAAACCATCAGGGAATTTTACAAAAAAGACTATGATGCTTCTGATATCAGGTCATCTATTGTAGGAGCTATTGCAGTCAGGGTACAGGAACCCGTCTTTGAATCCCAAACCAAAACCAAATTGGGTTCTCAGAATGTGGGCCCGGACGGCCCTACCTTAAGGACCTTTGTCAATGATTTTGTGAAAACAGAACTTGACAATTACCTGCATAAAAACCCATCGGTGGCAGATGCACTTTTAAAGCGTATCCTTCAATCGGAAAGGGAAAGAAAAGAAATTTCCGGCATTAAAAAACTGGCCAATGAAAGGGCCAAAAAAGCCAACCTGCACAATAAAAAGCTCAGGGACTGTAGGGTACATTACGATGATCCCAAAGGAGATGAGGAGATGAAAAACAAAACCATGCTTTTTATCACCGAAGGGGATTCTGCCTCTGGTTCCATTACCAAATCAAGGGATGTGCAGACCCAGGCTGTATTCTCTCTTAGGGGCAAACCATTGAACTGCTTTGGGATGACCAAAAAAGTGGTGTATGAAAATGAGGAATTTAACCTGTTGCAACACGCTCTTAATATCGAAGACGGAATAGAAGGCTTGCGCTACAGGAAAATAGTCATCGCCACAGATGCTGATGTGGACGGGATGCATATCAGACTGCTGATCATGACATATTTCCTTCAGTTTTTTCCAGATTTGGTGAAAAATGGTCACCTTTTTATCCTGGATACACCTTTGTTCAGAGTCAGGAATAAAAAAGAAACCATTTATTGTTACACCGATGAAGAGAGGCAAAGGGCCATACACAAATTGGGCAAGACTGCTGAAATCACCCGCTTCAAAGGCTTAGGGGAGATTTCTCCTGAAGAGTTTGGAAAATTCATAGGGGAGGATATCCGATTAGACCCCATTATTTTGAGCAAAGAGACAAAAATTGCTGATTTGCTGAATTTCTATATGGGCAAAAACACCCCTGACCGCCAAAACTTTATCATTGACAATCTAAAAATTGAAAAGGATATTGTCTTTGACGATCCCGCCAAAAAGGTAGAAGAAGAGGCAGAGGAAAGTGAAGCAGCTTGACTTTTTAGGGTAAACAAGGAATCATTATTTCAAACTTGATTCAAACCTTATAAAAGTCCGAATTGATCTGTTTTTGGTTGGTTAACCACCAATTTTAACATCAACCTTTAGTTATAACTTATTGCATGAGTGATATAGATAAAACAAACCCTGAAGAAAAAGACGAGAGTTTACATGATTCCATTCCTGTAACCGGCATGTATAAGGACTGGTTTTTGGATTATGCCTCTTACGTAATTTTGGAAAGGGCCGTTCCTGCCATAGAAGATGGTTTAAAACCGGTACAGAGAAGGATCCTTCATGCCATGAAGGAAATGGATGATGGAAGGTTCAACAAGGTTGCCAATATCATTGGTCAGTCCATGCAATACCACCCTCATGGTGATGCTTCCATTGGAGATGCTATAGTAAATCTTGGCCAAAAAGACCTTCTGATCGAAACCCAGGGAAACTGGGGAGATATCCGGACAGGAGATTCTGCTGCTGCTGCAAGGTATATCGAAGCAAGGCTTTCCAAATTTGCCTTGGAAGTGGTGTTCAATCCACAGACCACCGATTGGCAGTTGTCCTATGATGGTAGGAAGCGTGAGCCGGTTACCCTTCCGGTAAAATTCCCTTTACTTCTTGCCCAAGGGGTTGAAGGTATAGCAGTCGGTTTATCCACTAAAATCCTTCCTCACAATTTCATAGAATTGATCCAGGGTTCTATTGCTATACTTAAAGGAGAGAAAACCAATATTCTTCCTGATTTTCCCACAGGAGGTCTTGCTGATTTTTCCGAGTACAACGAAGGCCAAAGAGGTGGCCGGATAAAAGTTAGAGCAAGGATTGAAGAAGAGGACAATAAAACACTTTTAATCAAGGACATACCGTTTGGCACAACCACCAATTCTTTGATTGATTCCATTATCAAAGCCAATGATAAGGGCAAGATCAAGATCAAAAAAGTGGTGGACAACACGGCCAAGGATGTAGAAATACAGATCCAGTTGGCTCCGGGCCAATCCCCTGATATGACCATTGATGCCCTTTATGCATTTACGGATTGTGAGGTCAGTATTTCGCCCAATGCCTGTGTGATCATCAATGAGAAGCCTGTATTCCTTTCTGTCAACGAAATCCTGGAGTACAATACCCAACAGACTAAATCCTTACTGAAAAGGGAATTGGAAATCCGCAAGGGGGAGTTGATGGAGAAATTGCTCTTTTCCTCCTTGGAAAAGATTTTCATTGAAAACAGGATTTATCGTGATATAGAGGAGTGTGAAACCTGGGAAGCGGTCCTGGAGACCATTGATAGAGGGCTGGATCCTTTCAAGCCTGATTTTTACAGGGAAATTACCACAGAGGATATCATTCGTCTGACAGAAATCAGGATAAAAAGAATTTCCAAGTTCGATTCATTTAAAGCAGATGAATTGATGCGCAAGCTGCAGGAAGAGTTAAAAGAAGTAAACTACAACTTAAAACACTTGACAGAATTTGCCATCAAATACTATGAAAACCTCTTGACTAAATATGGTAAAGGAAGAGAAAGAAAGACCGAGATCAGGACTTTTGATACCATTGAGGCTACAGTAGTGGCAGCAAATAATGCCAAATTATATGTTAACAGGGCAGATGGATTTGTGGGCTATGGCCTCAAAAAAGATGAGTTTGTCTGTGATTGTTCTGATCTTGATGATATCATTGTCTTCCGCAGAGATGGAAAGTGTTTGGTCACCAAAATCCAGGAAAAAGGTTTTGTGGGAAAAGACATCATCCATGTGGGGGTCTTCCGGAAAGGGGATGAAAGGATGGTTTACAACCTGATCTATCTTGACGGAACTTCAGGTAGGGCCATGGTCAAAAGGTTTCAAGTACTTGGCGTAACAAGGGACCGGGAATATGACTTGACAAAAGGAACTAAAGGTTCAAAAGTCCTATACTTAACAGCCAATCCTAACGGAGAAGCTGAAATTGTAACCGTGTACCTGACACAAGGAGCTAAAGCCAGGATCAAAGTCTTTGATTTTGATTTCAGTACCATTGAAATCAAAGGAAGGTCAGCAGGGGGTAACATTCTTACCAAATATCCTGTTAGAAAAATCCAATTAAAGATGGAGGGCGTTTCTACATTGGGCGGACTGGATGTGTATTATGATGCAGCCATAGGAAGATTGAATACAGACCAAAGGGGAAAGTGGATAGGCAATTTCTTAGGAGAAGACAGGATCATTGTGTTTTATAAGAACGGAGATTATGAACTGACCTCATTCGAGTTGACCAACCGCTATGAAGCCAATGATGTGCTCTTGATTGAAAAATTTGATCCCGAGAAGGTTGTGTCTGCCATTTATTATGATGGTGCCAGCAAAAACTATTTTGTTAAAAGATTCCTCATTGAAACTACGACCATCAATAAGAAATTCAATGTGATTTCAGACCACAAACAGTCTAAATTAGTGGTGGTATCTACTGACAAACAACCTCAGGTCAGAGTAAAGGTTGCCAAAGGAAAAGAACAAGAGGAACTGGAGTTTGATCTGGACATGTTGATTGATGTCAAAGGATGGAAAGCTATCGGCAATAAGTTGACTTCCCATCAAGTCCTTCAAATTGACCTCATTCAAAATGAACCTAAAAAAGAACAAACAATGGAAGGTGCAGAAGAGAAAGGGGAAGGGGATGAAGATATTGAGATAGGATCCACTGTGTCCTTTAAGGTCAAGAAAGATGAAGATGAACAATTAGGGTTGTTCTAGTGAAAAGTACCAAAAAATGGGACTGTTTGCTTAAAATCAGGCAGTTCCATTTTTTATTTTAGCCTGATAATTATCCTGGCATTAAGAAAAAAAAATAACGAAAATCATTATCCAACCAAGTAAAATTCCTTTTCGAAAAGACGAATTTCATTTTTGTCAGGATAAAAATTTTTATCGTGAAAACTTTGGATATTAACGGTTTACATTGTTATTTTTTCTCATAAAATGACATGAAATTTCATTTTTATCCCTTCTGAAATATGCATTGTTTTGGTGGAAAGTACCATTAATATAAGCTATTGTTGCCATGAAAGAAATAAGATCGGGTCAGTTTAGAGATGTAGCCAATAGATACCGAAAGGTAGAACCTGAAATTTTGAACATTGAAACAAATGGCAAGTCCTCCACCCAACCACATGCTCCTAATCAAAGATTGCTTGAAGTAAGAGATGGTTTAGAACCATTTACCGGAAATTTCACAGAGAGGCATCTTGCTCACCTTATCAAAAGAATAAGCTTTGGAGTTACCAATAATGAAATTGCCAGGTTTAGAAATTCAAGTATTGACCAAATCTTAAATACTTTTTTCACCAGGCCTTCTGCCTACCCTCAACCTGTAAACAATTACAATAACATGGCGAACGGCATCTTGGATCCGGAGGTGGAAACTGGAGAGCCTTTTGTAAATGCAGCCTTTGATAGGGACATTGAAGGGGAGCGGATAATTTCACTAAAAACCTGGATGATAGGGAGGATTATCAACACCCAGAATTCCTCCTTAGAAAAAATGATCCTTTTTTGGTGGCATTTCCTTCCGATCAAACTCTGGGATGTATTTGTATCAAAGATCGCATACCGGTATATAAAAATGTTGGAAAGAAATGCCTTTGGGAATTTAAAAACCATCATAAAAGACCTGACTATAGACCCGGGTATGTTGATTTTCCTGAGTGGGGCATTCAATAATAAAGACACTCCTGATGAGAATTTTGCCAGGGAATTGCAGGAATTATTTTGTATTGGAAAAGGAAAAGATGCCAGATACACGGAAGAGGATGTAAGAATGACGGCCAGGGTACTTACAGGCTGGACCATTGATTGGGACAGTGTACATGAAACTGGTGAGCCTTTGTCATTTTTCAACCCGGAGGCACACCATACTGGGGACAAACGTTTTTCGGCTTTTTACGGCAATAGGGTAATTCAGGGAAAAACGGGTGAAGCTGGGGCTGAAGAACTGGATGAATTACTGGATATGATATTCTCTAACCCTGAGTGTGCAAAACATTTGGCAAGGAGGATTTACAGTTTTTTTGTAACAACAGAAATCACTGAATTGGCTGAAAGAAATGTCATACAGCCATTGGCCAATATCATACGCAACAATAACTATGATATATTGCCTGCATTGTATACCCTTTTTAAATCCGCACATTTTTATCATCCGCATATCATAGGCGTGGTGATTAAAAATCCATTTGATTTCACATTGGGTTTTTGGAAGTCCTTTGAAATGACCAAGGCAACAAACCCGGCCGAAGAAAGGGATATGTATACAGGGGTCTTATGGCAGATGGCCAATTTGGGGATGGAAGTAGGAGACCCTCCCAATGTGGCCGGATGGCCTCCTTATTACCAAACTCCGCTTTATGACAAGATTTGGATAAATACTTATACCATTTCAAGAAGGATATTTTTAACAGATTCATTGGTGTTTTGGGGTTTTAGGTTATCTGACCGTGCAATGGCCAATGCAAATGTTCTGAATTTTGTGGATAAACTTCCCGGGGTTGAAGATCCAAATAAACTTATCAGAGAGTCCGCATTGATTCTGCTTGGAGTGGACTTAGGGACCGTTCAGTTCGAACAGGTTAAACAGGTCTTACTTTCAGGTCAGGAGCAGGATTATTATTGGACGGGAGCCTGGCTGACCTATAAGGCGAATCCTAATAATGCATTGGCAAGGACCACCGTTTTGAACCGTCTAAATCCAGCTTTCCAGATTTTATTACAAATGGCCGAAACCCACTTAATGTAAACCATGAAAAGAAGGAAATTTATCAAGCATGTTGCCCATAGTTTGGCTATACCTGGAATCTTGGGGGGATTTGGTACACCTTCATTAGGAAGGGAAATTGAGCGATTACTCCAAATGGCTACTGAAACTGGAAGGGTTTTGGTCTTGATATACTTGGATGGTGGAAATGATGGCCTCAATACAGTGGTCCCATTGAATAATTACAGTGCACTTACAAGAGTGAGGCCTCATGTAATCATGCCCGAGGATGAATTAATAGAAGTTACCAATACGGATTTTGCTTTTCACCCGGCATTGGAAGGATTTAAGTCACTTTATGATGAAAGAAGACTTCAGGTCATCCATTCTGTAGGCTATCCTCAGCAGAATTTCTCCCATTTCCGGTCAAAAGATATTTGGATGAGTGCCTCTGATTCAGATCAGATTTTAAATTCAGGTTGGGCAGGAAGATATCTTGAAAAAAACCATCCCGAGTTTCCCGAAAATTATCCGAATGAGATGCATCCCCATCCTTTAGCTGTAGAAATTGGACTGGGAGCCTCCATGTTGTTTCAAGGTGAGAGAATCGGGTTCAGCATGGTGATCAATAATGTCAACTCTTTTTATGAATTGTTGGATAAGGAGTTGGATGAAGTGCCCGATGGGCCAGTGGGTGATAAAATCCAGTACATCAGAATCATGGCCCAGCAGTCCCAGAAATATGGGAGAATTGTAAAGGAAGTAGCCGAAAAGATCAATTTTCAAAGACCTTATCCAGATACCCGATTGGCCAATCAGCTAAAAATTGTGTCTAGGTTAATAGCGGGAGGGCTAAAGACACCTTTGTATCTTGTAAGATTGGGCGGATTTGACACGCATGACAATCAGGTAGTCGATTCTGATAGAACTGTCGGGAGGCATGCTAATCTTCTAAAAGAACTAAATGATGCAATCATGGCATTTATGAAGGATCTTGAATACCACAAAACCGTCGATAGGGTAATGGGAATGACTTTTTCGGAATTTGGCCGAAGAATAGTTTCCAATTCCAGCGGGGGGACAGACCATGGATCAGCGGCTCCCATGTTCGTTTTTGGAAATATGTCAGAGGGTACTTTTTTGGGAGAAGCACCAAGGATAAGGGGGAGTGAAGTTTATGATGATAATTTACCTCTTCAGTTCGATTTCAGGCAGATATATACCTCTTTGCTGAGCCAATGGTTTGAATCCAACGAGCAAATACAAATGTCCAGGAATGCAGGAAGGACCTTTGAACAGGTTCCTGTAATCAGGAACACTTTGACCAATCCGCTCAGTCCTATGGAAAGGTTGGAAGCTAAGTTTTATCCCAATCCGGTAAGGGATTTTGCCACTTTGAGTTTCAATGCTGATGGGGATGTTAAAGTTGACCTGATAGATGTCAATGGAAGGGTTTTATCCATCATCCATCAGGGAGAAGCTCCCGGAAGGCCTTTCAATAAAATGATAGATTTTGTCACCTATCCTCCGGGCAGGTATATTATTCAGATACGCACAGCCCAGTTGAGGAAAACAATTCATGTGATTAAAATCTGATCCATGGAGTAAGGGCGATCAGGCCAGTTCCCTTAAATCCACAGGGACTACCCTGGAAACTCCCGCTTCTATCATGGTGATTCCATAGATGATATCTGTGCTGGCCATTGTCCGTTTGTTATGGGTAACAATGATAAATTGGGAATCTTTTGAAAATGTCTGGATGATATTGTTGAACTTATCAATATTGGCATCATCCAATGGTGCATCCACTTCATCGAAAATACAGAATGGTGCAGGCTTCAATAGATAGATAGCAAATAGGAGGGAAGTCGCAGTCAATGTTTTTTCACCACCGGACAGCTGATTAATGGTCAATGGCCTTTTACCCTTTGGCTTGGCCATAATTTCAATCGGGCTTTCCAATGGATTTTCTGGATCCACCAATTTAAGATCACAGTCATCTTCAGCAGTAAACAGAGACCGGAATACTTTAACAAAATTTTCTTTAATCTTTCCGAACGCCTCTAAGAAGGTATCCTTGGCCACCTGATCAATTTCATCAATGGTTTCCATCAAGGAGTTTTTAGCTTTGATCAGGTCTTCTTTTTGGGTTTGGATAAAGGAATGCCTTTGTTTGATTTCATCATAGGCCTCCATGGCCATAGGATTGATGGGACCTATTTTCTCTAATCTTTCCTTGGCTCTTGAAACGATTTCCCTGATGTCGGATTCACTTAATTCAAGGTAATCCTGATCCAATTCAGGGTTTTCTTCCATCAGTTGATCCAAATCGATTTCAAATTCCACGCTCAGCCTTTCCTTCATGCTGGCCAACTTCAATTTGACCTCATTCATGGAATGCTGCATCTCCTGGATCAAAGTATCCAAAGATTCCTTGGATTTTTGAAGTTCACGGATTTGTTTGTCGGTTTCATCAATTTCACCCCGGCAGGCGTAATAATCTTTTTCCGCCTCATTTACTCCTTTTTCAATACTTTCTTTCTCAGCGTACAGTTCAATGAGTTCATCATCTTTGATTTCCTTGTTTTCCAGTAATGTCTTGATTTCCTGGTCAATTCCGCCCAGTTCCTGCTGTGATTTCTCTATACGCTCTTTACTGCTTTCAAATGCTGTTTGCTTGAATTCAATTTCCTGCTCTAAGGAATTGACCCTGTTCATTTGCTGATGGAAAAGGATATTTTCCTGGTTGAATGCTGCTGATTTTTGGCTGAGCATCTCACTTTCCGATTGGAGTCTGACATTTACCTCTTCCAATTCCAGTTCCAATTGTTCAAAGGCAATTTTTACCTCCTCCAATTCAGGGGTTATGGTTTCCAAACTAAACTGCAAGGTCTCTATCCTGTCCAATATATCTTCCCTTTTATTGGCATTGGAAGAAAGCAATTCGCTCAGTTGTTCTTTTTTGGTTCTGACAGAAACGTATTCCTGATTGATTTCAGAGATTTCCTGTTGTAATTTTTCGATGGAAGATTTAAACGACACCTCCTTCAATTTAAGGAGATCACTCAGTTTTTCGTCCAGATTAGAGCGGGTAGATGAAACCTTTTTGTTCAGCTCTTTGATTTCTTTCTCCAGTTTTTCGAGATTCTTCGCCCTACCGATCCTTTTTCCTTCAAAAAGTCCCACAGAGCCACCGGATATGCTGAATTTCCTTTTGGTAAATTTTCCGCTTTCCGTGATGAAAATTGCGCTTTGATCTTTTGGAAAGTCCTGATATTCACCACGGACGATATAGACATCATCCAGTATAAAACCGATCAATTTGGCATACTTCTCATCGTATTCGATGATTTCTGTTGCCGGTAGGGCATTGGGAAATAATTTGGTCTGGGTAGGATGGAAACTGTTAAAATGTTCCAAAACAAAAAAATTGGCCTTGCCCCGGGCGGCATCACTCAATAAATTGACAGCGGCTATGGCCTGAGCTTCTGTTTCTACTACATAGTAGTTCATGTAGTTTTCCAAATAATTCTCTATGGTGACCCTGTATTTTTCTTCTGTCGTCAGGATGTCAGAAAGCAAAGGAGTGTCTTTAGCCCAATTGGGACTTTTTTTCAGGAATTTAATGGCTTCAGGAAATCCTTCAAGGTTTTCCACCAAGGATTTGGTAAGGTTGAACTCATTCTGCTTGGCATCCAATTTTCGGGAGTTTTGGGTTACTTCCTCCCTGATCATTTCAATGATTCTGTTGGCCTCTTCGATTTTGTTCAATTGGTCTTCTTCTTTAGCTTTCAGGGCCGCCAAGTCCTGTGTTTTAGCATCCAATTCCTCTTTGAGAAGAAGCATTTTATCTTCAAATTCCGCAAGATTTGATACCTGACTGCTATCATCCGAAGCCGTCTTCTCCAATTCTTGTTTTAAGGTTGAAAGTTGAATTTGTTTGATTTCCAGCTCCTTGGTGAGCTGGTATAATCGGTCTTTTTTTACAGAGTAATCCCTTGATAGGGTTTTTTGCTTTTCCTGAATATGTGCCTGTTCGGTTTTTTGGGATTCATAAGCAGCCCGCAATTCTTCAACAATGATTTCCTTTTCGTTCAGAATTTTTTCTGCAGACTCTTTTTCCTGTTCTAAGGACCTGATACTGAATCCTGCCCTGTCATTGGATTTTCTGTCCGCATCAATCTGCTCACGTAGCTTTTGGGCCCTGTCTTCTAAAAATCTAAGCCGTTCATTTTTGATTTTTTTATCACTCTCAAACTGACGGATTTTGTTCACATGCTCATTGAGTGTCTTTTGTCGGGAGGCAAGCAACTTTTCCTTATTGATCAGTTCTGCCTTATTCTCTTCCAATTGGGCCTCTTTTTGGGCGATTTTTGTATTGATGCCCATTTTTCTGTCCTGCTCTTCCTGTATTTTTTGGTGGAGTCCTATAAGGGCATCGGTAAGTTTTCCTACCGAGCGCTTGGCCAGATTGATGCTTGCCTCTTTGTATTCCTTTTTGATTTCAAAATATTTGGCAGTTTGTTTGGCCTGCTTCTCAAGGCTTTTGAGGTTTTTGTCAATTTCAAAAAGCACATCTTCCACACGCTCCAGGTCGGCATCAGTATCTTCGAGTTTGCGCAGGGTCTCTTTCTTTCGGGTCTTGAATTTGGATATGCCAGCTGCTTCTTCAAATAATTCCCTTCGGGAATTGTTTTTGTCATTGAGAAGCTCATCGATCATTTTCAGTTCAATGATGGCGTAACTATTCGAATTGATTCCCGTATCCATGAAAAGATTGGTGATATCCTTTAAACGGCAGGCAACTCCATTTAAAAGATATTCACTTTCACCGCTTCTGTAATAGCGACGGGTAATGGTCACATGGGTGTATTCAGTTGGTAATAGGTTTTTGGTGTTTTCAAAGGTCAGAGAAACTTCAGCCATATTGGTTGGCTTGCGGTTTTTGGTTCCGTTAAAAATCACGTTTTCCATTTTATCGGACCGAAGCATGCGGGACTTCTGCTCTCCTAAAACCCACCGGATGGCGTCCACTACATTGGATTTACCACAACCATTCGGTCCTACCACACCAGTGATTCCCTTATCAAAATGGATAACCATACGGTCTCCAAAACTCTTAAAACCTTTGATCTCAAGCTTACTCAGCAGCATCCTACAACCTTTGAAATTGAATAACGAACAAAATTAACCTATTTCAGAAATATACCAAGGATGTGCAAGAGATGGCTTTTTTAGTTATCTTGCATTTAAAATTCGAACAAAGTGGACGCAGGAAATATCATCTATCTCGTAGCAATTATTATCTATTTCATATACACGGCATTAAAAAAGGCGAAACCGGAAGAAGAAATAGAAAGACCGGATATGGCTCAGGAAAGAAAGGAGCAGAGGAGACCTGTATCTTTTGAGGAATTGCTGAAAGAGATAAGGGCAGGACAGCAAGAAATGAAAAGGGATCTGGAACAAACAGGTCAGGGAAGGGCTGCAGAAGAAAGATCAGAGCCTCAAAAAACTTTTCAGGACAGACAGCCTGCTTACCGTCCACAAAAAATCAAACAGCCAAAGGCATACGAACAATTTCAAGGGGAAATTTCTGAGAGGGAAATGCCCAAGTTGAGAACCTTGAATGAACAGATATCCCTTGAAGCTTCCCTTGAGGGGATCAAATCATCATTGAGATCCGATTCCGTGGAGAAAGAAAGGAAAGAAAACAGATATCGTCAGTTGCTTAAAGATCCCAGGTCAGTTAAGGATGCGGTGGTTTTGAGCGAAGTATTGACCAGAAAACACTTTTGATCACTCGATTTAATCTGTTCATTTTTTGTTTGTAACCGTTTATTTCCGGTCAAAAACAATATTGTTTTAGTTGAAGTTAATAGCTTATGTTATCCACAATAAGCTTTTAATTCACATAAAAACTTCTCCTATGAAAACCTTGGAAAAAGTACAAACGGGCATTCTCTCTGCGGAGAGAAGGGATTTTTTAAAAAAATCCGGTGCGCTTGCAATCATGTCAGCTTTTGGTGTAGGTTTTTTTAGGGCCTCTTGGAAAATTCCTTCGGAATTAGGGAGTAGAGCTTAAACTAAGTTCTACTTTCTTTTTTTTGGAGACTTTGGGCATTAATTTGCGGTCAATTTGAGTACGGAAAAGTACAATTTAGGCTTCGGTTTTGGATGCGTTGGGCCATGATTTGCAGTATGGGCACACTGCTCCCATGAAGATCTTTTTTGGTGATTTTTATGCTGATCGTTGTAGGGGTGGGCTTTCCTTTGCTGCCCTTCTTTTTGCTATCAGAACCGCATTTGCTGACATAATCCCAAAAAATATCATCAGTTTTTCTCTTTTCTCCCCTTTCACCTTGATTTTGCCAAGCCCATAATGGTTTTTGTTTGTCCCAAAAACACCTTCCATTACAGTAGCTCTCTGTCTGGAGATTTCAGAGCTTAGTACTTTTTCTGCTTTGCTTAATTGTTTGGGGCCTTTTTTTGGGAAGCAGGTGAAGATCTTCTGATGGGTACAGAATACACGGTTTTTGTTTGTTGCATATATTCTGTCCGCTCCAAGCTGTCTGGCAGGACCGAAAAATCTTTTATGCTTTGCTACTGACAGCTTCAGTCTTGTACATTCATTGAATGCATTAAAATCCAGTTTGTCAATAAAAGCAAGACCATCCACCTGTAAGATATGGGCTTTGGCACCAAACTCTACAGGCTTATTCTCCTTCCCTCTCACTATTGGTCGGAGATATGGTTTATGAAGTGACACAATCCTATCCTTGAGTTTGGAAGGAGGATTGTCCAACAGGAACTCCTGTTGCTGACATATCTTTTTTACCACCCCAAACCTTGAAAAGTCTTTCAGATCAAGGCCCGCTCCTTTGTTTTTGTCCAAAACCTCCTGAAGCTGTTCTATGCCTTTGTTGAGAAGATACACCAATGCTTTTCTTCTTCTGAGTGTTTCCTTAAAACTGTTTTTCCTTTTTCTCGAATAAGTCGTTTGGGCGAGTTTCTGCTCCCTGAATTTGGATCTTGGCCTTTTGATACCCAGGTCTGAACAGATCCTGAATAGCTGATCTTCAAAAACCCATTCACAGCACTCCCAAAGAAGCTTTACGTCAGTTGGAAAACGTATGTACGACTCATAGCAGGTGGCATCCATCAGAAGTACATGGCTGTTATTGACATCATGTTTCCAGTGCAGGATAAGAATCTCCTGAAGCTTCTCCCATTCACAATGGGTTTCAATATAAGCCCTTATACGGGTCATAATGGTCATGTCTTTAATCTGCTCATTTTCTGCCAATACTTTCCCGCAGAAATACTGGAGAGACCAGTCAGTATTGAAGCGTTCCAGAAGATGCCGGTCGCTGACATTCAGATATGCTTTTAAAAACATAAGTGCAAACATACCCTTGGGACCAAACCAGCTTGGAGCACCTCTTCCCGAAAGTTCTCTTGGGAGACATGAAACAAGTTCATCCCAAGGGATACTGTCATGAACCTGACCTAACAATGAATTCTTGAAAAAGTGATATTTTGGAGAATATCCATCGAAATCTTTGAAAAGAGGAAGCTGAGCCATATCTTTAATCGTATTTAAGTCTGCAACCTTAAAATACAAAAAAGAAAACCCCGAAAAAAGCTCAAAACAGCCGATTTCGTGGTTTTTGTGTTATGTTTTTGTTATTTATTTAATTGACTTTCAGTCAATTAAGAATTAAACAAGAGACCCTTTTTACTTCATGTTCAGAAGATGATGATACCCCTGGTTTACCGCAAGCACCGAGTACTGGTATCAGTGTACAAGGGAATCAGGTGATTGTAAACCTGGATGAGGCTACAGCATTGAACAATCAGGGAGGCTGGGCTTTGGTTACTTCTGCCAGAGTGCTTATCGTGAATATAGGTAACAATCGTTTCAGTGCTTTGACTTCTGTTTGTACACATAGCAATTGTGATAGAAATTGGACGTTCTCCAATAATGTTTTTACATGTACCTGTCATGGTTCCAGGTTCAATACGGATGGATCAGTGGTGAATGGTCCCGCTATCCGACCTCTTACAAGCTTTCCTACTACTTTAAACGGCCGGACACTTACCGTTGATTTTGGATGAGATTCTTGCCAAAAAAAATCCTGCTCATTTCTTTTTATGTGTATCCGCTTGAATGCACGTGACAAAATTTGACAGTAAGTGTCAAATAGTTGTAGATTGGCATCCGCTGTTGTTTCTTGTATAAAAATAGGAAACATTATGACGATACTTCAATTTCTACAATACTTTCCAGATGAAGAAAGCTGCGAAATTTATATCAAAGAGAGCAGAGAAAAGGCAGGCATATGCTGTAAAAGCTGCAAATCCATTACCAAGCATTACTGGTTCAGTGGTGGAAAATTCTTTGAGTGCAGTCAATGCAGAAGGAGGAGCTCCCTAAAAAGTGGAACAGTAATGGAAAACAGTAAGATATCTCTTCACACCTGGATGTTGGCTTTTATTTTCATGTCAGCTACTAAGAAGGGCTTTTCCTGTCTTGAATTCCAAAGGCAGGTTGGATTGTCAAGGTATGACACTGCCTTCAGACTGATGCATAAGATACGTGCCATGATGGGTAAAAGGGATTCCCTGTATATCTTAAATGACATGATTGAGTTTGATGAATGCTTTGTAGAAGTTGCAACTCCAAAACAGGTAAAACAGCATCTTAAACGAGGAAAAGGTAGCCAAAGACAGGCAAAAGTAGCTGTTGCTGCTGAATCTACCCCTCTTGAAGATCCCAAAACTGGAAAGAAGGACAGGGCATGTGGCTATTATAAAATGGAAGTAATCGGAAAAGTGGATGCAGATCATGTCAACAAATTCATTAAGAAGAATGCAGCTGGAGATATCGTCCTGTTTACCGACAAAAACACAGCCTATGTTGACATTGCAGATATTGTTGACACACATTATATGGTCGTTTCAGATAAAGTAAGTGTCAATGAAACCCTAAAATGGGTACATAAGGGAATCAGTAACCTAAAAAGAAATCTCTTGGGAATACATCACATGATCACGTATAAATATTTACAGAACTACCTCAATGAATTTGTCTATAAGCTTAACCGAAGATATTTTGGAGAAAGGTTATTTGACAGACTGATTGTTGCAGCTGTTCATCCTTACGTGCAGTAATGCGGATACACATATTTTTTTTTTTGCCCTTTTTGGTTTATCAAAAATTTATGCCCAACAATTTTTGACTGAACAAGGCAATGTAGTTTTTATTTCCAAGGCTTCACTGAGCGAATTTGAAGGAAAATCAGATTTACTGCAGGGGCTAATTGATTTAGATAAAAACTTGTTGGACTTTTATCTGGATCTCAACACCTTAAAAACCGGTATTGGATTGAGGGACAGGCATATGAGGGAGAATTACTTGGAAACAAAAAAGTATCCTTTTGCTGAGTTTACAGGAAAAATACAGGAGATTCCAAGTTTGGAGCTTGGTCAGGAAAGACAAGTCCTTGCTAAAGGAAAATTCAAAATACATGGAGTTGAGCGGGAAATAGAAGTTCCTGGAAAGCTTAAAATGATTTCTTCACAGGAACTGAGCCTCACAGCAGATTTTAAAGTATTGCTTAGCGATTACAAAATATCTATCCCTAAGGTAATGTTTTATGAGCTGGCTGAAGAGCAGATAGTCAAAATCGATGCTGTCCTCAAGAAGAAATAACCCAACCACAATATGAACAAGTTTTTACTCTTCAACCTTTGCTTATTTGGGCTTTCTTTTGGCGCACAGGCTCAATTGGAAAGAAAATTAGCCACGGAATCCCAGGAAGTGGAGCTGGTTTTTCATGCTCCTAGAAATATCAATCTTTTGACCGTAGAACCGCTGGATAACAATACACTTCATTTTTCCATTATGCATACTTTTGGTCCCCTGGAGGGTGGCATCCAAAATCTTTTTGGTCTGGATAATGGGGCAGTAATCCAGTTGAGTTTTGAATATGCTTTTAGTGAGAAATTTTCACTGGGAGCAACCAGGCAAAGCAGAGACAAAGTGTATAACCTTTATGGTAGATGTCATATGCTCAAGCAGACCCAGGACAATAAAATGCCGCTTTCCTTGTCTTTTATGGGAGGAGCTGGGGTAAATACTGCCGATTACAGGTTTTTACAATCAGAGAATCCGAGTTTTAGTGAGCGAAGCAGTTTTGCCTTTCAGGTAATGGCTGCCAGGAAATTTTCTGAAAAACTGAGCCTGCAGGTTTCACCGTTGATGGCCTATTTTGTCGATCCCAATCCCATATTTTTAATTGAAGGTGATCAAAACCTTTACTTGGCCCTAGGCCTGAGCGGGAAGTATAAAATCAGCGGAAAAAGCTCCCTTACCATGCAATGGATACCTAATTTGAACAATGACTTAAGAAACAATATAGGTTTTGGAATTGATCTGGAAGCTGGCGGACATGTATTTCAAATGTATTTTGTAACCTCTCAGCTATTGAATGAGCAATACTTATTGGCCGGGGGAAATGGGGCCCCAGGTGATCAGTTTAGATTGGGTTTTAATGTAAACCGTGTATTCGCGACCGGAAAGAGAAAATCTTCTTGGTGAAATTTTCAAGACATTTTGTGTCTTAAATTTTCCAAGCAACTCAGAAATTCCCTATATTTTGCCAATTGATATAGAAAATGGCAAAATCAAACAGCATAGATCAACAGAAAATTTTACGGGATTTCCGCTTGATCAACTTATTGAGAGGGAACATAGGCAAGCCCGTACATAAATTGGCAGAATCTTTAGACACGGATCCCAGGACAATTTACCGATATTTTAAATTATTGGAAGCATTGGGTTTTGAGATTGAAAAGAAGCATTCCAAATTTCGGATAGTGGACCGTGTAGAGCATCCTGAAGCTTTTTCATTCGGTACTTTCAATGATGAGGAGATTGAATTTTTGAACCAGGTCATCAGTAAATCGGGAAAAAAGAACTTATTAAAAGAATCCATCCTTCAAAAAATCAATATCCGCTCTGATTTTCGTCAAAGCGTGGACCAGCTGTTCAATGCCAAATTGGGTATTTCTGTAGACTTGCTTTCCAAGGCCATCAAGGATGAAAACCAGGTTATTTTACATGATTATTATTCTCTGAGCTCTGATTCTGTGTCAGACAGGTTGATCGAACCGGTGGCATTCACCACCAATTTTGATTTCATTTATGCCCTTGAAGTAGAAAGTAAGGAAATGAAGTTATTCAAAATCGAAAGGATAGGCGAGGTGCTATTAACATCTAAGCCCTTCAAATACCAATCCCTTCACCAGCCATTAGAACAGGGTTTATTCGGGTTTTCTGGCAAAAGCCAGTTTCCGGTCCATCTCAAATTAAGCAAAAAAGCTTTCCAATTGATGATGGAAGAATATCCTGATGCCAAGCCATTTACTTATACAAAAAATAGAAACCAATACTTTTTTGAGGGCAAAATTCCTCAGCTTCCGGGTTTGGCCAGATTCATTTTGGGACTTCCCGGAGAAATCAAGGTATTGGAAGGAGAGGAGTTGAAGGATTACCTCAAGGAACAATTGAAAAAGCTGGATAGTATGTTTTAAACATCTGATTTCCTCAAAAAACAAATCCCACAAAAATGAACTTGTGGGATTTTGATTTTTGCTGTATCCGTATTGCCTACCAATGCCAGATTGTTGAAACTTTACCTTTAGTTCTGATGTTCATCTCTTAATAAATCGTTGACAGTTTTTACGGGATTAAAAGTAATCAGTGGCACCTCTACAAATATGGTATTCCATCCTGCCATGGATCCGTTCCAAAGGCCTGGCAATTCCAGGGCTTTCAAGGCCCTTCCACTTTTTGATTTTTCTGTGATAAAACCTGTCCTCATGTCTCTGAATTTCAAAAGGTCGAATTTCTGACCTTTATAATCCTTCGTGGCACAGACCAGGTCCACAGGGTTGAAATGGGTAGAAGATTGCAAAATCTGTTTTTGTTTTGGGTCAGATAGATCTATTTGGGCGGTTTCGGCAATCTGTAAAGAAAGTGAACCATCATCTTCTTTCACCCAGAAAGGTCCTCCTCCGGGTTCCCCCGTATTCTTCACCATTCCACAAACCCTAAGGGGGCGGTTTAACTTACCATGAAGGAAACAAGCCTTTTCATCCCAGCTCATTTTTTGATAGCTTTCAGGAAGCTTGCCACTGCAATCTTTTGTGAAGACCTCTTCTGCCAATTTTACAGCGGATTCATCTTTGGAAGCATCCAGTCTTTTGAGGGCACCGAAGACTTTTTCCTGAACATCCAACAATAATCCCCCAATAGCGATTTTATAGTCTTTTGTTGTTGGTTTGAGACGATCAGGTACGACATTATCAATATTTTTGATGAATATAATATCAGCATCGATGTCATTTAAGTTTTCCAATAATGCCCCGTGGCCTGCTGGCCTAAAAAGTACCGAACCATCTTCATCCACAAATGGGGTATTGTCCATATTTACCGCAATGGTGTCAGTTGATTTTTTTTGTTGGGAATAGGACACATCAAACTTCACATCAAATTCCCTTTCCAGCTTGGGCTGAATGGACGCCACCTCTGCTTTGAATTTCTCTTCATGTTCCGGAGAAACTGTGAAGTGTAACCTGACGGTTTTTCCTGCACCTAAAGCATAGAGATACCCTTCTACAAAATGCTCATAAGTTGGAGTCCTGTCATGGTCAGCGTAATGATGGAATTTAAGTAGTCCTTTTGGAAGTTGCCCATAGCCAAGGCCTTCTTCACTCAGTAAATGTTTGATAATCAATTGATATTGTTTATTACCCAATGCTTTTGCCAGACTAGAGCCAGCTTTTTGAAGACTTGCGTCCAGGTCATCATAAAAGGCAAAGCGGTCTATTTGTTGGATGAATTTCTGAACAAAAGCACTTTTGGAAATATCCCCGTCACCTTCCAAAAAGGAAAATAGGTCTTTAAACATTCGTGAAGCCGCACCGCTTGCCGGAACGAATTTCACGATTTTTTTCTTTGCGATTTTTGAAGGATAAGTATCCTGGTAATATTTAATTTCCGTGTCTGAGAAAACTTTTATGCCATTCCCAATGGTGGCAGCTTCCACAATCGGAAGGAATGGGAAGCCTTCCCGGAAGTTTTTTAATTGTTCCTTGACATTCTCCAGGGACATACCCTGCGCTGTAATCTGCTTTTCAAGCTCCTGATTCATGGTTAAAGTGATTTTTTTCATTTAAAAGCCTTAATATATTACAAAATGCTAAATTTTATTTTGTCACCAGCTCTTTTTTGGCTCAGGACATTCAATGAAAAATTGTCCACCTGCAATATCCTGGGATAACCTCCTGTGACCTGTGCGTCCCGCATCAAGATGATCAGGTTACCTCCTGGGGTAAGCTGAACTGTTCCGGGATAGACCGGAGCAGTCAATATCTGGGGTAAATCATTGGCTATTTCTTCTTTGAGTTGATAAGCCATTCTATTGATCAGATCAGAAATGGTAAACGATTTTTTCAGGATGCGATTTTGTAGGAGATGGGGAAGCAGATGCCATTCTGGTCCGGGGTAAACATGGATCTGGTGGTTTCCATACCAATCGGATCTAACTTTAGCTTTGGGTTCCACTGAAGGATAAAACCTTTCTTCTTCTGATAGGTAGCAAATGGAATCATTCTTGATGATTTTGTCCCTAGGGGTGATATTTGGGTACCAGCTTTTGCTCCCTGCCACTTCTTCAGTCTCAAAGCCGCCTTGAATCCCCATATATAGCCATTGTCCTTTCTTGAAGTTTTTGATTTTGATCACATCTTCCTCTTCAATTTCAAGGATTTGCCCATTTTTGATGTTTTTCTTTTTATTCCAAATGATTTCCGCTTCAGCGCCCGCAAAAACAATTCTGGTTGGTCTTTCAAATACCATTTCAGGTCCCAAATTGGCCATTTCAAGGACTGATGCCCCTTTTTTGTTTTGCAATAAGAAATTTACCTGGGCAAGGGAATACCGGTCCATGGCTCCCGAATAAGGGATTCCGAACTGGGCAAGATTGAAACGTCCGAGATCTTGGATACTCGTCATTAGTCCGGGCTTCGTAAAATGGATATAAGAGGGGATTTTAATCATTTTTCAGTTTATAATTCCCTTGTTGAACCTGTTCTTTAATTTGCCTGTAAGTATCCAAATCGATTGGCTTGAACCTAATCAAATCACCCACTCTGGCAAATACCGGAGGATTTTTTTGGATATCAAAAAGAGGGATCGGGCATGAACCTATGGCATACCATCCTCCGGGGCTTTCCTGTGGATATATTCCAGTTTGCTGTCCTCCAATGGCCACAGTTCCTTTGGGAATCAATCTTTCTGGTCTTTCTTTTCTTTTGGTGTACAAATGGGGATTCAGTCCGCCCAAGTACATAAAGCCCGGGAGAAATCCGTAGAAATGTAAAGTATAGACATTTTCACTGTGCATTTGAACCACATCCTCTGCTTTGAGTTTATGGATCTTTGCCAGCTGATCCAGGTCTTTCCCAAATTCACCGCCATATAATACGGGTATTGTCCAGGTTTTGGCAGCATCTTCATCTTGCGGCTCAGCAGGAATACGTTTAAACTCTTCAATTAAGTCTTGACAGTCCTGTTCCGAAATATCTTCTTGAAGCCTTAAAGAAAGGGTATGGTATCCTTTTCTGATCTCCTTTATTCCTTCCCCATATTCCTTTTCCAGATAATATTGGACCTTGATCAAAGCCCGTAATATTTCCTCAGAAATCAAAGGGGGCCAGATAAATTCTACCAACTTGCTATGTGTTCTAAAAAAACGGATATCCATTCTTAAAAGGTAAGGTTTTTTCTTAGGCTTTTCAAGATTTCGAAGGCATTCGGGTTGTCACCGTGAATACACAGGGTGTCTGCCTGGATGGGGATTGCTGCGCCGTCCAGGGTTATTATCCTTTTGTAAATGACCATGTTTTCAACATGGGCCAAAGCCAAATTGGGATCGGTGATTATAGCTTGGGGATGGCTACGGGGAACCAGGCTATAATCCTGAAGGTAATTCCTGTCTGCAAATACTTCGAGCATGACAGCTAATCCTTTTTCCCTGGCCATTTTTTCGAGTATTGAATGAGGAGGACAATACAAAATGGCATTTGAGAAACTAGATTTTATCAATTCCGTAACCATTTCAGCCAATTCAGGGTGCTTTGCAGCCTCATTGTACAAGGCTCCGTGCAGTTTGATGTGGTGCATGGGATGATGAATGCAAAGGGAAATATTCAGAAAACTTCTGATTTGCTGGGAAAGGCTTTCTCTGAGATCTTTCAATGATATGTCTATTACTTTTCTACCAAAATTTTCCCGGTCAGGATAGGAGGGATGAGCGCCTGGTTTGACTTTGAATTGTTTAGCCAATAAAAGAGTGGCCACCATGCTGTCTTCATCTCCCGTGTGGCCTCCGCAGGCAATGTTACAACTTTGGATCAAGGGCATAAGTAAGGCATCATTATCCAATCCTTCCCCTAAATCACAATTGATATCCAAATTCATTTTTTCCATTACCTGCTAATTTATCCAATAGCTGGCAAACTTGAGTTTTTAATCGAAACTTTTAATTGATTAACTTTGGGAAAATTTTATCCAGCCATGTTTGAATACAACCCGGAAAAACACTATCCAAAAGAGACAGAAAGCAGGGTCGTCATCCGCTTTCAGGATTGCGATCCCCTTCAACACCTGAACAATGCCAAATACTTTGATTATTTTTTTAATGCCAGGGAGGATCAGGTCCCCAAACTCTATGGCTTGGAAATGATTGATATGATCCATAAATATAAAGCAGCTTGGGTGGTGTACAATCACAACATTTCTTATGTCAGACCGGCAAGGGTTGGTGAATGGGTCCGGATCATGAGCCGCCTGCTTTGGTATAATCACAATACGGTGGTATTGGAGTATTACATGACAGATGATACGAAAAAAGAACTCAAAACGGTGTTATGGACCACAATGCGTTATGTGACCATCAAAGAAGGGAAATCTACTGACCACTCAGGGGCTGTTCTTGATTTTCTTAGGGCTACTTCAGAAAATCTTGATATTGCCAATTTGACAATATCAGAAAGGGTTAAATCCCTGAAGCAAAAACTCTTGGAAGCTTGAAAAGATGCCCGATACAATACACAACCTGTGCGCTACCGTACAGGTTATTTTTTGAGTTTGATTTTTGGCATCAGCAAAAAAAAAAAAAATCAAAATTATTTTTTTACAAATCTGGAATAAGCATGCAACCTGAAAGGGGTGTTGAAAAATGAAGGAATCTGGATCAATTTGTCCGCTGGTCAAACAAAAGAATAAAAGATTGTTCGTTCCCGGAACAAGTTTACCTGGGTTTTTCACTTTTTGAAAACTTCCTGCAAATAATGAATAAGTGTTTTTTGAGATGGTCGAGGATTTTTTTTGCTACCTGTTCAAAGCCACTTTTTGAATTGGTACAGATCATGAATAAAGGATAGTACCAACTTAAATAACCACAATATGAAAAAGATTTTAACTATGGCATTGATCGCAACACTAGGTTTGAGCGGTTTTGCCAATGCAGGAGATGAAAGTGTTGAAGCTTTGACCGAGGTCAGCAATAGCAACAACCGTGTAAAGGTAATCCTGAAAGAAGGATTGGGAAAAGTCAGACTGGAAGTTTTGGATCTGCAAGGTAAGAAGTTACATCAGCAAACTGTTTTTGTGAAAAATGATGTGATGGTACCTTACAACCTTTCCGAGCTACCGGTAGGACAATATCAGTTGAAAATTGAGGCCAACAACAAAGGTTTGGAGCCAGAGGTCGCTGTCTTTGATTTGGAAAGGAAATTGACTAAAGAGGAAATACCCTTGATGGCTTACCGTAAAAACCTTGATGATGATTCCATCAAACTTACGGTGATTGGATTGGATGAACCGGGTGTGACAGTTGCCATAGCAGACCGCAGCGGTAAGAAGATTTTTGAAGAAAAAATCATGCAGACAGGAGCCTTTTCCAAAATCTATTCTTTCAGGAATTTTAAAGCCAATGATGTTTCGGTACAAGTGACCGATGCGAAAGGTAAGTCAAGAATTTTTTGATTTTCCCTAAACCACTTTTAACCAGAATCCGGCTGATCTTTTGGCCGGATTTTTTTGTTTTTTATACAGGTGGCATGTTTTCTTTCAGTTTCTTTTTCATTTTTGATCCATCAAATCGGAATCAAAACCCAAACAAAGTTTTATGATGAATCCAAAGAAAAAACTGACTGCTTTCTTTTTAATCTGGATCTTGGGCTTTTCCCTTGTCTTTGCGCAGGAAAAGTTGGATCTGGAAATGGTTTACCGGATCAAATCCGAAGGCATTGGAAATTCCCAAATTCAGGAACTTTCTTTTTATCTGACAGATTTCTTAGGTCCCAGACTTTCTGGTTCTACCAACCTGCGCAATTCAAGACAATGGACAGCTGAGAAATTCCAGGAATGGGGCTTAAGCAATGTCCGCATTGATTCCTACGGGGATTTTGGCAGGGGCTGGAATGTGAAAAAATCTTACATCGCCATGAAGGCACCTTACTATGCGCAGATCATTGGTTATCCAAAGGCTTGGACTAATGGCACCAATGGCTTAATTGAAGAAGAAGTTATGCTGTTGGAAATTAACTCAGAAGCAGATTTTGATCTTTACAAAGGAAAATTGAAGGGTAAAGTGGTCATGACACCTGCCAACTTGGAATCGGGCCCTGCTTTTGAACCGGAGGCAAGAAGACTGACCGATGCTGATTTGGAAGAAAGGAAGAATATTACCATCGGAGGAAGAACAGGAAGGTATACCCCTGAAATGTTGGCCCAATTACGCGCACAGCGAGCCCTTGACCAAAAACTCAACGAATTTTTATTGGCCGAAGGAGTTGGACTGAGAATTACCGGAACCAGAGGGAATTTTGGAACCGTCTTTCATACCAGAGCAGGTTCCTTTAGCACAGATAAGCAGCCAACCGTTCCTGAGTTGGAGATTGCCTCTGAGCACTACGGAAGGATTTATAGGTTGATCAAGAAAGGGATACCTGTAAAAATCGAAGCCGAAGTGGATGTGGAATGGTTGGATGATGATTATAAAGGGTACAATGTATTGGCTGAAATCCCCGGAACAGACAGAAACCTCCGTTCTGAAATTGTCATGTTGGGCGCACATTTGGACAGCTGGCATGCCGGTACAGGCGGCAATGACAATGCTGCAGGTGTAGCTGTCATGATGGAGGCTATCAGGATTTTAAAAGCATTGGGTGTTCAACCGAAAAGAACTATCCGCATTGCTTTATGGGGTGAAGAAGAACAAGGGCTATACGGTTCCAGAGGATATGTTCAGAAATATGTAGCAGACAGGAATACCAAAGAGAAAAAAGCTGAATGGGATAAGATTTCTGCCTATTATAATTTGGACAACGGTTCAGGAAAGATCCGTGGTATTTACCTGGAAGGAAATGATATGCTGGTTCCTATTTTCGAGGAGTGGTTCAAGCCTTTCCATGAAATGGGTGCGAATACGGTGACAAGAAGAAATACCGGATCTACTGACCATGTTCCCTTTGATGCGGTGGGAATACCTGGGTTCCAGTTTATTCAGGATCCAATTGATTATGGTAAAGGATACCATACCAATATGGATGTTTACGAAAGGATGCAGTTCTCAGACATGACCCAGGCCGCTGTGATTATAGCTTCCATGGTATACCATACGGCCCAAAGGGACGAAAAATTACCCAGAAAGCCTTGGAATTGACCTTTCAATTCAAAAAAAAGAGGGGAACATCAACCCCTCTTTTTTTATTTTAATAGGTTTTGGTTTTCCAAATTTTTATTGGTATACAGGTATGATTTTATTAATTTTAAGCCAATCATTAGAGTTATCCTGTTGGTTTACAGGATTAAATTTTGAATTGATATAAACCCAAATAAGATGTATTCTGTAATCCGTACAATTTTCAATGAGGAACATGAGATGTTCCGTCAATCTTTAAAAGATTTTATTGCCAAAGAAATCACGCCTTATAATGCGGAATGGGAAAGAAATAAGATGGTTTCCCGTGAATCTTGGAAAAAGCTCGGAGAGAATGGATTCTTATGTATTCAGGCACCTGAGCAGTACGGGGGATTAAATATACAAGACTTCAGGTACAACGCTATTTTTGTAGAAGAATTGGGATTAAGCGGTTGCTCCGGGCCTGCCATTGGCTATCCTCTGCACAATGATATTGTTTTTCCCTATATCCTTCACTATGGTACAGAAGCAGCAAAAGCGAAATACATTCCGGGTATGATCAGTGGGGACCTGATCTCGGCTGTAGCCATGACAGAACCTGGAGCGGGTAGTGACCTTCAAGCCATACGCTCCACTGCTGTGGACAAGGGAGATCATTACCTGATCAATGGCTCCAAAACATTCATCACCAATGGCTATTTGGCGGATGTGGTGGTGGTGGCTGCAAAGACAGACCCAAGCCAAGGGGCAAAAGGAATAAGTTTATTCATAGTGGATAAGGACATGGAGGGTTTTTCTAAAGGTGTCCCCTTTGAAAAAGTAGGGTTGCATGCACAGGATACCTGTGAGCTATTTTTTGAAGATGTCAAAGTGCCCAAGGAAAATCTTTTGGGGAAAGTTGGGGAAGGATTTAAATATTTGATGACCGAACTTGCCCAGGAAAGATTGATTGTAGGTTTAGCTGCGGTTGCGCTTGCAGAATCTGCGTTTTTGTCAACCTTGGATTATGTGCAACAGCGTAAAGCTTTTGGGAAAAGTATTTCTGAGTTTCAGAATACCAGGTTCAAATTGGCAGAGATGGGGGCAAAGTTGGAGCAGGGCCGAATGTATGCCGATCAGTTAGTCATGCTGCACAATGATAAAAAAGTGGATTCTGCCATAGCCTCTTCTGCGAAATACCTGTTGACGGAGCTTCAGTGTTGGGTATCTGATGAATGTGTGCAATTGCACGGAGGTTATGGTTATATGTGGGAATATCCTGTGGCGAGGGCTTTTGCAGATGCCAGGGTACAAAGAATTTATGCAGGTACCAACGAAATCATGAAAGAACTGATCGTGAGAAAATTATTAAGCTAAAAAAGTAGCTCATGTACCAAATTAACCACTTTTCAGTTCATGGAAAGTGGTTTTTTGTTTTTAGAAACAAACAATTATGCTTTATATTTAGTCCCGTTAATAGAAAATCCAAAATCAACCTATAATATCAACGCTTATGCATAATTTCCCATGGTTTAAATTTTATCCATCTGAAGTGGATCCTGAAGTTAACGTTACGGCATATAGCTCTGTGGTTAACCTTTTTGAAGAAAGTGTTAAAAAGTTTGGAGATGCCATAGCCTATGAATGCATGGGCAAGACCATCACTTTCAATGAGGTGGACCAACTTTCCAAGAAATTTGCTTCTTATCTTCAGAATGACCTGAATATGAAAAAAGGGGATAGGGTAGCCATTCAAATGCCAAACTGCCTTCAATATCCCGTGGCACTTTTTGGTACTTTGAGAGCAGGTATGGTGGTGGTCAATACCAATCCACTTTATACCCCAAGGGAAATGAAGCATCAGTTTGAGGATGCAGGAGTGGATGCCATAGTCATTGTGGCCAACTTTGCCAGTAACCTGGAAAAAATCAGGCATGAAATCCAGGCCAAACATGTGATCATAACCGAACTTGGGGATATGTTGGGCGCTGTAAAAGGTAGCATTGTCAATTTTGTTGTCAAGAAAATCAAGAAAATGGTCCCTCCCTATAACCTTCCAAGGGCCATTTCCTGGAAAAAAATGATGGGATCCGCCGATGCTTCCAAATTCAAAAGGGAAGAAATGAAACTGGAAGACACTGCTTTCCTGCAATATACAGGAGGTACCACGGGTATATCCAAAGGCGCTGAACTTACGCATGGCAACATTGTGGCCAATATGCAGCAAATATCAGCCTGGATGAAACCCAAACTCAAAGACAGGGAAGAAATTGTCATCACAGCATTACCTCTTTATCATATTTTTGCCCTGACGGTAAATTGTCTTGCCATGATGAACATCGGAGCGCATAATGTTCTAATTACCAATCCAAGAGATATGCCTGCTTTTATTAAAGAATTAAAGAAACATAAATTTACAGTAATCATCGGCGTAAATACCTTGTTCAACGGATTGCTCAATCAGGAAGCATTTACAAAGCTGGATTTCAGTTCATTGAAAGTCGCTGTAGGAGGTGGAATGGCCGTACAGAAAGCTACTGCTGAAAAGTGGGAGAAAGTCACAGGTACTCCGCTTGCCGAGGGCTATGGTCTGACGGAAACATCTCCAGTGGCGGTATGTAACCCGATTGATGGGACAGAAAGGATTGGAACCATTGGTATACCACTTCCCAATACAGACGTCAAAGTAATCGATGATAACGGAAATGACCTGCCCACAGGAGAAAAAGGTGAATTGTGTATCAAAGGGCCTCAGGTAATGCGCGGATATTGGAACAGGCCGGATGAAACTGCTAAGGTCATGGATGGGGAATGGTTCAAGACCGGGGATATTGCTGTAATTGATGAGGATGGGTTTGTGAAAATTGTGGACAGGAAAAAAGAAATGATCCTTGTTTCTGGTTTTAATGTTTATCCCAATGAAGTAGAAAATGCCATTGCTATGCATCCTAAAGTTTTGGAAACAGGGGTGATTGGTATGCCGGATGATAAATCAACAGAAAAGGTGGTGGCTTATGTAGTTCCTAAGGATAAGTCTGTGACGGCAGAGGAAATCATTGCCCATTGCCGTAATGAACTGACCAATTACAAGGTTCCAAGAGAAGTGTACTTTGCAGACGAACTGCCCAAAACCAACGTGGGAAAAATCCTAAGAAGGAAAATCAAAGAAATGCATGAGAAGTCTTTGGGTCAAGGCTAATTGATCTGTTTTAATTATAAACCGAATTTTTTTCATCGACAAGAAGAAAATAGGTATTAGGCTCCATGGAAGTGATTTCATGGAGCTTTTTTTTCAATTCTTACAAATTTTATATCCAACATTCACATCCAATTCCCTAAAAATTCGGCAAAAGTTTATTATTCCAACCATATTTTCTATTTTCAGAGGAAATAAACCCATTTCCTTTTATGACTTTTGATTACATCATTATAGGTGCAGGTTCAGCAGGCTGCGTTTTGGCCAACCGGCTTAGCGAAAATGGAAGAAATACGGTGCTGCTTCTTGAAGCAGGTGAAAAAGATAAAAAAACCGAAATCCATATTCCCGGAGCTTATTCCCAATTGCACCGCTCAGAGGTTGACTGGGCTTTTTGGACAGAGCCTCAGGAACACTTGGATGGCAGGCGGCTTTTTATTCCCAGGGGAAAGGTTTTGGGCGGAAGCAGCAGTACCAATGCGATGGCCTATGTCAGAGGAAATAAGGAAGATTTCAATGAATGGGCATCCCTTGGAAATCAAGGATGGTCTTATGAAGAGGTTTTACCCTATTTTATCAAATCAGAGCACAATGAGGATTTTCAGGGGAGGTTTTATGGAAAAAACGGGCCTTTGCACGTAAGCTATTCCAGGCAGCCCCATCCTTTGGGAAATGTGTTTATACAGGCCTGCAATGAAAAAGGGATTCCGCATAATGAAGAATACAATGGGGCAGAGCAATTTGGGGCTTCCTTGTTACAGTTTACCATCAAAAACAACATACGGCACAGCACTGCAGCAGCTTTTTTGACCCCGGTCCTTGGAAGGGAAAATCTTAAAGTCAAAACCTCAACCCGAGTCTCCCGGATACTGATTGAAAACAAAAAGGCCACTGGGGTTGAAGTGATTTTGAAAAATGGAGAAAAGGAAGTTTTCAACTGCAGAAAAGAAATTGTAATCAGTGCAGGTGCCATTCAATCTCCACAGATTTTATTGTTGTCAGGGATTGGTGATGGTGCTTACCTCAAAACTTTTGGGATTGATGTCAAACATCAACTTCGTGGAGTGGGACTTAACCTTATAGACCATGTATGGTCAGGGGTTACGGCATGGGTCAATGTACCTACCAATAATGATGTGCTCAAACCAATGAATAAAGTCCTGGCGCTCTTCCAGCATTTACTTTTCAAAAAAGGAGCATTGGGAAATTGTCCCTTGACAGCGAATGCTTTTCTGGCAAGCAATAAAGGATTGATACGGCCGGATTTACAATTTCATTTTGCGCCTTCCGGTGTCAAAGAGGATTACAGCACAGATATCTATGATGTTTCTACCTATCCCAAAAAAAGCGGGGTGGGAATATTGGTTATTTTGATCAGGCCAGAAAGCCGGGGATATGTTGGGCTAAAATCAGCAGATCCACTTGATGCTCCCTTAATTCAGCCCAATGTATTGTCCGATGTACGGGATCTTGAAGTCCTCAAAAAAGGAATATTAAAAGCCAAGGAGGTACTGGAAGCTAAAGCCTTTCAAAAATACCTTCAGGGTAATGTCTACTTTCCAAAAAGGTTTGACAATGAAAATTTGGAAGAGCACATCAAAAAAAGCCTGGAAACTTTGTATCATCCTGTTGGCACCTGCAAAATGGGACAGGATAATATGGCAGTTGTGGACAGTAAATTAAAGGTGCATGGGCTTGAAGGCCTCAGAATTGCAGATGCTTCCATCATGCCGACCATTATTTCCGGCAATACCAATGCTGCCAGTATTATGATTGGTGAAAAAGCCGCATCCATGATCCTGGAATCCAATAAATAATCCAATAAACAGCAAAGCAATGAAACATAACCTTTTCTTCCCAAACTTTTTGGCCATTTTCTTTTTATTTGGATGTAATAAGGCAGCGGATACATCCTCAGAAAGCCAGCTGCTGAAATCCGCTTTGGAAAAATCCCTTAAAGAGAACTTATTGAATACTTGGTATCCAAAAGCAGTAGATTGGGAGGCTGGGGGATATTTCAGTGATTTTACCTATGATTTTCAATTAAAAGACAGTCCTCAGGAAAAAATGATCGTGACACAGGCCAGACACCTTTGGTCCAATTCCAAGGCTGCACTGAGGTATCCTGAAGATGAGCATTTTAAATTCGCTGCAGAGCATGGTTTTAAGTTTCTAAAGGATAAGATGTGGGATAAGGAAAATGGCGTTTTTTTTCAATTGGTAGATCGGTATGGAAACCCTTTATTGGAAAAATCGACCATGAAGACGGCCTATGGGAACAGCTTTGGTATTTATGCCCTGGCTGCCTATTTTGAGGCCACAGGGGACTCTGCCGGACTGGAGCTTGCCATACAGGCTTTCCGTTGGATGGAAAACCATAGCCATGATCCTGTTCATAAAGGCTATTTTCAGCACCTGGACCAAGGGGGAAATCCGGTTCAGCGGAAAGCCGATACCCCTTCTACTTCTGATTTGGGATACAAAGACCAGAACAGCAGCATCCATCTTTTGGAAGCCTTTACCGAACTTTACCATGTTTGGAAAGACCCTTTATTAAAAGAAAGGCTGGAAGAAATGCTTTTATTGGTAAGGGATACCATAACCCATGAAAAGGGCTATTTGGTTCTGTTCTTTGAACCTGATTGGACACCAGTAACATTTAAGGATGCTGATAGGGAAACCATTCTCAGGCATAAAAATCTGGATCATGTTTCCTTTGGGCATGATGTGGAGACGGGTTTTCTCCTGATTGAAAGTGCCCATGCTCTTGGTTGGGGGGATGATGAAAAGACCATCAAACAAGCCAAGAAAATGATAGACCATGCTTTGAATTACGGGTGGGACAATGATCTTGGAGGATTTTATGACGAAGGCTATTATTTTAAAGGAGAAAAATTCCCTGAGATTATCAAGGATTCCAAAAACTGGTGGGCACAGGCCGAGGGTATGAATGCACTTCTGGTATTATCTACCTATTTTCCTGATGATGAAAAGGATTATTTCGGCAAATTCCGACAACAATGGGATTATATCCAAAAGTACCTGATAGACCATGAGCATGGGGATTGGTATCCAGGCGGATTGGACAAACAACCACAAATGAAAACTGCTGACAAAGGACATATCTGGAAAGCCAATTACCATCAGTTCAGGGCAATGGCCCATTCGATTAAAGTATTGGGAGATCTTGAGGAATAAGGTGAAATTTCTTTCTAAGTCCCACCTTATACCTCATTCATAGTTCTTCATTTCAAATTCTACATTCCCAATGACACCCTATCCGTTCCTCATTCCCTTAGTCTATTGCTCATCCCTTATAAAGTATACTTCAGCAATTTTATTCCCTCTGATTTTGTAAATGGCAATAGCTTTAAAAGGAGGTTCTTCCTTGTTGATGGTCACTTCTTCCTGATCAATTACGGTATTTCCCATCACCATCCTGTTGACAAGTTTACAATGTAAATCAGGAGTACGGGAAAACATGCGGCCATAGAGTCCATACATTTCATCTCTTCCCTGATAGAGCAATTGATCGGGGAAGTTGAATACTTTTACATCTTCCGCATAAGGAATAATAAAGGCCTCAATATCCCGGTTATTGTAAGCGTCCAGCTGTTCCTGTGCCAGTCTTACTGCTATTTTTTCAATGTCTTCCTGAGCTGTCACACTTTCAATTAAGAAAAGAAAAAAAATCCCCATTAAAAACTTAAACACGTCTTCTGTCCTCCTGCCAGTTTTCTATTGATTTTTTGATTTCTTTGGATCTCATACCTTCCTTGATGGCTCTATCAATTAAGGGCAGTAACTCCTTATCTCCTGCAAATCTTAAGGCAATGATTTGGGAAAGCCGTAATTTCCTTTCTTTTTCACGGAACGAGGTGCCTGTCAATTCAAAATAACGCTGCCTCATTTCCAATCTGATGATCCGGTCCTGGTTTTTCAGGGCATAGATTCTTGCCAAAAGCGGAAGAAGAAATAAAATAATGGCTCCTATCAGATGATAAAGCTGATCGTTGACCCCAAATCCAGAACCAAGGGCTTTTACAACATTCACTATAGTCCATATCAAATAAACCAAAGTCAAAGGCGTAATCACAAAATGGTGAAAAGGATAGTAGCGGATATGGTTCTTATAGTTCTGCATGGTAATAGGATAAGTTACATTCTCAATTTAAGTCAAAACTCTCCATCTATCAAAAAGATTGTCAACAGGGCCACATTTTTTTTAATTTCGAAGATCGATAGGTAGTTCTCAATAAATTAGAATCCGAGATTATTAACCTTTAACAACCTTAATAAAATGAAATTCCTTATCCCTTCTTTCATCCTTTTGCTCATTTCATTTGATCTTCATGCCCAGGAACTCAGTTTTTCTACCCAAATCCTCAAATGGCCACAGGGGAAGAAAGCTGCCATTTCCATGACCTATGATGACGGCACCTACAATCAGTTTAAAGTAGCGCTTCCCATCATGGAAGAGTTTGGCATGAGGGGAACATTTTATATCAATACTGGAGAAATTCCCGGCCAAAAACAGGAAGCAAAATTTCTGGGCAGAGACCCTATGGCAATCATAGCAGAAACAGCCCAAATACCTACTTCAGAGGAAAATTTATTTGAGAGGGCGGGATTAATTAGGTTTTTGGATATGCCCGGTGCGGTTTCTTATCACGACAGGGCAGGGGCTGCATTTGAACAAGGGAGAAAGGAAACTGCTTTTCAATTGATTGATGAAGGATTTGCTAAGGCAAGGGAAGGGAAAATATCTACATTGAAAGCCCCTCAGATTATTGATGGTCCGATGATCGGATGGGATGAATTGAGATCCTATGCTGCCAGAGGTCATGAGTTTGGTGTCCACACCATTTCCCATCCAAGACTAGCGGTATTAGATGAGAAAAACCTTTTGTTTGAACTGGAAAAGTGTGCGGAAGATATTGAAAGGGAACTGGGCAAAGACTTCTTGTTTTCTGCTGAGTGTCCTTTTGGAACAGAAAATGAGAGAGTGATGGAATATGCTTTGGATTTGTTTCCAGCTACCCGCAACAGGATGCCCGAACCCTGGCTGGAAGAAATCAACCGCTCAGGAAGATTTGATCCTAAAAAGGATTATGAAACCGAGTACGTCCAATGGCAGAGGGGGCCCTTGTCCCAGACCAGCCCTGAACTGATGAAATCATGGGTGGATGATATCCTGACTAGGAATGATACCTGGTTGGTTTTGGTCTTTCATGGTATTGAAGGCATCGGTTGGGAAGCTATACCCGAAACACGGATAAGGGATTATTTTCAGTATATCGCCTCAAAATCAGATGATATTTGGGTGGCAACTTTTGCAGAAGTGACGAAATACCTTAGACAAAGAATGGCCTCCACCGTACACATGTCTGCCAGTGCCAAATTGGTTGAAATCAATCTGCAATCCGATCTTGATCCCTTTTGGTATGACCAAACCTTGTATTTAAAAACCTACTTGCCAAAAAACTGGACTCAAATCCAGGTTTCCCAAAATGGAAAATTGCTGACTTTTGAATCAGTTGAGGATAAGGACGGTAGATATGTCATTTACCCTTATTTGCTAAAAAGCGGAAGTGTTTCGATCAAGGCAGAATAGGGCTAGGTTTTTGGAATAAGGCCTTAGAATCTATACCTTCGTATTTTAACCAATAAGTAAAATGGATTATAAAAAACTGGAAGAGGACCTAGCGGCCATTGTAGAGAAAAGAATTGCTTTGAGTAAAATTTCTTATGATGATGCTTCCTATGATGACATCGAGGAAGAAATGCATGATCTTGAAGATGATTTTAATGATGATTATGGAGATGAATTAGAGGCCATTCTTGATAAAATCTATACGCAATTAAAATCCGATAACGAGGTATTATTACCATCGGCCTACCTGGCCAATGAATACCATACCAAGATGCCTGATGCCTCAGGAAAAGTAACCTATGAAGTAATTGGCAGGGAAGGTGTACCAGTAGAATCCGAACAGTTTGACAAAATGGATGTACGCGTAGTTCTGATTCCCAATCCGGCAAGGTTTGTCCTTCAGATCAACGGAAAATCCATGAAAGATCTTTGGGTGGCAAAAAAATAGTCTACATGGTGTCAATAACCGAATTTACCTCAGCCTGAGATTTTAAAATTTTATGTTTTCAGAACAGGGTGCCAAATTTTAAAATCTCAGCATGACGGATAAGGTAATTTGTCTTGGTTGATCAATCAAAAAGAATGACAACCAAGACATTTATTTTTTTATAAAAAGCCCAACTTTTCCCTTACTTTATGAAGAATGTCTTTGGCAATAACACGGGCTTTTGCTTCTCCTTCTGCTAATCTTGCTTCCAGCTCATACGGATGGGACATGTAATAATCGAATAACCTTCTTTCTTCTGCATATTTGGATAAGATCAGGTCCAAGAATTCTTTTTTGGCATGTCCATAACCAAAATTGCCCGCGAGGTATTTGGACCTGAGTTCAGCTGTCTGTTCAGGATCTGCCACCAGCGCATAAAGCTTGAAGACATTACAAGTATCAGGGTCTTTAGGTTCTTCCAAAGGTGTGGAATCCGTAATGATGCTATTGATGTTTTTTTTCAGTTCTTTTTCAGGCAGGAAAATATCAATGTAATTATTGTAGGATTTACTCATTTTCTGCCCGTCTGTTCCTGGTATAATCATCACCTCTTCAGATATCCTGGCTTCAGGGATGGTAAAAATATCCTCCTCCATTTTATGGTTAAAAGAATTGGCAATATCCCTGGTGATTTCAAGATGCTGAAGTTGGTCTTTTCCCACGGGAACAATATTAGCAGAATAAAGAAGGATATCTGCAGCCATCAAAACGGGATATGTAAACAGCCCGGCATTGACATCCGCCAAGCGGTCAGATTTGTCCTTGAAGCTATGGGCATTGGCCAGCATGGGGAAGGGGGTGAAGCAGCTCAAATACCAGGTAAGTTCCGCCACTTCTGGAATCATGGATTGTCTGTAAAAAACTGTCTTATTGATATCCAAGCCAAAAGCCAACCAAGCTGCAGCTACTGCAAGGGTGTTTTCCCTTCTCAATGCACCGTCTTTGATTGTCGTGAGGGAGTGGAAATCCGCAATAAAAATAAAAGACTCATTGTTGTCTTTTTTGGTCAGTTCAATAGCAGGGACAATTGCCCCGAGGATATTTCCCAGATGGGGTCTTCCCGAACTCTGTATTCCCGTAAGTACTCTAGCCATTCTTTTAAAATTTGGCGCAAAATAAATAATTCAGGGTATAAATCGCTCAAAAATTCACGTTATTTGTCCTATGAAGCAGTACCGAAATTTCAGTCTATTTACAATTATTTTAATTTCCTGGTCTTTAGTGGTTGAAGCACAAACACTTGAAAGGAAACTCTTGACCTGGGATCAGAAAACGGTTCAAATTGGTGCGGTATTAGAAGAAAACGGACCGGTTGAAGCAGTTTTCAGGGCAACCAATCTCAATGATGACAGGATTTTTATTACAGATGTGATCACTGACTGTGGCTGCACCACTGTGGATTATACCAAGGATACTTTGGGAAATACCCAAAAAGCAAACATACAGGTTCGGTTTGACCCCGACCATCGAGGGGGGGAGTTTTCCAAGGTGATCATTGTTAGGACCAATCAGGATATTTATGGGGATACGCTGTTTTTGGAAGGTGTGAATATGCCAGTTCCTGAAAACGTAGAGATGGCATACCCCTATAGAATTGGAAAGGTTGGGTTCAGACTTCCGGGCATCAATATGGGTAATGTCTTTACCAATGAACCCAAAATAAGGTATGTTGAAGTGCATAATTTTGGGTCCGGTGTCCTATCTCTTTCCTCTTTACAGCCCCAGGTACCAGAATACTTAAATTTCCAGCTTGAGCCAGAGCAAATTCCTTCTGGTAAAAGAGGGGTGATGGTGGTAAAATACGATGGGCAAAAAAAACATGACCTGGGTTTTTTTGATGAAAGCGTAAAGGTAAACCTAAAAGAAGGGGAAATCTTGGATTTGAGGATTCTATCAGTGGTGTACGAGTATTTCTCACCAGTTCCCAAAAGTATGGAAAACACCGTTCCCCGTATTTTCATCTCAGAAAATGAAGTGGATTTTAGAGAGGTTCCTTCTGGTAGAAAAGTACACAGAAGCCTGACTGTCAGCAATAGAGGGCAAGAGGATTTGGTTATCAGAAAAATTATGGGGAATTGCGATTGTTTGAAGCTGAACCTTTCCAACCAATTGATCCGTCCTGGTGAAAGGGTAAATCTGGATTTTGAATTCGATACCAAAGGAAGGAAAGGAATTGACCATAAACATATCACTATTTTCTCCAATGACCCGATCAATCCGGTAAGAACAATTACCATAAAAAGTAGCATAAAATAAAACTGAACGGTTGATTTTTTCGTATAAATGGTATAGAAGTTGATATAATTCAACTGGTAGCAGAGAGAAAAATCTCGCTGTACTCCACATCTTTACTTAATTGTTCACTTTAAAAAAATTACAACTATGAACGCTACTAAATTTATCTTGGGCGCCTTGGTAGGTGCAGCAGTAGGTATTCAAATCGGTATACTCGTAGCCCCTGACAAGGGTGAAAATACAAGGAAAAAAATCACCAAAAAAGGTGGTGAATATCTTGATGATATTACTGGAAAGCTCAATGGCTTCTTCGATAACCTGACCAAAAGGGTTTCTGATGTCAGCGATGAAGTAGACAAGCTGGCAAGAAAAGCAAAAGCTGAAGTCAACAAAGTGACCCATTGATCATCAGAAAAAAGTGATAAAGGGAGGCGAAAGTCTCCCTTTTTTAATTGCCGAATATTTGATTCGACATACAAAAAAATACCCTGTATGGGGTATTTTTTGCATCTTAAATTATCCTTATCTTGAAGCTGTTTTTATCCTAATTTCAAACCCTTTTTAAATTATGCAATCAGAAGTAATTTTACCCAGCAATAAATTAGCTTCCTTTGTATCGGGGTATTTTTTGGTGGATATTGATAACAGAGATGAGGAAATAAGCCTCCGGACTTATGAAAGTGGCCCTTCTTTGGGTATTCCTTTAGGAAAACCGTTTTTGTATTATGCAGGAAGAGCGCTTGATGAATTTGAAGAGGTGCCATTTGAGATTTTCGATAAACCCTTACTGTTTTGGGATAGTAAATCGATTGAATGTTTAAGTGTCAAGGGAAATGCAAGGGTTCTTTTTATTGTATTTACAGATTTGGGACTGGAAATACTCTTGAATGAAAAAAAACCGGATTACAAAGATCCAATATTTCCGCTCAGCAGATTGGGAGTTCCAATTTTTAATCTGATAGTCCGAAGAAAACTGCGCCTGAATAGAGATGATCAGTCAGCATTACAGCTTGTAGAACAGGAATTGATCAGGTTTTTTAGACGTCACGATATTGAAGAAAGCCATCAGGCTGAAGTGGATCTTGATCTAGAGGACAATGGGGATTTTCCTGTGATTCCTTGATTGGGTTTAAGGTCAACTGTTGAATTTAGCCATCAATGCTGCCAATTGGGCTGTATTGCTCAGTCCAAGTTTGTGCAAAACATTTCTTCTATGGGTATTGACGGTAAACTGACTCAAAAACAATTTTTGGGATATTTCAGCTGATGTATAACCCTCTGTAATCAAATAGGCAATCTGTTTTTCCCTAATGCTGAGAAGCGCTAATTTTTCTTCGGCACCTGTTCCAGCAGAAGACAAACCTGTGGTTTGGGATTCGGGGAAAAAAGGTTTTCCTTGCATGACCTCATCAATTGCCTTAAAAAGTTCCTGTTTATCGACTGTTTTGGAGAGAAAGCCCAATACGCCAAAAGAGCGGCATATTTCCATCAGGTCAGGATGATCTTCCATGGTCAGCATGACAATTTTTATATCGGGATTAATAGAAAGAAACTCCTGGGCTAAAGAAAGGCCCTTTCCATCTGGCAGGAAATAATCCAAGAGTACAAGATCAGGATTAATGGAGCGGAACAGTTTCAATCCATCTGCTAAAGTTCCTGCATTTCCCAAATACGCTATTTTAGGATTCTCAGCAAGCATGGACCTTAGTCCCTGAAGAAAAATCAAATGGTCATCTATATGTATCAGGCGGATTTTTTCTTCCATTTTTTTAAATCAATTCAAGAGGTAATTCAATAATAATGGTCGTGCCATGGGAATTGGAATCTATAATCATTTTTCCTTTCATGTAAGCCACCCTGTTTTTGATGTTGGCCAAGCCAATTCCTTTATCGGTTTCCTCTTTATTCATGCCTACACCATTATCTTCTACAATAAGCTCCAATATATTATCTTTTTGGATAATCTGAAGCATAATTTCCGATGCTTTCGCATGTTTGGTGATATTGTGCAGCAGTTCTCCACAGATGCGGTAAATCATTAAGGCAAATTGTTCGGAAAGCTTAGTGTCCACTTGGTAATAAAAATTGGTGGATAGGCCTTGATTTTCCTCTAAAAACCTCAATCTGTTCTGCAATACTTTCTGAAGGCCCAGTTCATTCAAATGGGAAGGGGCCAGGTCATGGCTTAGTCCTCTTGTTTCTTTAATACTTTCTTTAAGCATGGACCTCAATTTTTGCAGATTTTGAGCGGCAGGGACCTCCTGAGACAATTTGTCAGTCAAAAGAAAAATACTGGCCAATTGCCCTCCCAAAGTATCATGGAGGTCCCTTCCTATGCGTGTTCTTTCCTGTTCCTGAACTTCAATCAATTGGTCCGCCAGCTCTTTTTCTTTTTGGACTACTTTGAGCATTAAGCTTTCTTTTTCTCTCTTTAAATCGGCTGTACGGCTAGCAAAAGCGGCTGTAATGAAGATGGTTTCCCCAAGAAGGGCAAAGGCTCCACCGAAATCAAACATAAAGCTGGGCAGGCCAAGGGATAATCCTGACTGATGGAGTTGCGTCAAAATACTGGACAGGACCAAAATGGAAATTCCCGCTAGATAATACCCAGCATAAGGTACTTTCAATTTGATCTGACGCAATAAATAAATAAGTACCAGAAAGATAAGGAAAATGGAAAAGCCAAAAGTTAAACGGAGAAAAATCATTTTGTTGACTATGGGAACTTCCAGTTCATTTTTTGTAAGTACCTCCCATATCAGGTATAAATGCAGGAAAATGGAGATTTTGAGCAGCCAGACCAGTTTACTGTTTTTCCTTTGGGGCGGGAAAAAGTTAAGCAATAGCAATAAAAAGAAAACATTGGTCAACAGATTGAAAAAAGGCCTTGATTTACCTGTCCAGGAAGTCTGTTCCGGCCATAGGAATTGAAAACCAATACCCCAATGGCTGATAAACCAAAACAGGATGCTGATGATAAAGAGGGCATAAAAAAGTGCACCGGCCTCTTTGAGTTGTACCGCAGTGAAACAGGCAAAAACCAACATGATCAACATCCAGCCGATCATAAATCCCATGAGCAGATTTTCCCTGGAAATGTTGTTGAAAAATTCATATTCAGAAAGAATCTCAGGTTGTAGCAACAGTGTCTCTCCTGATTTGTCAACCCAAAGTAAAATTTCCCTGTTTTCTCCGGCACTCATGGCCAAAGGAACGATTAAATCTCTATTGGCAATAGGCCTCTCCTGAAAAGGAAACCTGTCACCAAGTACAAACTCTGGAATTGAGTCACCGTTAAAATACACTTCAAGGGTATTGATATGTGGGTTTCTGACAGTTAGGTAATAGGTTTCTGCAAATGGCTTTTCATTGTTGAATTTTAGGTAGATCCACCAGGGTGACTTGCTTATACCTTTGTTGATAATCCCGGTATTCAAAGAAAGCGTATCTACAGATTCCCAGATTTTTTGAACAGGTTCATTCTGATAGGGAATGGTGGCATAAGGTATTTCAAGAGAATTGGGGGAACTGCAAGAAAAAGAACAAATGCCAGATAAGATTAAAAATAACCTGAAAATTCCTTTTTTTATCAAGTTTAGGACAAATGAAATCATTTGTTGTAATGGCATAGATTTTCATGCTCAATATAAGAAGATATTAATTTGAAAAATACCCTTTTTATGGTATTTACACTACAGGTATTTATAACTAATTTTAAGGCATCAACAATTTCATTCCCAGCCTTTAAATGACAGACCAGGACTTTTTATTAGCTTCTTCTACCTTAAGTGAATTCATTACAGGCTTTCTGCATTTTAAAGGGGAGTTTGAAAGTCCTGTTCAAATCCCAATGTATGAAAACAGCCTTTGTATTGGAATACCTTTGGGGAAGCCTTTTGATCTGTATTTGGGAGGAAACAACCTGGAAGAAGAATCCATTTATATTGAATCATTTGACAAACCTTATGTGATCAACGCTCAAGAGGGAATTCATCACATCTGGGTAAGCGGAAAAATTAGTTTGGTTATTCCTGTTTTTACCACCAAAGGGACAGATATCCTGCTTCAGAATTTTGTCTTACACCCCAATCAAAATATTTATCCCTTGTCCAGAAATGGCTTGCCCATTTTTAATCTTTTGGTCAGGAAGCAGCTGAGGGCCATTCAAAATGATCAGGAAGGTCTGGAAATTGTTGAAAAAGAGTTTGCAAGATTTTTCAAAAAACATAGTTGCGAGGAAAGGGTCAAAAGCGGTAATAATAACTCCGAGGATTTTATATTTAACAACTAAGTCTCTAAAAATTTTTAATTATTTGTAGTTTACCAAACAGCATTTAATAATTTTTTTCTTGCCTTGTAGCAACAAATATTTGGTATGAACAAAGAAAAAAACTCTTTAGGATGTTATTTTTTGAAAAAAATTTGCTAAGCATTTTTAAGCATATTTAAGAGGATAATTAAAATTAATTATGATTATATAAAAATTTTGTAAATAAATAAAACAAAAATCATTTTAAACTAAGGTGCTGAAAAATATTCTTTCGTTAAAAAATGATTTAAAATACTTTTTTTTGTAATTGAAATACATTTAATTTGTTATTGATGCAATAAATCTGTTTTACCTAAGATTTTAGAAAACCAGAAAGCAGGTCCCTAAAAAGGAAATTATTTAGTTAGTTTTAGCCCTAGTAATTTTATGAAACCAAAAATTTTACCCGACATCATGGCTATGGTCCGCCTGCTTCCCTTATTGGGGTTGCTGCTGATGTACAGCCATCAAATTGTGGCACAAACTTCTTCTGCCACGATCACCACGGACAAGGACGACTATGCTCCGGGTGAGACAGCCATTATTACCGGCACCGGATGGTGGCCCGGAGAAACGGTAGAGCTTGATTTTGAGCATATCGAACCCAATATTCCCGACCATGTCCATGTCACCAAATATGTGACCGCGGATGAAAGCGGGAATATTTATTTTGAGTGGTATGTGGATGAACAGGAATTGGGAACTACTTTTCATTTAATGGCCAGAGGTCAGTCTTCCGGTTATTTTGCTGAGACGTTTTTTACGGATGGGAATGTGACTTTTAGTGTATCTGGAATCCCGCCTTCGCACAGTGTAACAGTTTCATATAAATTTAGAAATCCCACAGGTGCAAATAATGATGCCAACAGCACTACCTCTTCTCAACAAACTACATTTACAATTGGAGCAAGAAATAATTCCCCGGTAAAATTTTCTTATCAAACAGTTTCTACTTCTGGCGGAATTAATTATCATTTATCTAATGTTGGAATAGATGCTGGATCCCTTTCAACAGGAACTGAAGGTTACCAATATGAATTTCAATCTCCTTCAGGTGCAAGAACTGTTACTGCTAACTATGGAGTTTTAATTTCAACCAACAAAACAGCCACTTACGGAGGTTCAGTCACTTTAACATCTAGCTTTTATTCCAATTATCAAACATCAACTGGAATTGTTGGTAAACCCATAACTTTTTACATCAATGGAACAGCAGTTGGTACAGTAAATACGCAAACGGGAGGTGTGGCATCTTTGACACTTGATCTGACCAATGTTCCAACTTTAGGTAAACTGAATGCTGGAACTTATGACATCACTACTTCATTTGCTGGGGATTCCGAATTATTGCCAGTTCCGCAAACAAGTAGCACTGGGTCTACCTTGACAGTTGATCGTAAAGCCCTGACCGTGACCGCCGACAACCAGAGCAAGACCTACGGTGACACCTTCAGCTTTGACGGCACCGAGTTCAGTACTGCCGGTCTGGTGAACAGCGATGCGGTGAGTTCAGCAACCATCGCTTCCGACGGCGCTGCGGCTACCGCAACAGTGGACGGAGCACCTTATGCGATCAACATCTCCGCGGCAACCGGTACAGGGCTGTCAAACTATGACATCACCTATGTGCCTGGTTCATTCGCGGTGGGCAAAAAAGCCCTGACCGTGACCGCCGACAACCAGAGCAAGACCTACGGTGACACCTTCAGCTTTGACGGCACCGAGTTCAGTACTGCCGGTCTTGTGAACAGCGATGCGGTGAGTTCAGCAACCATCGCTTCCGACGGCGCTGCGGCTACCGCAACAGTGGACGGAGCACCTTATGCGATCAACATCTCCGCGGCAACCGGTACAGGGCTGTCAAACTATGACATCACCTATGTGCCTGGTTCATTCGCGGTGGGCAAAAAAGCCCTGACCGTGACCGCCGACAACCAGAGCAAGACCTACGGTGACACCTTCAGCTTTGACGGCACCGAGTTCAGTACTGCCGGTCTTGTGAACAGCGATGCGGTGAGTTCAGCAACCATCGCTTCCGACGGCGCTGCGGCTACCGCAACCGTGGACGGAGCACCTTATGCGATCAACATCTCCGCGGCAACCGGTACAGGGCTGTCAAACTATGACATCACCTATGTGCCTGGTTCATTCGCGGTGGGCAAAAAAGCCCTGACCGTGACCGCCGACAACCAGAGCAAGACCTACGGTGACACCTTCAGCTTTGACGGCACCGAGTTCAGTACTGCCGGTCTGGTGAACAGCGATGCGGTGAGTTCAGCAACCATCGCTTCCGACGGCGCTGCGGCTACCGCAACAGTGGACGGAGCACCTTATGCGATCAACATCTCCGCGGCAACCGGTACAGGGCTGTCAAACTATGACATCACCTATGTGCCTGGTTCATTCGCGGTGGGCAAAAAAGCCCTGACCGTGACCGCCGACAACCAGAGCAAGACCTACGGTGACACCTTCAGCTTTGACGGCACCGAGTTCAGTACTGCCGGTCTGGTGAACAGCGATGCGGTGAGTTCAGCAACCATCGCTTCCGACGGCGCTGCGGCTACCGCAACAGTGGACGGAGCACCTTATGCGATCAACATCTCCGCGGCAACCGGTACAGGGCTGTCAAACTATGACATCACCTATGTGCCTGGTTCATTCGCGGTGGGCAAAAAAGCCCTGACCGTGACCGCCGACAACCAGAGCAAGACCTACGGTGACACCTTCAGCTTTGACGGCACCGAGTTCAGTACTGCCGGTCTTGTGAACAGCGATGCGGTGAGTTCAGCAACCATCACTTCCGACGGCGCTGCGGCTACCGCAACCGTGGACGGAGCACCTTATGCGATCAACATCTCCGCGGCAACCGGTACAGGGCTGTCAAACTATGACATCACCTATGTGCCTGGTTCATTCGCGGTGGGCAAAAAAGCCCTGACCGTGACCGCCGACAACCAGAGCAAGACCTACGGTGACACCTTCAGCTTTGACGGCACCGAGTTCAGTACTGCCGGTCTGGTGAACAGCGATGCGGTGAGTTCAGCAACCATCGCTTCCGACGGCGCTGCGGCTACCGCAACAGTGGACGGAGCACCTTATGCGATCAACATCTCCGCGGCAACCGGTACAGGGCTGTCAAACTATGACATTACCTATGTGCCTGGTTCATTCGCGGTGGGCAAAAAAGCCCTGACCGTGACCGCCGACAACCAGAGCAAGACCTACGGTGACACCTTCAGCTTTGACGGCACCGAGTTCAGTACTGCCGGTCTGGTGAACAGCGATGCGGTGAGTTCAGCAACCATCACTTCCGACGGCGCTGCGGCTACCGCAACAGTGGACGGAGCACCTTATGCGATCAACATCTCCGCGGCAACCGGTACAGGGCTGTCAAACTATGACATCACCTATGTGCCTGGTTCATTCGCGGTGGGCAAAAAAGCCCTGACCGTGACCGCCGACAACCAGAGCAAGACCTACGGTGACACCTTCAGCTTTGACGGCACCGAGTTCAGTACTGCCGGTCTTGTGAACAGCGATGCGGTGAGTTCAGCAACCATCGCTTCCGACGGCGCTGCGGCTACCGCAACCGTGGACGGAGCACCTTATGCGATCAACATCTCCGCGGCAACCGGTACAGGGCTGTCAAACTATGACATCACCTATGTGCCTGGTTCATTCGCGGTGGGCAAAAAAGCCCTGACCGTGACCGCTGACAACCAGAGCAAGACCTACGGTGACACCTTCAGCTTTGACGGCACCGAGTTCTCCGCCAGCGGTCTGGTGAACAGCGATGCGGTGAGTTCAGCAACCATCACTTCCGACGGCGCTGCGGCTACCGCAACAGTGGACGGAGCACCTTATGCGATCAACATCTCCGCGGCAACCGGTACAGGGCTGTCAAACTATGACATCACCTATGTGCCTGGTTCATTCGCGGTGGGCAAAAAAGCCCTGACCGTGACCGCCGACAACCAGAGCAAGACCTACGGTGACACCTTCAGCTTTGACGGCACCGAGTTCAGTACTGCCGGTCTGGTGAACAGCGATGCGGTGAGTTCAGCAACCATCGCTTCCGACGGCGCTGCGGCTACCGCAACCGTGGACGGAGCACCTTATGCGATCAACATCTCCGCGGCAACCGGTACAGGGCTGTCAAACTATGACATCACCTATGTGCCTGGTTCATTCGCGGTGGGCAAAAAAGCCCTGACCGTGACCGCTGACAACCAGAGCAAGACCTACGGTGACACCTTCAGCTTTGACGGCACCGAGTTCTCCGCCAGCGGTCTTGTGAACAGCGATGCGGTGAGTTCAGCAACCATCACTTCCGACGGCGCTGCGGCTACCGCAACAGTGGACGGAGCACCTTATGCGATCAACATCTCCGCGGCAACCGGTACAGGGCTGTCAAACTATGACATCACCTATGTGCCTGGTTCATTCGCGGTGGGCAAAAAAGCCCTGACCGTCACTGCGGATGACAAGTCCAAATACTGCGGTCAAGATGATCCGGAATTGACCTATCAGATTACCAGTGGTACTTTGGTCAATGGAGACGGATTCACAGGAAGTTTGGAAAGAGAAAGCGGTGATGCTGCCGGGACATATAAAATCAGCCAAGGCTCCTTAACCTTGGGAACCAATTATGACCTTACCGTTATTGAAGGGGAATTCACTATCAATGCAATTTCATCTTTAGATGCAACGCAAACTTTTGTGAATATTCAGATCAATAATACAGGCCAATTGTCAGCTACTATTTCTCCGGCAGTTGCAAATGTTCCGGTGACGTTTACCATCTATCATGATGATAATGTGACAGTTTTGAGGAATATTGTAGGCAATACGAATGCTTCGGGTGTGGCCACTGTCAGTTGGACTGCTCCTGGAACAATCGGGGTATATAAAGTGGATGTGATGGCAGGAAGCAGTGCTTGTGATGCAAAAATGGAAGCCTATGTTACCGTATTTGATCCTTCAGATAGCTTCGTGACAGGTGGTGGCTGGATCAATTCTCCAGCAGGCGCCATGCCGGATAGGCCTGATGCTGAAGGTAGAGCAAACTTTGGATTTGTTTCCAGATACAAAAAAGGAAGAAACAATTTGAGCACCAATGAGGTGGACGGAAACACTGAATTCCAATTCCAGGCAGGTGACTTGAACTTTAAATCTACCCTACATGAATCCGGTTCATTGGTAATTTCTGGAGCAAGAGCTACTTATAGAGGTACCGGTACCATCAACGGTCAGCCAGGATTCAGGTTTATGGTAGTGGCAATTGACGGTGACTGGAACGGGCAAAGAAACCCTGACAGGTTTAGGATCAAAATCACCACCACCAACGGAACGGTGATCTATGATAACCAAATAGGTAAAGCTGAAAATACAGATGATGCTACCGTATTGGGCAATAATGGCACTGGCGGTGGATCCATTGTAATCCATGAAGTCAAAGGCAAAGGTCCAAATAAAAATGTAATGGCAAGCATGATTGAAGTTCCTTGGAATACACCAGTAGAAGTACTTGAAAAAGAATTGCAGCAAATGGCTTCAAGCTGGTTTGAGGGTGAAAAATTTGCCATCACCTTGGATCCGGTAGATTACAACCCATTGGAGCCAGGCTTCTATCAAGTAGGTGGCTATTTTGAAAACAACCCTTGGTTTGAAAGGAATGAAATCATACCTGTACCGGTAATGGTATTGAACAAAGCCATGGCTCAGGATATTCTTATCGATAACAACCTTATGGGCAAGGATCTTCAAGCGGGTACAGTAGTCGGAAGGTTCAGTACAGTGGATGCAGTCGACAATATCCATACTTATAGCATAGAGGAAAATCCTTTCTTTGTGATAGAGAATAATAACCTGGTATGGAGAGGAATAGGAACCCCTGATCCTCAGGTAACATTGAGGGTTTCCAGCACCGACCGTGCAGGACAGACCATCAGTAGGGATATCCAGCTATTCAGAGAAACAGGGCCAAACAGCCTGCTGATCTATCCGAATCCGGCCATGAAGGAAACCAATCTCCTGGTCAACCTGGCTCAGGAATCAGACATAGAAATCCGCATCTTCGATGCTGCCGGCAGATTGGTATTCACAGAAGATTCTTTCCAGAAAGAAAGTTTTGTGAAAAACATCAACCTGGATCAATTGAGCCAAGGCCTGTACCATGTAGTGGTAAAAGTCAACCATCAATACATACAGGGCAGGTTGGTCAAGCAGTAAAATAACATAAGCTCTTGTGTACAAAAAGCCACCCCAGTTGGGGTGGCTTTTTTTTAATAGTAAAAAATACCCTGCATAGGGTATTTTTTACTAAAGCACTTAGTATTATTTTTAGAATAATTAGTTGTATATGGCACAGTTTTCTTTGATTTTTTCTTTTGTCTTGATTTTTTCAAAAATAGGCTTTTCTAAAGCCCAAATATCGGGTTTCCCTGAATTTTACCTTTTGGTAGGAGAGGAGGCTGACTATTCCCTTGAAAGCTATCTTTTTTATTGGGAAGATCCTGGCAATATGGATGCTGAACAAGCGTATCAGTTTTACAGGCAGGGAAAATTTGCGCCTATCGGTCATCCTTATCTTTTCAATAGGGGATATAGCAATTCCATTTGGTGGTTTGCCCTGCCAATTGAAAACGGAATTGCAAAAGACAACACCTTGATTTTAAGCCCTGCTGGAGCTTCTCTACAAGAAGCAAGGCTTTACACTTTTGATGGATCGGGAAAACTGAGCAGGGAGCAGGTTTCAGGTTACCTGCTAAAAGATGATGAAAGGGACATGGCAACCCGATTGAACTCCTTTAAAATCAGTCTTGAACCCTTTCAAAAAAGCCTTTTATTATTACGAATAGATACCAGAGGAAGAAATATGTACATGCCCTTTTATATGGACAGTACAGGTTCTTATTGGGAGTATGAAGTCAATAGGGCAGCGCTTTTCGGAGGCATCAGTACCATAATGGCTTTTGCCTCCTTGTTTGCTTTTTTGCTGTTTTTATACAATAGGGAAAGGATTTACTTGATTTTCCTGGCCTATATATTGTCCTGTCTTTTGTTGATTCTTGAAGAGGATGGTTATGCTTTTGATTGGTTTTATGGTCAGCATTTCCCCGAGCTTTCCCAGGTCAGCGTTCCCTTATTTGGTCTTTTGACCTGTTCCTTATTTTTAAAGTTCAACCTGCTTTTCATGGAAAACCAAATAAGAAGCCATATGTATTTCCATATTGCCAAATCCACGTACTATGTGACTTTGACCTGGTGCATAGTCTTGTTGTTGAGCATTTTTCTTATTGAGGAAAAAAAATTCCTTTATGCTTTTAATCTCACCTCATTGTATATGTCTTTTGGCTGTGTGGGTCTGGTTTTAATAGGAAATATCCTGAATATTACTGATAAAAAGGCCTTGTACATCCTTTTCGCCAATATTTTTTTAGTAATTGGTTTGGTATTTTACTTCCTCAATAGCCATGGTATCACCTCTCTCAATCCCTTTTTCCCCAATGGTCTTGTTGTGGGTGCTTTGGTCAACGTCCTGGCATTTACTATAGCCATTGGATACCTGCAATACAGTGAAAGAAAAGAAAAACAACTGTTGAAGGTACAGATTGCCGAAAGGGAAAAAGAGTTTATTGAAGATAAATTCCGCGTACAGGAAGAGGAGCGTCAGCGTATAGCCAGAGACCTGCATGATGACTTAGGAGCCCTATTGGCCATGATCAGGTTGAAAGTGGAAAATGTGGAAGGAAAGTTAGACCATGTCAATGGTCCTATTCGGGAGAATATTGCGGAGTCTGTCAGGTTATTGGACAAGGCAACCAAAGAGGTAAGGTTTATCGCACATGAACTCCTTCCCGAAGAGCTTGGCCAAAAGCGTTTCTCCACATTGGTAGAAGAACTGTTCCTAAACCTTGAAAACCAAGAAAAAATCCGTTTTCATAATAATATTGGTGAGCTCCCCATTTTGCCTACACATGTCAAGGCCAACCTTTTTAGGATCATCAAAGAACTGCTCAATAATATCTTCAAGCATTCCGGGGCTACTGATGGGGAACTCGAATTGTTCTATGATGAAGAAGATGTGGAAATCAAGCTTATTGTAGCAGACAATGGAAGGGGATTTGATTTAGAACAGGTAAAATCCGGAAAAAAGGGAATGGGCCTGAACAACTTGGAAAGCAGGGTGTTCTTCCTCAACGGAACTTATGAAATAAGTAGCGGACCACAGGGAACAACTATTCTTATATGCGTGCCATACAAAGTCAATGAATATGAACGGGGACAACAAAACAATACAGGTAGTCATCGTGGATGACCATGAGATTTTTGCCGATGGCTTGAAGCGGATTTTATTCAGCAACCTGGGATTGGAATCCAGCATCCATTTTCCCAATGCCAAATCGGCCATGGATTATTTCCAGCGCGGAAAAGGTGCGGACCTGGTAATATTGGACCTATATATGCCTGAAATGAATGGGATCGAATTTTTAGAGAAGGTCAAAAGTCTTTTCCCCAAATTGAGCATTTTGGTGGTGAGTATGCAATATTCCCTATCGAATATTATCCTTTGCAGAAAATTGGGGGCAAGAGGCTTTCTTAGAAAAGACAGTTCTCTTAAGGAAATGATCCATGCCGTAGAATCCGTATTGAAGGGGGAAGATCATTTTCCTGAAAATATGGCAACAGAACCGGAAGCATTGATAGAAAATGCCATGGAGCGGATATGCAGGGATTACAAACTTTCCCGTTCGGAAATCAAGATCCTGGACAAATTGTTGGAGCAGAAAAATTACAAAGAGATTGCCGATGCCCTTTTTTTAAGTCCCCAGACCGTCAGGACCCATAAAAAGAATATTTACCGCAAATTTGGAGTCCACAATATGGCGGGAATTGTGGGTCTGTTGAAAGTGGAGTTGGAAGGAGGGAGAGGGTAATTATTTTGTTGTTTTTATTGTCGGGTTGTCAGGTTCCACCACAGTCAGGTATTATGGTCGTATTTGTTATCGTTATTGTGTTGGTTCGGGCTTTAAAAGGATAAAAGTGGTTGTATTGGTTGTAATTTTTCGGTCTTGGGAAGGGAAGGAGGTGGAAATTGTTTTAATCCCTTTAAGCCTTAAACATGAATCTATTAAACCCTTATCCCGGGATATATGAAACCAATCCCTTTAGAGATTGCCCATCGTTAGCAAAAATAGGGTCCCAATCCCCACCAATCCCAGCAGGATTGCCTATTGCTAGATTCGAATATTACATTTCCCAATGTTCGGGCCGTCCCTACAGGACGGTGGGGAATTGCTGATGTTCTTTTGCTACCGATGGGTTGTGCCGCTGGAACAATACGTCAATAACCAATTTGGTTGTTAGACATAGTTTAACAAGCTTAAAAAGGCTACATAATAAATTTTGCTTAGGACTTTGCAAAACTATATTTTCTGTGTCTTTCCATTTTTTTCTATCAATGATTCCAGAACCAATCCCACTAGGGATTGCCTATCGTTAGCAAAAATAGGATCCCAATGCCCGCCAATCCCAGCGGGATTGCCTATGGCTTGATCTGAATATACCCTTTCCCTAATATTCGGGCCGTCCCTACAGGACGGTGGGGAATTGCTGATGTTCTGTGGGCTACCGATGGATTGTGCCGCTGGAACAATACGTCAATATCCAATCGGGGTGTTGATTGGTATGATTACATCGTTTTTAAACTATTTAGATTATAATTTTACCACCTAGAAAATCAGCACAAAACATTCCGGGGTAATGGGATTATTTTCTACCGGATTCAAACCTCTGATTTCAAGAACAAAGGTTTGGGGCTCCCTCAACTATGTTTTCTATATCCACTATCCCGATTTGAATACGGGACAGGTAGTGGTAATTTTTTTTCTTCACCACAAAGATAGCATAGCCCACAACCTGTCCCTTATGACGGGATAGTTTCTCCGTTACCAATCCTAGCATTTCTGAACAAATTTAAAAAAAAACCGCCAAGGTTTTCTATCCCTCAGCGGTCACATGTCCTTCCCTGAAATAGGTTGACCGTTTTTAACCGAGAAAAAAGATGTTAAAAACAGGAAAAAGGATTAATTCTCAGCGTAGATTTTCAGAGGAATTTAAACGTAAGTTGGTTGATGATTTTGAGAAAGGAATCATGACAGTTCAGCAAATGGAGCGACATTATGGAATTGTGAACTCAGTTATTTATCATTGGATTTATAAGTATTCGACCTATAATGAAAAAAATATCAGGATAATTGAGATGAAAGACAGTCAAACCAATAGGCTCAAAGAACTCGAAGAAAAGGTCAAAGATCTCGAGCGTACCGTTGGCCAAAAACAGATCATGATTGATTATTTGGAAAAAATGATTGATTTGGCCAAAGAAACTTACTCAATCGATATTAAAAAAAACTCCAAAACCCCACACTCTGGTGGTTCCAATCCAACAAAAGTATGATAAACCATTCGCTCAATGAACTTTATCGGACTGTTGGAGTAACCAAGCAGGCCGTTCAACAAGCCAAAAAAAGGCAGCAAGCATTCGATCTTGAAATTGCCCAACTGGTAATCCTGGCCGATGAGCTCAGGGAAGACCATCCAGGATGTGGGGTCGAAAAAATGTATTATACATTGAAACCCGAATTCATGGGAAGGGATCAATTCTGTGAAATTTTCATGGAAATGGGATATGGTATCAAAAAAATAAAAAACTACCAGAAAACCACTTACGCAGGCCTTTATTCTTATCCAAACCTTATCGAAGGTATGGCCATAAACAGACCTTTTCAGGTCATCCAAACCGATATCACTTACTTTTACCTCAATGGTGAATTCTATTATTTGGTCTTCATTATTGATGTTTATACCAGGATCATCGTGGGATATTCGGTCAACGACAACTTGCGCACAGAAGGTAATATCAAAGCTATGAAAATGGCCCTCAGTACTTTGAGATACCAGCCTTGGGGCCTGATCCACCACTCAGATAAAGGTTCCCAGTACAGTAGTAAAGAATACACCTCCTTGCTCAACAAAAACAATATCCATATCAGTATGGGAAATATCGCATGGGAAAACCCCTACGCAGAACGAATCAATGGAATCATAAAAAATGAATACCTCAAAAGGTGGATAATCAAAGATTTCAGCGACCTGAAAAGAAAAGTGGCGAAAGCTGTAGCCAACTACAACAGCATAAGACTACACAGGGGATTTAAAATGAAATACACCCCCATGGGATTTTATAAAAATATACTAAATTTAAAAGCCCAAGAAAGACCGACGGTGATTGTTTATACCGAAGGAAGAAAAAACTTCTTAGGGGCATCGAGCCCCTTCGAAGTTTGCCCAAGAGAAGAACCTCTGGCTCATGATTGCCCGATGGAAATATTTAATGAATGTTGAACCAAACGGTCAACGCTATTCAGGGAAGAACAACAGTCTTGAGTCTTGTGTCTTAAGTCTTGTGTCTTAAGTCTTATTTAAACGCCGGTATCCCCGTAATCTCATGCCCCAGAATCAACAAATGGATATCATGGGTGCCCTCATAGGTAACCACAGATTCCAAGTTCATCATGTGGCGCATAAGCGGATATTCACCGGTTATGCCCATCCCACCATGAATCTGCCTGGCCTCCCTCGCAATGTCCAAAGCCATGGCTACATTGTTACGCTTTGCCAGGGAAATCTGTGCCGTGGTGGCCTTGCCTTCATTCATCATCATACCGAGTTTCCAGTTAAGCAACTGGGCCTTGGTAATCTCAGATAACATCTCTGCCAACTTTTTCTGGATCAACTGGAAAGAACCGATAGGCTTGTCAAATTGAATTCTTTCCAGGGCATACCTTCTAGCTGAATCATAACAATCCATGGCCGCACCCACTGCACCCCAGGCAATGCCATAACGGGCAGAATCGAGACACATCATGGGAGCACCCAATCCGTTTTTCCCAGGAAGCAGGTTTTCTTTGGGCACTTTTACATTGTCAAATACCAGTTCACCAGTAGCCGAAGCCCTCAAGGACCATTTTCCATGGGTCTCAGGGGTAGAGAATCCTTCCATCCCTCTCTCTACGATCAATCCATGAATCCTGCCTGATTCATTTTTTGCCCATACCACGGCAATATCTGCTTTTGGGGAATTGGAAATCCACATTTTAGCGCCGTTCAACAGATAATGATCGCCCATATCCTTAAAATTGGTCACCATGCCGGACGGATTTGACCCAAAGTCAGGTTCTGTAAGCCCAAAGCAACCCAGCATTTCTCCTGAAGCCAACTTGGGAAGGTATTTTCGTTTTTGTTCCTCCGATCCAAATTTATAGATGGGGTACATGACCAGGGATCCCTGAACAGAGGCGGTAGAACGCATGCCTGAATCACCTCTTTCGATCTCCTGCATGATAAGACCGTAAGCAATATAATCAAGGCCTCCGCCGCCATATTCTGCCGGTATCTGAGGGCCAAAAGCACCTACATCTCCAAACTTCTTGACGATTTCATATGGAAAATGGGCTTTCTGTGCCCAGTCTTCTATATAAGGACTGATTTCTTTTTTGACAAAATCCCTGATCGAGGCACGTATCAGTTTATGTTCCTCGGTCAAAAGGTCATCAACACCATAAAAATCCACCCCCTCAAAAAGGTCCTGCTTCATAGATTTCTGAATTGTGGAAGTATGCTCCATAACTGTTTTGGTTTATTGCTAATTAAAACGGAATTTTACAGCCGGAAAGCTGAATTCCTGCCTGAAATAAATAAGAACCCGCTTAAAAAACTACCTTATCTTGCAAAAAATTAACACATGAGCCCAGCACAATACCCAAAAGACGTTTTAGATAAAATAGAGCTGCTTCAGGAAAAATTCAAAGCTTCCGGACAGGATCTTTCTTCTTACCTGGAAGGTCTGCTTTATGCGGATTATATGACCTATTGGGATTATATCAACCTGGATATTCTCCTATCCCTCCAACAACCCAGGACTTCTTTTAAGGATGAAAAAATCTTTATCATCTACCACCAGATTACGGAACTCTACTTCAAACTGATCATCTGGGAATTGGAACAGATAGCAGATAAAAAGCCCATCGAGGCCAAATTCTTTAAGGAAAGGTTGGAAAGGGTGATCATGTATTTTGACCAACTGATTTCCTCCTTTGCAGTCATGTGGAAAGGAATGGAAAAAGAGCAGTTCCTGAAATTCCGCATGTCCCTATTGCCTTCCAGCGGATTTCAAAGTGCCCAGTACAGGGTGATTGAAATCCTGTCTACTGATGTGCACCAACTCATTCATTTGGACAGGAGGGAGGCCCTGAAATATGAAAAAGATACAGAAGTGATTTTTGACAATCTGTATTGGCAGCATGGGGCCAAGGAACTTGCAACCGGTGAAAAGACCCTAACATTGAAGTCATTTGAGAAAAAATATGGCAAAGCGCTCAAGGAATTGATTGAAACCTATAAGGATAAAAATATCTGGAAAAAGTATCAGGAATGTACTGATAAGGACGAAGAGTTGAAACAGTTGATGAGGTCTTTGGATTTGAAAGCCAATGTGTTTTGGCCTTTGGCGCATTATAAATCTGCTGTGAGGTATTTGCAACGGGATCCGCAGGACATCGCAGCCACCGGAGGTACCAACTGGCAGAAATACCTACCCCCGCGCTTCCAAAAAGTCATTTTCTTTCCCGAACTTTGGAGCCAGCAAGAAATGGAGGAATGGGGCAAAGGATGGGTGGTGAAGGAAGTTTTTGGGAATGATGAGGACAGAGCGTAAAAAAAAAAGCTTTGGTAAAGCTTTTTAGCGAGGGGCCAGGATGTAGGGATGGAAATGAGGAATGAAGAATGAGGAATGAAGAATTGAGAATGGAGAATGAGGAATGAGGAATGAGGAATGAAAGTCGGATTTCGAAAGGTGGAGTTGGGAAGTGGAAATTTGAACCATTAAGAAGTTAAGAATATTAAGGTTTTCATTAAGAATTTGGGGTTGTCCAGAGCTTTCTGCTCAGTACGATAATTGTTGAGCTTTCAGCTGAAATGAATAAAAAACTTTAAGATTTTGGGATTCAAAGGGACTATGACACAAACTGTGTAAGTTGGTTTCACTACTTACGAAGTTAAAGTTAAACCTCGAAATTCTCTGTGTGATTTAGAAGAAATCGCACAGGGAATTTGAGGAACCCGCGGTAGGCGCCCCCCGGTCTGTGTGTGGACAATTTCTTACCATTATAACACACAGATTACAAAAATGAAAAAAGAAGATCTCCTAAATGATGACTTCCTCAAGCAGTTCAGGACTGCCGGGGAGCTTAATTCCTTCCTTCAACAGCTTCAGAAAAGAGCCGTTGAGAAAATGCTTGAAGGTGAGCTGGATGCCCATCTTGGCTATGAAAAGCATCAGAATTCCGATAATCCCAATTCAAGGAACGGCTATTCCACCAAAACAATAAAAAATACATTTGGAGAGGCTGAAATCAGAGTCCCGAGAGACCGGGACGGCAGCTTTGAGCCTGCCCTTGTGCCCAAACGCAGAAGCATGGCGGAGGGCGTTGAAAACGTGATCATATCCATGTATGCCAAGGGAATGTCAAACCAGGACATCGAGGAACAGATCCGGGAGCTTTATGACATCAATGTTTCCTCCTCCACCATCTCAAGGGTTACCGGTGCCGTAGCGGAGGATATTGTTGCATGGAGAAACAGACCGCTTGACCCTGTTTACCTGATCGTCTGGATGGACGGTATATCCTTCAAAGTCAGGGAGAACTCCAAAGTGGTCAACAAGACCGTTTACATTGCCGTTGGCCTCAGGACCAACGGTCTCAAGGAGATCCTCGGCCTTTGGCTCGGCAGGAATGAATCTTCGGCTTTCTGGATGGGGGTACTCACCGACCTGAAAGCCCGGGGGGTTGAAGATATTCTCATAACGGCAACTGACAACCTGAACGGGTTTACTGATACGATAAAGGCCTCCTTCCCCCAGTCGGTAACCCAGATATGTGTCGTCCACCAGATCAGAAACGCATGCAGATATGTCGTATGGAAAGACCGCAGGGCCTTTACAAGGGATATGAAGGAAATTTATACCGCCCCTACCAGGGATGCCGCATGGGCTGCACTCAACGATTTTGCCAAAAAATGGGAGTCCAAATACTCCTATGCCATCAAAAGCTGGAAGGACAACTGGGATGAACTCACCGTTTTCTTCGATTACCCCGCTGAAATCCGTAAAATCATCTACACCACCAACCTGATTGAAAATCTCAATGGAAAGATCAGAAAATACACCAAAAACAAGCTCTCTTTCCCCACAGATGATGCCGTAATGAAGTCTGTTTTTCTCGCTGCAAGAGAAGCATCGAAAAAATGGACGATGCCCATTCGAGACTGGGGTACTATTCTTAACAGTTTCCTGCTTATATTTGGTGATAGGGTCAGGCTTCTTGATACCTGGCAATAAAATCATAATTTAAAGTTTACACACTTATCGGGATAGTGTCGATTCAAAATTCTGATTTCGAAAGGCGTAGGTCGGAAACTCCGAAATCCGCCTTCCCACTTCCGACATCAAAAATCTTGCGTCTTATGTCTTGAGTCTAGTCTCTAATCTCCAGCATCCCGCCTCTAAATTTTAAGGATAAATACCTTACCCAATGAAAAAAGAACTACAATTACAACTAAGCCCGGAAGAGGCTTACGATGACCGATTGTTTCAGCATGTGGCCCTGAAAAAAGCAGGTTTATCGGCTGATAATGCCCAGGCCATAGCCCGCCAGATCAGAAGATCCATTGATGCCCGCGGCAGGCAGGTACGGGTCAATGTCACTGCTGAAGTTTTTATCAATGAAGCGCCGACTCCTCTGCTTCAAACACCAAAAGCTTATCAAAACGTCTCCAATAAGGAGCAACTCATCATTGTTGGCGCTGGTCCTGCAGGCTTATTTGCCGCACTAAGGGCCATAGAATTGGGCATCAAGCCTATTGTTATTGAAAGAGGCAAAGATGTACGGGCAAGAAGGCGGGACCTGGCCGCTATCAATAAAGATCATATCGTCAACCCCGAATCCAATTATTGTTTTGGAGAAGGTGGTGCCGGTACTTATTCGGACGGAAAATTATACACCCGTTCAAAAAAACGCGGTGATATCAGGAGAATAATGGAAATCCTTGTTGCCCATGGGGCAACCGAAGAAATCCTTGTGGATGCCCATCCCCATATCGGAACCAACAAACTCCCCAAATTGGTGGCAGAACTCAGGGAAAGTATCCTGCAGGCAGGTGGGGAGGTCCTTTTCGAAACGAAGGTAGTGGATTTTATTTTGGAGGGGAATGAAATGAAAGGTGTTGTAACCCAAGAGGGGGAAAAAATCAAGGGCATTGGGGTGATCCTTGCGACGGGTCACTCTGCGCGGGATATTTTTCATCTTCTGAAACATAAAAATATCCTGATTGAAGCCAAACCCTTTGCCTTGGGGGTAAGGATAGAACATAGCCAAAACCTGATTGATAGGATTCAATACCATTGCGAAATGGATAGGGGGCCGTATTTACCGGCTTCTTCTTATGCTTTGGTTCAACAGACTTACTTTCAGGGAAAACAGCGGGGAGTCTTTTCTTTTTGTATGTGCCCTGGTGGTTTTATTGTTCCTGCAGCCACATCTCCGGGAGAAATCGTAGTCAATGGAATGAGTCCCAGCAGGCGTGACAGCAAGTTTGCCAATTCAGGGATGGTTGCAGCCGTAGAACTTGAAGATTTGCCCCAATACCAAAAATATGGAGCTCTGGCAGCCATGATGTTCCAGGCTGAAGTGGAGCAAAAGGCCTGGCTGCTTGGAGGCAAAACCCAAACTGCCCCTGCACAGCGTATGGTGGATTTTGTAAATAAAAAAGTCAGTCCATCGCTTTTGGACACCTCTTACCAGCCCGGCTTGAAATCAGTGGATATGTATGAAGTGCTGCCTGATTTCATTGCAGAAAGGTTGAAGCAAGGCTTTGTGGCTTTTGGGAAAAAAATGAAAGGCTACCTGACCAATGAAGCCCAAATTATCGGCGTGGAAAGCAGGACATCTTCCCCGGTCAGGATCCCAAGGGATAGAGAAAGTTTTGAGCATCCTGAGGTAAAAAGATTGTATCCCTGTGGGGAAGGGGCTGGTTATGCAGGAGGTATCGTTTCTGCAGCCATGGATGGCGAGAGGTGTGCGGAAAAATTGATTGAACAGTATGCCAGAGTCCATTAGCCTTTAGGATTGAGGGTAATAATGAGGAATGTTGAATGTAGAATGGAAAATGAGGAATGAACCTAGAGTTGAGAATCAGTCCAGTTGACTGATTTAGGGAGGGTCCGGGATAAAGGAGAGGAAAAAGAGTTAAGGGAAAAAGCAAAATGTAAAAGGATAAACCTTTAAAGTAAAAAACACTAAATAGCTTGCATTGGGGCTTCGCAGAGACTAAAAAATACCACAAAAGTGGTATTTTTTGTGACCCAAGAATTACAGAAATTTACATCAATGTCATTTCTCAGAAAAACTTTTTCCCTTAACCTAGAGAGAACCAGCATTTTTTACTTGAACTTACACTTAACCATACCGGATCCCTTGGGATCCGGTTTTTTTTATTTTCAAAGCTTTGAGGTATTGAAAACCTGACAGGCCTGGGCAAAAAAGAATTTATACCAGGTCAAATTCTGGTTTCCATTCCATTTTTTTGCCCGTGTAAATTGACTCATTGGCCAAGGCGACGGCAATGGCCGTCTTACCACCATTGATTGTATTCGAATGGGGAAGGTCCTTTTCCACCAAACAGCGGTAAAAATCTTCCAGGGCATAATAGGAACCGTCCCGGGTGGGTTGGTCCAGGATTTTGACACCCTTTTTGTCATTGGACCAGACCAACCTTGTTGCTCCGGAAACACCATCTACTTCTTCCAATTCGCTCCGGGTATCCGGTTCGGGATAAAAGATCCCCTCATTCGTCAATAAAGAGACCATTCCCCTGCTTCCTTTGATCTTGAAAGAATAGCCATCATGTTGATTGGCACAAGTAGCCCCAAAATTTCCCACCATGCCTTCTTTTTCATAACGAAGGGTCACCTGCACATTGTCAAAAGTCTCTCTTCCATCTTTGAAATGATCAATACCACCAACACCATAAATAGAGCTGGGTTGGGTTTCAAAAGCCCAATGGATAAAATCCATCTGATGGGATAGCAACTCAGCCACAAGTCCACCTGAATATTCCCTGTACATCCTCCAATTGATCTTTCTTTCTAAGTCCGCATTTGGAACAGGTCTTCTCCAGTTATGGTTTCGGTCCCACCTGGCTTCAATTTGGGTCACATCTCCCAACCAACCATTTTGGATCATTTCTTTTACCCTAAAATAAAGGGGGGAATACCTGTATTGATGGCCAATCTGGATGACCTGTTTCGTGTGTTTTTTCTTGAGGGAATTGAGTTCTATGGCTTGATCCACATTAAAAACCATGGTTTTTTCCAAAAAAAGATGTTTTCCTGCATCCAAAACAGCCTTCGCATGTTCAAAATGAAGATAAAGCGGCGTAGCCACCAGGATGATATCCAGGTCTTTCTGCTCTAAAAGCTTTCTGTAATCCTGATGAAATTGGACTCCTGAAGGATAGTTTTTCCTTGCATTTTCCAGTCTCAGGGGAAGGTCATCGCAGACCCCTTTTACCAAAAATTTATCCGGCATATTATTCAGGACCTTATGCAATCCCGATCCTCTGTCACCATATCCCAAAATACCGATATGGTATATTTTACCTTTTGGCCAGGCTGAAAGACTGCCGAAAGGCAGTGCTGCACTTGCCGTCAAAAGGGAACTCAATTTGACAAAATCTCTTCTTTTCAAGGTATTTAGGTCTTTTTTAGGTTTAATTTTCGTAATTTATTAAAATTTTTGAAACCTGAACAGGGGCAGTTGATAACCGCTAAAATTTAGGTCAAGATTGGAAAAATCATATAAAGTCAGACATCTTCTGACACTATTTTGAAAGGGAAATGGTTTATTCAAAAAGCTTCTATAATCTTGCCCTGAGGAAATGAAATGGAATTTGTCATTGTCGATATAGAAACCACAGGAGGCAATCCCACACAGGGGAGCATTACCGAAATTGCCGCCATTGTCTCTGATGGCCAAAAGGTCCTGGAAAAGTTCCACACCCTGATCAATCCACAAAGATTCATTCCCAATTTTATTACAGGCCTGACAGGAATCAACCAGGAAATGGTGGAATCAGCGCCGACCTTTGAAGAAGTCTCGGGTGAACTATATGAATTTTTAAAAGACAGGATTTTTGTCGCCCACAATGTCAATTTTGATTATTCATTTCTCAGAGAAGCCTTCAAAGCTTGTGGTTTGGATTTCAATGTTCCCAAATTATGCACCGTCAGACTAAGCAGGAAAGCATTCCCGGGCTTGGGATCCTACGGTTTGGGAAGGATCTGCGAGCAACTTTCCATTAAAATAAGTGCAAGACACCGGGCCTATGGAGATGCAGAAGCCACTGAGGTACTTTTTAGAAAAATTTACCAAAATCAATCGGATATCATTCTCCAAAGCCTCAAAAAAGGAAAGGGGGAAAGCTTTCTTCCTCCCCATATTTCCCAGGAAAAATACCAGCAGATTCCCGAAGCTACCGGAATATATTTCTTCCATGATAAAAATGGTCAGGTCATTTATGTAGGTAAAGCACTCAATATCAAAAGCAGGTTCAAAAGCCACTTTTCCGGTAACAGTCAGGAAAAATTTCAGCTCAAATCCGAAATCCACGATATCAGTTGGGAATTGACAGGATCCGAATTTCTGGCCTATTTGCTCGAAACCATGGAAATAAAAAGACTTTGGCCCAAATACAATAGGGCATTGAAAAACCAAAGCAGTAACTGGGCTTTGTTTCAGTACGAAGACAGTCAGGGTTTTATCCGTTTTCAAGTGAGTAAAAATACCGGTAAAATCCCAACCCTTATGGAATTTGACTCGCATTCAGAAGGCTGGAAATATATCATGGATCAAACCGAACTATTTGAACTTTGCCCCAAATTGACCGGTATTCAAAAAACCGTCCAAGCCTGCTATGACCACCAAATCAACAAATGCCATGGAGCCTGTTGTGGCAAGGAAGAAGTACATGAATATAACCAAAGAGCACGGCAATTTATAGCCTCTATCCAAACTGAAAAAGGATCCGTATTGATCAAAGAAAAAGGAAGATCAGTTCAGGAAACTTGTGTCCTGCTCTTCGAAAACGGAATACTTACTGCCTATGGTTTTATAACTCAAGAGGAATGCTTGGTTCACAATGAAGATATCCTTCAAAGACTAATTAAAGTTAAACACATTCCTGAGACAAAATATATCTTAAGGGCATTTCTTCCCAAAATCCATTACCGTAATATCATTCCAGTTTGAAAATCAATCAATAAGCAGAGTGGCCACTGCACCTGGTTCTAATTCCATTGAGGCTGCATGTTCCTTATAAAGGATATGGAATTCCGAGGATTCTTTAGCTTCATTCAGAACAATCAATACAACTTTCCCATCAGGTCTTAAAAAAGCCACGTTCGGAAGACCATCAGGTTCAGAAGAATCAATCCTCTTTGAACCTTGGTCAACAAATTTTGAGGCATGAGCCACCACATAATAAGCAGGATTCCTGAAAACTTCATCTCCATAGATGGTAATGCCACCTAAACATTGATTACAGCCACCACGATCTGTAAAGGGTTTGAGATCAGGAGCGGAGCTTAAATTCCATTCCAAGACCGTTTTTGCCCAGTTTCTGCTTGCCCCAATTACCAAATTTTTGATATGCCAGGCGAAGTCACCTGCCAAGTTCCCGGGAGCACCGATCCATTGCTCAGTAAAATAGATATTTTTATCGGGGTGGGCCCGGTGGACTTCTGAAAGCGCTTCTATTTTCCCGCCATAAAGGTGGAAGGCAGAGCCATCTATCCACTTTTTGGCTTCCGGATCATCCAAAATACTGATCGGGTAATCAGGCCTATCCGCATTGTGGTCATAGATGATGATTTTGGTAGAAATCCCATATTCTTTGAATTTGGGCCCAAGGTGGTTTTTGACAAAATCCCTTTGTTCTTCGGCAAGCATCAATAAACTGGGATTATTGCCTGGATGTAAAGGTTCATTTTGTACGGTCACGGCATCAATCACTATGCCTTCTTCTGCCATCTGCTGTATATATTTGACAAAGTAGAGCGCATAGGCATCATAATTTTCAGGCAGCAATTTGCCCCCACGGGTATCTTTATTATCTTTCATCCAGGCAGGGGGAGACCAAGGTGAGGCCATCAGTTTGATGTCAGGATTGATTTGTAAAATTTCCTTTAGCACTGGAATGACATCATTTCTATCGGGACCCAAATCAAATTTTTCAAGATCAGGATCAAATTCCCCCTCTTCCAAATCATGGTAGGAAAAAACTGTTTCATTCAAATCAGATGCAGCTATGGAAAGTCGCAGATAATTGATCCGTATGCTTTTTTCACCCGATCCAAATAACTCTTCCAAAATTGCTTTTCTGGCTTCTTTGCTCATTCCCAAAAGGTGCATGGAAGACCCTTGGGTTAAGGTAAAGCCAAAGCCATCCATTTCCTGATATTGCATTTCTGGATTGATCTCAATAACCTTACCTAAATGCGTTGCACTTGAAAATGGAATTTTTTCCTGTTGCTGAAATAAAATGTTTTTTGATGGATCGGTCAACCATACCCGTGCTTCAAATCCAACTTGGGAACAGCCAGCAAATAAAATTGCCAATAAGAACCTTAAATCCGCAGGGCGGATTTAAAAAAAGCCGAAAAAGTGGCTGAATTTATTCAATTCAGGCTTTTCCGGCTCGTTTTTTTTCACTTATTTAGATGATACCACTCAAACTAGATAAGCGGTATGAAAATTACGAATTCGACAGAAAAAATCACACCTTTCGGAGGTTTTAATTTTGTTTTTAACTCTTTCAAAAATTCTGGTCTCCCAGAACTCATTGATAATCAATTGGGGGTTAGAGCCTTAAGGGGAGGGTTTTCATACAGTGACATTTTCGCCAATCATATGGCTATTTTCTTTAATGGTGGCGACTGTACTGAAGATATCAATGTTCACTTGAGAGACGCACTTGAACAGGTCCCTTCATTTTCAGTATGCAGTGCCGATACAATTCTGAGAGGTATCAAAGAGCTTGCTGTTGATACAGAACTCTTTATAAATCCGTCCAGTGGAGTAAGCCATGAATTTAATATCAATGGAAAACTCAACAGCTTGTTGTTAAAATCAGCTTGTAAGACCGGATTACTCAAGTCAGGTGTTGCTTACGACCTCGATTATGACAACACCGTCATTCCAACTGAAAAGTACGATTCAAAAAAGACATATAAACACGTCTATGGATATCAGCCAGGTGTAGCTTCCATAGCACATCCTGAATTTTCACAGGCCATTCCTGTGTACGTAGAGGGCAGAAATGGCAACAGTCAGGCCAAATATTTGCAGGCTGATACACTTACACGCATGTTTGGGCAGCTTACCAATGAAAATATCCGTATCGGAAGGTTCAGAGCCGATTCAGCATCCTATCAGGAAGAAGTTCTCCGCACACTGGAAGCACATACCGAAAGCTTTTATATACGGGCAAACAGATGTGCCAAACTGGATAATATCCTTGGAAGTATAGCCCCTGAGAAGTGGCAGAAAATACGTTTGGGTGTACAGGAAATGGAAGTTACTGACCTATCCGACTACAAACCTTTCGGTAAAGACAGGTCTTACAGGCTGGTCATTACCAGAATCAGGCGTAAAGACGGGCAGGCAGATGTGTTTAGTGGAGATGCATTTACTTACAGGGCTATTCTGACCAATGAACATACATCGTCCAATGAAGCTGTTGTAAGGTTTTATAACGCCCGGGGTGCAAGCGAACGCTTGTTTGATGTACTCAACAATGACTTTGGCTGGTCTAAGTTGCCCTGTTCGTTCCTTGCAGAGAATACCTCCTTTATGCTTATGACGGCTATGTATGCCAATTTTTACACCTATATCATTGGAGAGTATTCCAGAAAAGTTGATTGGCTTAAGCCTACCGACAGGCTCAAGAAGTTTATCTTCAGATTTATCACTGTTTCAGCCAAGTGGATAAGAACGGGAAGAAGAGAAGTGCTCAAACTGTTCACGAGTAAGGATTACAAGCCGATTTTGAACTAAATTCAGATAAAAACCCCTCAGGAGCTCAAAAAATAAAGATTTACAGGGAAGAGGTATGCCTTTTCCATTAAAATTGAGGAAAAAAACCGTCCATTTTATCCTCAAACCTAAAATCCATTGTCTCAAAACTATGAACACTCTTCAATCAAAGGGAAGAAATTCCCGAACTAGACCAAAAATGAACACAAACAAGCAGATTCAAATCTCCAAACTAAAATCCTGCGGATTTTAGGAAGAATATAAATTGATTTTTCATGAAGGGCCAGAAATGATTAAGCCATGAAAATTAAATAAAATTTCCATGGCCTGCTCAAGGTGCTGGGTAAAATTAAATGTTAAAGCCTATCAAAAGGCAAGAGCAGCAAGCCCCAGTTGCTTTTTAAAAGGTTTTATCAGATTGGTTACACTTTTGTTATAATTTCCAAGGAGTTGTTGACCCAATAAACCCATCAGAAAATTTTGTCTGGTTTTTTTCAGATCCAAAAACTGGTTCTTTTTGACTGCATCGGTTGCAGAACTGTTCAGGACTTTAAAAATATCATCCGTAAAACTTTGGTTATTGGCCTTAAGCTTGCTTTCATGATCTGCACTCAGGCCCAGGCCATCAAAGGTATTCAAGGCTCCCAATACCTGGGTCTGAAGATCCATTTTAGGTATACTGGGAATCTGAGCTTTCACTTCCTGAAAGAAAAACGCACCAAAAACAAATGCGGCGAGAATAAATAACTTTTTCATAATGTTGTATTTACATGTATCTAAAAATAACAAGATTTATCTAATATATCCAGGAGAATTCAGATAATTCCGAAAACTTTCAGGATGCTGAGAAAACCTAACAAAAGCGTAATCAGCCAAATGATCATGCTGAGCAGGTTCATACCCAATGAGTTTTCGAATCCTTTCATCAAAGATTTCCTGTTGACCAACCAGATAACATAACCTGAAAGAAGAGGTAAAAGGATTCCATTGGCCAATTGCGCCAAGGTAATGAGCTGAACGGGGCGGATTCCTAAAGAGGAAAACACCAATCCGAGCCCCAAAACGATTCCAATACTTCCCTTCATGCCCATTCCTTTGATATCACTGGAACAACCAAAGCTCTCGGTTATCACCATGGAGGCCGCTAAAGGAGCAGTAACTGCTGAGGTAATTCCAGCCGCAAATAGACCAAAGGCAATGAAATATTTCGCCAATTTACCGCCCAACAAAGGCTCGAGCCCTTTAGCCAAATCCACTGCACTATTAACTTCTATAGAAGCACCTGCCACTCCCGTCACTACTATGGCCATGGAAACCAATCCCCCCAAAACTACCGCTATCATGGTGTCCGTACGGACATATTTAAGGTCTTCCAGGTTTTGCCATCTTTTCGCCACCAACCCAGAATGTAAAAACAAATTGTAAGGCACCACAGTGGTTCCGATTAAGGCCACGATGGTGATGATCTGATCTCCCTGAATTCTTGGAACAAATCCCTGTAAAAGAGCGGAGAGAGGTGGCTGCACCAAAATTGCACTGACTACAAAAGCCAAACTCATCAGGATAACCAAACCAGTCAGAAATCTGATAATAAGTGTATAACTGCCACTGAAAAGAAGTACCAAGGCAAAAACACCTATCAAGACATTGAGGGGATTGATTTGAAGTTTCCCCAATTCTATTTTCGTAAGATCCAGAAAAATTTCAGCACCCAATGCCCCTCCGCTGATATTTCCTGCTTCATATGCCGCATTTCCTAGGACGATGGCCAGAAGCACTAAAGTCAAAGAAAAAAAGCGCCAAACTGATTTTTGGATGGTTACAGATAGGTTTGAGGCCAATCCTCTTTGGGTAATCAAACCAATTCTTGCAGCCATTTCCTGCAATACAATGGTGGTAAAAACTGAAAGCGCCAATGCCCAAAGCAAATCATACCCAAAATTCACCCCGGCAAGGGTACAAACAGTGACTGTACCGGGACCGATAAAGGCCGCAGCTACCAATGGACCCGGCCCCAGATACTTTTTCCAATTTCCTTTCATGGGGCCTGCTGCAGGGCATAAATGGCAAAAGACCCCAACCAGTGTGTCCCCTCATAATTATCATCCACTATGGAGGGCAAGGAATAGTTTACATGTGCATTGGCGACCTGCATCAAATGACCATAGTTTTCCGGAAATTGCTTGATCAGACCATATAAAACCCATGCCCTTGAAAAGTTCAGTCCATCCAAATGTACCAATTTCCCATCTGTTCTGTCACTGACTTTTCCCGGCTCCAAATGAAAATCTGGCCTCGCCAATTCGGGCATAAACCGGTTCAACCAAGCTAGAAACTCATTAGGCTCCATGATTTTGCGCATGATATCCAACTCCTGAAAACAAGGGGATAAAAAGTCAAAGCCACTGGGTTCCCAATGGAGCGGACAGTTCTCATCATATTGAAACCAGTCCATTGCTCGGTTTTTGATCATATTTTTCAATTCTTCATGCTGCATCGTCTCGGCATAATCGTAAGCAAGAGAAAGCCCAAACGCAATATTGGTATGTTCGCCCACCCGGATAGGATATATCAACTTTGGCAAAAATTCCAGGTATTTTTCAACCATCAAATCCGTCAATGGTTGCAAGTTTATTTCCAGTTCTCTGGCCAAAGGATCATCCCATAAATGGATTTCTTCTGCCAATTTGAGTACCCAGGCCCATCCATAAGTCCTTTCAAAACTGCTGTTTTGGGGAGCATGGAAATAGGCTACTTCTTCAGCAATATTTTCCTTGCTGATATTCTCCAAAAGTTTGGTTCTGATTGCTTCCTTTTTGTCCAATTCTGGGAACTGCCTCAATAAACTGACCAACATCCAATGCCCATGCACACTTGAATGCCAGTCAAAACAACCGTAAAAAGCAGGATGCAGCGCTTTTGGGCCCTTAAGGTAAGATTCATTTTCAAGGGTTTGGTTCAATTTATTTGGATATTCGACCTGCATGCAGTGCAGAGGCAGTTCCGCCAATCGGTTGGCTTCCTGTAAAGTCAATTTGAAGCTTTCAGATTGAGGGGAACCGGAAGGTTCGATGGCAGAACTTTGACATCCAAGTACATGAAGTATGATAAAGGGGAGATACAGAAAATTTTTCATAATCAGTTAGCGAACAAACTTTGCTCAAGATAAATTGAAAATTCTTGAATCTAAAAGGAATATTTTTTGAGCAGGAATGGATTTGTTTCATTAATTTGTAAGGTAATGTTTAGCAAAAACCATTTTTGTCATGGCGAAAATCGATGACTTCAAAGCCCATATTGAACAGGGATACACATTTAAGGGTGATTCAATTATTTTAGGTACAGCGGTTTTGGACCAAGAGCCGGTACCACATGCCCAGATCAAAGTTCCGCTCAAAACCCTCAACCGGCATGGTTTGATCGCCGGAGCCACAGGAACTGGAAAGACGGTAACCCTTCAGGTATTTGCAGAGCAATTGTCTTTGAATGGGATTCCCAGTGTGCTAATGGACCTAAAGGGAGACCTTTCGGGCCTTGCCATGCCTGGAAAACTTAACCCTATCATAGAAAAAAGATGTGACTTGATCGGGATTCCATATGAACCCTCCGGTTTGCCTGTGGAATTGATGTCTATCAGTGGAGAACGGGGAGTGAAATTGAAGGCTACGGTTTCTGAGTTTGGACCGGTTTTGATCTCCCAGATTTTGGAACTCAATGATACTCAAAGAGGGGTGATTGCATTGGTTTTTCGATATTGCGACACCCATCATTTGCCTTTGCTGGACCTAAAAGACCTGAAGAAAGTCCTTCAGTACGTGATAAATGAAGGTAAAGACGGTATCCAAAAAGAGTTTGGTGCCGTTTCATCCGCTACTGTCAATACCATCATGCGGAAAATCATTGAATTAGAGCAGCAAGGGGCAGAAAGCTTTTTCGGAGAACTCTCTTTCGATGTGAATGATTTTGTAAGGACAGAAAATGGAAAAGGCGTCTTGTCGATCATAAGATTGACTGACATTCAAAACAGACCTAAACTGTTTTCAACTTTTATGTTATCACTTCTTTCTGAAATCTATGAAACATTTCCTGAAGAGGGCGATACCGGAAAACCAAAGCTCTGTATATTCATTGATGAAGCCCACTTGGTATTTTCCAATGCTTCCAAAGACCTCATTGATAAGATCGAAGCCATAGTCAAACTGATCCGGTCCAAAGGAGTTGGGGTATATTTTTGTACACAAACCCCTACTGATATTCCCGAAAAGGTACTGGGACAACTGGGTTTAAAGATTCAGCATGCGCTAAGGGCATTTACAGCAAAGGACAGAACTGCCATCAAGAAAACCGCTGAAAATTATCCGATAACATCCTTTTACAATACTGCAGAAGTACTGACTTCTATGGGGATTGGTGAGGCTTTGGTTACCGCTTTAAATGAAAAAGGTATTCCAACACCACTTGCCCACACCCTGTTAAGGTCACCCATCACCCGGATGAATATCCTGAGTTCTGAAGAAATAGATAGTTTGGTAAAGAATTCATTTTTAGTAAGAAAATATAATGTGGAAATAGACAGGAAGAGTGCCTTTGAAATTTTGGATGAAAAGATTACCCGCGCAGAAATCGAATCTGAAAAGGAAAAATCAGTTCCAACAGCCCAAAGGAAGAGTCCTGGACGACCTGCAAAAGAAACGACACTTATTGAGGAATTAAGTAAAAACACCATGGTCAGACAGGTTGGGAGGACAATTTTCCGCGAGCTGGCCCGTGGCATCTTGGGTGGATTTTCTGGAAAAAGGAAATAGATTATTTGGACCTATCTTAGGATGAAAATTGGAATTATAGGCGCCGGAGCAGCCGGATATTTCTCAGCCATTCATGCCGCAAAAGCAGGGGCTGAAGTAATGATTTTAGAAAAAACTTCCAAACCTCTTGCCAAGGTTAAAATCTCAGGGGGAGGAAGGTGCAATGTAACCCATGCAGCTTTTGAAAATTCCAATTTGGTTAAAAATTACCCGAGGGGAGAAAAGTTTCTAAAAAGGGTTTTTAAAAACTTCTCAGTCAAAGATACCATTGAATGGTTTGAGAGCAGGGGAGTTCCTTTAAAAACAGAGGCAGATGGAAGGATGTTTCCAGTTTCCGATGATTCCCAATCCATCATTAATGCCCTACAAAAAGAAGCCCGTCAAGTAGGGGTCAAGGTCTATTTGAATCATGGAGTAGATAAAATTCAAAAAAAAGCGGGGCATTTTGAAGTACTGACAAAGGAAAAAACATTTTTATTTGACAGGTTAATTATATGCAGTGGGGGATCTCCTAAGGCTGATGGATTTGCGTTTATCAAGGGGTTGGGGCATACCATCGTAGATCCGATACCTTCTTTGTTTACCTTCAATACCCCTCAGGAGCCTATAAGAAAACTGATGGGCATTTCGGTTCCCGATGCATTGGTCAGAATAGAAGGGACAAAATTGGCCTATAAAGGCCCGGTACTGATTACCCACTGGGGACTCAGTGGTCCTGCTGTGCTTAAACTATCTGCTTTTGGTGCCAAATGGCTTTATGATAAAAAGTATGAAGCGAAGGCCCATATCCGTTGGAACCAGCATTGGACTGAGGATCAATTAATCCGTGACCTTAACAATTTCAAAAATGAGCATCCTAAGAAAAAAATCAGTGGCAATCCACTTTTCAGTCTGCCTTCCCGATTGTGGGTTCATCTTTGTGATCAATCTGAAATCATGACAGAAACTGTCTGGCAAAATTTACCAAAAAAACAATTCCATAAATTAGTTCAGAATCTTTTTTGCTATATTGTCGCCGTAAAAGGCAAAACTACATTCAAAGAAGAATTTGTAACTGCCGGGGGGGTAAATTTGAATGAGGTAAATCCTGAAACCATGGAAAGTAAACTGTTCGAGGGTTTATTTTTCGCCGGAGAAGTGCTGGATATTGATGGAATTACAGGTGGTTTTAATTTTCAGGCTGCTTGGAGTACAGGGTATCTGGCCGGTATAAATGCAAGTGAATAAATTTTGAGCATGTACAATACACCGCCTGTTAATTTTGATAAGATCCATGAGATGACCGATGGTGATGCCGATTTCAAGGCTGAACTCATTTCTGCCATTTATACCTCATTGGTTGAATTGAGAAACACTTATATCGAAGGGGCCTCCATGGAGGATGAAAATACCATTCAGGAAATCCGGCATAAAGTCAAGCCATCTTTGGTCATGTTTGAGATCAATCCTTTGAATGATATTCTCTCAGAAGGAAAGGATATCATTGAGTCACATGGTTTCGGCCCTGAATTCTTAGACCATTTCGAAAAATTTTTAGATGCGGTTCAAGAGGCGATAGATTTTCTCGAACCTGAGTTCAAAAAAATTGAAGGGACAGAAGAATAAACGCTGTCCCTTATTTCATTACTAAGTCTACCAATCGGTTAGAATAACCTGCTTCATTATCGTACCAACCCACAATCTTCACCAGATTTCCTTTGGCGGAAGTAAGTCCCGAATCAAATATGCAGGAATGGGGATTACCGATAATATCAATAGAAACGATAGGGTCTTCTACATATTCTATGATTCCCTTCATTTCATTCATCGCACTTTTACGGAATACCTCATTAATTTCCTCAGTGTTTGTTTCCCGCTGAAGTTGCACGATAAGGTCTGTCAAAGAACCATCCGGCACAGGGACCCGCATGGCAGAGGCTTCAATCTTTCCCTTGAGGTGAGGTAATACAATTTCCATTGCTTTGGCAGCATGGGTAGTGGTAGGAATGATGGAATAGGCCGCTGCCCTAGCTCTTCTCAAATCCCTGTGCGGGGCATCATGTAAGTTTTGGTCATTGGTGTAAGAATGAACCGTGGAAACAAATCCTTTTAAAATCCCAAAATTTTCATCCAACAATTTGACCATAGGCGCCAGGCAATTTGTGGTGCAGGAAGCGTTGGAAATGATACGCTCATTGCCTTTGAGGATATGATCGTTTACACCCAAAACCACCGTAGGTACATCATCATCTTTAGCGGGAGCAGTAATGATAACTTTCTTGGCTCCTGCTTGGAGGTGACCTGAAGCCGAAACCTTGTCTGTGAATTTGCCGGTTGATTCTAGGACAATGTCCACATCCAGGTCTGCCCATGGAATATTGGAAGGATCTTTTTCAGCAAAAATTCTGATTTTTTTATCCCGGACCAAGATATGACCGTCCTCTACACTTACTTTATGGGGATACCTACCGTGAACGGAATCGTATTGAAGTAAGTGGGCAAGGGTTTTAGGATCTGTTAGGTCATTGACGGCCACCAGGTCTATCCCTTCTTTTTCCAAAAGCAATTTTATCGTAAGGCGGCCAATCCTTCCACAACCATTGACTGCAACACGTTTATTTTTCATGAAGTTGGTTAGTCTTTATAAATGAAAAGCGAAATTAAGAATTTGTTTGGCAAAGACTAAAAATATTTTTTTCTACTTATTTTCAGCAATTTGAACAGAGGTAACCAAATATTTTTTTGTCAAGTTTTGGATTGTAGATTTAACCCTCTATATTTGCATCACCGTTTCGAAAACGGCTTTCCCCAAAACCAAAATGGTCGATTCGTCTAGGGGTTAGGACGCATCCCTTTCACGGATGAAACACGGGTTCGATTCCCGTATCGACTACTGAAAACACTGGAAAATCTTCAGTGTTTTCTTTTTGAAAGGTCCATTCGTCTAGGGGTTAGGACGCATCCCTTTCACGGATGAAACACGGGTTCGATTCCCGTATGGACTACGACAAATTGATGTTTTTCATCGTTCGGATTGCTTTGAGCATGATGAATTTGTTTTATGGTTGTTAGTGGTTAAAGTGAGTGAAAACCCAGCCTTCTAGGCTGGGTTTTTCATTTTATACCAGCACAAGTCCTTCCTCTTCCAGGGAAATCCAAGTAGATGATTGGAAAAACTCCAAGAAATCCCCCAGACCAAAATTTTCAAATGATTCTTTTAGCTGGGAAAATGTCAACTCTTTTTTATCTCTTTCAGGCTGAATCAAAGGCAGGATTTCCATCAGCCATCGGGCCTCTTTTTCTCCCAATTTGAGCTGGGAACTTCCTCTTTTATGTTCAAAAATCAGTTTATTCCCCTGTCGTTGTTTCCCCTTTTTTTGATAGGTATAAGCAAACAAATCCGGTTTTCCCCCTAACCATACCACTTTAGCATTAGGTTTGAAAGCCATTGGGGGTTCATCCTGCAAAGCTTTGAAAATGAAATTTGCAGGTACACTTGTTTTTGGAATTTTAAAATCAAACCACTCCTGCAAGGGGAAATCAAAACAGATTCCATGCATGTAGTTGAACAGGGCCTTTTTCAATCCAGAACTGAACTGCTCATGATCTGTACCCAAAGGATCATCATGGCTTAGGTCATTGTCCGCAAAATCTCCTGGCTCAGGTCCTGTCTTTACCACTTGATAAGCTTTAGGATCCAAGCCAATAGGCGCATGGGAGGTCATGGCAAAAAGATGCCAAAAACCAGATTGAAGGACATGGTTGGCAAATAATTGCCTGACCATTTCCAGACTATCAATAGTTTCCTGGGCTGTTTGGGTGGGAAATCCATACATCAGGTAGGCATGGACCATGATACCTGCTTCGGTGAAATTCCTGGCAATGCGGGCAACCTGCGCCACTGTAACACCTTTCTGCATCAATTCCAGCAAACGGTCGGAAGCTACTTCCAGGCCCCCAGATACAGCTATACAGCCTGAAGCCTTCAATAAACGGCAAAGATCCCTGGTAAATCTTTCTTCAAACCGAATATTGGTCCACCAGCTGATTTTCAGTTTTCTTTTAAGGATTTCAATCGCCAACTCACGCATCAGGGCAGGCGGGGCAGCTTCATCCACAAAATGGAAGCCCGTTTCCCCTGTTTGGGCTATCAGTTCCTCAATGCGGTCACAGATAATGGATGCACTGATGGGTTCATAATTTTTGATATAATCCAGTGTAATGTCACAAAAAGTACATTTTTTCCAATAACAGCCATGTGCCATGGTCAGCTTATTCCATCTGCCATCTGACCAAAGCCGGTGCATGGGATTAGCTATTTCAATGACAGAAAGGTATTGTTTTAAAGGTAAACCCGAATAATCCGGCGTTCCGGTTTTGCTGAAAGGAATATCACTTTCCTTGGATCCATTAAAATAGCGGACCTTCCCATCTTCAAGGGCAAAGGTCCGTTTGAGGTTGTGGATTTCCCGCTTACCTTCCAAGAATTCCAAAAGACAGGTCAAGGGCCTTTCCCCATCATCCAAGGTAATATAATCGATGTAGTGGAATACCCTAGGTTCTTTAAGTGACCTCAGTTCTGTATTGGGATAGCCACCACCCATAGCTACCTTAATATGGGGATGCTGCTTTTTGATATAGTCTCCACAGCGCAATGCTCCATAAAGATTTCCGGGAAAAGGCACAGAAAGGCAGACCAAACAGGGATCGGCTTGCTTTATTTCTTTTTCAAGCTCTTCTATTAAATAGCGGTCAACAAAAGATGGTTCAGCCTCTAAGGCTTCATGAAGGGGATCAAATGAAACCGCTGACCTTCCCAGGCGTTCTGCATACCTGCTAAACCCAAAATAGGGATCTAAGACCTCTTGGATAAAATCACCTATATCTTCAAGATACAAAGTCGCCAGATGTCTGGCCTTGTCCTGTATTCCCATGGTTCCAAATGCCCATTCCAAATCATCCAATTGGTCAAACCTGGAGGCTTGGGGCAAAAAGTCTCCTTCACATATATTATAGGCCAAAGTTGGATTTTCAAACTGGAGGAATTTGATTACAGGCTCAATCGTCTCAATATATTCCTCTCTCAATTTGAAAATTCTTTTTGCATTGGAGCCAAATGAATGGATTTTCTTTTTTTCTGCTTCAGTAAAGAGCTCCCTAAGCCCGGGTTTTGAAAAAATCCTCAGGATCACTTTTATCCCCAAATCCGCCTGAAAAGAAGTTTTGTCTAAAGTATTGAGGTAACCTTTGATATAGGCAGTAGCAGGATAGGGGGTATTCAGCTGGGTAAAGGGAGGAGTAAGGAGAAGGATCGAATTGGACACTGAATTTGAATTTGTGACAAATTTGGTGATTTTTTGTGGAGAACAGGAATAAAAAATGCAGTTGAAAAGAAAAAAGGCAAAATTGTAATATATGATTATCCGCTTGTATACAAGTAGGGGCAAATGCTCGCAATAACAAGTCTATCAAAGAGTTTTTTACCAAAGTATCTTCGGTTTAGTTTATAACAGAATTCATTGAGATAGTTTTGAAGCATCTTTTCTGAAACCATATGACACTATCCCGATAAGTGTGTAAACTTCAAATTATGGTTTTATTGTCAGGTTTCAAGAAGCCTGACCCTATCACCAAATATAAGCAGGAAACTGTTAAGAATAGCTCCCCAGTCTCTGATAGGCATAGTCCATTTTTTCGATGCTTCTCTTGCAGCCAGGAAAACAGACTTCATTACGGCATCATCTGTCGGGAAAGAGAGCTTGTTTTTGGTGTATTTTCTGATCTTTCCATTGAGATTTTCAATCAGGTTGGTGGTATAGATGATTTTGCGGATTTCTACCGGGTAATCGAAGAAAGCGGTGAGTCCGTCCCAGTTGTCCCTCCAGCTTTTGATGGCATAGGAGTATTTGGGTTCCCATTTTTTGGCAAAATCGTTAAGTGCAGCCCATGCGGCCTCCTTGGTAGGGGCAGTATAAATTTCCTTCATATCCCTTGTAAAGGCCCTGCGGTCTTTTCATACGACATATCTGCATGCGTTTCTGATCTGGTGCACAACACATATCTGGGTGACCGACTGGGGGAAGGAGGCCTTTATTGTATCAGTAAACCCGTTCAGGTTGTCAGTTGCCGTTATGAGAATATCTTCAACCCCCCGGGCTTTCAGGTCGGTGAGTACCCCCATCCAGAAAGCCGAAGATTCATTCTTGCCGAGCCAAAGTCCGAGTATTTCCTTGAGACCGTTGGTCCTGAGCCCAACGGCAATGTAAACGGTCTTGTTGACCACTTTGGAGTTCTCCCTGACTTTGAAGGATATACCGTCCATCCAGACGATCAGGTAAACAGGGTCAAGCGGTCTGTTCCTCCATGCAACAATATCCTCCGCTACGGCACCTGTAACCCTTGAGATGGTTGAAGTGGATACATTGATATCATAAAGCTCCCGGATCTGTTCCTCGATGTCCTGGTTTGACATCCCCTTGGGCATACATGGATATGATCACGTTTTCAACGCCCTCCGCCATACTTCTGCGTTTGGGCACAAGGACAGGCTCAAAGCTGCCGTCCCGGTCTCTCGGGACTCTGATTTCAGCCTCTCCAAATGTGTTTTTTATTGTTTTGGTGGAATAGCCGTTCCTTGAATTGGGATTATCGGAACTCTGATGCTTTTCATAGCCAAGATGGGCATCCAGCTCACCTTCAAACATTTTCTCTACAGCTCTTTTCTGAAGCTGTTGAAGGAAAGAATTGAGCTCCCCGGCAGTCCTGAACTGCTTGAGGAAGTCATCATTTAAGAGATCTTATTTTTTCATTTTTGTAATCTGTGTGTTATAATGGTAAGAAATTGTCCACACACAGACCGGGGATTCGCCTACCGCGGGTTCCTCAAATTCCCTGTGCGGTTTCTTCTAAATCACACAGAGAATTTCGAGGTATAACTTTAACTTCGTAAGTAGCTAAACCAACTTACACAGTTTGTGTCATAGTCCCAACCATATGGTACTTCTGTAAATCCCTTTTAAGGTTGCTTATTGCTATATGTGCCCATTTGAGGTTGAACTTGCCCTCTTTTGTGGAAGATAATTCGCTCACGTGAACATCGATACAATCTTCTAGGTTAGCATAAGTCGTACTTTCATCAGTTTGGAGCACGGCTTTTTTGTCAATCAGTCCTTTTATCAGTTTTTCGGCTGTTTTTGCCTTCAAGTTATCTATTTTGACCATCTTGAAATATCTGCAGCTTTTGTCCTTTTCTCCAGTAATTAGGTCTTCAAGAATAGATGATTCAGCCATAACAGCGACAGTAGCTTGTTTTTGGCTTCCACGGCCTTTCTTCAGCTTCGTCTTTTCCGAAGATTTTGTTGCCTTGCTTACAAAAGCCTCATCATATTCAACCATATCTTCTAGTTTATATTGGCTGTCACGTTTACCCATTGCTTCCCGGAGCTTGTGATACAGTCTGAAAACAGTCTCGTATCTGCTATGACCCATCTGCCTCTGTAGTTCAAGGCAGCTAAATCCCTTCTTGGTTGCGCTTACAAGAGTCATTGCAAGCAACCAAGTCCTCAATGGTAACTTGCTGTTTTCCATAATAGTACCATTTTTCAGTCCTGTCCTAAATTTACAATGTTTACATTGGAACATATTGAGAGAATTAAGCCAGTAGTGATCCTTGGAATTACAATTCTTGCAAATGACACCTTCTCTTTCCCTTTGTTCCTTCAAGTAATGGATGCAACTTGCCTCATCAGGATATCTTTCATTGAATTGTAGAATATTCATGGCCTTCTTATTTATTTACAGCCAATTAAACACTTACAATTCAGCCCTGAAAGTTATTGACACTTATTGTCAAAGTATAAAATTTGCCCACTTGTATGTAGGCGGATATTCATATTGTAATAAACACTTTTGCCTTTTTTCTTAATCCATGATTTTATTCCCTGTTACATCTTATCCCCAAAGAATATAGCATTGAAAAATAGTTTGTTCGTTCCAAACCAAGTTCCCCTGAAATTAGGGTTGTCGATAAAATGAATCACCCGACCCTGACCCACAGGGGAGACAAACACACTGGCGCTCTGCTTGACTTTTTCCAGGTTTGGTTTTGAAATATAACCTCCCAATAGGGGATTAGCTGTGTACCTGACAGGTGTCTGGTACCTGTTTTTGGATGGTTTGAAGAAAATGGAGGAATTACGGTAAACAGGCAATTCATGGTTTCGGTATCCATATCCCAAAGGATGGGTAATATCCAAATGGGCCAAATAAATACTTCCTCCAATAGCCTGAGCACCTTCCAAATCCCTTCTGGAAGCAAATGATGCAAAATCAGGCCCTTGATCCGGGGAATCCGCTAGGTATTCTTCTTTTACTATTTCCTGTGATTGAAGCCACTGACTGGCAGACCTTAAAGAGATTATGGTTCCTCCCCGGCTAAGCCAATCTTTGATATGACTGATTTGACTGCTGTTCAAAGCACTGTAAAATCCCGATGGCAGAATCAATGTATTGTAGTCATACAAATTGACCCTTCCAAACAAGCTGATGTCCATTTTGGTGATCGGCATTCCGACTTTTGTATCCAAAAGATGCCAGATTTCTCCAGCTTCATACTGGGAAGAACCCTGACCTATCAGCATCAGTACTTTAGGTATCCTTACCGCAGATACATTATTGCTGCCCAAATCAATTCCTTTAAGGTTTAAACCGGTTGGAGTGGCAAAAACATGTTGACCGCTTTTGACAGCAGCAATTTGCAACTGTCTCCTCAACTCGTCCGGTCCGGTTTTTTGAAATGCGGTTGGGATTATCAGTGACCCAGCCGGAAATTCTTTAGTGCCTGCATCAGTAGAAGATGTAAAGGGAAAGGCTGCAACTTCCACATGAATACCTGCACTTAGTAGCTGATGCAAGAATTGAGGGGCAAAGTAATCTGACCAGTCCAAAAGGTAGGCCACATAGTTTGCACTTGAAGGAAAATGAAGTTCTGGCTTTTCCAAAGTGGTGATTTCCTTAGATGCAGAAAATGCGGTCTGTCCGGCATAAGGCATCCCATAAGCAAGGGCCATGGTCCAAGAGGAGGCATCATAAAAAACAGAATCGGCAAATTCAGTTACCTTTTCAAACATGCTACGGACCATCCTGTATTGAGGCTGGGAAGTCGGCACTACCCAGGATTTTCCTTTTTTGAAGGATTTACCTTCTAAAGTCAGGTCCCTGTCATTTTCATAGACTTTAATTTGATGATCCAACAAGAGTTGAAGAAAAAGTCTGTTTCTGGAAGCATCATGTTCGTCTCCAAAGATGTAGGATTTCACCTTATCCCTTGAAGCTTCACTGATGGCTGTCTGGAAAAACTCACGCAGATACCGGTGCATGAATTCCCTTTCCTTTACACCGGCTTCCATGGTGGCAATAGATGTTTTCAACTGGTTACGGATGGTAAAGGCAAAAGTAATGTCGCCTCTTTGAGAACTTTGCACATGACCACGAGACGAACCCTGTTCAAAGACAAGACCAAGCCCTCCCTGAATATCAGGATAAGTGGAACCATAACCAGGGTAGGAATTGTCAAACACTTCCTTGGTCCAGTACAGGCTACCGATTTCATCTAATGCTTTAGCAAAATAGGATGCAAATTTGTTGTTGATTTCTTCATAGTTCTTTCTGGGCACTACTGGATTTTCACTGCCAAAAGGCTTAGTAGGCTCAAAGAAATAGGTGCTGTTTGTTCCCATTTCATGAAAATCCCCCACTACATTTGGGTACCAGGAATGATACCATGCAATTTTTGACTGAAGTTCAACCTGCGCTAATGGGAGCCAATCCCTATTGAGGTCAAACCAATAGTGGTTTACACGTCCTGAAGGCCATATTTCATTATGTTCCCTGTCCAAAGGATCTGCCACAGGAGGATTCCCCTTATGCATATTGGCCCAATTGGTATGCCTGTCCCTTCCGTCAGGATTAATGGCAGGATCAATTAAGACCACTGCATTTTCCCGGATTTCTTTGGCCAATTCGGATTGGGAGGCCAACAACCAATAGGCGGTCAGGATGGAGGCTTCACCTCCTGATGGTTCATTTCCGTGAACACTATAGGCAAGGTTAATAATGGCTGGCATCTGAGACACATCCGGCATTGTTTGTTTTGGGTCAGTCAGCTGGATATGAGTTTTTCGGATATTTTCCAGGTTTTGGATGTTTTCCTTCTTACTGATAATTAGTACCACCAGAGGCCTAAGCTGATTGGTTTGACCGATAACCTGAAGCTCAGCCAATTCAGAACTGAAAGCCAGTTTTTCAAAATAAGCAATCAGTCTGTCATAACGGGTGTGCCATTCTCCTATTTCATAGCCAAGGAATTCTTTAGGGCTAGGTATTGAGGGATCAAATTTTTCTCCCGGAAAATAATAATCTTGTTGAGCGGCCAATTGACCGAAAGTCAAAAACACAAGAAGCAAAATGAGTAGGTGTCTCTGCATAGGATTTTAAATTTCCTGAAAATATCATTTTCGAAGGGCCATCAAAAACGAAAATACATCAACGGCTTTTGAATACTTGGGAATTGAATTAATTTGGGATATCAAATCATTAACCAATAAACCTATGAAGACAATATTGAGTAGTTTTTCGGTTTTCGCCATTGTTTTGGCAGCGGTCCCGCTTTTCGCACAACAAATCGAATTTAAATTACCGCCCCAGGCAACAGAATTTTATGAACCTGCTGTTAGGAAAGTGACTCCCGGAAAGGAAAACAGCATGCCCCCATCAGATGCCATTGTGCTCTTTGACGGCTCCAGTTTGAATAATTTTGTGAGCTCAAGAACAGGGCAAAATCCCGAATGGACCTTGCAAAACGGCATTATGACGGTAGCACCGGGAAAAGGTGATATTCAGACCAAATTGGGTTTTGGAGACATGCAATTGCATATTGAATGGTCTGCACCTACCGTCATCAAGGGAGAAGGACAGGGGAGAGGAAATTCCGGTATTTTTTTGATGTCCCATTATGAGGTACAGGTTCTGGATTCCTATGAGAGCAAAACCTATGTCAACGGACAGGCTGCCAGTATTTACAAGCAGCATCCGCCATTGGTCAATGCCATGAAAGCCCCAGGAGAGTGGAACACTTATGATATTTATTTTACCGCACCCCGTTTTAATGCGGACGGCATGTTGGTTTCACCAGCAAGGGTAACCGTAGTGCACAATGGAGTACTTGTACAGAACAATGTTGAAATCAAAGGGCCTACTGAATATATCGGTATTCCTAATTACAAAGCGCATCCTGATGAACTTCCCATCAAATTGCAGGATCACGGAGATTTGGTCAGCTTTAGGAATATTTGGGTTAGAAAACTTTAAGGTTTAGAAGCCAGGTTGAATGCAGCCTGGCTTTTTCATTTTTTAAACCTTTCTTTGATTTCAAGTCTTTGTTGATGCAGTTGCTCACTTAGACCCACCTTATACACATGTGGATTTTCAAACCGCTTGTATTCATCTGGTAATTGTTTTAGTTGGTTTTTGAGATTGATTTGAGCTTCCTCAAGGGAAATTTGCTCACTGATGATTTCTCCTTGCTTCATGACGGCTTGCATTACCGGTTCAAATTCCACATCCGAAAAAGAAAGCTGCTGCATGGGATCAAAAGGATGAACCATTTTATCGAAATGGATTTCTTCATGAAATCCTACCACATCTGCGCCAAGCAATGTCCCATTTTTTTGAACCACCCTGAAGGTTTGTTTTTTACCGGGCAAGGTGACTTTCTTAAGGTTTTCAGAGATCTTGATTCTTGGTTTGCCATAAGCATAGGCCAATTTATATACGCCATCAAAAGCGGCATCGGGAGGAGCAGTCACCAAGCTTGTTCCCACACCAAATACATCGATTGGCGCGCCCTGTTCCAAGAGGCTTTTGATGACCTGTTCATCCAGTTGATTGGAAGCAGTAATTTTAACGTAATATAAACCAGCCATGTCCAGCATCTTTCTGGCCTCTTTAGAAAGGTAGGCCAAATCACCACTGTCCAAACGGATACCTGCTAACTTTTTACCCATGGCTTCCATTTCTTGAGCTACGGTAATGGCATTGGGAATCCCTGAATGGAGCGTATCATAAGTATCTACCAAAAGCGTACAATTATTGGGTCTTTTGGATGCAAAATCCCTGAAAGCGGAAATCTCATCATCAAAACTCTGAACAAAAGAATGGGCCATAGTGCCCACAGCATGGAGGCCAAAATCCAGAGCCGCTTTAGTATTGCTACTGGCATCAAACCCTCCCACTATAGCCGCCCTGGCAGCATGATACCCCCCGAGTCCTTGGGCTCTCCTCAATCCAAAATCAACCAAGTAACGGTCTTTTGCGGCCAATCGCATCCTGGAAGCTTTTGTGGCGATTAAGGATTGAAAATTTATAATATTTAAAAGTAGGGTTTCTATTAACTGAGATTCCAGGATTCCACCTTCTACCCGGATAACAGGTTCGGTTGGAAAAATAAGGGTTCCTTCTTTGGGTGCATAAACGTTACCTCTAAATTTGAAATTCCTGAGGTATTTCAAAAAGCTCTTGTTAAAGCCTAGACCTTTTAAATAATCAAGTTCCCGGGGCTGGAACCTCAGGTCTTCAAGGGCTGTCAATAATGTACCTGATCCTGCAAATACCGCATAACCTCCCTCAAATGGTAATTTTCTAAAGAAATAATCAAAAACGGCCAATTCTTCATGTTTTCCTCCAAGGAAATACGCTTCTGCCATACTGAGCTCGTAGAGGTCAGTAAATAAACCGGTCAAGGTAAATTCTTCTTTCATTAAGGAAAGATCGACAATTCTTAAGGCTGAAAAAATGATAAAGGTCAGGTATATGGATAATTAATACCTGACCTTGAAACGATATTGCCAGAAATAAAAGACTACAGCTTATCTCTCCATAGCTTAAATCCACCTTCGTAGGCCAACTGATTGTTTCCCAGCCTACAGCCTTCGGGAACTTGCGTGATGTATTTAGACTTTCCTCCTCCCAAAACAATATCATCAGGAAGAAAGGCTGCTTTGAAACGGGAAACTACCACATGCACATGCTTTTCCCATTTTGCCTGTCCCAATCTTTCAAGGCCTCTGATTCCCAAATAATCCTCAAAAGTTCCTTTACGATAGGTTAGGTGTGCCAATTCCATGGGTAAGACCTTACCGTCTACAACGATGGCTGATCCAAGGCCTGTTCCAAAACCCAAAAACAATAGAACACCTTTGCCAGAATAGGAACCTAAAGCCTGCATGGCTGCATCATTGATGATTTTTACAGGTTTACCAAACGCCTTAACAAAATCAAATTCCTTCCAGCCCGGCCCTAAATTTTTGGGCTCTGTAATTACAGCTCCACGTTTAATTATGCCGGGAAAACCTATGGACACCACATCATAGTCCCAATCTTTGGTCATTTCCAGTACCCCTTCCACCATTTTATCTGGCGTCATATCCGGACCGGAAGGAAATTTCCTTCTCTCTTCCGGACCTTCTAATTTGGCTTTAATATTCGTACCTCCTACGTCAATGGTAAGTATTCTCAAAATATACAAGTTTGGATGATGCAGCAATTTATAAAAATGCATCGGGCATGCAAAACACTATTTTTTGAATCCATTTAATTTTTTGGATGAGGTGCTTCAAAAAAAATCGGCAAGGATTTTGTGATCAAATGAAAAAAAATAATGGTGTAATACAAAATTTATCTTCACAAATAGATTTATGTAAAAAATATAAAATTGTTAATAAATATTTTTTGAAATTTTATTTGCAATTGAGAAAGAAAGCCCATATTTTAGTGACAGTTAATCACCCATAATTTTTTTCCTTGTTAGACAGTTACCAGTCCCAATGAGGAAAGTTTAAAAGTAGGTTTATGAGAATCACCCATTTACTCAAAAGGCAGGCGCTATTTTGCATGGTTGGCATCGTTTTTACCATGAGCGCCTGCGTTGAATTTCCTGAATCCTTCGAAAAAGCCGAACCAGAAATTGTAATGGTTCCTTTGGAATTTGATCATCAAAAATTGCTGTTTCATGTGAATGAATTAAGGACTAAAGGATGTACCTGCGGTCAAAAAGAAATGCCGGCTGTTGATCCTTTGAATTGGAACAATTTATTGGCAAAAGCAGCCCAAAAACATTCGGATGACATGCATCAGAACAATTTTTTTAATCATATAGGTTCTGATAATTCGACCTTGGAAATCCGTGTCAATCAGATCGGATACAGATGGCGTTCATTAGGGGAAAATATTGCACGTGGAAATATGGATGAAGCCAAGGCTGTTCAAGCCTGGAAGGATAGCCCGGGACATTGTGAGTTGATGATGGCTGCTGATTTTTTGGAAGTTGGAGCAGGAAAAAAAGGGGAATTTTGGACAATGGTTTTGGCAAAATAGTAAATGGGATAATTTTTTATTTTTTTGATCTGCTTCCTCTTTACTCTTATTTATTCTGTTATTTTAAACTTTCAGAAATTTTATTCCTGTTGTTAAGTTTTTTATAGAATAAAAATTGCTTATTCTCAATTTTTTTCTTTATTTCATTGCACATTGACCCAAAATGAGACCAGCAAACCTTCATAAAACCGAACATTTGGTGAAAAGCCTCAAAAATGGCTGTGAAAAGTGCTATACTGAACTTTATAATTTTTTTTATCCCAAAATTATTAATACGGCAAAAAAATTTGGAATAGAAGAAGAAGATGCCCGCGAAATGGCGCAGGATATTTTTTTGAATGTTTGGAAAAACAGAGAAAATTTAAAACCTGAACTTTCTTTTAATGCTTATCTGCTTACTGTTTTAAAGTCAAAAATCTACCATCAGGCCAAAAAAGAAGTCAGAAAATCGAAATATGTAAAATATGCCCTTAAACAGCAGGGAATAACCGTGAATACTACGGAAAACCAAATCGAGTACGAAGAATTGGAAATCATATCCCAGGCTGTCATTGACAACCTGCCAAAACAACAAAAGGAAATATTTTTCATGAGAAGCATCAAACATGTTTCGTCCGGTGAAATCTCTGAACATTTAGGCCTTTCAAAAAGAACAGTCGAAAATCATTTCTACCTTGCCTCTAAAACCATAAAAAATGAACTCGAAAAAAGATTCAGGCTACCTTTAAAACCCTTGCACGTAGAAATTGCTTTTTTGATATTGCTTCCTTGCCTTTATTAATACATCCTAAAAGTTCTCCTTTTCCCTGCAGTGAAATTTTCTTAACCTCTGCCTATTCTCTCATAGATCAACCTGATCCATTCACTTTTAATTTATTTTATTTCATTAGTCTACCCTCATTTCGCAATTTTATTCAATGCCAAATTTATTTTTGACCTGGTTCATTTATATAATTTAATTTTTTTTCATTGACAATTGAGTAAATGAATGTATTGAAGACTATATAAGTCAAAACTCCCCAATATGAAGTTTACCAAACAGGATTATCTTGACTACATCCAAGGAAAATTGGACAGCAAAAAAGCAGCCTCATTTTCCCATTGGATGGAAAGTAAAGAGGGGGAAAGAATATTTCATCAATGGGTAGAAGAGGAATGGGAAGAGGAAGTCAAAAATTCAGAAGATCCCAAACAAGAAGATAAGGCAGCCATAATAAATCCTGGTTCAAATGGAAAAAATACGATTGAATGGAGACTCTGGGCTGCTATTATTTCAATTTTTATTGTTGCCAGTCTGCTCCTTTACAATGGAAAAGAAGGCCATCTTCCGGAGGAATATAAAACTGAAATCAAGAACACTGAAGTCCAAAAGAGCGCTCCTAAAGGGAAAAAAACCAAAATCAAACTTCCCGATGGTTCTTTGGTCTACCTGAATTCTGAAAGCAGCATTACTTATTTAACCGATTTTTCAGACAAGAGAACAATTCACCTTAAAGGAGAAGCATTTTTTGAAGTTCAATCCGATCCATCCAAACCCTTTACTGTTGTTACCGGCCCTATAAGTACTCAGGCCCTTGGAACAAGCTTTAATATCAATGCCTATGAAGAAGACCTGGAAATTATTGTGGCCCTTGCTTCAGGCAAAATCAAAGTTAGCCATGAATTGAATGGGCAGGAAGTTTTTGTAGATCCAGGGGAGGCCGTCGATTATAATATGGGTGATTCCCATATAACAAAGGATCAAGTGGATATCCAAAAGATTTTGAATTGGAAAAACGGCATTCTCCACTTTGAAAAAATCCCTTTTCCTCAGGTAATCAAAACACTGGAAAGGTGGTATGGGGTGGATTTTGAAGTTAAAAATCAAAAGGACCTTCCGCTTTATAAATGTTCAGGAACATTTCAACCCAATGAATACCTCAGCAATGTTTTGGCTGTTTTGGCACATTCAGTGGATTTCAACTATACCATACAGGGAAAAAAAGTAATTCTGGAATTTAAATGACATGCCTATGAAACATCAAAAAAACTAACCATTTCCAAACCTATTACCCAAGCTCTCAAACCAAATTTATAATCAACTTGGGAATACCATAATTATTTGTTTGTACAATTTATCAACCCAAAATATGAAACCTAATATTTACCAAACAATGATTGTGGTCTTCAAATGGGCAAGCAGCATTGCCCTTTTCCTGACCATAAGTCTTCAAGCAACAGCAAGCAAAAGTGAATCGGTCCAGATAAAAAGTATTGATGAAGTATTTATCAAACTTGATATCCGGGAAGGAAACATTGAAGAAATCCTTAAATCCATAGAGCAAAAAACAGAGTTCAGTTTCTTCTACACAGATAAGAACATCAAAGATGACCAGCGCCTTCAGTTAAGCAGAACAAGAGGAACAGTTGCTGAATTTTTAACTGAGGTAGCCAGCCAAAAACAATTACATTTTAAGCAGGTCAACCATGTGATCAGTGTAAGGTCCACATCCGAAAATTTCAGTGAAAAAAGGGTTGATGTAGAGATCAACAATATGAATGTAGAGATCCGTGGTAAAGTAACCAGCTCATCAGGAGAAACAATTCCCGGTGTTGCTATTTCTGTTTTGGGTACTACCATCGGCACCGTAACTGATATTGATGGTAATTACAGAATTTCAGTACCTGAAGGTTCCATCCTTGTTTTCTCCTATATTGGTTATACGACTCAAAGGGTAGCCATCGGGAACAGAACCGTTATTGATATAGTAATGGAGCCGGAAGCTCAGGCATTGGAAGAGGTGGTAATTGCTGCTTTAGGTATCCAAAAAACCTCAAGGAGTATCGGATATTCGGCTACCAATGTTAGTTCTGACGATGTTACCATCAACAGGACACCCAACTTTATGAATGCCCTTCAGGGAAAAATTGCAGGGGTTAACATCTCATCCCTTGGAACTGGACCTGGCGGTACTTCTAAAGTGAGGATAAGAGGCCAGTCTTCCATCGGAGGTCAAAACAACCCTCTGATTGTTGTAAATGGGATACCTATTGACAATACCAACTTCGGTACAAGACCGGGAAACCAAGGGGCTGATAATTCTTTTGGCCAAAGAGGTGGCGGTGTGACAGCTGATGGTGGTGATGGTCTAAGCAGTATCAACCCAGATGATATTGAAAGCATGACAGTCCTGAAAGGTGCTGCAGCTTCTGCGCTTTATGGTTCAAGGGCCAAGGACGGTGTGATCATGATCAATACCAAATCCAAGGGAACCGCAAAAGGAATAGGAGTGACTTATAACATTAACCACACCATTGAGCAGCCTTTGGACTTTACCGATTACCAATATGAATATGGCCAAGGGGAATTTGGGGTAAGGCCTACCACCCCTAACCCTACCTCAGGACAATGGTCATTCGGTGAAAGATTCGCCCCTGGAATGACTCAGGTATTGTTTAATGGAATCGTTGTTCCTTATGAACCTGTAAGAAACCGAATCAGAACTTTCTTCAGAAATGGACAGAATACCACCAATACAATTTCACTTGCTACAAGCAATGATAAAGGCGGTATGAGTTTTTCATTTGCAGATTTGAATAGTAAGGGTATAGTACCTAACAATACCTTCAATAGAAAAACATTTAATTTTGGTTTTACCCATGATTTCAGTAAGAAATTAAGCTTTAGAGGTAACATCAATTATTCTATTGAGAAAAACAACAATCCTCCCAATATCGCTGATCAGGACAACTCCATTCCTACGGCAATTTACAATATGGCCAATTCTATGCCATTTGATGTGCTAAGGGATAATGCTTTTGATGCAGAAGGTAACGAGGCCATTTATTCAAGGTTCAGAAATAGGACCAATCCGTATTTTACCCTTAAAAAACAGTTTAATGAAATAAAAAGGGACAGGATTTTTGGAAATATTGCAGCAGTTTACCGCTTCACTGATTGGCTTTACATTCAGGGAAGGGTAGGCCAGGATTATTGGTCCAGGACCCAAAAGGTAAACAATTTCCCAACCGGACAGGCTTCCAGGGCACCAGCCCCTCCAGGTTTTGTCAATGGAGTCTTGACACAGGAAGCCAGAAATTTCAGGGAAATCAATGCAGACTTCATCTTATCCGCAAATAAGGAATTTGGGGATTTTGCAATAGATGCCAATGTGGGTGGTAACTACATGAAAAGAGAATCAGAACTTCATAGTACGCAGGTAACTGATTTTGTAATCAGGGATTTATATACTGTACAAAACGGTAGGGCCAAAGATCCAATTTATGATAAAGTGGAAAGAGGTGTGAATTCATTATTTGCTTTTGCTGAATTTTCCTACAAGAAATTCTTATATATCAACGGTACCGTAAGAAATGACTGGTTTTCGACCCTTTCTCCTGCAAACAGAAGCATTCTTTACCCTTCCATTTCAACCAGCTGGGTTTTCACGGAAAATACAGGTTCCAATGACTGGTTCAATTTTGGCAAACTTAGGTTAGCATACGCAGAAGTTGGTAGTGATTCTGACGTTGCTCCATATTCCAATGTTTTGTTCTATGGTATCAATGCCAACCTGTTTAACGGACAACCAGTTGGACAGCCCATCGGAAATACCGTTCCCAACCCGAACCTAAAACCCATGAGGGTATCGGAAACAGAAGTAGGTCTGGAAATGCGCTTGTTACAGGGTAGATTATTGTTGGATTTGGCAGCTTACAATAAAATCACCAATGACCAGATTGTGACGGCACAGATTTCTGATGCCTCAGGGTTTATTAATACTTCCATCAACAGCGGTAGAAGCCGAAACAGAGGGGTGGAAATGTTGATTACCGGTGTACCTGTTGAAGTTGGCAATTTCACTTGGGAAGCCTCCTTCAATGCAGCTTACAATAAAACTTTGGTCCTAAGCCTATTAACAGATACCCCAGGTGAGAGAATCACAGTAGGTACCCACGTATTCAACGGTGAGTTGAGACAAGTGGTGGGCAAGGAAATGGGACAAGTAACCGGGTTTGGCTTCTTAAGAGATGATCAAGGCCGTAAAATTTTTGGTGCCAATGGTCTTCCCCTAAGAACTCCGGATCAAGTGGAATTTGGAAGTGCTTTACCAAGATGGATTGGCGGTATTACCAACACATTCAATTACAAGGGTTTCAACTTCTCTTTCTTGGTAGACTTTAGATTAGGTGGTGTGATGATATCAGGTACCAACTTCAATGCTGTCCGACATGGTTTGCATAAGATGACATTGGAAGGCCGAGAAGGTGGAGTAGTAGGAGATGGAGTCAATCTAGCGGGTGAACGAAATACCGTAGTGGCGCCCGTTCAATCCTATTGGGAAATCGTAAGGTCTCAGGGTCTGGTAGAACCGGTGGTATATGATGCGGGATTTTGGAAATTGAGACAGGTGACTGCCGGTTATGACTTCACCAAATTCATTCCAGAAAGATGGCCAATTACCGGAGTAAGATTGAACCTTGTTGCCAATAACGTTCTCATGCTGAAAAAATGGGTGGATAATATTGATCCGGAATCCTTTGGCTATACCTCTGATAACCTTGTCGGATTGGAAGCTACAGGTCTGCCCACTACAAGAGGCATTGGTTTCAACCTTAATGTCAAATTCTAAAACAGCATAATCATGAAAACGATATTTAAATACATATGGGTAGTGCTTTTCTTGGGATATAGCACCTCATGCGATCAAAATTTTGATGAGCTCAATACCAATAGGGTTGCAGCTACCGCCATTGATGAAATGTTTCAGATCAACCAGGCAATCATTTCAGCCGGACCTACCTCTTTTGGTATTCTGGTATATGAAGTGGGAGCGGTACAGCATATCATATCGCCCAACTCAGGGGTTCTTGCTGGAGCGAATTTCAATCAGGATAACAGGGCAGCTACCCAATCCAATTGGCAGCAGTATTATAGGAACGTCATCAAAAACACCAAAGATGTTTTGAGCCGGATTGGTAATAACCCTGCCCGAAGCAATTTGACGCAAATGACCAGAATCATTCAGGCCTATGCCTTTATGGTTCTGACAGATACTTATGGCTCTATACCTTATAGAGAGGCTGGAGTAGGTTTTAGTCAACAGGTGTTCTTTCCTTCCTATGATCCACAGGAATTCATCTATACGGATATCATCAAAGAATTGGAAGAAGCATCTGCCGCACTGAGTGCTTCAGGACGCAGAGAAACAGCTGATGTGTTATTTGGCGGAGATGTAGAGAAATGGAGAAAATTCGGTTATTCCCTGATGCTCAGGGCAGGTATGAGAATCAGTAAGGCCAACCCTTCATTGGCACAACAGACTGTTGCCAAGGCATTTGCAGGAGGTGTGATTCTGACCAATGCGGATAATGCAGCGGTAAGGCACGACGCCAATTACCTGAATCCTGCAGGAAACACCCTTAATGCTACGGAAGCCGCAAACTTTTATTTGACAGAACCTTTTGTCAATTTCCTGAAAAACTCCAATGATCCAAGACTTAGCGCCATTGCAGTCAGGTATGTTGGTGCTACTTCAGGACCTACCCAAACAGTCGATAGGCAATCCTTTGATCCAGCTCTTCAAGTCGGGATGCCTATGGGCAATGACAACGCTGGGGCTGTAAGAGCTGCTGCGGAAAAAGGTTTGGCAAGTTTCTATGAATTCAGCCAAGCGGACAGGAGAAGGATTAACAAATTGACTGCGCCAAGTTTTATGGTAACTGCCTCTCAGACCCTGTTGTTGTTGGCTGAAGCAAGACACCTCGGATGGATTACCGCAGGTACGGTTGAGGAGTACTATAATGCAGGCGTCAGAGAGCATATGCTCCAAATGGCTTCTTATGACGCTTTGATGGCGATTGCACCTGCGGCGATTGATGCCTATTTGGCTGCCAATCCCCTTAATCCGGCCACAGCTGTCAAACAGATCAATGAGCAATATTGGATTTCCTCCTTTATGAATGGCCCTGAAGCATTTGCCAATTTTAGAAGATCCGGTTTCCCTGAATTAGCTCCTAATCCATTCCCTGGAAGAGAAGTTCTTTTTATCAACAGGCTTACCTATCCAAATTCCGAAATCTCTGTGAACTCCGAAAAAGTTCAGGCGGCAATTGCTGCCCAAGGTCCGGATAATTTGGAAACAAAAGTCTGGTGGAACAGATAATTTTAAAAAGCAGGCAGGTCCGCTTTGTGTCCGGACCTGCCTTTTTTATCCAACCAATTTTGTGTTAACAATAATTCTTCCCAAAATGATTCAAAAAATTACATTATCGATTCTATCATTATTTCTTATCCTTTCTTATGTGCAAGCGCAGCAAATTTCAAAAGAGGAAATGCTGTTCCTAACCCAGGAATGGAAGGGAGAACGGTTTGAGGATGGCAGACCGAAAGTTCCGGATGGGATATTGGAAAGGATGAAGCATGTGACCCATGAGGAAGCTTGGGCAGTGATGCGAAATGCGGGTTATAAATACCAATATGCCGATGGTTGGCAAGTGATTAATCCTGATAGTGTGCTTGTTGGTAGGGCAGTTACAGCCACCTTTATGCCCGGAAGACCCGATATTCATAACGCCATAGATGAAAGAGGAAAAAAAGAAGGGAAAAGAGGCCAAAATACCTGGCCAGTGGATATTTTAATCAAGGATGATGTCTATGTGGCCGATCAGTTTGGAATTCATTTGAATGGCCCCACTATTGGGGATAATGTGGGCAATGCCATTTTTGCCAAAACAGGGAAAGGGATAGTTTACGACGGGGCCCTAAGAGATATAGTAGGCCTGAAAGAAATTGGTTCCTTTACTTCTTTTTTCACCAGCTACCATCCTTCGCACCACAATCAGCAGGGAGATATGAATACGATGCTGATTGGCATCAATAAACCCACTAAAATCCGTCAAGTGACGGTGATGGCAGGAGATGTGGTTTTGGGGAGAGATGGCGGTGTGTCCTTTATTCCACCTCATCTGGCTGAAAGGGTAGTTGTCACTTCAGAAATCGTCCGCTTAAGGGACATGTTTGGTCATGAAAAGATCAAGGCAGGAATTTATACAGCTGGTCAGATAGATACCCGTTGGTCAGATGAAATCGAAAAGGATTTTTCAAAATGGCTAAATGACCACATTGATGAGCTACCGGTTCCCAAGGAGCAGATCCAGGAAATTTTGAAAAACAGGACCTGGTAATCATTTAAGCCAATAAACAAATGAAAATGGATAATAAGAGAAGGTCTTTTCTTCAAAAAGGAATGATGACCGGAATCGCGGCATCTGTTTTTCTGCCAAGCTTTGGTTCTGAACTCATTGCAGCCATCGAAAAAGGTCCCCAATATTCAAATCCTTCTGACCTTAAGATTACAGGAATTAAAACTGCATTCATGAAAGGGCATGGCACCCACATGTTTGTAAAACTGACTACCAATCAGGGAATCACCGGATATGGTGAGGCTATGGATGCGGTTAGAGGAACTTATGGGGTGGCTACCGGAACTGATGGTTGGGACAACATGAGCCAGTTTTTGATCGGCCAAAATCCCTTAGATGTCAATAAAATTGTTGAACAGATTTTAAGACGTGGACATTTTGGAGGTGCCCAAGGAGGCATGTATGTGGCTGTTATGACAGGCATAGAAATCGCACTTTGGGACCTTGCCGGAAAAGCCATGAATCAGCCTGTTTATAGGTTAATGGGTGGAAAGTTTAGGGATAAAATCAGACTTTATTGTGACAGTGCCAGCAGTTCAGAAAGTCCTGAGGATATGGCGGCCAGTGCCATTGAAGTAAAAAAAGCCGGTTTTACCGCGATAAAATTTGATTTGGATTGGGAAGGAGATCCAGCCAAACAGGATGTGTTTAATCGCACGGCATCCAATGGGGAAATAAACCGGATGGTTAAACAGATTACGGCAGTCAGAGAAGCTATCGGAATGGATATGGATTTGTGCCTTGATGCCCATGGAAGATATGATCTTCCATCAGGAATCAGGATGGCAAAGGAAATGGAGCAGTTTAAACTGATGTTTTTGGAAGAACCAATTCCAGCTGAAAACCTGGATAGTCTTCGGGAAATAACAAGACAGACAACTACCCCGATTTGTACAGGTGAAAACCAATACCTTGCCCATGATTTCAGAAAAATACTGGAGAAAAAAGCGGCAGATATAATAATGCCAGACCTTCACAAATGTGGGGGTTTGGGGGAAGGCCAAAGAATTGCCAACCTGGCCAATCTTTATTATGTGCCTGTGGCCCCTCATATGGTAGCGTCTCCTTTTGGCGCAATGGCAGCCTGTCATTGTTGCGCTTCATTTTCAAATTTTCTTTGTCTTGAATTCCATTGGTTTTCCAAATGGAAACAGTGGGATGAACTGATATTGGAAGCCCCTATAATCAAAAATGGTTTTATTCATCTCACCGACAAACCAGGCATCGGGGTAACGCCAAATGAAGAGGCTATCAAGAAATATGCTGTTAAGGACGCCCCGTCATTTTGAAATACATAAATATTTTAGAAAATCCAAAAAAAACAATAATGAAAGGAAAAGATACAAGAAGATCATTCATACAAAAAGGACTGGTGGCAGGGCTCACTGGAGGAGCTTTTTTGTCAACATTTGGCCAAGAATTAAGCGCTGCTGTATCAAGGCAGCGGCCATATTCCAATCCCTCTGACCTCAAAATCACAGATGTCAAATGTGGTTATGTCAGGGGTGCATTGTATGTAAAAATCTATACCAATCAGGATGTATGGGGCTGTGGAGAAGCAGTGGATGCCATTCATGGCACTTACCATTTGGTCAAAAGATTGGGAAATCAGATCAAAGGCCAAAGCCCATTGAATCCCAACCGTTTGGCTGAACAACTCCGAAAAGGAGCATTCTTTGGAGGTGCACAATCAGGTGTATATGTAGCGGTCTTGACCGCAATTGAGACTGCTTTATGGGACATTACTGGAAAAGTTTTTGGCGTCCCGGTATATCAGTTGTTGGGAGGAAAATTCAGGGATAAAATCCGGGTGTATTGTGATACGGCACTTTATACCTCAACGAATCCCACTCCCAATGATTATGCCGTGGCTGCAAAAGATGCAGTAGCCCGGGGTTACAATGCGGTGAAATTCGATGTGGATGATGCGAGAGACCCCAATAAATATGACAGGTTCAACTGGACTGCAAGTCCGGCAGAAATTGACAGGATGTACAATGCCATTGCTGCAGTTAGGGAAGCTGTTGGTCCGAGAATAGATATTTGTGTGGACATGCATGGAAGGTACGATGCGGTGACCGGCTTAAAAATGGCCAAAATGTATGAGCCTTTGAATCTCATGTGGCTGGAAGAACCCATCCCGGCCGATAATCCAGAGGTGTATAAATCCATCACTTCCCAGACTTCCACCCCCATTTGTACCGGTGAGAATATTTACCTGGCTTATGGATTTACCAGATTGTTGTCCGAATCAGCGGTGGATATTATAATGCCCGATGTTCAAAAGTGCGGAGGTTTGGGTGAGGCCCAAAGAATTGCCAATCTGGCCAATCTCTACTACGTGCCCTTTTCTCCCCATATGGTGGCTTCTTTCTTAGGCGCTATGGCAGCGTGCCATGTTTGTGCCTCTGTTCCCAATTTCCAGATCCTGGAATGGCAGATTTATATGGATACGGATCAGCTGTGGAAGGATATCGTGACCTATGATGGCCCAAGGACAGAAAACAGCTTCATTACTGTTTCCGAAAAACCCGGAATTGGGGTAGAAATCAATGAAGAAGGCATGAGAAAGTACGCGGTTCCAGGTGTTCCGTTTTTCGAATAAAGTCAGACACCATCATCAGATTGAAATAATTGAAAATAATTTCAATCCATCAGGTGCTGTTGTATAATCAAGTTTAACCCGAAATTAACCATTATGCTCAAAAAAAATTTATTTCTCGCATTTATCCTGGCCTCTGTTTGCCCAGTAGTCCTGCAGGCCCAACAAATTTCTCCGACAGCAGATCAAATCAAAATGCTAACCTCCCAATGGACAGGGGAACGTTTTCCTGACGGAAGGCCAAAAGTGCCTGATGGCTTACTGAAAAGGTTGGAAAAGGTATCCATGGAAGAAGCTTGGGGCTTCTTAAGGAACAAAGGCTATCACAATCAATTTGAAAATGACTGGATCATTATCGATGATGAGAGGGTAATGACAGGTAGAGCAGTAACGGCTCAATATATGCCTTTGCGTCCCGATATGAATGATCTTGTCAGGGAAATTGGAAAAAATGAAGGCAGGGTTCAGGCCGGTGGCACCAATTCATGGCCCATTGATGTCCTAGTAGAAGGCGATATCTATGTGGCGGACAGTTATGCCAAAATAGTGGACGGAACTCTAATTGGGGACAACCTTGGTAACGCCATCTATGCCAAATCCAAAAGAGGAGTCGTATTTTATGGTTCCGTACGCGATATGGCCGGACTTTCTGAAATTGAAGGATTCAATGGCTGGATCAAAGGACATGATCCTTCTTTTATCCAACAAATGATGCTGACCACCATCAACTATCCCATTAGAATAGGAAGGGCTTCAGTATTACCTGGTGATGCAGTTTTGGCCAATAAATTCGGTGTAATATTTATCCCTGCCCATTTATTGGCAGACCTGGTGATCAATGCTGAGTTTATCATGCTCAGAGACCAATTTGGCATCCAAAGGCTGAAAGAAGGAAAATACACAGCCGGAGAAATTGATAGCCGGTGGTCTGAACCTATTGTGAAAGATTTTCTCGACTGGCTCAATAACAAAAAAGACCTACCCATGTCCCGGCAGGAACTGGATAATTTCCTGAAAGACAGGAACTGGTAAGAAATCTTTTTCAAAGGACTGATATTCTTAAAAAAGACAGTACATCAACCTAAACCCATTCAACATTAACCATAAATAACCATGAAATCCTATTTAAAACAAGTAATTGAAGACAACAAAAGAAGAGAACAGGAATATGCCACAGAAAGGCAAGCTGAAATAGATAATCCCAAAACACTGGACAATAGAAGGGATTTTCTGAAAAAAACCGCTTTGGGAGGTATTTCATTGTCTGCATTGATGGGGCTTTCCCTAAGTGATACCCTTGCAGAGACTACCTCCAACATCAACCGCCATTCCAACCCTTCCGATCTTAAAATCACGGATATGAGGTATTGCGTAACTTCAGTGTTGGGCCGGACAGCCATAATCCGTATCGATACCAATCAGGGAATTTATGGCCTGGGGGAGGTGAGGGATGGAGCGGATCCCAGGTATGCCCTGATGCTGAAAAGCAGGATTTTGGGAGAAAATCCCTGTAATGTGGAAAGGGTTTTCAAAATTATCAAGCAGTTTGGTGGACAAGGAAGGCAGGCGGGTGGTGTCTGTGCCGTAGAAATGGCCCTTTGGGACCTTTGCGGAAAAGCATACAATGTTCCTGCCTGGCAGCTTTTGGGGGGAAGATACAGGGACAAAGTCAGGTTATACGCAGATACACCTGAAGGAAACAATCCTAAAGAACAACAGGAAAGAATCAAATACAGAACCGAAGTGCAGGGATATACCTGGCTGAAAATGGATGTCTCTATCAGGGATATCATCAATATTCCTGGTTGCTTGGTAAATCCTGAAATCATGAAACAAGGATCCAATGCCTACCAGGGAGGTTATATGTCTTATTCCAATACAAAGCACCCTTTTACAGGTATTCAGATCACTGAAAAAGGACTGGAGGAATTGGCTAAAAGGGTAGAAGCTGTCCGGAATATGGTTGGCTGGGAAATCCCGATTTCAACCGACCATTATGGGCATATTGACATGAATAACTGTATCCGTTTAGGCAAGGCACTTGAAAAATACAGATTAGCATGGCTGGAAGATATGGTGCCCTGGCAATATTGGCAGCAACATAAAACCATCACCGAAGCATTGGAAACCCCAACCTTAACAGGAGAGGACATTTATTTGCTGGAAAACTTCAAAGACCTCATCCACAACCATGCAGTGGATATTGTGCATCCTGACCTTGCAAGTTCAGGAGGTTTATTGGAGACCAAAAGGATAGGGGATTATGCCGAAGAATTCGGTATCGCCATGGCCATGCACCAAGCCGGAACTCCAGTGTCATTTATGGCAAATGTACATTGTGCAGCAGCAACCCAGAATTTCCTTTCCCTGGAACACCACTCTGTAGATCTTCCATGGTGGGAGGATTTGGTCAAAACCACCTGGGGAGGCAAAATGATTGAAAAAGGATATGCCAATGTACCTTTGACCGCTCCAGGTTTAGGTATAGAACTGAACGATGAAGTCGTGAAGCAGCACCTGAACAAATCCGATACCAGTTATTTTGCTCCGACTACCGAGTGGGATGAGAAAAGATCTTGGGACCGTACCTGGAGTTAATAAAAAGATCCCGGGCAGTATAACTGCCTGGGAATTTTCTTGTCTTTTGCACCAGATTTGACCGCTATTCAAATCAATAATGTAAGTCTATTTGTATCAAAACTAAAAGGACAATCATTTTGAAAAATAAAATCTATTCATCCGCTGTATTCCTTACCTTAGCCTTTTTCATTTTGGGATTGATTTTCTGGTATTTGATGGACCTTCCTTCATCCGGTCCATTTTGGGTGGCATTCCTGATCACACTAGCCATCGGTATAAGATCCAAGGAAAATTTAAAGGGCTATACTTATACCATTTTGATTTTTGCTGCTGTAACAGCGGCCATGTTTTATCCTGATAATTTTGTCCAAATTGGGGATTACAAACTCAGTGGCCTGATAGTGCCCTTATTGCAGATAATCATGTTTGGCATGGGAACCTCCATGAGTTTATCCGATTTCAAGGGAGTGGTCAAAATGCCCAAAGGAGTATTGATTGGAGTTTTATGTCAATTCTCAATCATGCCCTTAATCGGTTATACCTTGGCCAAGACCAGTGGATTCCCTCCTGAAATCGCAGCAGGCATGATCCTTATCGGTTGTTCACCCAGTGGTATGGCTTCCAATGTCATGAGTTACCTCGCCAAAGCCAATTTGGCCTTATCCATTACCATCACGGCAATTACTACCATGTTGGCCCCATTTATCACCCCTGTTTTGATGGGATTTTTAGCTGGAGAGTTTGTGGAAGTCAATGTCTGGAAAATGATGCTGGACATTGTTAAAATAGTCATCATACCGATAGGAGCAGGTTTAATATTCAATAAGTTTTTCAGTGGTAAAGTGAAATGGCTGGATGATGCCATGCCCCTGGTATCCATGATCGGCATCGCTTTTATCATTGTAATTATTACAGCGGCAGGAAGGGACAGTTTACTTGATATTGGATTGCTTCTGATCTTCTTTGTAACCCTGCATAACCTGGCCGGCTATACCCTGGGCTATTGGGCTGCCAAGTTATTGGGTATGAATGAGAGTGATTGCAGAACCATCTCATTGGAAGTTGGCATGCAAAACGCAGGCCTTGCCTCCGGAATTGCCAAAGAAATGGCAAGAATAGCTACCGTAGGTCTTGCCCCGGCAGTTTTTGGCCCTTTGATGAATATTACCGGATCAGTTCTTGCTTCTTATTGGCACCGCAAACCTGTTAAATGACCCACCCAAACCAAGACATAAACTATGAAAACCCCAATAATTCTTTTATCATCCGTACTATTGAGCTTCACAGCCTTTATTTGGAATTATAATTCCAATACTGAGTCAAAGAAAGTAGAACATGCTGTGGCAAGCCTTTTTGATTCCATGATGAAAGCTGACAAAGCTTCATTGGTAACTTTGCTTTCAGATGATTTAAGCTATGGCCATTCTTCTGGCATCATTCAGAACAAAGCAGAGTTTGTCGAAGAAATTATGAGTGGAAAACCCGTCAAACTTAAAGAAATAAAGGCCGAAAACCAGACGATCACCGTTTCAGGAAATGTGGCTGTGGTACGCCATATTTTTACAGCCAAGGGAATAAATGCCGCAGGAGAAGTCAATCCAGTGCGTATCGGAAATTGTCTGGTTTGGAAAAAAGAAAAGGGAAGCTGGAAGCTTTTTGTCAGACAGGCATACAGGCTTTGATAGATTTTTATTGTACCAAGTACCATTTACATTGTACCAAGTATTAACCCAGATTGCAGCTTTTAGGGGTTAAAAAAGAAAATTTCGGGAAATTTTCTTTTTTTTAGCTCCGATTACCCGTACCCCCCTACGTGATTTTTTTTCTACGGGCTGTATAATGCCATTTTTTGGTTTGTAGTACACAAGGGGTATTGCATCTTGGGGTTCAATACCAGTACTTTACACCATGTATTTCAAGTTCTCTTTACGTAAACATCCCGATTCGGGAAGACTCAGCGGATACTACCGGCTGGTGGAAAGTTACCGTAATGCTGACAACAGGGTGTGTCATCGCACTATCCTGAATATAGGTTTCATGGAGGATGCTGCGCCCGAGCAGCTCAACAAAATACAGAAACACCTTACTGAGAAGTATGAGCACAAGGCTTCTCTTTTTGACCTGGAGGAAGATCCAATCGTCAGACGCTATGTTGAAGACTTCTGGAGTCGGATCGTGTCTTCCAAGAAGCTGGATATCAAATCGGAACAGCAACTGTCACGGATGGTGGATATGGATACCATCCAGCACAGTAATGCCAGAGAAATAGGAGCAGAGAATATTGCTTTCCAGACATGGGAGAAGCTGCAGCTTACACCTTTATTACTTTCGGCGGGATTCAGCGCCGAAGATGCAAGTCTTGCAGCCACACAGGTTGTATCCCGTGCGGTATACCCCGCTTCCGAACTCAAAACTGTCCGTTGGATAAAGGAAAACTCGGCAGTCTGTGAGCTTACGGGCTATGATATGGATAAAATAACCAAGGACAAGCTGTACAAAAGTGCGCTTGAGCTATACAAAGTCAAAGATTCACTCGAAAAGCACCTTTCCAAACGTACCAATGAACTCTTTGATCTACAGGATAAGATCATCCTTTATGATCTGACCAACACCTACTTTGAGGGAGAAAAACCGAACAGTAAGCTGGCACAATACGGGAGGAGCAAGGAAAAAAGAAAAGACGCAAAACTTGTTGTGCTGGCACTGGTAGTGAATGTGGAAGGGTTTATCAAGTACTCCTCTATCCTGGAAGGAAACATAGCAGACTGCAACACACTTGCTGCAATGATTGAAAAGCTTTCCGTCCACACCTGTACAGGACCTGCGGTAGTGGTACTCGATGCAGGCATAGCCACCGAAGAAAACCTGCATCTTATCCAGAGCAAAGGATACAGCTACCTCTGTGTAAGCAGGACAAAACTCAAGGATTATAGCTATGTGCCCGACAGGCTTACAACTCTGCTGGAAACAAAATCAAAGCAGAACATCAGACTCAGAGCCGTGTCCACAGAAAAAAACACAGACTATTATTTGGAAGTCAAAAGCCCTTCCAAAGAGAAGAAAGAGGAAGGCATGAAGCTACAGTTCGAACAAAGGTTTGAACAGGAACTGCAAAAAATACAGCATGCCCTCAACAGCAAGGGAGGAGTGAAAAAAACCGATAAAGTCCACCAGCGCATCGGGAGGGCCAAAGAAAAGTATCCATCAGTCCAGTATTATTATGAGATCACTGTTGAAAGTGACCCTAAAACAGAACAGGCGACAGCAATGTCATGGAAGAAAAACCCGGAACGGGAGCAGGCAAAAGCTGATAATCTGGGCATCTATTTTTTACGGACAAACCTGAACGTGCAGGAGGAGTACATCATCTGGAATATCTATAACACTATCAGGGAAATAGAGAATGCCTTCCGTACACTAAAAACCGATCTGGATCTTAGACCGATTTACCATAAAAACGATGATGCCACCATGGCACATCTACATCTGGGAATCCTTGCATATTGGATAGTCAATACAGTGAGGTACCAGCTCAAGCAGAAGGGAATAAAAAGCTGCTGGGGTGAAATAGTGAGAATAGGAAACACACAAAAGGCCATCACTACTTCAGGGAAAAACACCTATGATAAAGTCATTACCACACGCAAGTGTACAGTTCCAAACAAAAACCTAAAAGAAATCTACGACATCCTTCAGACCAAATACCAACCGTTTACAAAAAGAAAATCCGTAGTACACAAACTTGAACTCAAAAAAACAGAAATACCCAGATTACAGCTACTTACAGGCGGATAGCTGCAATCTGGGTTAAGTACAGCGGAGATTTGGATGTATTAGCATGTTGTTCCAGGAATTAGAGAAGAGTTGGGCTTGAAAAAATAAATTCGAACTGAACCCATCAATTCTCTGAATACATATCATTATACGCTTTTTCATCCATACCTTTACTAAACCTTCTAAGATTGTAAGTAAAGCTTACCATGACGTATTGCTGAAGAACATTTGACTGGAAGTCTTCCACAAAAGTCTCAGTGATATTTCTTCTTACATTGGCATTCTGTCCTAAAATATCATAAGCCATGATAGAAATTTCACCTCTTTGGTTGTTGAAGATTTTTTTACCCAAGCTCATGTTGACCAAAGTGAAATTGGTGTCAAATCCGGCTGCGAGGCCACTGTTGATCTGATGGTTTAGATCAAGCCTGTAGATGATACCGTTCCAGATAATCCAGTTGAAATTAACCCTCATCCGCTGTTGGAAAAATTCCGAGTTCAGGTTGGAATTGAGTGTGTTTCTGACATTGTTAAACGAAGACCTGGACCAGATGTTGAAATCAATATTTTCACTGATATTGCTGCTGAGGTTAAAACCTGTACTGATTCGGTTGGAATTGTTAAATCCAATCTGATCATTAATCTGACCTGGACGCTGGGTAATCCCCAATCCGGCATTGATATTGAAATTGGATTTCATAAAACCCAAAGGAAAACCATAACTCATCCAAGACCTTAGGTCTTTAAAGCCATCAAGGTTCACAGGCCTGTTTAACTGAGCACCTTGCTGCAATACTACTCCTTCAGCAACTTCCACCGGCTCATCGGCAATCAAAATACTGTTGGCTATGAAGTTATTGGTCAATCGGCCTTGTGCAAATATGAACCAGTTTCTGTCTTTGTCAGGGTGATTGCCTCTGAACCTCATACGAACCTGATTAGTGTAGGCCTGATCAAGATCAGGATTTCCTGTGCGTAATTGGAGAGGATTGTTGTTATTGATGGCCTGCTGAAGTTGCCAAACCTGCGGCTCGTTGGTCCAGGTATCATAATCCAGCTGGATATTGGTTTTTGGTGAAAACTTATACTCCAGTCGCATCGTAGGCAAGGCATTTTGGAAACGTCTGTTCAACACCTCATTAACAGGAAAGAATTGATCATTTTTTAAACTGGCATCTTGATATTCCAATTCAGCCTGAACCTTGAGTTTTTCCGTTTGATATTGATAACCCAGCTCAAATTCATGGGTGAGGTAGTTACTCAAAAAAGAGTTACTTAAAGCAGTATCCAAAGCGAGGACATCTGTTTGTCCTGATTCAGAAAGTACATTAAAAAGTAATTGTTCGGAATCATTTTTCCTGTTTCCTACAGAATACTCCAGTTCCATTTGCCCTTTTTTTCCAATAGGTTCAGTGTAGGAAAACCTGGTATTCCAGGAATTTCCCCTTCTGTCCCTGTTGGTTACCTGATTCAGGATTTCCACATTTTCTCCATTTTCCTCAAAGAAAGTATTGATGGCATTCCTTTCTGAATTATCCAAATTCCAGCCATTGCTAAAATTCAACCTTGCAGTAAAATTCCTTCCTGGCTTTTTGAACTTATGGCTGTAAAAAAACCTATTGAACAGGTCAAAATCTTCATATCTTCCAATACGGCTATTTTCAACAGTGTTGATAAGGTTAATTCCATTGGACGTTTCACCAAAGAAACCTGAATTTTCATTTTCAAATCTTGCGGAGAATCGGGGAATATATAAAATCCTATTCCTTTCATTGATATTGTATTCCAATCGAAGGTCAGCTTGATGTCTTCGGTTGATTCGGACATCCCTGCTGTTTTCAGTGTAAAATTTGTTGGATTGATCAGAAGTTACAAAATCCCTAAACCTACTTTCCAATCCAACATTTTCTGTAACCGTATAAATATAGCTACCGGTAACTTTTATTTTTTCCCCCCACATATCGGTATAATTGGCACCAATTAAATTGGTAGTGATCACGCCTTGTTGGGGTGTCTCATTGGATTGTACATTGGGATCGCTGGAATAGTTGAGAATGTTCACGTTATTGCTCAAACCGGTAAAGGTGAGCCGTGTATCTTCATCAAAGACATTGACACTGGCACCGGCAAGGTATCGCTCATCCGAACCATAACCCGCAGTCGTTTTTCCAAATTGACCTTTTCTTCTATTAGGTTTGGTAATAATATTGATCGTCTTTAGCCTTTCGCCATCATCAAATCCGCTCAATTGTGCCTTTTCTGACTTTTGGTCAAAAATCTCAATGCGGTCAATCATTTCCGCGGGTATATTTTGCAATGCCGCCGTGACATCAGTTCCAAAGAAGGGCTTACCATCAACTAAAATTTGGGCAATATTTTCACCTTGGGCCTGCAGTATCCCATTTTCTGAACTGATACCCGGAAGTTTTTCAATTAATGCCTGGGCACTGGCATCTTTCATTGTTTTGAATGCATCTGCATTGAATTGGGTAGTGTCGCCCTTTTGCATGCCGGTAGACCTTCTTGCCTCAATCACTACCTCATTCAAGTCTGTTGCCTCTTCAATGATGAACAAATTGCCCAAATCCAAATTTGAGCTTGCCTGAATGGCCTGGAAGTAATCCCTGTAGCCCATGAATTGGATTTTCAAAAGGTACTCACCTCTTCGGATACCCGACAATTCAAAACGACCATCTATATCAGTTACAGTACCTCCGACTTGAGAAGAGTCAGAGGAGGACAGCAAAAGGACATTCACAAAAGGCATGGATTCTTTTTTTCCCTCTTCCAAAACAGTTCCTTTAATTGAAAAACTTTGGGCAAACAACTGGACCTGAATCCCGCACAACAGCACAAAAAAGAAGAGGTATTTCATTGATTTTAATTGGTTTAACTTTAGGATGTCAGAACGATTTCCAGCGGATAATCATCTCTGAATATCTAAAGACAAAGAAAAGCCCAATTGTTCTTAAAGAAGGCTTTTATTTGCTGAGTGGTCTAAATTTTCAAGGAACAGTCTTAAAAGGGATTTTTTTGCAAAAATCAATGATTAGACATTTGACCTCTTGTTAGGGAGTCAAAAGCAGATAGAAAAAAAGGCTGTTTTTTCCATCCTGATTCATGTTCCTTTAAAAAATTGAACGCAAGGAAAAAACAGCCTTTGTTAGTGATTTTACTTGTTTACAGATAGAAGAAATAAAATACAATTACGGTCAGCACCAGAAACAGTACAGTCATACCACTGCCAGCTTTGATGTAATCCTTGTTTTTATAACCTCCTGTTGACATCATCAGGGCATTTACCTGATGGGTTGGAAGAACAAAAGAATTGGAGACACTTACCGCAGCCAACAACGTCAAGGGCCTTGGGTCTAGTCCTGCAATCTCAGCCATACCGATTACCAAAGGTGCCAAAACTACAACTGCACCCACGTTTGACATAAACAATGAAAATACGGTAGCAAGAACAGTGATGGCAATCACCAATAGGAGAGGAGATTGTCCTTCGATCAGTCCCATCACATTTTCAGCAAGAAAATAAGCTGCCCCCGTTTTCTGCATGGCAATGCCCAGTGGAATCAAACCTGCCAAAAGAAACACTACTTTCCAATCAATGGCATCATAAGCCTGTTGGATGCTGATAACCCTGGAAAGAATCATGGCCAATGCACCTGTAAGGAATGCAAGAGCTATCGGCACACCTACAAAAGTCAAAAAGATGCCAAGAGCAAAACTGGCAACTGCGGGAACGGTTTTGGATTGGTTTTTGGGTTCCGCCTCAATCGGGGTAGCTACAATAAGGTCAGACTGGTCTTTTAAAATCCTGATATTGTCCCAAAGACCATAAACTATCAATGTATCCCCTTGCTGGAAAATATGGTCAGAAAAATCACCTTTTATTTCTTCTCCGTTATGAAATATTTGCAAAGGCTCCAGTGCAAAACGCCTTCTGAAACCATATTCTCTTAGGCTTTTTCCAATGATCTCTGAACTGGCAGGCAAAATAACTTCGGCAAAACCTGAATCTTCGGGCTTGTCAAGTCTATTGAACAGGGAAGGGGCAGATTCTGCCTTAAGTCCAAAAGCCTCTGCCAAAGCCTTGACATCATTTTCCTTTCCCAAAAGGGCCAAAATCTGCCCAGCCTGAAAGGCAGTTTCTCGCCATGGCGCATAAATGATATCCTGTCCTTGAGAAAGTGCTATGATATTGACATGGAAATTTTTCCAAATACCTGAACTTTCAGCTGTCAATCCCACCAAGGGACTGTCTTTTTGAATGGATAAATACCAGATATGCTTAGAAAGGCGAAGTGTTTCCATCAACTTTTCCTGGGCGGATTTTTTAGCACCAGCACCACTGACAGATGGAAGCACTACATTTCCCAAAATGAAAAAATAGAGAATACCAGCAATCAAAAGCACAGCGCCGATAGGCGTCACAGCAAAAAGCCCATAGGGTTCCAGGTCTGCAGCTTTCAGTAAATCATTGATAAGTATCAGGTGACCGGAACCCACCATAGTGAGTGATCCTCCCAAAATGGCCGCAAAACCCAAAGGCATGACCAATTGCGAAATAGGAATCTTTGTCTTTCTTGAAATTTCAATAGTGCCCGGAAGAAAGAGCGCCGCTGCCCCAATGTTTTGCATAAATGCAGAAAGGGTACCTACAGCCGATGATATCAGACCAATTATTTTGTTTTTATCGTTACCAACTTTTTTCAAGATAAACTCTGAAAACTTTTCCATAACCCCGGTTGTGGTAATTCCATAGCCTAAAATCATAACGGCTATCATAGAGATTACAGCGTTACTCGAAAAGCCTTTGAGCATTTCATCTGTGGTAAGAATACCAGACCAACCTAAGGCCAGCATCGTAATAATGGCCACCACGTCAATCCTAAATATTTCAAACACCATCATGATGACGGTGGCAACCAATATGCCTAAAACAATGATTACCTGAATGTCTAATTCCATAGATTTAAATTAAGAAAATTCGGACTAAAATACTACGTGAAACTATTTGGATTTGTGCCCAATGTCACATTTCCAAAGCTTAATTTGTTATTGTTTTTATTGAAAAGAGCGGAGCAGATTTTTTTTGGTCCTACATGCCTAAAATCACTAAAATTATCAAATATTAATGACCTTACTTTTATATGAAATCCACGAAAGAATTCTTAAGCTAAACCAAATTCCAGTTAAAATCCTGCAATAAGCTGGACAAATCTGGTAAAGGGTTTCCCTTTTGCCTGCCCCATTCAAATCAGAATAATCATCCTGTTCAAAAATATCCAACTGGGGAGTAGTATCATTTCCCAGCCATGGAAAACCTCCAAGCGTTTTGGGGTTCAGGGCTTGTATGCCAATCGCGAATTCCTCCCCACGGACTACCCCGACAGTTTCACCGATGATCTTGTTGATATTGGTAGGTATGGGGCCCCAGACGATAAGTTCCATGGAGTCAAAACCTTTGGCTTCCAAGATTTCAAAGCTGAGAAGGGGAAGGTTTTTCTTCAAATTTGAGGGTCAACTGAATGTTCCCTGGATAATCCAGGGTCAAATGATTGTCCTTCAGTTGGGCGACTATAGGCGGCAGGAGGTTAAGAAAAAAACAAAAAAGGCAAGGAATAAATTTGGTTTTAGTGACATTGGATCTGGTTTGAATAAGGTTTAGAGATGGCAAAGAAAATAGTAACTCCTAAAATATCGATTTTTTCGAATCTATCATGAATTATGAATTAAGCTGATATGAATATCCGCCTACATACAAGTGGGCAAATTTTATACTTTGACAATAAGTGTCAATAACTTTCAGGGCTGAATTGTAAGTGTTTAATTGGCTGTAAATAAATAAGAAGGCCATGAATATTCTACAATTCAATGAAAGATATCCTGATGAGGCAAGTTGCATCCATTACTTGAAGGAACAAAGGGAAAGAGAAGGTGTCATTTGCAAGAATTGTAATTCCAAGGATCACTACTGGCTTAATTCTCTCAATATGTTCCAATGTAAACATTGTAAATTTAGGACAGGACTGAAAAATGGTACTATTATGGAAAACAGCAAGTTACCATTGAGGACTTGGTTGCTTGCAATGACTCTTGTAAGCGCAACCAAGAAGGGATTTAGCTGCCTTGAACTACAGAGGCAGATGGGTCATAGCAGATACGAGACTGTTTTCAGACTGTATCACAAGCTCCGGGAAGCAATGGGTAAACGTGACAGCCAATATAAACTAGAAGATATGGTTGAATATGATGAGGCTTTTGTAAGCAAGGCAACAAAATCTTCGGAAAAGACGAAGCTGAAGAAAGGCCGTGGAAGCCAAAAACAAGCTACTGTCGCTGTTATGGCTGAATCATCTATTCTTGAAGACCTAATTACTGGAGAAAAGGACAAAAGCTGCAGATATTTCAAGATGGTCAAAATAGATAACTTGAAGGCAAAAACAGCCGAAAAACTGATAAAAGGACTGATTGACAAAAAAGCCGTGCTCCAAACTGATGAAAGTACGACTTATGCTAACCTAGAAGATTGTATCGATGTTCACGTGAGCGAATTATCTTCCACAAAAGAGGGCAAGTTCAACCTCAAATGGGCACATATAGCAATAAGCAACCTTAAAAGGGATTTACAGAAGTACCATATGGTTTCAGAAAAGATGCTTCAAAACTATCTCAATGAATTCTGTTATAAACTAAACCGAAGATACTTTGGTAAAAAACTCTTTGATAGACTTGTTATTGCGAGCATTTGCCCCTACTTGTATACAAGCGGATAATCATATAAGCTGAAAAGGGGATGGACATTAAAAAATTTTCCATTGGGAAATTTTAAGGCCAGAGCAAGGTATAGGGGAGGAATTTTAGAAAAAAATTAGATTGATGAACCTGCCGACCACTAAGGGAGTCGAACAATATTGCGAAAATATACGACCTATTCAGGGTAGAGGGTGTGGGTCCATTGATCGCTTTGCTATAAATAAATTGCCCATTCTGGGTCGATGGGTTTTCAAAATCAACTGAGATGTTGTAAAATTTTGGTAAAAGAATTTAAAACCCAAATCCGTGTTCATCCTAATTCATCAGTGGTTAAAATCCAAATCCTTATTCATCCCCAATCATCAGCAGTTAAAAAATTCAATATCTGTGTTTATCAGCGTTTATCTGTGGTTAATTTACTTTCCGATACAAAATATTTTAATTGCATTTAACTTACTGTATTTCAATATGTTGCTAAAATGGTAGAAACGTATTAGCAACAAAAAACGCTTAGGAATGTCAAACTAAGCGATAATAAAGGAAAAATCGAGGGGTACGGGCATAAAAAAACCGCTTCACAAAGGAAGCGGTTTTCAAGGAAAACACCAATCGCTTTACGCAACTGTTACAGAGCCTAAATAAACGCTGTTGGCGACTTTAGTTCCGTCTTCTGATACAAAACCTAAGAAGACTTCAACGTCTTCTCCTGAGTACTCAGAAGGCACTGGAATGGTCGCTGATCCGGCAGACCTTGCTGGTCCCGCAGTGGTGAACACTGCTTCCCCTCGGGTAGTGTTCAAAAGAACAATCAGAGCTTTGTCTGTCGCTCTTGCACTTCCACTATCGGAGTTGTCTGTCCAGGTTGCTTCTACGTTTCCAGCACTTGGAGAAGTGGCTGCACCGTTTGCCGCACCTGTTAAGTTACCACGAGTAACCAATGCACTTGCATAGTCAATCATGAAGTTTGGATAAGCTCCGGTAACTGCATTGTTCAGGTTGTAAGACATGGCCGCATTGAATTGGGTCATACGGTTTGCATACAACTTGAAACCGACTCTCAGGAAATCTGTCATTGGTTGCAAGAACTGCAAGACAGTTGAGAATTTAGAACGTTGGTCAACCTGACCTTCAGTTCTTGGGTTCGCTACACTGGAAGGTTTGATGCGCAGGTAATCGATGCCCTTCCAAGTTCCACCGATTACATTCCCAACCTGTCCTGAGACACCACCGAGAATACCTTGATTAATTTTTCCCATCTCTTTACGATTTTTTGAGGGTTAAACATTTGCTTGGACTTGACACGGACTTACCATGGATTTGCCCTTCGCCAACTAAATTACTTCAAGAATTAGGCAGTAGTTCTCTCTTGGTTGCTGTTGCGTTTGTGTGCTTTATTTTGCTTTTGTTATCCTGTTCTTTTGGCAGGGCAGGAAGTTACCCTGCGCCTGTTTCTTTCATCATGTCATAAAATATGGCTTGTCTGGCAGTATCAATCATCTTTAGTGTGACCTTGATTTTTTGCTCGTTGGTATCGAGTAGTTGAAGGGCGTGAATTGCCTTTTGAAATGCCTGAGCTTTGCAGCTTGCTTTGGTAGAGCTTTCCCGGATCAGCTTTCGGATTTCATCAATAGTCACAAATGGAATCACGGAGCCTTTCAGGAGATAGTGAAATGATTTTGACCTCCACAATCCAAAGCAAAGCCAAAAGAGAAATTCCCTGTCCTCTTGGTTGTCGGTGAGGCAAACAAAGCAATTCGGGCAAGCGTTGTTGAGCGGTTTCCCGCTGTTCAATCCTTTATTCAGGATAAAGAAGTGCGGCTGTTGGTAGCTGCTTTCCAGTCGGTGTGTTTTGATACGAAACGATTTCATACAGTGAGCCATTAAAGTTTTGCTCGCTGCGATTGCTCACTTCATTGTTTATTATCAATGGTGTTCGCGAATTACGCTTCGCTCCATTTCGCATAGATTTTTTTAAAAGAGAAAAGAAAAAAGGGAAAAAAAGAAAAGAGAAAGCTGTCTTTCAGGCGGGTGAGGCTCGGCTGTCAAGGTTTTTGAGAAAAATACTACCCGCAGGGTGGAGATTTTTTCCAAAACCCGTAGGGCTTGACCTTGACTGTCCGAAAGTGCGGTGGGCATGTGCGAACCCGCCTATCTTTGCTTTTCTCTTTTTAAAATTTTCCCTTAACGAGTAAAAAAAAGAGCCCCCTAAAAAGGAAGCTCTGAAAGGCACAACTCGAACCAAAAGACACGAAGCGTATAATCTGTGATGCCACAACGCTGAATGCCTGCATGGAACGGATGACCTGAGGTGCGAACGCCCGCCAACAACCACCGGCTGCCGAAACGGACTCTGAATAATAACTTAAACATAATGCCCTCACACAACAGGACGGTGCGATTGATGCAAGGGCTGTGGGAAAAAAATACTACCCGTAGGGTGGAGATTTTTTTACCAAACAGGCGTAGCGAACCCTTGCAGCTCTCGCATCCGCACGCCTGTAACTTTGCTTTATGTTTGAGTTATTTATTGTCTGATTTACCGACAGCATGAACTGTTACCACCTTCTTGGATTGGTGGGCATGCCACTGTACCATAAGAGCAGTAAACGCAACAATCACCTTGTAACGGTTTAAGTATCTCCATACAATTTTCGCACTCATAGAAATACTGACACGCATCTGTAGGCATGGTTTCTTCTTTCTCATGTCCACATTTAGGACAAGTAATTGTTGATTTAAGGACTACTTCACTCATTTTGATTTGTTTACCGATTCTACTTTGTAACCTGTTTTGTTAACAGCTGATTTTACTTGCTCAATGTCTGTTTTAGATTCATCAAACATTACCACTGCATTTGCTTTTTCATAAGAAACCTCTAATCCTAAAATACCAGGAAGCTTACCAATTTCAAGTTTTACATGTTCTTCGCATCCCGTACAGGTCATTCCAACAATATTGATTTCGTAGGTTGATTCGAAATTGACATTTTCTGATTCTGATAGTTTGGTTTTGGGGTAAAAAGTATCTGAGTAATAAGGGAATGCAAGCATGATCGCTGCAAATACCGTCACTATACCAAGGAATTTCTTTGACTGCCAAAAAGAGGGCTTTTCTTCATCACAAACGCAGGCAATTTCTTCCTCCGTTCTTGGCCTCAATTTCTGATACCATGCAAATGCTAAAACGACTACTGTTATTCCAATCAACCAAGGGCGAAAAGGTTCTAACCAAGAAAATGTTGCAGCTACTCCACTTGAACCTGCAAGTAGTGCCAACACTGGTGTAATGCAACAAAGTGATGCACTAATAGCCGTCAATACGCTTGTAATTACTAATGAGCTTGATTTCTTGTTCGTCATATTGTTGATTCTTTTTCTGATGTTAATAGCTCCAATATTGGATTTAGAATGAGGTTGTTGGATTCGGAAATAGAGTAGAATATTGTTTGACCTACTTTGTTTGTTTCAACCAGCCCTGCATCTTTGAGCTTTCTCAAATGCTGAGAAATTGCAGGAACTGTCATATCCAGAATATCGCTAAGATCACATGGACACATTTTGGATTCCTTGTCCAATAGAAACAGAATTTTTAGGCGCACTTCATTACCAGCAAGGTTGAGTGCCCTTGCTATTCGGATTACTTCATCATCTACTGTTTCAATGGCTGTCTTACACTGTTTGATCTGTTGTTCATCAGCATAAACCCTAATACAAGTTTTCGTCATATAGAATCGTATTTAAGAGATTACTTAAATAAATACAAAGAAAGGAAAAGGAGTTTAATATTTAAGCAAATACTTAAATATATCAATCAGAGATAAGCTTCATTACGATAGGTGTGTGAACGCAGGTAAACCAAGGCGAAGCCATTTCTGCGAGCCGCCTGCGAGCGGAGCAAGGGTGGTGGCTGCAAAAGCCCGAAGAATGAGGGCGGCAGACGCCTACCGTTTACGGCATGGCTGGCGTGATTTTTTGCATCAGGGTCGGCAAAGGCAAGGGTAGCGATTGAACGAAACGAAACGATTGTTGGGAAGGAATGGAGCAATAACTGACTGCAATAGCATGGGGAGTATTTGTAGATTTCAATTGCCATACAAATACATTGAAGGAGAATTGCAGGCAGATTGCGGAATGACTTTGCGTTAGCTCGTGTAGTGTAGTGAATGAGCTACTCTTGTGTGCGGTGCTGAAAGTGGCTGAATGAAAGGAATGAGGAACGAGTGACTGAAATGAAGCGACTGGAGGCACATGGCAGAAAGCAAAAAGCATGACAGCCCGATCAGCCCGCAGCGACCCGCAGGCGAGCAAAAACAATAAGCAGCGGCAGACCCCCAATAAAAAATATTGTGAGAGTAGCGAACACCTTAGAAGGGGTTTGGGGGGATGAAATAGCTGCGAGTGAGGATGGAGAGAGTGTGTGAAGCAAAACAAGTGAACGGCAGTGAGTGAGCACCTACTGGAGCGCAAACGAACTGGTAAGTGAACGGTATATGCAAGGGCGACCACCGATAAAAATCGGCATAAACTCCGGGAGTTTATTACACCCTTGCAGATATGTTTTTGCGGAACAAAACGGAACGACTGACGAACACCGCTTTACCTGCGTTGGGGTGTGCGCTGGGAAAAGCAAGTGTGGCACGGTATGGAATGCAGCGTAGCGGAATGGAATAACGGGCTACTCTTGCTGTGCGGTGCTGGAAGTGGGTGAATGAAGAGAGTGAGGCACGAACGAACGGAATGAACCTACTGGAAGCACATGGGTGCAGGGAGGGTTATGGAAAATCTAATACGCAAATTTCAAAATCCTGACTGCTCCTCGCATTACGAAGGCGAAAACAATACCACCAATGGCAAAAGGGTGGGGAGGTAAAATCAAATTAGACTTTAGCCCTGCTATTGCTCGGTATTTTTTTATTTTCAGAAAGGAAGGAAATTTTTTAATTCAATTTTTTGGGGTTGGAAATAAGCACACTCTTTATGCAGCTTTGGTTCGTGGGTAGAATTGAGTGGCTGCAAAATGGGTGTGCTTATGAGGGTTGGCTATTTAGCAAGTTGTAATATTCTGTATGCTCCCCTTGCTACAATGATAAATACAATTGCTCCTATGATTAAGTCAGGATAGGATGAATTGAGCCAATTCACTAAAAGTCCTGCTGTTATTACTCCTGTGTTAATGATTACATCATTTGAAGTGAAAATCATACTCGCTTGCATATGGGCTTCTTTACTTTTGTGCTTTTGCAAGAGGTAAAGACAAAATACGTTTGCAATTAATGCCAGAACAGAAACAACAATCATTGTTTTAAAATCGGGCATCGCTTCTATTCCGATAAAACGCCTGATGACTTCTACAAAGCCAATAATTGCTAAAATTATTTGAAAGTAACCTGCAAATTTGGCAATGTTATTTTTTAAGGCGATTGTTCCACCTACAGCGAATAAGGCTAATGCGTAAACAATGCTGTCGGCAAGCATATCTAAACTGTCTGCTATTAATCCCATTGAATTGGAAAAAATACCGAACAGCATTTCCAATCCAAAGAAAACGAAATTTATTATTAGGACTATCCAAAGTACTTTCCGTTGGCTTTTGTTGGTGTCTGCTTCAATAGTTGCATTGGTTTCTTCGGTTGAAATCAATGTGGTATTAAGATTTAGTGTTTCCAAAGCCGATAAAATCAGCTCTGGGTTTCCGCTATGATATACGTCTAATTTTCGGTTGGGAATATCAAATTCAAGAGTTTTTATCTGTTCAAAATTTTGAAGTTTCATTCTCACCATTTGCTCCTCACTTGGGCAGTCCATTTTTTGGATTTTGAATATTGTCCTTTGCATCATCCTAAAGTTTTAGCTTAATTCCTACGTTGATTTAAAAACTATCAAGCGGTGTTTTAAATGTTTTTTAATGGTATGACCTCCCTGTACTTGCCACCGGATGTCTGTTCAGGCAGTTCTTCAGCTTGTTCCAGGGTGATGTTATCAAGTCTATTCTCTTTTAGCGCACCAGTTAGCTCTGCGAGTACTTTTTGCCAAACCAGCTCAGGTTCTGCACCTGCCGAAAGCTTCAGACGTACACGGAGATTTGTCGGACTGGTCTGCACAAGCTGGAACAAATCAATTCCGGAAATATGTGCAGCTACAGCGCTGAATGCCAAAGGCGCAATAGTTACTTTTTCTCCATCCTTAGGAAAAGTAAGCACATCAGAAGAGCGGCCTTGTACACGAATAGCCGGAAGCGGGTTACCACACTTACAGGGTTCGGGCTTCTGCAAAACACTATCTCCAAGATCATAGCGAAGTATGGGCTGTATTTTATTAGCAAGATTGCTTATCAGTACCGTGTACGACTGTTTCCCAGGAGAAACGGGCTTGTAGTCTTTATCAACAGGTTCAACCACTACCCAATCACTGTCAACATGCAGCCAGCCATATCTGCATCTATAACTTAGAAAAGGGCACTCAGTAGCGGCATAGCTATCATATACTTTTGCTTTAAATGCTTCAGAAATACGCACGAACTCTCTTTCAGGAACGCCTTCTGCGGAAAGTACGATAAGTGCCGGATTAATATGCAAGCGTCCTGCTTCCTGTTCGCTGGCAAGAAGTGAACCCATACTTGCATAAGGAGCAAGAAGGATGGGTTGAAATTGATTTAGTTTTTCCACCATTTCATGCATAGGCATACTTACAGGTAAGACAAGGAATCTTTTGCTACGTTTCTTTTGTAAGCGCACAGCAGCTATTGCCGAAGCAAAATGGCCGCCCATAGCATTTACCATAGCTAAACGTCCTCGACCTTTGAGAATGCGAAGGAGGTCACTAAAACTCAGCCAGGAACTCAAAGTGCGAAATCCAAGAGCGCCCGCTACTTTGAAGCTTCTCTCATCAATCAGGAATATTCCCTTCTTTCCTGTAGTTCCGGAAGTAGTGGCCACCGTGTATTTGTCTAAGAAATACTCTCCGATGAACTCCGGCTTATCAACAAAAACCTGAACCTTTTCGAGGGTTACCTCTGTATCTGTAACAAAATCATTAAAATGCTCCATTAACTCCTTTTTATTTGTAACGGGTAACAGCTTCGTATCTTCAACATGCACTGGCAAGTGTTTGTATAATTCACGATAGTATGGTGAGTTAGCCCGTGCGTAATTCACCATTTCGGCAAAGCGATTTTTTTGTCTTTTTTCGATTGCATTTTTTCCTTGCTTTAAGGTTATAACTGTATCCACGAGCAGCCACAGAATATTGTCTTTTATTCCTGACAGGCCTTTGTGATCCCTTTTTTTTGATTTGCCATTACTTTACTCGTTTAATGTTGTACTACCTTTTAAGCTATCAGTCGTCATCTCCTGTTTCCCCCTTTTTCATTTCGGAAATCAGGTAGTAGGCATTGTTCATAGCAAACAATGCCCCGGCCGGAATTTCCTGAAGGAACTTCACTGCTATCCACCCATTGCTTGAGATGCCTGTTACTACTTCTATTGGGGTAAAAATCCAGCGCCCGCTTTCGCCTTCTGTTTTCCGTTCGGCCAGGAAAGCGAGGAATTGATCCCCTTCACGTATGATTGCACTTTCAGGCAGCGCATACGTTTCCGCGCTGTCGGTTAGTACCTGACCTTTGATATACATGCCAGGTATTAGATTGCCGCTCTTGTTTTCAATCTCTGCATGTACGCGTACCGCCTTGGGATCTTGCTCAAATTTTTTGCCTACGGAGTATATCTCAGCGTAAAGTTCTTTTCCTGGTAAAGTCTCTACAGTAAACCTTACCCGTTGACCTTCTTTTACCTTGTGCACATCTTTTTCAAAGATCATAAGTTCTGCAAGGATGTGGTCAATGTTTACAATTTCAAAAAGAACTTTTTCAGGCTGTACAAACTGACCTGTTCTAACTTCTACGCTTACTATTGAACCATCAATCGGGCTTATTACCGGCACCTGGTCATAAAAATTGCCTTCCTTGATCCGGACAGGGTTCATCCCGAACTGGCGCAATTGGGATTCCAGGCTTTTTACCATTCCCTGGGTGGAGCGATAGTCGGCTTGTGTTTGTTGAAAAGCTTTGCCTGAGCCCACTTCTTCTTCATAAAGCCTTTTCTGTCGCTGATAATCCTGCTCCAGGAACTGGAGGTTATTCCAGGTTTCCAAATAATCGCCTTGCAAGCGGGTGAGGTTTGGATGCGTGAGGTAAGCCAATACCTGCCCTTTCTTTACCTCATCTCCCTCGATCACTTTTATGGAAGAAACATTGGCCCCGATAATGGCCGTTACGGTAGCTTCATTTTGAGGCGGCACTTTCAGTTGGCCATTGGCCTGCACCATTGAGGAGAGATTTTTAAGTGGCAGTGTATCCACTTTCATATCCAGTGCTTCAAATTGCTCAGCGGACAGTTCTACAATTTCACTACCTTCTTCGTGTTCGTGATGGGCGGCTTCTTTTTCACCTGATTCTTCTTTTCCACCACAGGCCACGGTGAAAGCAACTGCAGCGAGGACTATTATAAATTGCGTTATATTAAATTTCATTTTTATGCTTTTTATTTGTTAGATGTATTGAGATAGTACTCCAATTGAAACTTTGATTCCAGGTATTGATTCAGGGCTTCCTGTGCCTTTACTTCTACCTGCACGGCTTCCTTCAGATTTTGAATAAAAGAGACATAATCAATCGCCCCTTCTTTGTAAGCCAGAACAGCTCCCTGCCTTTGCTCACGGGCCAGTGGCAAGGCTTCGTCTTCATAAAAACGCCAGGAGGCCAGCCATTTCCGATATTGCTGCAGCAGCGATTGGTATCCTGCCTGCAACTCAAACTGTGTCTGTCGGTATTCCTGCTCTGCGATCTGCTGTTGGATTTTAGCAGATTGTAGCCTGCCTTGTTGTGGTAAAAAGGACAAAGGAATGGAAACACCAATCCGGAACTGATAAAATCCTGATTGCCCTTCTATCTTCTGAGCTCCATACTGAGCGTTTAACTTTGGCAGGAGGTTTGCTATAGCGGCCTTTCTTTCTGCATCCGTCACCTTGATCTGTTGTAATGCTATTTGAAGAATGGGATGGGTACTTATCGAATCATTTAACAGGAGAGGCATAGTTAAAGACTCTTGTCCGGAAGAGGTAACAGTGTATAAGGTATCACTCACCAGCCAAAGGTTAAGCTTGCCCACAGCAGTGATATATTCATATTCCATCTGTTCTTTTTGCAGGGTTACCTGTTTCACCTGATTGCTTGCTGCCAAATAAGCGAGCCTGGAGGTTTCTTCCACTTCATAGCGGATCTGCGCTGCCTTTTGAAATTCCTGGTAAACCGAATCTAATTGATTATATAGTTCCAGGTTCTTTCTTGCAATGTAAGCTGCAGCGTAAGCTTGTTTTACCTGTTGCATTAGCTCAAGTTCACTGAGGTTCAAAGCTGCTTCCGCTAAAACCACTTTTTGCTTTTGAACCTTCAACTTGGGAGCTATACTAAAAATATCTATGTTCTGCTGCTGTATACCAATGGTGGTGTAAACGCCCCGGCCGCTTTTTTTTTCGATCTCTTCGCCTTCAGTAAATATCTGTGTGTTACCTAAATTCCAAGCTGTTTTTTTAAGGGTTTCTTGCTGTTCTATCTTCAATCTTGCGGACTTTATTTTTGGATAATTGGCTATGGCCTTATTTACCGCTTCTTCTATGGTAATAGCAGGCAGGCTATCTGCCTGCTGTGCTTTTAAAGGCACAGCGAACATGCTAAACCCACCGATCAACAATACAATAACCGCACTCTTGCCAATTGATGGCGTGAAAGACCGGGTTTCTGTCCACCGGTACAGAATTGGCAAAACAAAAAGTGTCAATAAGGTTGCGCTTATCATTCCCCCAATAACTACTGTGGCCAGTGGCCTTTGTACTTCAGCACCTGCAGAGGTGGAAATGGCCATTGGTAAAAAACCAAGTACATCTGTTAATGCAGTCAGCATAATAGGCCGAATCCTGCGCCTGGCCCCTTGTCTTATCCGCTCGCCCAAATCAGTTACCCCTTCTTCTTTAAGTTTGTTCCATCCACTGATCAATACCAATCCATTAAGAACAGCTACCCCAAAAAGGACGATAAACCCAATCCCTGCCGATATACTGAAAGGCATGTCCCTGAGCCAAAGTGAAAATACACCACCAATAGCTGCTAAGGGAATGGCGATGTAGATCATGGCCGTTTGCTTAAAAGAGCGCAATGCGAAAAAGATCAGGATGAAGATCAATGCCAAAGCAATAGGTACTACAACCTTTAAGCGGGCGGTTGCCCTTTCAAGGTTTTCGAAAGCCCCTCCATACCTGATGTAATATCCTGCAGGCAGCTCTAACTGATTGTTTAGCTTTTGCTGAATTTCCTGTACCAATGACTTTACGTCCCTGCCACGTACGTTTACTCCCACATAAATCCTCCTGTTCGTATTGTCCCGGCTGATCTGCATTGGACCGGGTTCATAGCTGATATTGGCTACTTCTCTTAAAGGTATCTGTGTGCCATTAGGTGTGTTAATGTATAAGTTCTTAAGATCATCTATATTGGTACGATGTGCCGAATCCAGGCGTACCACCAGATCAAAACGTTTTTCACCTTCAAAGATCACTCCGGCTTTGCCGCCCGCAAAAGCAGTTTGGATTAGGTTGTTGATATAACTTATATTCATTCCATATTGCGCAAGCTCGTCTCTTTCATACTTGATTGTTATCTGTGGGAGACCGGTTGTCGCCTCCACACGCATGTCCCCGATGCCCTGAGTTCCTTCTATTATTTCAGAAACTTCCTGTGCTTTTTCTGCCAGTATACTTATATCCTCCCCATACAATTTAATGGCTACATCTTCCCGGACGCCTTCGAGCAACTCATTAAAGCGCATTTCTATGGGCTGCGTAAATTCAAAATTTACACCAGGAATCAGGCTGACCTTTTCCTTCATTTTCTCAACAAGCTCCTCTTTTGAACTAGCAGAGACCCATTCATCTTCAGGTTTGAGAATCACAAAAACATCTGCAAAGTCAAAAGGCATGGGATCGGTTGGGACTTCTGCAACTCCAATTCGGCTCACGATTTTTTCTACCTCCGGGAAATTGGATTTTACGATCCGCTCTATTTTGGTAGTAGTTTCGATAGTTTCTGAAAGGGAACTGCCGGGTTTAAGGATAGCATGAAAAGCAATATCCCCTTCATCGAGCTGTGGGATGAACTCACCACCCATTCGGGTAAAAGTGAAAATAGCCAGGGCAAAAAGGACTACCGAAGAGCCGATGATAATTGCGGTTCTTTTTAGGACACCACCCAGTGCTTTTTCATATTTATCTTCCAGCCAAATAACAATCTTATCGCCCCATGATTTTTTCTCTTTTTGGGGGACTCGAATAAAAAGACTGGAAATCATAGGCACATAAGTAAGGCAAAGGATCATGGCACCCATCATGGCAAACATGAATGTGAAAGCCATGGGTTTAAACATTTTACCTTCCACACCTTCTAGAAAGAGTATGGGTATGAAAACAATGAGAATGATGAGTTGGCCGAAGAAGGCAGCATTCATCATTTTGCTTGAAGCTGTGTAAGTAGTCTCGTCACGCTCTTTGGCGTTGATTTCCTTTCCCTTTCGCATCCGCTGATACAGGAAGAAAACCGTGCCCTCTACAATGATCACCGCTCCATCGACTATTATTCCAAAGTCAATTGCCCCAAGGCTCATCAGATTGGCCCATACGTCAAAAATATTCATAAGAATGAAGGCAAAGAGCAAGGACAATGGAATAGTTGAAGCCACAATCAATCCACCACGCCAGTTGCCAAGCAGGAAAACCAACACAAATATTACGATCAACGCTCCTTCAATAAGGTTAGTGGCCACTGTACCAGTTGTATCAGAAATTAACTCGCTTCTGTCAAGGATCGGTTCTATAACAACCCCTTCAGGTAATGACTGCTGAATTTGTGCCATTCGCTCCTTTACATTTTCAACCACTTCATTGGAATTTGCACCTTTGAGCATCATTACAAGACCTCCAACCACTTCTCCTTCTCCGTCCTGTGTTAGTGCACCATATCGAACCGCTGAACCATACTGGACTTTAGCCACATCTTTAATTTGAATGGGAATACCATCTACCGTCTTTACAACAATTTTTTCAATATCCGAGAGGCTTCGGGCTAATCCCTCTCCACGGATAAAATTGGCTTGGTGGTTTTTCTCTATATAGGCTCCGCCTGTATTCTCATTATTGAGCTCCAACGCTTCAAATATGTCTGTAATCGTTAAGCCAATGGCTTTAAGTTCATCGGGATTGACCGCCACTTCATATTGCTTTATAGTCCCTCCGATGGCATTAACCTCTATTACTCCCGGCACCATTGCCATCTGTCGTTGTACAATCCAATCTTGCATGGTGCGCAGATCACTAATGCTGTATTTGCCCTTAAAAGCGGAATCAACTTTTAAGGTATATTGATATACTTCTCCTAAACCGGTAGTAATAGGCCCCATAGAGGTTTTCCCGAATCCTTCGGGTATTTCTTCTTTTAATTCAGTGAGTTTTTCACTCACCAGCTGTCGCGGCAAATAGGTTCCCATGTCGTCTTCAAAGACAATGGTCACTACTGAAAGGCCGAACCTGGATATGGATCTAATTTCTATGACCCCAGGCAGATTAGATACAGCCACTTCTATCGGGTAAGTAACAAACTGTTCTATATCCTCGGTACCCAAATTGGGTGCTTGTGTGATAACCTGTACCTGGTTATTGGTAATGTCAGGCACAGCATCAAGCGGTACCTGGGTCATGCTCCATATTCCTCCAACAATGAGGGCAATGGTAAGCAAGCCTATAATTAGCTTATTCTTTATTGAGAATGATATTATCTGATTGATCATATTTTACTTTTTATCAGGCTTTTTGAATGAAAAAGCTCCAATGCTTTTAACATAGGTAAATGTTAGTTGAATGAATGACCTGACCTTCTGTGATATATAATAAGGTTTGAGATCAATGATTATTGATATTGTAGTTCGATAACCAATAGCTGTTAAACCATAGGGTTAATAGCCTATGGTTAAAGCATATCAATAACTTGTTAAGAAATTTTTGGAGGATGCCAGATAGAATGAATTAAGTCAAAAGAAGTGCCCTCGCTGTAAGTTTCTGGGAACTTTATATTATTAACTAGAACCGGATTGCTAACCATTCTGCTGCTGGTAATAGAAATCAGGTATCTATGGCCACATTGGCAACCGCAAAGGAGGGGGCAAGTTTCGTCCCCTTCAGTTTCAATATCTTCTTGATCTGAATTTATCTCAATATTAGTTGTCCAATTTGAAACATTACAATGAACACCTACTATGGGAGTAATTGATAAAATCAAGATAATTCCAACTAACATGCAGGTAAATAATTTCATCAGCCGCAAACTTACCTAAAAGGGAGTGCAATGCCATTGCAAAGTTTAGGCACATGCCGAACAAATGCCTTCAATCAGATAATTGGCAAAGTTTGCTTTAAAGCCATTCGGTAAAGTTGGAGTTGCAATAGGGGTATCCTTTAGGCAATATGTTTTTTCACATTTAGTACATAGGAAATGGATGTGGTTATCTTTTAAACTGCAAATACAATCATCATCACAAAGGGCATACTTGATTGCTCCGCTACCGTCATTGATTCTGTGTACCAAGTAGTTTTCTTGAAATGTTTTGAGCGTTCTGAATATGGTTGACTTATCAGCATTCTCGAAAAGTACTTCAATTTCATTCAAACTTAAAGCACGATTTTGCTCCATTAAGGTTTGTAAAACCAAAAGGCGCATGGCCGTTGGTTTAATGGATTTCTTTCTAAGTTTTTCTTCTAGTGAGGTGTTCATAAAAACCAAAGATTGTCTTTTCCGTAATCAGGAATCTCGTTGCCTTCAAAGTAGGGGAGCATTTCTGCCACCATTTCAGGGTACTTGATTGTTACGGGCAAATTTTGTTGTCTTACTGATTTCCAGTACATGCGACTGAATTGATACACTTGATCGATAAGCTCTTTGACTGTTTTGTAATCATCCACCAATTCAGGATTTGAGCAACTGATTTTCAGTTTGACAGGGAAAGAGTAACCGTCATGGGAATTAAATTCCGAATCAGGGTACCTGGTATTATTGAAAAGCAAAAATCGATTGTAGCTCAATTTGATGAACGTACCGCTTACAGGCATCAAATCTTTCCAACCCATATCGAAGGCAACAATATCGGAGGATTCTGTTTTGTTGATTGCTACGATAAAGACGGGGATTTTCAGCTTTAAATCCTTCAATCCTTTTTCAATCGGCTCAACCTCATCTTTATTCATTTCCTTGTAGAAGTGGATGATTAAGCGACTGATTTCTGAATTTACGCTGACATAATCCTTAACTGCTCTGAGAATGGAACCTGCCAACTCTTTTGTTTGGTCTTTCTGAAAGCATTCAAAGCGGTTAAATTTTCCTGTATTGGAGAAACTGAAAGCACTGCCGATATATTGGATGTCAACTTCTGTGTGCTTGAATGCTCCGACTCCAACAATCAATTCATTCTTCAGCTTTGTGTCCAACCTCCACGGAGTGCCATTGAGCTTTGCGAGAATGGCAATTGCGATGTTTGGCAAGCTGAAATGATACTTGTCGTTGGTAAGCACTTTGTCAGGGTCTATTACCTGAGATGATACCCCTTTTTTGATTAATAATTCCTTGAGCTTGTAATAAACCAGTCTGCGAGACTTATCCGGAACACTCTTGGAAATAGGACTTATATAAATAGCCAAGTACTGAATATCGGAATCAAAGTCTCTGTTGGTGATTTCTTCATAGATTTCAGGCCATGGGTTTTCCCTATCCTTAAAAACAATTGCCTGTTCTTTGTCCGGGTGATAAGGTGTATGAATAAACCTTGAAAGCCCTTTGAAACCGCTAAGGTTGCCATTGAAATATTTATGAATAGTAGTTGCCACTGGTTTATCTTCTTCATGGATAATGAAGAAGAAATGAATTTTTGATGATGGGCTTAAATCAAAAGGACCGTAATCCCTGATGCCGTACATTGGTATTTTATGGGATTGTTGTCTACCAAAAAGTAATCGGTTGCTGTTTTTTTCTACTGATCCAATTCTTGCTTTCTCAACAGGGATAAAGTCGTTTGAGGAGATTGGAATTATTGATTTGAACTCTTGGGTGTTAAGATGCCTGGCGTAAAATTTATCAATTGCCGCTTTGAACTTCTTATACTTGTTGGATTTGTCTGGTGCTCCGGTTTCCTGATGAAGCGCATCACGGATTTCAAAATTCCAGACAGGATAAACCTTTTCGTATTCTCTTTTACCCGCATCCGGTAGTTCATCAAATCTAAAAAGCCCTTTTTCATAAACGACCCAATTAAAAGCTTTGACTGGTACTTCTTCAAACAGTTCCGAAACAGGAATTCTAAATATTTTTGATTTGCCTTCAAATGTTACCAAGAGTTCAAGACTACTTGACACCGTTTTGAATTGTACTTTTAATGAAAAGCGGTCAAAGGTCTTATAAATCCCTTCAGCATCCTGAGCGTTGCTTTGCAGCCACACTTCGGTATCACTGACAAAGTTTGGTTTAACCAAACAGCCCTTGCCTTTGAAATTGTTATGAATAAGTGAATTGTAGTAACGCTTTAGAATAGATGAAGAAAACGCTGAATTAGCAACCGGAACAGATTTTTCCTCACCTTCATCATTGATTATGGTTTGAAATGTTAGTGAGGTTGGTTTGCTTACCGGCAGGAAGTCTGGTATTTCCTGTTCAAACGAAGTGTAATAGTGTTCCTGTTCTCCATACTTTTCAATTACTTCCGTGGGAACCAGTGTATGATAAACCCGTGTGAGACCGTCTTGCTCTTTATCGGTGAAATAAAAAGTAAGTTCATCCTGTGGATGATTGAAAGTTAGTATGTTGAAACAGTGTTTTGGCATATTATTTCATTGTTTATCTTTTCCCTTTTTAGTGATTCGCTTTACTTCCTTATCAAAGTCGGATTCAAAATTCTTGTCCTGAACTAACCTGAATTTGTTATATTCCTTTTCAGCTAATTGCTTGGCAATGGTAGCTGAAATTTTACCTGCGTCTTTCAATATATTGTACTCATTAAACTGAAGGAATGCATCTAAACGAGCTACCCAATCTGTCATTTTCATGGGGACTTGCCTTTCAGCTTGTAGCTCAGCAAAGTCCAGGTACATGGTTACAATACGGTTTAAGTCCCGGATCTCCTTTTCATTCAGGTAGTTTTTGGCTACCGATACATCTGTTTTCAGGATTTTACCTTGAGGCGCATTTTTCCATGTAGTTAAACCCATATAAGGTTTTGCTGCATTGGCTCTTTCCTTGATAATTTCGGCTGCTGTATGGCCAGTAATAGCCCAATGGAGTTTGTTTTGTACAGTTTTGTAAAAAGTCTGTGTTATCTCAGCTTTGGGATCATAGTCTATGCTACATTGAGCATATATGTCAGTTATTTTCTGGTAGAACCTTCTTTCGCTGGCTCGTATCTCTCTGATACGTTCCAGTAATTCATCAAAGTAGTCTTTGCCAAAGAGTGCAGAACCTTGCTTTAGGCGTTGGTCGTCCATTGCAAAGCCTTTGATTATGTATTCCCGCAATACTTTAGTAGCCCAGATACGGAATTGCGTACCTCGTTGCGATTTGACCCGATAGCCAACTGAAATAATGACGTCCAGATTGTAATACTTAACCGTATTTTCCTGAGTTTTACCCTCTATGGCTCCATGAGGACTGGTAGTTCGGAAATCCCGAACAACCACTTTTTCATCCAATTCACCTTCTTCAAATACATTTTTGATATGCTCTGATATGGTGGATTTTGCTTTTTCAAACAACTCCTGCATACCTTTTTGGGTGAGCCATACGGTTTCATCATGTAGCAATACATCTACCTTTATATCTCCACTTTGGGAGACATAGAGCAAAAATTCACTTTGATTTGGTGTAAGACTGTTTTCCATTAATGCTTATTTTTTTCATAATCTGATTCCGGTTCTGCTGCCATTCCCAAGATTGGGTCGGTGGTCGAAGGCTTATACAGCGTTCGCTCGAAATCATCACATATTTGATTCATGTTGTCTTTCGTTTCACGAATGAAGAAATCGCCCAGGTCTTTGTTCTTAATGGTGAACTTGCGGTACAGTTTTGTGAAGTCTGAATAGATTTCATCCTGCGAAAAGGCAGAGCCATCATCATTGATTTTGGCAATTAAACGCTGACCTGTTTCATCCTGCTTAATAAACTCAAACAGGGAGGTTATTTTCTTCTCAAAGTCTGCGATTAGTTCGGCAATGGCTTCTTCTTCCTGATTGCGTTTTTCAATGACTTTAAGAATGTTGTATTTGTACTTGTTGGGCTGACCCGGATTAGTAGGGCTTGGATTCTTGGGCTTGTTGCCTTTATCCTTTGGCTCTTTGGGTGCAACGATACCAATGCGGTTATCGAAATAGATTTCAACATCATCAATAATCTCATCCTGCTTGTTGATTTGATTATAAAGCATGTTGTATTTACGCCAAAAGTCCAGCAATAACTTCTCGCTATACTTAGGGTCTAAGTCGATGACAAACTCAATGAGATTGAGGATTTTGAAATAACCCAATACCTTTTCTTTGAGCTTTTTGGATTCGTCTTTTTGATTACGGATGTATTCGTCCAGTGCATCTTCAAGAGCTACAATAATCGAAACATCAGGGTTTGTGGTGTGGTATTCTTTGAACTTTGGAAAATGAGTTTTAAATACGGAATGCGTATTCAATTCCTTGTACAAGTCTGCCAACTTTTCTTCATCACCCAAGGGGTCAAAATCAGATACCACTACATTGCTGAAATGCTCAAAGGCTGCTTTGATGTTCTTTACATTGACATTCTTGTAAGAGAAATCAATGATCTTACAGTCGTTCTTATACTTGGTGGTTCTGTTTACCCTTGATATGGTTTGAATAGCATTGATGCCCCTGATTTCCTTATCTAAAAAGAGGGTATGCAATTTGGGTTCGTCAAACCCTGTTTGCAGCTTATCCACCACGATAATCAACCCATTCTTTTTGATTGCGAAGTTTTGAAGGACTTTTTCTTCACTCAAACCACCATTCAAGCCGCTTGCGCTTCTGTGTTCCTGACTGTCTGAATAAACAATGTAGATTGGAGCTTCCTCAAAGCGTTCGTATTTCTTCTCCTTTACAATTTCAGCAAAGTACTTTTCAATAAAGCCTTTGTACTTAATTGCTGCAGGAATGGAAGAAACAGCAAGCATTGCTTTGGCTGTACCTCTGATGTTGTGATATACAGAGCTTACCAATCGTTCTACAATGAACTTGGATATGGCTTCAATACGCTGTGTATTGAGGTAAATTTTCTTTTTACGTATAGCATATTTCTTTCCATATTCATCTATGCCCGTATCTGTATCATCCGGTATTTCCTCAAAACCGTAACCCAAATCCCCTTCAAAGCCTTCTAATTCATTGTCTGGTATCTCGAAATACATCTTTGCCGAAACAGGCACAATCCCTTTTATAGGGTTCAGGATATAGCCGTCTTCAATAGCTTCCCGCATGGTGTAACTATCGAATGGAATCCAGATTTTTTCTGCTTCCGCATATTTATTGAACTCTCCGAATCGGGCTAAAGTGTGGTCACTTGGAGTTGCTGTAAATCCAACGATGAGGTTCTTTTTGGTTTGCTGTCGTTGATATTCCTTACTTTGATCGAAGCTGCTTTGTAGCTCGTCAAATATGCTTATCATTTCTTCATGTTGCACACCACTGTTGCTTCTGTGGATTTCATCAATCAGAAATGCAATTCTCATTTTGGATAGCTTCTTTACTACTGAAGCATCCAGAATATTATCTACCGAGGTGAACTTTTGCAGGTTGACAACTACTATGCGTTTATCGCTGCTGAGGGCAGTGATGAAACTTTTCTTGTCGGTGGCTTCAATGAACATTCCCTTTTGAATATTCATGTTGTGCAGTTTGGAATCCAACTGGTCACGAAGCTGCAACCTGTCCACTACCAACATCACTTTGTCATAGACATACCCACCCTCTTTGCGAAGGTCTTTGAGTTGGAGTGCTGTCCAGCCAATGATGTTACTTTTCCCGAATCCTGCTGCGTACTGCATCAGGAGGGAATACACGGTTTTATTGTTTTGGTATTTCTGGCGTTTGGCAACCAGTTCTTTTACCTGTCCTTCGCCTATGCCTTTGGCTCTTAATTCTGTTTCCAGTTTTTTGATGAAGTAGTCCGGTTCATCTTCATGCTCCAGAAACTCATTGATTTTGGCAAGGATTTTATCTGTACCGAATTTCTGCTTTGGTCTTGGACTTATCAGCCTACCATCATTGTGCTTGTACTCTTTGGTCTTGCTGCCTTCTTTCTTTATCAGTTCCCGTTCTATGAAGTTGTAGTAGAGGATTTCTTTCTCTACCATCTTCTTATCGTACAGGGCTTTGAAAACCTCTTCAAAGCGTTCTGTTTTAGAACCTTCACGGTTTTTGAGTGGGTAAGGCTTAAAATCCTTCAACACTTTCTTTTCGTACTGTTCAAAATCATAGCTGCCATTCAATACCGTGTTTTTGATTTCATCAAAGTGGTTTGAAATATTGCGGATGACATAGGTTTCGGCAATATCCGTGGAAGTGATATGAATGGCCTTTTCAAAGATTTTGAGAAAGTCTTTTCGGATGGTTTGAGACAGGTCGTTTTTATCGGCAATGGTGAGGTATTCCTGAACTGCACTGAGGTAGTCTTTCACTACTTTCATTCGTCCGTTCTTCATGGAAGTCTGGTTGTTCCAATTGCTTTTTAGTTCGCTATATCCTAAGAAGATGCCATTGAGGAAAAAGGACAAATCAGGACGGAAAGAGAAATACTGCTTGCCTTCATACTTGAAAGAATACGGAAGCTCCTGAACTACCGAAAAGATATTCTGCTCAAACAACTTGTCTTCCTCAAACTCGCTACCGCTTGGATAGAACAAATGCAGCTTGACACCCTCAAAGGTTACTGACTTGTTGGTATTGATGAAAACAGCCATGTTCATGGATGATTTTATCTTCTCGTCCAAGAACAGAGTAAAAGCGTTTAGTAGGTCTTTTTCACTAGGGAACTTCTTTAGTAATTTTTTGTAGTTGCTCTTATTCAGTTCGGTTTCCGAAATGAAATGCTTCAAATCCTCAATAATGAAGAATTGAGGTGAAACGGTGTTTGCCTTGGCTTCCTTGTAGCGAAGGCCATCAGGCCGCTCGCAAAGGAAGTTAATGAGGTATTTATCTTGTAAGTCTAACTCTTTCATTCAAATCAATGTTTTATTGCCACAAGGCCTCTTGCGTCCAGTCCAGAAGTTTACCTTCTTTATCGGCTGGTATGCCGAGATATTTAATAGGAACGCTTGGGTACTTTTTGAATAATTCCTCCAGCTTTTCTTTCAGACTGTTTGGCGGGTTTACTCTTGCCAAAAAATACTTTAGTACACAGAGCAAATAAAAAGTTCGCTTGTTATTACGGGAGTAGCGCTCAGTGATCCAAGGCCCAACTGGCTTGAGCAGTTGGGCCGGTTCTACGGACAGGTCTTTGTTCCACAATCGGGAATGATGGGCACAAATATTTCGCACATAAGTAAGTGAGTGCAGCCAGGAGGTAAATACCGTTTCGTGCACATCAAATTGTGCGGCAATACGTTTTTTATCGTCTTTGTTACCTAACCCGCGATAAAGATTTGACAGTTCGCCTATGGTGAGTAACTCAAAACACATCCACGAAGGCGGATTAGACGGACTGTGATAATTGTCGATATAATGTTTAATGAAAACCTCTGGTCTCCGGGCTGTTTTAGCTCTTGAAATAATAGCCTGAAAGTCTGAATAGGGGTCAATTTGATAGCCTACCTTATTATAGAATGGTTTCACGAACAATTTTTGGTTGTCCTGCCAGTGGCTATCATTGTAATGCATTGCCATGCAATAGATAAACTGTGTTCGGATAGCTACCTCAATCCGTTCGATGCAGTCAAATACCAATAAGCGGAGTTCTCTATCGAAAGAATAGGTATTTACGATTTGGTCAAAGGTAGTGCCGTCATCAAAACGGTCTTTTATCGCTTGATAGGGTAAAAAATAAGCGCTTAAACGATAGTAGCTGATTTGTGCTAAGTAATGAAGTGCCGAAGCATCATCCGTTACGGTGAGATTTCGGTCTTTCAGTTGCTGCAACTGAGCAGCAAAAGACAGGGGCTTTTTATCATAAGTTCTCTTTTTCATAGACCCCATAAAAAAGAAAAACCCCCCAAGTGTGCTACCGAAGTAAGCCTGGGAGGTGTATTATCGTTAACAGAAAATGTTTTCTTATCGAAAGACCCGCAAGCTGTTCTTATGGGAAGCAATGCAGGTACCGTTGATGCAAATGTACCACTTTTTACTAGATTGGCAATAGCTAATGGTAAAAAATATGCTACCCTCACTAAAGTCAATAAGCTAAAGCGTTTGTAATCAATCTGTTTTAAGTGGTTTTTGAATGTTTTACTCATGGCTTACCTTGATTTTGCCCGTTACCACATCATTGATGAGCGTTTTGCGAAGCTCCTTGAGGGTGGTTATCTGGGTTTGAATGTTTGTAATAATTTTTTCAATCAACCCAACTTTGTTCTCCAAAAACTCAGCGATCCTTATTTGCTCCTGCAATGGGGGAATTGGGCAAGGGTAGTTGCTCAATATTGTTGGGTTCAAATGAGGTATTCCCATTCCTGTAGGTATGCTTTTCAAAGTGTAGTCTAATGAATCTTTCAGAAAATAAAAGAATCTTGAATTGACAGATTTAGTGAAATTGATTTTGGCTATTGTGCTTGAAATAAATCCTTTTTTCGCCTTTAAAATCTCACCGACTGCCGCACCATCCCAAACTATTATTAAATCTTTCTCAGATGCTAACAAGGTCTTATCGAGACTATAAGCGTATGTATCAAACTTTACATTCTCATTCCTCAAATACTCCAAACTCAATAGCGGCAAAGCATTATCAAAAGGGAAATCCGATGTTTCGAGATTTTTCCCCTTGGTTGTAGAAGCAAAGCTTTTAAACCGCTTCACTTCCCAATGCTCCGGTATTTGTCCAATCCAATCAATACCACTGTCTTTGAGCTTTACATTCTTATCCAACCCCTTTGTAACCGTTTCATTAATCAGGCTTTTACGCAATTCCTGATAGTAGCCTATCTTCTTTTCCAGCAGGCTTACTTTCTTATCAATGGCTTGGGTTTTGGTGTCGAGGTATTCAGCTATGGCGGTTTGTTCTTCTACTTAAGGAATGGCAATAAAGATTTGCTTTAAATCATCAATATTGAATCTAAATACCTTCAGACCTGTGGCATACTTTTGTAATTCTGTTCTGAATCTCTTTGAATAATAATAGAGGTACTTTCCAAAGACGAGTTTGCGGTTTGGCTTGAATAATATTTGTTCTCCGCCTATCAACCCCAAATCTTCCCTATTGTAAAGGCAAGAATGTCCTAAGTCTTCAATAGTCTCTGAGGTTGAAATTAGAATAGTATCTCCGTGATTTACAACCTGATTTTTTTTGAAAAACTCACCATTTACATAGTACTGGAAAGCGTTGTTTACTTCATCAACTTGATAGGTTTTACCATATTGTAAGGCAACATACTCACCCTCCTCTAATAGTTCATCTTTCTTAAAGGCCGTATTGCCTCTGACCAGTGAACCAATCCAATCAATTCTGTGATTGTTCCAATGGTTTGGAACTTGACCCAACCAACCAATTTCAGAATCCTTATATGAGTTGTACTTCATCATAAAGCCAATTCCTTTTCTAAGTTGGTTAAATCGTTTTCCAGTGCTTCCAAATCGTTATTGATGGTCGAAACTTCCCGTAGCTTCTCGGGCGTGTAGAATACCTTATTGAAGTTGATTTCTACCCCAATCACATTGTCCACATATTCAAAAGGTTTGGTTACATACTTGGCCAGGAAATCGGCAATCCATTGCTGGTTTTCTGTTTCATCCGGTGAGTAGGGGATAATTTCGTAATCCTTTTGCAGGTCTTTGGTCAGCTCTACCGTAATGGCAATACAAGCTCCTTTGGTTTTGGTGGGTTTCTTGTAAGCTGCTTTGATGACAATTTTGCCACAACCCAATTCGGTTTGTTTGCCTCCTGTTTCCTCTATGATGGTTTCTTTGTCTTCATCATACCAGTAGGTTGCTTTTTTGGTCACTACTTTGAGTTGTTGCTCTTTGTAGTCCAGGGCTGCAATGTTGGGTTTTATCTCCTCATTGAATCTTGCTTCTAAGGACGCATACTTGGTTTTATCAAAGTCGGTAATTTCAAAATTGTCGATGGTGGTAGTACCTGCATCATCCTGTACGGTAATCTTTACCGGATTGAGTTTGATGGATTTTTCTTCTACCATTTTTGCCGAAGTATTATTTGATTTTAATTGGTCGGCAAGAACCTGTAATGCATCGTTTTCGCTCGGTAAAGATTTTTTGTTGCCGGTTTCACCCGCTCGGTTTTCCTTCATGGGCATTTCAAGAAACTTGCCGTTTACATCTACATTGGTAAGCATGATGCTTTGGCGGTTGTAATAGAAATGCCATTTGTCAAACACCTTGCAAAAGGCATTGTCCTGAAACTCGGTGAAGGCTTTTACAATCTCAGCTCTGTTATCAGGGTTCATCTGCTTGCGCTTCTTACCCTTACTTTTTTTGAGCGGTTCGTAAAGTTCACTCGCATTGATAAGGATTACTTTGTCTTTGCGGTCGGCTGGCTTGTTCTTGTTGAATACCCATAAGTAGGTGTAAATGCCCGTGTTGAAAAATTCATCCGTTGGCATTTGAATGATGGCTTCCACCCAATCATTGTCAAAGAAGTGTTTGCGGATGGTGCTTTCACCGCTTCCCGCATCACCACTAAACAACGTAGAGCCATTGTGAACAACTACTGAAAGGCCGTCATTGGCTAATTGATACAAAATGTGCTGCGTGAAAAGGAACTGTCCGTCTGAAATAGAAGGCAGGGCTACAAAACGTTCAGTAGTATCGTTTTGAATGTCTTTTTGGTAGCCTTTCCAGTCCACACCGTAAGGTGGGTTGGCTACCACTATATCAAAGCGTTTCTCGATGAAAGAAATATTGGTGAGGGTATTGCCGTATTTGATTTCAGAATCAGCCCTGAAACGGCTTTCAATCTTAGCCAAAGCGTAAAGGCTATCGCTCCAGTCTTCACCGAATGTTTTGGTAGGGCGTTTGAATTTCTCTTTGATTTTATCCTCTACGCCAAAAAGTAAGTTTCCACCTCCACAGGTAGGGTCATAGATGGTGAGAAACTTGCCATTGTCTTCAATCTTGGAGGCAATGAGTTCGGAAATCAACGAAATGATGTCGTCAGGTGTGTACTGTTCCCCTGCGGTTTCTGCTGAAATATCCGCCCACTTACGTTTGATGTGTTCTTCAAGGGTGGTGATTTCAGAGTTGTTGAATGGGGTAAGGTCAATTTCACTCCAGGCCTTTACTGTTTCAAAAAGAATGCGCTTCTTTTTGAGCTGCCCACTGATACCTGAGATGTCCAAGAACTTTTCTTCTTCTGTTCCCTTATCAACTCCCAATAAATACTTGGTTTCAGGGTCAAAAGATTTCAGGTAGGCATCAAAGTCTATATCAAAAGACTTGTCATTCTTGCAAATGTCTTTGAGCGTTTTGCCTTGGCGGATGAGGTAGTCATTATATCCTAACCCTTCCAGTTGGAACATCTCTACAAAATCGTCCATGTTATCTTTGCCGATTTCTTCTTCCAACCTATTAGCTTCCCTGATTAACCTGCTTTCCACCATAAGTAAGGCGAAATAAGGCATCATATATTTGGGAAAATCACTCTGCTTGATTCCTGCACCAATCAATAAATCGGCTGTGCGCCAAACATCTGATTCGTATTTGAGAATATTAATGCTCATTCTTTTTAAGTTCCTTTTTTACTATTTCTATAGCCTCATATGCCTGAGGTTCGTTTTTTATCAAATCCATTATTTGGTCAGCCAACCAAAGGGAAAACAGGGCTGGCTTATCAGCATGAAGTAACGCAGCCAACTGCTCTACCTGTTCGCGTTTCGCCTTCCGCTCCCCACGCTCAATCTTGCTAAACATGGGAGTGTCTATCTCAAGATCGGCTGCCAATTGTCGCTGCAAAAGCCCCTGGCTTTCTCGCAGTTCTCTAATCCTTTCACCAAATTGCATGACCTGTTAATTTATGACTTGTCAGATATTGGCAAATATAGGAAAAGAAAACGATAGTAAAAGCAAAATATAGTGGTAAACTGATTTCAGGAAGTTGAGGAAATGGAGGATGCCAAGGACTATACGTCCTCAGCATCCGTAGAATCCTGAATATCCTCAAGGGAGGTGTTAATGTAATTGTCCTGAGATTCACGGTGAACCAATCCCGATTTGGCAAAAGCGGTGATATAGCCTTCGGCTGTCTTTGCCGGAATACTCAGGGTGTTGGCAACTTCAAGGTACTTCTGGCGGTTGAAGTTGTACGGTAAGGCATAGAGGAACTTTTCTTTCTTGTTCATCCTGCTTGGTTTGGATTCCTCTTGTGGTAGTTCTCCAAATACCTTGCTTGAGTGCTTTACCAATACCTTCACCATTTCAAGTGCAGCTTGAAAATCCCTTTCCTCACAAATCAGCTTCTTGGAAGTGTCGCCTGTTTGACAGCTTTTGGATAATATCTCTCCAGTGGTGCTGTCGAATGCGCCAATATTTTTATCATATTTAATGTGGCGCATTTCCATGATCCGCAAAGCGGAAAATATCATGGAAACTCGGTAAGCAATCAAACCTAACCTTCTGATAGTGGCCATGTAGTCCAGCCCTTGAAGGTTCATGTATTTCTCCTGTATCTGGCCGAAGAACTGGTTGAATTGCTCCTGCTGGTCTGCCGTAAGGTGAAACTGGCGGGGTTCATCCTGCATGATAACTTTGTAGAGTTCATAGAACTCATTGCCCAGGGCTTCAAAGTAATCGTCCAGTCCGTTATCCGTTTGACTGGCAAAGACATTTTTCCATACCGGGCGAACGTTCATGAAATAGAAGATGAAACGGCTGAACAAGCCGTTTTCAGCGTTGGGAATCAATGCCGAAACTTGTTTTGGCGTTCCTGACAGGACCGTAGAAAGACAAGGGCTTTCTATGTCCACAAACTCACGGTCGGTTCTTCGATAATAGGAAATGGTTTCATGGTGAAAGGCTTTTCTAAATCCGTCACTGTAGTTTCCGTAATCGCTCTTGAAGGCATGTGCTAAGGTATCACCTTCGGTCTCGAAAATTAGCCCTCTTCCATCACTATCACCCAAAAGCTGATAAGCTCCCGTTGAACTGTTATTTGCAGGAATGAACAGCATCTTTTCAGGTGGTTTGGCTGGCTTCTCAATACCATCTTCCTTTCCCTTCTTGGAGTTGTATTCTGCCATTTCCAATTCATAGTGTTGTTTGTGGAGTTTGGCTTGTTCCCTCAATTCTTTATGAATGGGATTGACCAATTGGCGGCAATGGACCAATCGGCCTTTTCCTGCGGATGCCTGAGCGGTAATGAATAGGAATAGATTTGGGTATACTCGCTTACCATCATAGATGCCCGATACTTTGGGCAGACATGCGCTGATAGCTCCAAGGGAACCGAGGAGTAGAATATCCCTTTCCTCATTGGAAGTGGCAACCGCTACAACCTTTTGCAGAAATTCAGGAAGTTCAGGAAACAAGGAATCTGGAAAAGTTGGCATTTGATAGCTGTCCTCTGTTTGTTTTTCAATGGTGCTATCGAATGCGCCAAATTCTTTATTTGAATTATGGTGGCGCATTTCTTCCGGTTCCTGATTTTCGGACTGGTGGTATTCAGATTGACTACCATTCAGCTTTTCACTTTTGAAAGTTCGCTGATCCTGTTTTTCTGACCGTGGAGGGGCTATATCAATTCCTGCATCTTTGGCGAGGTAGAAAAAGGTCTTTAGTGAAACGCCATGACCTTTTGATTTCAAGCAATTGTCAAATTGCTTGTCGCACTCCGGGGCGGAATAGCCTGGATAAAACTGGCTCACCCTATGAAATAGGGTACGTCCATTTTCTCCAAACTCATCTGAGAAAGCAAAGCCGATATTTACCCAATCGCTATACGTGGAGGTAATATCTGTTCTGTTGGCTTCAATGTTTTGGATGATGCGCTCTACTTCGTCAGGTTGAGAATCTGTATTGAAAGTTGGTTGCTCTGTAACTTTCGGTTGCGGGGTTGGCTGATTAAGCCAATCCTGCGGATTGAAATTTTTTCTCATGTCACTTTTATTTTTTTAATGGTATTCGAGAACCCAAATCACTTTTGTTTAATGGCTTCGCTTTAGAGGTGTGATTTGGGTTTCTTTCCATGTCCTACAAGTATTTAGGATTGATGAATATTTCTGAATCATGCGGAAGGAAACAGGCTCTTGAAATGTCCTTCCCTGATTGGTCTATTTCGAGTTGGTAGGTGTGGGAAACGTAGTTTGCCACTGCCTTGAAATAGTCCTGGTGTTTTGCCTGCGTCAAGTCGATTGGGATTACCCATTTGAGGCCATCACCTGAAGGAGATACAAACAGTAGCTCCGTTTCAAAGTAATGGTCGTTGAGTAGTGCTGCCTTGAGTGAAGGAATGTCCTGAATGTGGTCAAAATCGATTGTGAGCAAACCTGAATGTCTTTGAAGGTTTGCATCATTTCTCTTTGAGAAAGTGCCTGAGAAGGTCACATAATCGAAATTTTGAGCCTTGTACTTTCTGGCTTCCTTCGGGTCGGGAATGTTGCGGAGTGTACTTGTACACGAAGCAAATTCATTGCCTTTGATAAGATTGTAAACCTCAATCAAGGAGGCTTGCCAACTTGGTGTTACGTTGGTGACAGGCTTATTGAAATAGCTGAAAACTGGCGCAGCCGGTTTGACTATTTCAGAAAGAGCAACCGCAGGTTGTGATTCTGCCTGAGCGTAAAAACCTTGTTGCTTCCCGATACGCAAATGCAGTTCTTCATTCAGCTTATCGAGAAGGGCTTGCCCTTCGAGGCTGAAATGTAGTGCAGCGAAATCAAAGACATTGCCTTGTGCAATGGCTTCTTCTGAATCGGTGTGGATGGCGCAGCCGTCAACAACTTTAATCAACAATGTGGGCTTGTCCGCATTGAATGGGTTCTTTGCAGGTTTGCAGTCCCTTCCCGAAAGGGAAAGGACTGTTTGAGCACCTTTTGATTTATCTTTATTCGGTGTGCTCGAATCTCCAGAGTCGATTTCACCCGGATAGTAGTGTCGCAGCACATGGGCATAGATATTCAGGCCATAGTGCGTTTTGTCGAGAATGGCTTTTCTACTTACCTCCATAGTGCTTTGATTTTGAAGGTGAGTAATTGGATTCCAGCAAGGCTTCTATATCAGAAACCTTGTAGTAGAATTTGCCATTGATTCGGCTGTAGGGAAGAACCCCACTATCCCGAAGGGATTGGAGGGTTCTTTTGCTGATGTGAAGCGTTTGCATCACTACCTGCCCATCAATCCACTCTTCGCTGAATTGCTCCAAGCGTGATTTATGGAAGTTGAGGAGGTAGGCTTTGACTGTTTTTATGTCTTGAGTTAGCGTCAAGATCATATCCATTATCTCGTTCATAGCTTCACCCTCCCTTTCTTGATTAGGTAATCCGCTGCCCTTTGGTCTATTTCTTCCTGAGTGGAATTGCGGTTGCGTAGCAACCAGCTTTCCAACTCGCTTCTTTTGAAATAGAGCTTCTTTCCATTGGGCTTGTAGTGCGGAATGCTCCCTGCACTTGTCAACTTGTACAAATGAGATTGGGAAAGCTCCAGATACTGGCAAGCTTCATTGAAGTTTAAAACTTCCTTTGTGTAAATCCCCTGGCTCTCAATTAGGCGTTGGAGATTTTCAAGACGTTCAATTATTTCGTCCATGACTTAATCAATTATGAATTAGGAAATGGACTTCACCGGTAAAGCCATATTCGATTGTCGAATACAGCGCTAAATTAGAATGGCTAACAGGGCGTTATGAGTGCAGAAAGCAAGGTGCAGTGCAGAGTGCAGAGTGCAGAGTGGGGCATGAAAAATAAAAGCCCCCTTTTTGAGCAAAAGAGGGCTAAACAAAAACAGAAAAAAGATAGAAGGTGTAAAGTGCAGAGTACCTTATTTCAGGTTGGAAACGGACTTTTCAATTTTGTGGGCTGTTAGTTTCGGTTTCTTCTGCGACCTGAATTTTGTTCTTTCAAACGGTTTTCCAGTTTCATCAACGAAGCATAGGCAAGTAACTTCCCATTGCTTCTGCTTCAAGTTTTCAACCAATTGGAGGTCGTTATGTATGAGTTTGATGAAATAGAATAGTTCGCTGATTGTGCCTGTCCAGACTACAGGATTTTTGATTTCGGCATTAGAAAATACTCGCTTGAAATTCGGAACGGTTGTGTCTTGACTTATCAGGTTGTTGAACTTTAAGCTGCTGCACAAATCGGAAATCTTCTCCTGAGCGGTATTGAGTTGCTTGTAGGTAAATGAATTGAATGGAATGTCCTTTGGTTTGGGCTCCTGCTTTTTAACTGGTTTCTCCGTTGCTTCAACCTCAATGATTTGAATCTCGGTCAATAAAGGTTTCTGCGGTATTGGTTCAAGTAGTAGCTGGGTGTAAAAATCCTCTATCACCAACTTATCATCAATCCAAGTGCTGAAAGCATCTTGGATTTCGAGGTAAAGCTGCATGTATGCAAGCTTTAGCAATTGAATGATATAGGTGTTGGCTTTGTGTGCCTGGTCAAACTCAATGGAAACTTTTTTGGGATCTATTAATGTCAAATCAAAATCCTTCTCTTTAATCAGCTTTCCAATGTCTTTTAAACGTGTCTTTAAACGCTTGTTCAAAGTATCATCCAGCCAATAGCGGATGAGGTTTTCTGTATCGTCTTCACTGATGAGGTTGTAGAGCCTTTCAACGTCCGTTTTGAGGGTGTTTAGAATCAGCTTTGAGTAGTATTTGGTTTTGTTGTCGAATGGCCTTAGAAAGTTGATTTCATACCGGAACGGGTAATCCGTGTAGGTATCTTTCAAGGAACGGAGCTTGGGAGCAAACTTTTCGTCCACGCTGTTTTTCTCTGACCAAGGGCGAAGCCCCTGGTAGAGAATGTCGTCAAGTATTTTTGTTTGATTGCTCATAGGTCAAGTTTGATTTTACTGGCTGCCTCTTTTTTCTTGTCGTCTATGATTTTCGCATAGACTTGGGTTGTTTTCAGTTCTCTATGGCCTAACAGCTTTGAAACTGTGTAAATGTCCGTTCCCATTGTAAGCTGCAAGGTGGCGTAGGTATGACGTGCGCAATGGAAAGTGATGGTTTTGGAGATTCCAGCTTTCATCATCCATTGTTGCAATTTCAGGTTGTGCCATGCCGAATACTTCAATCCTTTGAATACTCTTTCTTCTCTGTCCTCACGTTCTCCGAGCAAGCCGAAGGCTTGTTCTGAAATGGGTAGGGTTTCCGCCCCTTTGGTTTTCTTCTGTCTGAATCGGATGTAGTAGCCCATTTCATTGGAGTGCTGCACCTCAGACCAAAGGAGCTTATTTATATCTGACCAGCGAAGCCCTGTAAGGCATGAAAAAATGAATGCCGTTTTCAAGATGGGAATTTCACATTCTGCCTTTACTGCTGCTTGCAGCTCTTCCAAGGTTAGAAACTCTCTTTCCGGTTCTCCTTGCTTGAATGCTTCAACTCCTTCGGCTGGATTGTGTGGAATGATACCATCCTTCACTGCTTGCTTGAGTGCAGCTCTCAGTTTGTTGAAGTAGGAGTACTTGGAGTTTTGAGAAAGTTTCTGGATTCCGTGTCCAGTGGCTTTCTTGTCAAGGTATTCTTTGAAGTCCTGGACAAACTCACGATTCACAAACTCAAAGGAAATGTCCTGTGGGATAAACGCTTTCATGTGCTTGATCATGCTATCCCAATTTCCGTAGTTGCCCGGACTGTCTTTTCGCTTACTGGCAAGCAATTCAAGGTAGGCGGTGAAACTGCCTTTCAGCTTCTCATTGTCACGGAATCCATAAACACCGTTTTGGATTTCGATTTGTCTTTGCGCCCTGATGGTTTCTGCAAGTTGCATGGTCTTTTTATTGACCTCTTTTTCCTCCTTGGTCTTTGCATTGGGGTCGAGGTACAATTTTAGGTACTCGGTTTTCCGCTTGCCCTTATGGTAGTAGTCGAGGTACAAGCTGGTTTGACCGCCCTGGTTGCGTTGTCTTAGTGTTACCTTCATATCTGAAACAGTTTATCGATTTCGGTTCTCTTGATGATTGTGCGTCTGCCAATCTTCGCTGCATGAATGTTTCCGGCTTTAATCTGCCGATAGATGGTCATGCGGCTTGCACCTAAGAGCTTGCAGGTTTCCTCAACACTGAGAAAATCTTTGTCCTTTAACTGTTCCTGATTGTATTCGATTCTTTGTTCCACGATAGGGGCAACCTCCTCAACCTTTTCTTCTCGCTTACGCTTCTTGTAGTTTCGGGAGGCGCACTTGTGGCTGCAAAATTTGGTTACGGTTGTCTTTGCGATGAAAGACTTTCCGCAGTCCTGACAAATCTTTGGAACTTCTATACTGCTGCTCATGGTGTTTCCTTATTCGGCTTAAAAATGTATAAGAGCATATCCCTTTGTATCGGGTTGTATCTCTATGTAACATCATTTCGCCTGTTGCTCTGAATCTTGTTGCTACCAACAAACTTGTTGTTGTTAGTAACAGATTAGAAACAAATATAAGCAAAAAATAGGAAAATTAGCAACAAGTAAAGGAAGTAAAAACCTCCTAAAAGCAAGAAAAAGAAGGGTTTAGAGTATCAAAGGAAATGTAATTACTTCCCGATACAGAACTTACTGAATATGTTCGCCAAGAGGTCATCGGTCGTGATTTCCCCTGTGATCTCACCGAGGTAATGCAGGGATCGACGGATATCCATGGCTAAGAAGTCATTGGTGACTAGAGCATCCAAGCCTGTCAATACATCCAATAAAGACTGACGGGTCTTGACCAAAGAGTCATAGTGGCGGATATTGGTCACAATGGTATTGCCCGTGCGGAACTTGTCCAAATTGACCATTTCCAAAATCCGCTGCCGTAAGGCATCAAGGTTTTCTTTCTTACCGGCAGAAATAAAAATGATATCAGGGTGTCTGGATTTTAATTCATTGATAAATTGTGGATTAGCCCTATCTATCTTATTTCCTACTTTAACAAAAGGCACTCCTAAATTCTCCAATTTATTGATATCGCGATTGATTTCTACCATATCGGTATCGGTCAGATCAAACAAGTACAAGATCAATGAAGCGGTCTTCATCTTCTCCTGCGTACGGCTGACACCAATAGCCTCTATAGTATCTGTAGTTTCTCTTAAGCCTGCGGTATCTATAAACCTGAAAATCACACCACCTATGTTAATCTCATCTTCAATGAAATCACGGGTGGTACCGGCAATATCGGAGACAATCGCCTTCTCTTCATTGAGCAAAGCATTCAGTAGGGTAGACTTGCCTGCATTGGGTTTACCGGCGATGACGGTTGGCATACCATTTTTAATTACATTGCCCAGATCGAAGGAGGCGATCAATTGCTCGATTACCCGCAAAAGCTGTTCAACCAAAATCCTTAAATCATCTCTGCTGGCAAATTCCACATCTTCTTCCGTGAAATCCAGTTCCAGTTCGATCATGGAAGCAAAGTGTATCAACTCAGCCCTCAATTTGGAAATCTCCCCACTGAAACCACCACGCATTTGATTCATGGCTGCCTGATGGGAAGCCTCAGAGTCGGAATGGATCAAATCGGCTACAGCCTCGGCTTGGGCCAAATCAAATTGACCGTTTAAAAAAGCCCTTTGGGTAAATTCCCCCGGTTTGGCGGGACGGGCTCCATGTCTGATCAACAATTTGATCACCTGATTCACGATATAGGAAGAACCATGGGTCGATATTTCCACCACATTTTCCTTGGTGAATGATTTCGGGGCAATGAACAAAGAAACCAAAACCTCATCGATGATTCGCTCCCCATCCCGTATCGTGCCGAAATGTATGGTATGGGAGGGCTGTTTTTCCAAGTCCTTACCTTTGAACACCTCATTGGTAATCTTGATGGCATCTTTACCGGAAAGACGTATGACAGCAATAGCCCCAACACCCTGAGGCGTGGCCAGGGCGATGATGGTATCTTCTTTTTCGTGAAGGGAAAAACTCATTCAATTATTTTCCAAATTTTTCTAAAATGCCGGTCAGGCCTGTAAGGAATGGTTCAGGTTGTCTATAGCCAGGGTATTGGGTAATATTTTCCATAGCTGCATCCATGATGATGAAGTTAGGATAGGACCTTACGCGCATGGTCGCGGCCATTGTGGCTTCTGTATACTCCCTGCCCCTGAACATGAACTTTCTCTTGGTATTCTCTGCGTTCATTTTTACCGGATAAAAGTTTTCATTGATATAGGCCACAACTTTGGGATCGGTGAAAGTTTCCTTGTCCATTTTTTTGCACCAACCACACCAATCGGTATATACATCCACAAAAACCATTTTGGGATTTTCCTGGGTTTTGGCTGCAGCCTCTTCAAAAGTTAGCCAATTTATTTTACTCTGGGCTATCACAACGCCGCCGAGCATAAAGAATAAAAATGTAAACGATACTATTTTTTTCATCGAATTTGGGTTAAAGCTTCACAGTTTTAAAACGACTTTAATTTATTTCAAGTTCACAAGGTTTCAAAATCTATTCCAAAACTACTTTGTACAAAGTACCATGTACGAAGTACTAAGAATTTAGATTCCCAGACAATTTAGATTTTTGGACTCAAAATCTCATCCTCTTAATTACCTGAATCGCCTTTCCATAGTGTGAAACTTCAAAAGAAATTTTTAAAACTTATAGCTGTCAGGAAGAGTATTTACAGGATTCTTTATTTGCGAAATCCGACCTTCGAAATCCCACTTTTTATTACACTAATTTTCATTACCTGGTACATTGTACTTGGTACTTGGTACAATTAAAAGTCGCCTCTCCTAAACCATCACCAACACATTTCCCGCCACATCTTTGGACATGAAAATTGTCTTTTTGTTGTCAACAAGAATTTCAACTGATCCGTCAAACTCTACTTTGTCCAGCACCTTGATCCTTGCACCGATATAGACGCCTACTTTATCCAAATAGCGCAAAAAGGCGGAACTACTGTCTTTTACGGCCACAAGTTGTCCTGTTGCATTGATATCCAATTCGGAAAGGGGGAGGCGTGGTCTGGCCCTAATATCTCCATATTCATCAGGAATTGGATCACCATGGGGATCAAATTTGGGAAAACCCAAGTATTCATCGAGTCTTTGTATCAAAAGCTTGGATTTGATATGCTCCAGTTCATCAGCTACTTCATGAACCTCATCCCAAGAGAACCGAAGTTTTTCTACCAGAAAAACCTCCCAAAGCCGGTGCTTCCGAATAGTCTGCAAAGCCAATTTTTTACCCTCTTCAGTGATATGGACACCATAATATTTCCTGTATTCAATAACTTCTTTTTCTCCCAATCTCCGGAGCATATCAGAAACCGAAGCGGGCTTTGTCTTCATCTTAACGGAGATATCATTGGTAGAGACGCTTTTTTTACCGCCATCCGAAATTTGATAGATCACTTTGAGGTAACTCTCTTCAGCAGGGGTCAATTGTACCATTATCCTAAACTTTGGGCAAATATAACTTTTTTAGATAAACCGAAAAATTAATTTTAAGGAAGCTAAATTCGTTGTGGATAAGTCCAAATCTGATGTGATTTAGATTTTAGATATATCTAAATATTAGTTTTTGCAAATTTAAATTACCATTTAACTGCAACACTTTCAATTTCTTACAACATCAGAAAGAGAAGAAAATCCATCATTAAGGAGGGTAGGGACAGTTTCCGTTTCTTGAAAATTAGTTTCCTTTTGAGATTTGTAGTGGATAAGTTTTCAGGCATTCCAAACCCCAATTCCGCAAAAAAGAAAGAATGGTAAGCTAAAGAGGATGAAAAAAATGGACTTGTTTTAATCTATTAAGGCTGCGCTTCAAGCAAGCTTGAAACCAAGTTCTGCAATTGCAATCTTTCTTTTTGAATCCAAAATGCTTCATAAGGAAAATCCTTGGAGTAAAAATTCATAGACAATAAAGAATGCAGAGTCTCCGCCGCCAGGCTTTTGGCTGAAAAATCCACTTCCAATCCGGCTTGGTATTTTTCAGCAAATGATTTCCAAAGCAGGTTAGGACTGTAAAAAAATGGTTTTCCCAAAGCCAAAGATTCAAAAAGTTTACTTGGAATTTTGGGACTGATGCTGGGAATCTGATGATAAGGCAGCAAGACCACATCAGCCGCAGCATAGGCTTCCATGATCTGTTCATAGGGCACGGGTTGGCCGGAGATCTGTAAATGGATGCCTTTATTTTCTTTAGCCATCTCACTAAGGATTTTGGCAAAATCCGGTATTGGACAATGGCCTATGATATGCAGGGAGATTTCAGGAAAGGATTGCCGCAATTCCAAAAACCATTGCATAGCCTCTTTGATTCCATATACTTCTGTGATGGTGCCGGAGATTAAAAACCGCAAATTTGGAAGGTGTAGCTTCTTACTTGGGATATTTTTAGGAACAGCGCCAAAGTACTTGTTTTCGAGTACAAAATAGGGTTTAAATGCTTTTTTCTCATGTTTATAACACTGTTCAGAAAATATATAGTGATCAATAAGAAATTTTCCGAAATATTCTGTCAGCAAAATAAGGTTCTTGGCAAACCATTTTTTTATTCCTTTTAAAGTCCGGTTATAAGAAATGTTCAAAGCATAATTTTCCTGCACATCATACACCAATTTTCCTCCAAAAAGCATTGTACAAAGAATAGCAGAGGGTATGAGTTCCCAAGTACAGATGATGCTTAGTTTCGGTCTTTCTTTTTTGTAAATCCGGTAAAAAACAAGGCTGGCAAAAATCCTGGAAAAAGCTTGCCTTTTTTCTAAAAATAAAGGGTGGAACTTTATATTTTTTTCATCTGCCTCTTTTTTTGTTGAAAATCCTATGATGTTTATCTGGTATTTATTTGTTTCACGCAGTGAAAGTCCAAACCTATAATAAGCCCTGGGGTCTTTGAGTGGTTTAAGTACCGAGGCAATCAAAATAGGAATTGGACGCATCAGGATCAATTTAACATGAATATGACCAAAAATATGGAATTACAATCTATTATTGAAAATGCCTGGGAAAACAGGGAACTCTTAAAAGAAAAAGATGTAGAAATCGCCATAAAAACTGTCATCAGTGACCTGGACAGCGGTGCCTTAAGGGTAGCCCAACCAATGGCCAATGGAGAATGGCAGGTTAATGACTGGGTGAAAAAGGCTGTTATCCTATACTTTCCAATCCAAAAAATGCACACCATTGAAGTGGGTCCTTTTGAATTCCATGATAAAATGGCTTTGAAAACGAATTATGCCAAGCAGGGTGTTAGGGTGGTACCACATGCCGTGGCGCGATATGGGGCCTACCTGGCAAGCGGCGTAGTCATGATGCCTTCTTATGTAAATATTGGAGCTTATGTAGATAGTGGCACGATGGTTGATACATGGGCAACCGTTGGCTCTTGCGCACAAATAGGAAAAAATGTGCATCTCAGTGGGGGAGTAGGTATAGGTGGTGTTTTGGAACCTGTACAAGCGGCTCCCGTAATAGTAGAAGATGGGGCATTTATCGGTTCAAGGGCTATCATCGTTGAAGGGGTGAGGATTGGAAAAGAAGCGGTTATTGGGGCAGGAGTTACCTTGACCGCTAGTTCAAAAATCATTGATGTAACAGGTTCTGAACCAAAAGAATACAAGGGATACGTGCCTGAAAGGTCTGTTGTCATACCTGGATCTTTGACCAAAAAATTCCCGGCAGGTGAGTTTCAGGTGCCTTGCGCCCTGATTATTGGTCAAAGAAAGGCTTCAACCGATCTTAAAACTTCCTTGAACGATGCATTAAGAGAAAATAATGTAGCCGTTTAAAATCAAATTCATAATGAGAGTATTTCAGTGGGGTATTGCCTCCCTTATGGGCATCATGTTTTTATTTTCATGTTCTAAGCAGGAATATAACAAAGGGGATGCGTTTTTCAATCAAGGAGCTTATGAGGAAGCCATCGCAGCATATGATGGCTTTTTAGTTTCCAACCCAAAAAATGTAAAGGCACTTTACAACCGAGGAAGGGCTTATGAAGAATTGGGCCAGTTCGAAAAAGCAGAGAAAGATTTCTTAAGTGCTTTGGAGCAGGATAAAAAAAACACGCAAATCCTGTTGAGCCTTTCCAACGTCTATCAAAAGCAAAAAAGGCACAGCAATGCATTGCTCTATGCAGAGTATGCCGTGGAAGTTCCTGGTGCACCTGCTATGGCTTATTTCATGAAAGGAAGGGCAATGCACCAATTGGGCAATACCAATGAAGCTTACAAAGAATACAGTACTGCCATCAAAATGGACAAGGATTTTGGCATGGCCTACTACTACAGGGGGATGCTTAAATTGGCAACTGACAGGAAAAAATCGGGATGTGATGATCTAAAGGCTGCCTTGAAACTGAATTACGAAGAAGCTAAAGAAGCCATCGATAAATATTGCAATTAAAAAAAAGCCGGGTTTCCGGCTTTTTTATACTCCAATGATCCAAATTGATCTGCCAAGTCGGTGTCTTCCCTCACTTCAAACCAACCTAAATAATAATTTCTGGGCATATCCCCTGAAATTCGGTTAATTCCTAAGTAATTAAAAAACCTTCGGCTACAGATTTAATTTATCAAACCTTCCAAGCGCAAACTTGGCTCTTTTTACTTTTGACTTGGCTCTTATTCCTTGCACTAAATTCTGGCCTTGGTTTATTCCGAAAGTTTGCTGAAATCCAATGAGGCATTTACCTAAAGCTCAGACTTTTTTTCCTAATCAACCTTTACCTCCATCCCTTCTACCACAGGTTGCTTGGAAACATAACCCTTAGGAAGGTGCTTCAGCAAATCCTTCTTAAACCTATGAAAATCCACCGTGATGGTATGCCTTGGTGTTGAAATTTGACGATAGTGGGGTTTTGTCACTTCTAATTCACAAAGTTCTTCGATATTAGCAGGCCTGCTCCATTTGCCCGCCAATTCCCGCGCCATAATTTTAGCCTGCAATTCAGCACCGGGCCAAATACAACCCAAAGGTTGGAACATCCCCACAAAATACAGGTTTCTATACTTGGGATGGAACATTTTTAAATACAAAGGCACCGGCCCCGAACTATAGTCAATAAAGTCTTTGTCAAAAAATGGATGTGACAAGTAATAACCCGTACAGGCAATAATGCTATCATACTCCTCTTCAAGGCCATCTTCAAAAATCACTTTCTTACCATCAAACCTTTTGATGTCTAACCTGGGTTTGACTTTTCCATGCCTGATTTTGTACAAAAGTTCATCATTGATGGTAGGATGGGTTTCCCCGAACTTGGTTTCTACCTTCCTCAGACCATATAGAGAATTATCGCCCACCATGACCTTGAGCAGCAGGTCAAAGAAAAAGCTCCTGATTTTAAGTGGTATCCAGGAACTTCTTTCTCCGATTTTATCGGATGGTTTACCAAAAAAGAATTTGGGGATAATGCGGTAGCCCCTTCTCCAAGAGATTGCAGTCATTTTACTGACCCGACTGGTTTCTACTGCCACATCACAGGCAGAGTTTCCTCCCCCAATAACCAAAACCCTTTTTCCTTCAAATGGGGCAGCTTTCTTAAAGGAGTGGGAGTGGAGATATTCTCCGGTGAAATTTCCAGGATAATCCGGCCATCTTGGATTCCAATGGTGCCCATTACATACTACCAGATCTGAGAAATATGCTGTATTTCTCTTACCATCTGTTTCGGTGGTAATTTCCCAAGTTTCTTGATTGACCCATTTACAATGAATGACGAGGGTATTGAAATGGATATGCGGATATAAATTGAATTTTTTGGCATAAGCCTGAAAATACCGCCTCAATTCATCATGGGAAGGATAGTCAGCCGCCATCGGGTCAAAATCATCAAAAGTAAAATCCTCATATTGGGACAAAGTCTTGGAGCTGATGATATGGGTGGTTTCGAAAACACTGGAATGGGATTCATTTTCACTGTAAATCCAGTTTCCCCCAACCTCTGTATTCCTATCAAATGCCACGGCATCCAATCCCTGATCCAAAAGGTTTTTCAATGCGGTAATACCAGAGGGACCCGCTCCGATGACAGCAATTTTTTTAGACATATTTTAATCTGATTTCCTCGGACATGATTTTTGTTCCCACCGAAGCAGGAGCTTCAATTTTTGTTAAGTTTTCGACAAATCCCGTTTCAGGAATTTTGACATCAATAATGTATTTGGGAATATGCTTCTTGGCATATTGGATCAAACCGGCAGCCGGATAAACCAACATGGAAGTGCCTATCACAGCAAAAATATCTGCCTCCATCGCCACATCAATGGCCGGTTCCATCATGGGCACCATCTCCCCAAACCATACAATGAACGGCCTCAACTGACTTCCTTTTTCGCATTTATCCCCAATTTTGATTTCCCAACCTTCCATTTCATATACCAAGGAAGGATCCAGGGTGCTTTGGGACTTGAAGAGTTCCCCATGTAAATGGATGATTCTGGAAGACCCTGCCTTTTCATGGAGGTTATCTACATTTTGGGTAACAATGGTCACATCGAAGTATTTCTCCAACCTTGCCAGTTCCAGGTGGGCTTCATTCGGTTGGCAGGAAAGTGCCTGCTTTCTCCTTTGGTTGTAAAAATCCAAAACCAGCTCCCTGTTTTTTCTCCAGCCTTCAGGAGAAGCCACTTCCATGATATCATGACCTTCCCACAATCCTCCGGCATCACGGAAAGTACTTATGCCACTTTCAGCCGAAATCCCCGCCCCTGTTAGTACCACCAGTTTTTTCATACTTTTTTTGTCTTAATCTAAAAGGAATAAAGACAAAATTCAAATAAAAAAGCGAACCGAACTGGTCCGCTTTTTTTCCTAAGCTTTCTTTTTCACAAACTTACCTGTTTTCTTTACATGTTGATTTTCAATAATTTCTATTGCTTCAGCATAAGTTAAACTTTCAGCTTCTTTGCCTTTTGGAATTTTGAAATTGTTCTTTCCAAACTTGATATAAGGCCCCCATCTGCCATTGAGTATCTGGATTTCAGGATTTTCTTCAAAGGTTTTGATATGCTTTTTCTCATCTGCATCCCGTTTTTCTTCAATAAGCTGAATAGCTTCTGCCTCGGTAATGGCCAATGGGTCTTGGCCCTTTTTCAACGAAACAAATTTATTATCGTGTCTGACATAAGGACCAAACTTTCCGACTCCAACCACCATTTTTTTTCCTTCAAACTCACCGATTTCTCTGGGTAGTTTAAACAGTTCCAAAGCTTCTTCCAGGGTAATGTTTTCTATAAACTGCCCCTTTTTCATACTGGCAAACTGCTTATCTTCATCTTCCTGGTCTCCAATCTGAACAAGTGGCCCAAACCTGCCCAAGCGTGCAATTACTGGTTTACCGGTTTTTGGATCCTTTCCAAGTTCTCTTGAGCTGTTAATATCGGCACGGGCCACATTGGCAGTCTCTTCTACTCGTGTATGAAATTTTCCGTAGAAATTTTCAATCATGTCCTGCCAATCCTGTTGACCATGGGCAATATCATCAAACTCTTTTTCCACCTTAGCAGTAAAAGAATAATCAATCACATTGGGAAAGTGTTCTACCAGAAAATCATTCACTACCATAGCAATATTGGTAGGGAAAAGTTTATTTTTATCAGCGCCGGTAATTTCAGTTTTTTCACTTTTTGAAAAACCATCCTTTGAAATCTTCATTTCAAGGTATTTTCTTTCGGTGCCTTCTCTCGATTCTTTGACCACATAATCCCTCTTTTGTATCGTAGAAATGGTGGGAGCGTAAGTGGAAGGACGCCCGATACCCATTTCCTCCAGTTTCTTTACCAAAGAAGCTTCTGTGTATCTTGGAGCAGGGCGGGAGAAAGTTTCCCTTCCTTTCATTTCAACAAGTTGAAGGATTTGACCTACTGAAAGCGGAGGGAGGAGTCCTTTGTTCCCATTTTCCTCATCATCCTGTTCATCATCAGTACTCTCCATGTAGACCTTCAGGAATCCTTCAAATTTTACCAATTCACCGCTAGCTACCAGTTTCTCTGCTGTGGTGGAAATGCCAATAGTAGCAACTGTCTTTTCCAATTTGGCATCGGCCATTTGGGATGCAATGGCTCTCTTCCAGATCAGCTCGTATAACCTTTGCTCATTTCGGTCCCCAGAAATCTCATGCTTTGAAAAATCCGTAGGCCTTATGGCTTCGTGGGCTTCCTGAGCTCCTTCGGTTTTTGTGGTATATTTTCTGGGCTGATGAAAATCCGCTCCATAAGCAGCAAAAATTTCCGTTTTGGCTGCCTGCATGGCATCTTCGGAGAGGTTGACACTATCCGTCCTCATGTAAGTGATCTTTCCTGCTTCATAGAGCTTTTGGGCTACTGACATGGTCTGGGCTACTGAAAAATACAATTTACGGCTTGCTTCCTGCTGTAAGGTGGAAGTGGTAAAGGGGGGAGCAGGGGATTTTTTGCCGGGTTTGGTCTCAAGGTTTTCTATTTTGAACTGTGCCCCCAGGCATTTCTTTAAGAATTCCTCTGCTTCTTCTTTGGTTTCAAATTTTTTGGGAAGCTCTGCTAAAAGGGATTTGCCATCCACATCAAAAATTGCAGTAATCCGAAAAGAAGATTTCGATTTGAATTTTTCAATCTCTCTCTCTCTTTCTACTATCAAACGCACGGCTACAGACTGCACTCTTCCGGCAGAAAGGCCTGTTTTAATTTTCTTCCAAAGAATTGGAGACAGCTCAAATCCTACCAATCGGTCAAGAATCCTTCTTGCCTGTTGGGCATTGACCAAATCAATGTCGATTTTCCTTGGATTTTGGATGGCTTTGGTAATCGCATTTTTTGTGATTTCCCTAAATACAATCCTTTTGGTATTCTCATCTTTTAAATTGAGTACTTCTTTCAGGTGCCAAGAAATGGCTTCCCCCTCACGGTCATCGTCACTTGCCAGGTAGATGGTTTCAGCGTCTTTTACTAAATTTTTCAACTGTTTGATGACTTCTTTTTTATCAGGCGTCACCTCATAAGTGGGTTTGAATCGATTTTTTATATCTATGGCCTTATCACCTTTAGGAAGGTCCCGGACATGGCCATAGCTGGAAGCAACTTTAAAATCTTTTCCTAAATAACCTTCTATAGTTTTGGCCTTGGCAGGCGACTCCACGATCACTAAATTTTTTGACATAAACGCTGAAATTTAAAGAATGGCCAATAACACCACCCAAATAAAAGCCTAAAAATAGATGGCATAATATTCGTTTCCAAATTTAGTCGAATTTGATCTGATCTTTGGATTGATAATTTGTAAGTTTACTTCTCCTTAAAAAAGATTATGGCGAACTCCAAAAAAGTACTCTATCTACTCCGACATGGGGAGGCCGAACCTGGTTTTGGTCAAATAGGTGATTACGAACGGCCCCTTACAGATAAAGGAAAAAAACAAATCAATAGACTGGCAGTTGAACTTTTCAAAAGTGGGGTCGAATTGGACCTGATGGTAAGCAGCAGTTCCAAAAGGACAATGGAAACTGCCAGGATTCTTTCTTCTATCCTGACATGTAAAAAATCTGACAGTTTCCCTGATTTATATGAGGCCGACCCCAAAACTATTCTTCGTGTGATCAATCAAACAGATGCAAGTATTCAAAACTTGTTGATCGTTGGACATAATCCCGGAATATCTGCTTTGGCAACCTTTTTGAGCGGGGAAACGTACCTCATTATGAAACCTGGCATGTTGGCCAAACTGGAAATTTATATGGAAGACTGGGCTTCTGTAGGACAAAACACAGCTGGCTTGATTGAAATCATACAGTGAAAGGCTTCTTGGAAAGGTCTTCTGCTTAGCGTTTCCTCTTTTGATTCGCTTGGCCAATTGTTTTTAACCCTATGATAAAATCAATAAATTTACAGCCAATATTTTCTTAAAGGCCACAAAACAATCTACAAAAAGTTTGTAAGGTAAACCTAACCAAGTGCATGAAAACATTTCTTCAAGAAGTGTTTACTTGTTTAAAGGATAACCTTTAACCTTTTAAAACCTCAATATGACTTTAAAGCACAGAATTATCGAATCATTTAACCCCAATGGGGTAAGTTCTCACGAAGGTATTTTTGGATTGCCTTTTGATGAAGAAACAGCAGACCTAATCCTTATTCCTGTTCCTTGGGAGGTTACGGTTTCTTATTCTCCTGGGACTGCTGAAGGACCTGAGGCAATTTTGAATGCTTCCTATCAGGTAGACCTCTTTCAGGATGACATACATGATGCCTGGAAGATGGGGATCTATATGCTTCCCATTCCGGAAGATATAGCCACCTTAAGCAGTAATTACAGGATATTATCCAGAAATTACATCGAGTGGTTAGAAGCGGGTTCACCGGATGAAGAACAAGAGCGTTTTGCTGCAGTTCCGGATATCATCAATAAGGCAAGTGCTGAAATGAATGAATGGGTCTATAACCAGGCAAAAAAGTTTCGTGAAAAGGGAAAATTGGTCGCTTTGGTAGGAGGGGACCACAGTACTCCTCTGGGTTTCATCAAAGCGCTCAGTGAGGAATACAACAGCTTTGGAATCCTCCAGATAGATGCCCATGCCGACCTCCGCAAGTCCTATGAGAATTTTGAGTTTTCTCATGCTTCCATTAGCTACAATGCGCTAAAATTACCGCAAATAAGCAAGCTGGTTCAGGTTGGAATCCGGGATTATTGTCAGGAAGAAGCCATCATGGCGAAGGAAAACAACAGGATTTATACTTTTTATGATAAGGACATCAAAGAGGAAATGTATGAAGGCAAGGCCTGGAAAATCATCTGTGATGATATCGTGGAACAATTGCCACAGGACGTTTATATTACTATAGACATTGACGGACTGGATCCTAAATTGTGCCCACATACCGGAACCCCTGTAGCGGGAGGATTTGAGATGGAACAGGTGCTTTACCTGATGAAACAGGTGGTCAAAGCTGGCAAAAAAATCATTGGTTTTGACCTGGTAGAAGTAGCTCCGGGACCAGAAGGTAATGAATGGGATGGAAACGTGGGAGCAAGGGTTCTTTACAGAATGGCCAATCTATTTGGCGCTTCCCAAGGAAAACTTAACTTAAAATAAAAAATAGAGGCTGTCTGAACTATTTGGTCTTATTCAATCCTTCCAAAATTAGACAGCCTCAAATTTTATTTTTTTGTATTGATCAGGATTGCTCCATTCGCTGCTTTTTTGTGGTGATTTGGAAACATTTCCAAAGCACTTTCTCCTCTTACGATTTCCATGCTTTTAATTTGATTGGGTTTTATATCCTTTTCAGGATTGAAGTCAGGTAATGCCACCCCATCAATCACAAAAAGCACATCATTAGGGGATTGCTTCTTAAATTTCACACCATGTTCCGTATTTACTGTCCAATTCGCAACAGCACCTTTAAGGTTTGGTCTTGAGTCTTCAGAATTGTACCCATATTTGGCATCCATGGAAGAATTTGAATTTTTAGAAGTTAGAGCTATTCCTGATAGCTGGGTTGTAGCCTCATTTTCGGGAAGCTTGAACCTTACAGGCAGGCGCATCCTTACATTCACTGCTTGGCCTTTTTGGTAGCCAGGTAACCAGTCAGGACTTTCGCTGACCACCCTCAAGGCTTCCTGATCTAATCCAAAACCCACACCTCTCAAGATTTCCGGATTTTCAACTTTCCCATCCTTATTGATAACAAAAACAAGGTAAACAGTTCCCTCAATGCCATTCAGGCGGGCAGATTCCGGGTAGGAGAGGTTTGACCTTAGGTAATTGTTCCATGCTTCAAAACCTCCTCTGAATTCAGGGGAATTTTCCACCACATCAAATACCTCCTGGTCATCATAAAATTTGGGTTGAAGCTGATTTCTTTGGGTTGAAGAGCGGAAAAACTCATGGGCTTCAGTTTGGGCCACTGGCTTATCAGGATAAAAGGCAAAAGAAATGGAATTGACCATGGAAACTGGTTTGCCGTTTTTCTTGGCGGGCAACCAGGTATCGCTGATCTTTTCAAATGCTTCAAGAACTTTTTCATCCATACCTCCTCCAAAACTGGTTTTGATGACAGGTTGTGAAATTTCACCCGTTTCTTTAATTATAAATTCTACCTCAAGAATCCCTCCGAGACCAAGTTCAAGTTCTTTTTGAGGACTTTCAATCCCATTGAGTAAATTACCATACCATCCCTCCATTCCTTCCTTGGGCCTGGCGGGTTCATCTACCTGATAGCGCTTCAGCGTGTTGTCATATTGTTTAAAATGAACGGAGGTATTCCTGAGTGACTTGATCAATCCCCTGACTTTTATATAGTCTTCATCCGAAGAAATATTGGAAAATTCATACTGAAGTTCCCCGATTTGGGCTTTCAGTTGACCGTTTTCAAGTTTACCGATCAATTCATAGTGAACCGGGTTTGGAATCCTTTTCACCTTTATATTTACATCCAGGGAATCCTGTGAGGATTTCAATTGGCTTTGTATTGCCTCAATATTATCAGTGACATGGCTTACCATTAATCCTAAGCCAGTTTCTGTTTTCATGGATACCAATCCAATCATTAACAGTGACATGGGCAGAACCATCAGGATTTTCAACCAATTGACTTTTGATGTCTTTTTCATCATTAATAAACGTTTAAGGGTTGTTGATCTTACGAAATAATTACCGATAGGAAGATCTATTCCCTTAAATGCCACCTTGACAATCAATTTTGGATAAATTTCTTTATTGGAAATTTTAGCCAGTACTTCATCATCTGCAAGGTATTCATGTACATCCACCAGAGCAGATCGCATCAGGTAAATGCCCGGATTGAACCAAAAAACGGTGCAAAGAACCTGATAATAAAAGAGATCATAAGAGTGCCCTTGCCGAATGTGCTCAATTTCATGTTTAAGAATCTGTTCCCTTTCCTCTTTTTTCAGATTTTGGGTGTCATCCCAAAACAATTTGTTGAAATGGGAAAAGAAAGGTGCTAATCCAAATGTTGGAATCAGAAAATAATTGTTTTTCAGGTTATAAGTGGTCTGGTACCATCCCTTTTCTTTGAGGAGACGAAGCTGCAAAAACATCCAGAACAGCTTAAAAATCAGTAGAAAAAGTATAAAAAGATAAAAAAACAAAGCATAATCCAACATTCCCCAAATTACAGGTAGCTTGGTGCTTTGAACTGTCACTTCGGGAAGGCCGAAAGTGGCAACAATGTTATCGGACGCTTCCTGAAGAAAAAGCGCCCGATAAAATTGTGTTTGCTCTAAGGATATATCTGGTTTTGCAAAACTGACTGGAATACTTACCAAGGGTAAGGTCAATGCCAGTAAAGGGCTTATCAGAAGATAAATCCGGGTGACCTTCAGCGCTTTTTCATTTCTAAGGAACAGCCAATAGATCCCAAAGAAAACCAACATGCAGAAAGTGCTCTGCCAGATATAGTCCAAAAAAACAGCCATGGGCTATTTTTTTACTTCCTCCTTCACTTCACTCAAAATCTTTTCAATTTCTTTCACATCAAGATTCTTATCTTTTGCAAAGAAAGAAGCCAATTTCGAGAATGAATTGCTGAAATAGCCGGAAAGTAGGTTTTTAATCGAGAAACTTCTGTATTCGTCTTTAGACACAATTGGGAAGTACTCGTGTGATTTGCCATAGGCCTTATGACTTACAAAGCCTTTTCTTTCCAGGATACGGACGATAGTGGAAACTGTGTTGTAAGCCGGCTTTGGCTCTGACATTTTTTCAAGGATATCTTTGACGAAACCTTTCTCGATATCCCATAGGATTTGCATGATTTGCTCTTCTGCTCTGGTTAATTCTCTCATAATAGTGTTTAAGTTTAAATTCGTTTCCAACTTATCAATTTAGTTTGTTATTTCCAAAAAATTGGAATAAATCTTTCTATCGGTAACAACAAATTTAATACTATTTTTTTAGGCATAAAACAAACGTTTAATTTTATTTTACTTTCTTACGTGAAAGTGCAATAAAAAAGCCTGCATTCAGCAGGCTTAAATCTAAAATCTGACTTTGATCAACTGGTCCTTAGCTTAATTATTCCTGTTGCATGAAGTAATTTAACAATCGGATAGGTAGGGTCAAATTCGTACCATTTCACAGCAAAATTTGGCCTGTTGGGCAATTTGTGATGGTTATTTTGGAAAAGTTCACCCAACATTAACACATCCAATAACAGGCTGTTTTTGGATTTGTCATTATTGTCAAAATTGGCATACCCATATTTATGACCGCTCCAGTTTACTATGGCTCCATGAACGGGCCCCATCAAAAAATGTATAGGCAAAAGGAAATACATCCACCAATGTGTCCCGGGTAATTCAAATACAGAAATACTCAAAACATAAACCAGTACATAAAAAACACCCCAACCAAACCTGGCCGCCATGGAATCGGCAAAAAGATCAAACTTGCCCCAATCCGGAACATCCTTTGAAAATCTCTCTTCAGGTTTCAGTTTGAAAGTAAAATAATCATTGTAGATATTTTTTGTTTTCCACATCATGGTGAAGAGGTTTTCGGTATGATGTGGGCTGTGGGGATCTTTGGGAGTATCACTGTAGGCGTGGTGCATTCTGTGAAGAATGGCATAAGCCCTTGGAGAAAGATAAGAACTGCCCTGACAGATCCAGGTGAAGATATAAAAGAACCTTTCCCAAAATTTTGTCATAGAAAACATTTGGTGTGCTGCATACCTGTGTAGGAAGAAACTCTGGCAAAACAAGGAGAAATACCAATGTAGCAGGAAGAATACAATTAGAATCACTTGATAGATATTTTAATAATGAAAACGAAGCAAAGATAAGTGTCAGGCTTGAATATTTGAACCAAACTTTTGAAATATATATGCAAAAAGTCCCTTTATCGGATAATACCTTATATATTTGGATAGAGCATTAAAAATTTTAGGTAATAAAGCATAAATGATGAGCAAATCCAGAGATACTATAAATATCCTCCTCCAGCTTGTATTGGCAGGTATTGCAGTACTGATTGCCCAGTACATTCTTCCTGGGGTTCATGTGGAAAGTTTTTTGACTGCCATTGTGGTGGCAGCCTTGATAGCCTTGCTGAACATTACCATAAAACCCCTTTTGATACTTTTGACCATACCTATTACTATATTGACATTAGGTCTTTTTCTATTGGCTTTGAATGCAATACTTATTTTAATTGCAGCGGCAATCGTTCCGGGTTTTTCGGTTGATGGTTTCTGGTGGGCATTACTATTTGGACTTATCCTTGGACTGATCAATTCGCTTCTGGGTGTTTCACTTGGAGAATAGGCCTGGTCAAACAGGCACTGATTCGTCTTTAACTCTGACATACCTGGTTAAAGAACTGTCTGGATTTTTGTAAAAATGACCCTGTGAGGAAGCTAAAACGTTTATAATGAGCACATGGAGTTCTTCTACCAGTTCTTTTCCTTCGATGCGGTCAATCTCATATACCTCATATGAAAATTCTACTGGGGGGAAACAATACTCCTTATTGGCTTTTTCGATCATAAACAATTCTTCATCCACATCGATACCGGTTATCTTTTTGCGGTCCGAAATTCCAATGGCAATTTTCCCTCCTTTGGTATTGGCAAATGCTACCATGGTTTTAGCAATCTTGGAAGATTTATTTATACTTTGCTTAAAATCAAGCACTTCCCCTTCATCAGCTTTCAAAAGCTCTGAAATAAATTCATCATCTTTTTTAAAGTCCATCATTTTTTTTTTCGCCAAATCCTTGTAAATTAATTCCAAATAAAAAAAAACACACAATTTTTGTTTTCCTGTTTTCAAATTAACTAAAAGAATTGTATGTTGTGTTTAAAAACCCAGACCTAAATACTATGAAATACCAAAACGAAGGCTTTAACCCTGAACATATCGAGGCTTTAAAAAAAGAATTGGCTGCCTCCAAAAAAACTTACAAAATCAATGAATCAGAAGATAACAGTGATGAATTTGTCAATTTTTATTTTGTAGGAATGTATGAGGGTAAAGAAGTCATCTATGATGCGGCCCTTTACACCCTTCGCCTGCATCATTCCTCTGAATTATATGAACTGGCAGAGCATGAGGCGGCTAAAAAATTCCCGAATTTTAAGGGAATAAAATATGAAGAAGATGAAAACGGTAATCTGAAGCCCCTAAGCAGTGAAGAAGAGGAGATTGGTTGGTTCATTACAGAAATCATTATGGAGATGGAAGAAGAGGAAGCGGTAAAGGTCCAGGAGTTTGTGGATATTGATACCAACCATGATTATGGTATTGGCTTGGATGCTGCTCTCAATCTGGAATACATCGATGATAAGGTGATTGCGAAATTTGTCAAAGATTTCAATGATGACACTTTGGTTTTGGATGACACCTTATATAGCTTCCAGTCTGAAGAAGAGGAAGATGCTTAGTTAGGGAGAAAAAGATTTAATAGCACCACTAACAATTCCCCCGAGCGCTTGTTATTGCTGACAAGCGCTTTTTATATCTATGTTAAAGATTGCCTGGTCTCCGAAATATTGCCATCCTTTACCGGAAGGACATAGATTTCCAATGGAAAAATACAATCTCCTTCCTGAACAGTTGCTTTACGAAGGCACTGTAAAAGATGAAAACTTCTTTACTCCGGAAGCCTTAAGCAAGGATTGGATTCTCAATACCCACAAAAAAAGCTATTTGGAAAAACTGGAGCAATTGTCTCTCAGCAAATCTGAAATCAGAAAAACAGGATTTCCATTGAGTAAAGAACTGGTTGAAAGGGAGATCCACATCATGCACGGCTCGGTTCAGGCAGCCTTATATGCTTTAGAATTTGGTGTGGCCATGAATATTGCAGGAGGAACGCACCATGCATTTTCTGACAGGGGAGAAGGTTTCTGCCTTTTAAACGATATCGCCATCACAGCCAATTATTTACTCGACAATAGGCTTTCAAAAAAGATTTTAGTAGTGGATCTGGATGTACACCAGGGAAACGGTACTGCTGAAATTTTCCAAAAAGAACCCAAGGTATTTACTTTCAGTATGCATGGCGCAGCCAACTATCCCATGCACAAAGAAAAATCTGATCTTGACATTGGCCTTCCGGATAAAATAGAAGATCAGGAATATCTTAGTATATTGGAGCAATACTTAGAGCCTTTGATTGATAAAGTTGAACCGGATTTCATTATTTTCCAATCAGGTGTAGATGTACTGGCCTCAGATAAATTAGGAAGGTTAGGCTTGAGTATCCAAGGTTGTAAAGAAAGGGATAGAAAAGTATTGGAAGCTGCAAAAAGGCACCATATTCCTATTATGTGCTGCATGGGAGGTGGGTATTCCCATAAAATTAGCCAAATTGTAGAGGCGCATGCCAATACTTACAGATTGGCACAGGATATATTCTTTTAAAACAATATGAAAAAGAAATTGAAGGAAAAATGGCTGGCCTATGCGGTCAGCGGTATACTATTGATGGGTTTTGGCCTTAGCCTAATGGGCGAAGCTACCATCCTGAAATGGGATGACGCTGGATTCCTATCCTGGTTTGGTTTGGGAACCCTGGCATTGGCCATATTTTTTGCGGGATTGTCTCTTTTTGGGCAAGCTACCGTGTTCAAAAGTAAGATAGACAAGCTAAAATAGCAGTATTAACGCATTTTAACAGTTCCCCGGCCCGCTAAAATTTGTTGTTTCGATACTTTGTTTATCTTTGCGCAAAGTTGAAAAATAAGTCAAAATCGTGAAAAAATTAGCTAAAGTATTAGGTTTTTTAGGTGTCGCTGCGATTACCTTAACATCTTGCAACCAACAAGGACAGTCTTCCAACGGTAGCACTGGTTCTGGAGCAACTGGTGAAGTAAGCATTTCAGATTTAAAAATTGCTTATGTATTGACAGATTCTGTCATTTCAAAATTCGATTTTTATAAAGAAAAATCTGAAGAAATCACTGAAAAAGGAAAAAAAATTCGAAAGTGATCTGAGCAGCAGGGCAAGAGGATTTGAGCAAGAAGTTGCCAATTTTGAGCAGACTGCCTCTTCCATGACCATGAATCAAGCCAGGGCAAAACAGGAAGAACTGGTAAGGAAAGAAAGAAACCTAATGACTTACAGGGACAACCTGATGCAGGAACTTTCAGCGGATGAAGCGAAATTGTACTCAGATGTCTATGACAAAGTTCAGGAATACCTTACCCAGTATGCTGAAGAAAAAGACCTGGAGATGATCCTATCCTATACCAGAGGTGGAGCCATTTGGTACTCCAAGAAGGCATTGGATGTTACAGAAGATGTAATTGCAGGATTAAATAAAAAATATGCTGAAGAGAAAAAACCAGCTGAGAAAAAATAATTACAACTGAAATTGGTTGTATGAAAGCCCTGAAATCTCAGGGCTTTTTTCATGTCAGATAAATTGGTACTTTTGCACCTCGTCAAAAAAAGTATTATCATGAAAATTACAGAATTTTTAAAACATAATTACAGACACTTCAATGCTGCTGCCCTAATTGATGCAGCAGAAGGTTATAAAGCACATTTGGACAATAATGGCAAAATGATGATTACCCTTGCAGGTGCCATGTCCACAGCAGAACTTGGAATTTCCCTGGCAGAAATGATCCGTCAGGATAAAGTTCAGATCATTTCCTGTACGGGTGCCAACCTTGAAGAAGACGTTTTTAACCTGGTTGCGCACAATTATTATGAAAGAATTCCAAATTATAGGGATCTTTCACCAGAACAGGAACAAGATTTGCTTGAGCGTCATATGAATAGGGTAACTGATACCTGCATTCCCGAAATGGAAGCCATGAGAAGGATCGAAAACGTGATCCTGGAAGAGTGGATGAAAGCAGACCAAGCTGGAGAAAGTTATTTTCCACATGAGTTTTTCTATAAAATCCTTCTTTCAGGCAAACTGGACGAATCCTTCCAGATCGACCCAAAAAATTCCTGGCTTTTGGAAGCTGCCAAAAAGAATCTACCAATGGTAGTTCCAGGATGGGAAGATTCCACTTTGGGTAATATGTACGCCGGACACGTGATTTCAGGGGACATTAAAAATGTCCACACGGTAAGAAGTGGAATCGAGTACATGATCTTTTTAGCAGAATGGTACACCAACAATGCCAAAGAAGAAAGTACGGTAGGTTTCTTCCAGATCGGCGGCGGTATCGCAGGTGATTTCCCTATTTGCGTAGTGCCGATGTTGCACCAGGATTTACAGCGTGATAATGTTCCATTGTGGGGTTATTTCTGTCAGATTTCAGATTCCACCACATCCTATGGTTCTTATTCTGGAGCTGTTCCCAATGAAAAAATTACTTGGGGTAAATTAGGTTTGGAAACCCCAAAGTATATCATTGAATCTGATGCGACCATCGTAGCACCATTAGTGTTTGCTATCGTATTGGATCAATAATAATGAAAATCAAAAAATCCATTAGAAAAGCAAGCAGCCTCCTACTGCTTGCTTTTTCAGTTTTTAAGGCATCCTTTGCCCAAGATATCAGGCCATTATCTGAAATCAATTCTCCTTATAACGAATCTCATGCGGTAAGATCTCCGCTCGGGGAATTGTATTTTTCTGTTGGCTACCATCCGGAAAATACAGGAGGTACTACAGATTCAGGAGATATCTGGATGAGCCAACCCATTTCCAATGGTAAATGGAGCAAACCGGCAAGGATCAAACCTCTTTCCACCCCAGGAAATGATGTAGTAGTAGGATTCACTGGTCCCAGCAATATTTTGATATACCATGACGGCCAACAGATGCCACAGGGAATCCACATGTATTCCAAAAATGGTAACAATTGGAGGTATGAAAAAAAATTGAATATACCGGATTTTAAAAACCAATCTTCCCACTTCAGTGGGAGACTTGCCGCAGATGGCAAATCAATTATCATGTCCCTACAAAAAGATGGGGGAGAAGGCAATGAAGATATTTACATCACTTTCAAGAAATCAGAAACAGAATGGACTACTCCTTTAAACCTTGGCCCAATTATCAATACCTTCGGCCAAGAACAAACACCCTATTTGACCAATGACAATAATACGCTCTATTTTTCCTCCAATTTCAAAGCCAACGGTAGGGGCAAAGATATCTATTATGCCCAAAGACGTGATGAAAGTTGGAAAAACTGGAGCCAGCCCAAAGAACTATCAACAGCCAATACCATAGGATCCGAATCCAATTATGCAAAGATTTTTGATGATGAGGATCTTGCATTATTTACCACCACCTCCAATTCTGAAGGCATGGGGGATTTTATGGTGATAGCTTTTGAAAAATTGGTCCTAAGCGAGGAAGATAGTGTAGTCAGTCCAGAGGATTTTATTGCCCTGAACCAGGATCAACAAGAGTTGCCCATATCGGATAGCTTAAAACAAGAGATAGTAAGTTCCGTTCCTGACTCCATTTCCGGTCCTCCTGCTATAGAAAAACGAGTAGAATCTAGAAAGGAAGAAGTGAAAACTGTCGAAACCGAAACAGTTGTAAAAAGGGAAATAGCAGAAGAAACCAAAGTGGTGAATATTGACCCTGCCAATGATAAGAAAGTCAACCGTGAGGAAGAATTGAATTTTGTTCAAATCAGGGATCAGAGAAACAAGAAGCCAATTGACTATAGAATTACCATTGCTGATGATGTAGAGAAGAAGGTCTTGAAAAACCAGGACGAAATGCAGCAGGAATGGGAAAAATGGAACTGGAATTATATAGAAGTTAGTGCAAAAGGCTATATACCAAATAGTTTGACGGTAGAAGAATGGCAGCATTTAAAAGACAAGACGCTGCAAATGGTTCAGGCAAGAGCTGGGGCAAGAAAGGTTTTGAGCAATATTCAATTCATCCGAGGTACTGCAGATTTAGCAGATGCAAGATCAATACAGGAACTTGACTTATTGGTCGATTTCATGAAGGAAAACGAGCAGGTAAAAATCAGATTGGAAGGGCACACGGACAATGCAGGCGATCCGGAACTGAATAAGGAACTTTCTCTGAGTCGGGCTTCAAAAATCCGGGCTTATATGACCTTAAAGGGAATTGATTTTGAAAGGATAAGAATTACGGGTTGGGGAGGATCAAAACCTATAGCCGATAATGCCACAGAACAGGGAAGGGAAATCAACAGAAGGGTAGAGATGTATATAGACAGATAAAAGAAAAAACCCTACTTCAAAATCAAAGGCATTGAAGTAGGGTAATTTTTATAATTCCACCTTTTCCGGCAAAGGACCGTCTATAGAAAGCTTCAGTGCTGCCATTTTTGATGCCTTTTTGACGCTTTGCTCCCAATTGTTCCCATCCAGCCATGCCGCAAGAAATCCTGACCAATAGGCATCTCCGGCACCGGTTGCATCACCTTTGACTAAGACTTCTTCGGCTGGTACTTCTATTTTTTCACCCTCAGCAGTCCAGAGTTTACTGCCTTTCTTTCCCAGCGTCAAGCAGACCACTTTGGCTCCCCAGTCCAAAACCTGGCGGAAGGCTTCCTCAGGAGCTATTACTTTTTTAAAGATTCTCTCTGCATCATCCTGGCTCATTTTTACAAATGGGCCAAGGGAACAATAACTTTCAATCACATGCAAAGCTTCCATATGGTCAGGCCAGATAGCAGGTGCATAATTCAGGTCAATGCTTAACTGAAGACCAAAGCTTTCTGCCCTGATCGCTCCTTCCATGATAGACCTTTGTGCGGGTTGTCTGCTCAAAGCAAAGCAGGTCGTATGATACATTTTGCTTTGCTTCAATACCTCATCTGGGATATCTTCAGGAAAAATGTAATGATCTGCCTCCCTGTAAGCAATGAAATCAGGTGTCCCTTCTGTCCTTGACAAAAGGACCAAGGAGGTGGGAAAATCCTCCCTTTCTTTGATGCCGGAACTATCCAGGCCCAACTTTTCCAACTCATGAATCAGGTATTTTCCCATGCCATCTTTTCCCACACTGGCTATCAGGTGTACATTTTTTCCGAGTCTGGTAAGATTTGCGCCTAAATTAGCCGGACTTCCACCCTGAAATCTTCTAAATGAATGGGTTCTAAAAATCTCATCCCTGTATTCATGGCCTATCAGGTCTACTAACAGTTCTCCAATGACGATAATGTCGGTTTTTTTATCCATTTCAATCCAATAAATAAAATCCTTTAGAAATGGTGTGCTCTAAAAGCAACTGCCCAGCCGCACTCCAGGTACAATAGGGAACTCCACAAGGTTCGTATGATCTTCCGTGAAAACATTCATTGAATTCCCAATCATTTCTTCTATTCAATCCTATGATCAATTCTAATATCCCTTCACCTTCGGTTTTCCCTTTTGAAAAGTACATGGCCAGTCCCCAAAACCCATTGACCATGGGCCAGACGCCGCCATTATGGAATTCATAAGGCTTGTTTCTAAAAGCAAAGCGATAATTTTCCTCAAGCAATTTGAAGTCAGGGTTTTCTTTTTGGATAATTGGGGCAAATGCTGGGACACAGCCCCCTAAGTTGTTCAAACCCCAATCCAGGCATCCCACAGGATCCGGATGGATCTTGAATAAAATGGCCAAAGCATTTCCCAAAGCATCAAAATAAGCTTGGTAACCGGCCGGATGAAAAGAAGCAGGTAAAAAAGGTTTCTCGCCCTGTCGTTCAATGAGTTTCGTTTTTGCCATCGGATGAATCCCGGATTTGATCCAAGCTTTGTTCAGATAATAATTTTCATAAATGGCAATTTTGACAGCTTCCGCCTTATCTATCCATTCCTGCCTTTCTAAAAGCTGCCCGGTGAGCTTGAGCGCTGCATACCGCAGTACCTGATCATAAAGCACATAGCCATGCAATATATATTCATCTGCCCAATCTCCTGCCAAAGGAACATAAATCAGGTTTTTATTATTGTATTCCCATGCTTGGTAGAGCCCATGTACCTTATTGACCTCATCCTTGAACTTTTCAATCAGGGAATAATCCCCGGTAAATTTAGAATATAAACTCAATCCAATCAGCCACCAGCTTCCTGTGTCTGCCCTTCCTGCAAGTCCACCGTAACTCACCTGCGACTCCTGAATACCGACATTAGAGGGAACATTTCCGTAAGGACTGATGTGTTTACCCAGCGTAAAAAGTGTGTTTTTGAAGGCTTGTATCAAATCCTGTTCCCGGCTTGCAAGCGCTGCCAATCCACAGATTACTCCGTCTCTGGCCCAGATCCTCTGGTAATTATCCGTGGGAAGGGTAGAGGCCAAAAAACCCTTTTCAGTAACTGAATTTCTCAGCAATTGTAAAGCTTTGTCATTGGCTATCTGTAAAACCATACAATCAGGAAAGTTAAAATGAGAAGAAATACAGAAAGCACCCTGTAATTTTTGTACCAGGGCAATTGGCTCAAAGAGGCTGTCTCGTCGGTATAAATTTTATTGTTCCATGTGTAATCCCTGATTTTTTCATCAGCAGGACGGTCACCTGAAAGGCTGACCAACACATAAATTGTAGAACAGATTACAAACAGCAGGGGAGCTGTATGAAGGAAATGCCATTGGGATACCGGGAAATCCGGTAGCGTAACTTTCAATATTATCAAAATGGCGGCAATTACAAAACCAGAAATCAAAGAATAGAAGGCACCATCAGCGTTCCCTCTTTTCCAAAACATCCCCCAAATAAAGACGACCACGACAGGCGGTGCAATCAGGCCAACAACCATTTGAAGGTATTTAAAAAGTGAATCAAATTTTTCGATCTGTGGGGTCCAGGCTGCAGCCAGAAGTACCAAAATTACGGTGGAAATTTGTCCAACCCTGACCAATTGTTTACTGCTAAGTCCGGGCCTAAGATTTTTTACAAAATCCATCGTGATCAGAGTGGAGGCTGAATTTAAAGTAGCGCTGATACTTGAAGACATCGCCGCTAATAGTCCCGCAATCAGAAGCCCTATCAGCCCAGCAGGCAATAGGTTGAAAACCAATTGCGGGAAGACAGTATCCGGATTGTCAAGATCGGGAAATAAGACCCTCGCCATGGTACCGGGAAGAACCATGAAAAACAAGACCGGTAATTTTAGCAGACCCGCAAACAGCGCTCCCCATCTGCCATGGTTTAGATCTTTTGCTGTTAAGACCCGCTGAACCATAAACTGATTGTTGGCCCAGAAATAAAAACCCAAAAGAGGGACCCCAAACAAAAGACCGGTCCAGGGTACGGAAGGATCATCAATTGGCCGGATCAAACTCACCATGTCAGGAGGCGTAACTGCCATTACATTTTCCCACCCGCCCACTTTTTGGAAAGTGACATAAGTAAGAATCAGCGATCCTGTCAAAAGTAAAATCGCCTGGATCACTTCCGTATGGACAACAGAAGAAAGCCCTCCTGGGATGGTATAGGCTGCAGCCGCAAAGGCCAAAATCATAATGATCAATGTCATATTGACATCTGGAAAGACCAGTTTGAGGATAAGACTTCCTGCATAAAGCCCTGCCGCAGTTTCAATAAGCACATTGCCTATCAGGGTGATTAAGGAAAAATAATACCTGCTTCTTCTGTCATATCTTCTTTCCAGAAATTCGGGCATTGTAAATACCCCGGAACTTAAGTAAAAAGGTAAAAAGAAAACACTGAAAAACACAAGAATCACGGCAGCCATCCATTCATAGTTGTACACAGAAATTCCCGTACTGTAAGCATCTCCAGCAAGACCTATCAGCGTGGTACTGGAAATATTGGCAGCAAAAAGAGAAATACCCACTATGGGCCAGGTCATACTCCTTCCTGCTAAAAAATAGTCTTCAGAGCTTTGCCGTTTGGCATGGTAAAGACCGTAGAAAATCATACCGATCAGATAAACAACCATGATGGCCAGATCGATACCTTTTACCAGTTCTAAATTCATTGGGTTATATAGGTTGGTGGTTTTGGGATGGATAAAATAACCTAAAAAACAATTTCAGTCCAATAGGGAAAAAATCTCAAACGATTGCGCAATCCTTTGCGGTAATGCTATTTAGAATCTTTTTAATTAAAATGCCGTTTTATTGATTAGATTAGCAAAGTTTTTTTCTTGAACTGATAGTCTTTACAAACCATTTTATGACCGAAAAAAGGAAACTTACACTGAAGGATATTGCCAAGGAACTGAACATTTCCGTATCTACTGCTTCAAGGGCATTAAAATCACACCCGGATATTTCAGAAGAAACCATCAGAATGGTTAAAGAATTTGCTGAAAAACACAATTATGTTCCCAATGCCCTCGCAGTAAATTTTAGGAAGAACAAAACGTACAATATTGGCCTGATTGTCCCTGAACTTGTTCATCATTTTTTCTCTACAGTAATTTCCGGGGCAATAAATGCCGCCAAAAAAAGGAGATATAATGTGCTCGTCAGCCAATCCAATGATATTCTGGAAGATGAAATTACCGCTTGCCGTACCATGTTGGCAAGCAGTGTAGATGGCCTCTTGATTTCCATTTCCAATGAAACACTTGAAGGGGAACATATCAAAACCCTGATAGAGGAAGGAAAACCGGTCATCCAATTTGATAAAATATCCGATCTAATCGACACGCCAAAGGTAATTGTGGATGATTTTGAAGGGGCATATAAAGCTGTTTCCCATCTCATTGACCAGGGATATAAAAAGATAGCCCATATAAGAGGACGTCTTGAGGTTAAAAATGCCAATGAGCGTGCCAGAGGCTACAAAAAAGCCCTGGAAGACCGGGGATTGGAATTTGATCCTGAATGGGTAAAGGTCTGTAGTCTTATCAATGAACAGGAGGGGTATGATTTTGCCAAGGAGCTTTTGGAAGGGAAAAACCCTCCCGATGCCATATTCTGTATTACAGACCTGGTAGCTTTGGGTGTATTGAAATTCCTGAAAGAAAAAGCTGTGCCTATCCCTGAAGAAATGGGGGTTTTAGGTTTCAGTAATTGGAAATTGGCTGAGATCGTCCACCCGGGACTCAGTTCCGTTGACCAACACGGATATTTCATGGGGGAAACAGCCGCCAACATGTTGATTTCTATTTTGGAAAACGAAAAGGAACTTGTAAATGAGACACTTGAGATCAAGACTGACCTGATTATTAGGGATTCAACCTTGAAAAACCCAAGCATTTGTTAACATTGGGTTTACATTGGGATAAAAAATAGGTAACATTATCATTGCTTTGAAAACCAAATTACTATATTTGCATCATACATTTGATGTATGGAAACCTTCTTTTCATTGATCTTGCTGACCTTGTTTTATGGCATGTTAATCTTAGCCATATTTCCGGAAAAATATTTTAGGAAACTGAGCCACTTCAATCATCATAAGAGTGTACCTGAATATTTAAAAGTTTCTTTGACGACCCCAATTTTCTTCTCATTTTTAATCGGTTATACGCTAGCTGCCACCATGCTTTATTTCTTTCATGGCTTCTGATTTGACATGATTTCCGCATTTTTATAACTTGGTATTCCTAAATTCATAAATTAACCATAAAAAGTTTAATGCAATGGGAAAAGGAGATATCAAATCCAAGAAAGGTAAAATCAACAGAGGTACTTTTGGTGCCAGCAGGCCTAGAAAAGAAAATAACAAAATTGCCAGAAAGCAGAAATTGGGCCTAGACAAGAAATAATTTTCTAAGTTAAGAGCTGGTACAGGAATATTGTTGCAAGCCTTGTCAATTGCAGTAATTTCTTTGTACCAGCTTTTTTCATAAGAATAGCTGAACATTTTGCTTAAAAAAGGGGTACAATAAGCCACATAAGCCTTATTTTCGGGCCATGATGAATAAAGAAAAAGAGTTTTTGGAGTATCTCAAAGATTATATTACACCCCACAAAATCAAACTCATAGAAAAAATTTTAAACCAGAGGACAAGGTATTTTACCGTAGTTCTGGAAAATATTTTTAAACCCCATAATGCTTCCGCTGTACTTAGGACAGCAGATTGTTTTGGTATACAGGATATCCATATCATAGAAAAAGAAAATTCTTACAAGATCAATCCCTATGTGACAAGAGGAGCGTCCCAATGGGTAGATATCTACAAATATGAAAATACGGAAGGAATGGCTGTACAGGACTGCTACAAAAATTTAAGAGATCTTGGATATCAGATTCTTGCAACAAGTCCCAGGGCCGGTAGCATTCCTATCCATGACTTGGTTCCAAACCGAAAAATTGCACTGGTGTTTGGCAATGAGCATGAAGGGGTGAGTGAAGAGGCAATCCACCAGGCAGATGGTTTGGTCCATATTCCCATGTATGGATTTACAGAAAGTTTCAATATCTCAGTTTCTGCCTCAATTTTCCTATTTGACCTACTCCGAAAGGCTCAAAGTTTGCAGATTCCGGATTTTCATCTATCTGAAGCTGAAAAAGATGTACTACGTTCCAAATGGTACAGGGGCTTGGTCAATCAGGTGGAGATACATGAAAAAGAATTTTATAAGAAATTGAAAAAGTGAAGCATAGAAAAAGTTTAATTAAAAAGAGCCTTCCCAAAAAATGAGAAGGCTCTTTTTGACATCTAAAGCTTATTTTTTCACAATAGGCAAACTAATACTGCTTGGGTACCTGCTGGAATGATGGATCGAATTGGTAGCCACCACACCTTCAGTTTCATCATAATTGTTGCCACCGGTATTCATATTTCTATCAAACCTGGGGAAATTGGATGAAGAAATTTCTATTCTGATCCTATGGCCTTTTTCAAAATAATTGGAAGTGGACATGGGAGTCATATTTACCTCATAGACTTTACCTTTTTCCATAAATACTTCCTTTTCATATCCTTCTCTATACCTGACCCTCTGAATGGTTTCATCCAGGTTATAGGCTCTTCCGTCTGGATAGACATCAATCAATTTGATAGTAAGGTCCGTATCTTTCACATCTGAAGAAAGGAATAGTTTGGCTTCAATAAAACCGCTGACCTCTATACCCTGTGCAAGCGGTTCAGAGGTATATACTAAAATATCCTCTCTCAACTCCATTTCCTGCTGGTCAAAAGAACCACCTTGAACGGCATTTCCTGTACAGCACACATTACCTCCATAGGAATTTACTGGATCCATTGGATCATATTGGAAGGTATCCGGATTATCTCTTCCAGGCCTTTTGGTAGAAAGAACACCATCTCCTAATCTACTGTTTGCTTTTCCTTTACTGTCCAGGTAATACGTTACCATCTGGGCTTCTTTTGGAGGCCAAGTATCGGATGATTGCCATTTGTTGGAGCCCATAGTAAAATAACGCACTTTTGGCATTTTTTGCGTGATGCCGTTATCCTCACCTTTTAGCCAAAAATCAAACCAACCATAGGTCAGTTCATCATAGGGCAATCTGGCATCCCCCATACTTCTTTCGCCCACTATGGTATTTTCAGTGGCCCTAGTAAAGGCACAATGAAGGGTAGGAGCAATGACCAGGTATTGATTGTCTCTTATTTTGGGGTCTTTGGCATTGGCTATGATATGGTTGTACATGGCCAAATTGGGAGTGGAAGCGACATCGTACCAGGATACAAACCAAAAGGCAGGCTTCTCAAATTCCATATGATCATGGAACAAGCCCCCTTCATACCATTTGGGATCATTAGGCTTTCTTGTGATCATTTCCTCATAAATTCCCTGAGGTCCATGGACATTTTTTATGATATCCTGCACAGGAAGATGCCTTAATCCTTCAGACCAGTCTACCCTTGGGTACCGGGGAGCCATATCATAAAACCGCTGAAGTCTAAGCAAGTCTTTTTGCCCAATTCCTTCGGGTAATTTGGGGGCCATTGGGTCATGTTGGGTACTGTAAAGCCATGCTGTAAAAAGCATCTGTCCAGCACCTCCTCTGTACCAATTCCCCTGTTCATATAAATTGCCAATCCGACCTACTCCTGCGCCATATCCCTGTGGGATCAAAGCCGCATGGGCAGGATGGTTGAGAGAAGCCACTGCCATTTGCCATTCCGCTGTAGAAGAGCAGCCTATGGTACCTATTTTCCCATTGCTCCAGGGTTGCTTGGACATCCACTCAAAAGCATCATAACCATCCGTCAAAGGAACCCCAAGGATATCCCAATCCCCTTCGGAAAAAAACCTTCCCCTTTCATTCTGCACAACATAGGCATAGCCTCTTTTTACAGCTTCTAAGGCGGTCTGCAAGGTTCTGGTTACCAATTCCCCATCCCTGTAGCTGTTAAAATTATAGGGAGTCCGGGAAAAAATAATAGGAACAGGTTTGTCGGTTTTTGGGCGGTAGATATCTGTGGCCAGACGGACCCCATCCCGCATAGGCATCATTACTTTTTGATCGATGATGGCAATTTCTTCCAGCTGTTGGAGAATATTCTTCTCCTGGGCAAAGCCATTTGCCCAAACCAACATCAGCAGAATGAAAATCAGATTCAGCTTTTTCATAGTGAGGATTTAAATTTTATGATAAATCAATTTAATCCAAAATCCAACACCCTCACCGTCATTTTATTTAAGTGGAAGAAAAATGCTTTCTATTTTGAATTGAACTGAAAAGTATTCCTGAATTTGTCTCCAAAAGTGTCTTGGTTTTTTTTCCTCTTAGCCCTTTTCTTTTTTCTCCATTTCTTGTCCTGTTCCTTGCTTTTGACCAAAACTGTCCTGGCCGAAATACCGACCTGACCTCTGAAAAATTCTTCCCTTCCTGCCAGGTTAACATTGGGTTTATAATCTAAAGAGAATACTGTATTGGCAACCGTCAGCTCAATACCTCCGATGAAGTCAATGCCCATGGTAGCATTTCCATAAGTATGAATGATTTCCTTTGTTTCCCTGTCCTTGACAAAACTCTCCTCACGTCCTGTAGATAAACCTCCACCATAATAGTAATTTAACCTCTTGGAAATAATCGGGCGGTGCCTTGCCATCAAAACATGTACAGTTGTATTCCTATCAAAATCAGTTTGGAGAATTCCCTCCATAGTAAGATGACTCATTATCCTTTGTTTTCCGGTAAAACCAATGGTCCTGCTGAAGTCATTACTGCCCATCCTTAAGCCTAAAGAGGTGGCATATCTTTGGCCAAATGAAAAATGAGATACACTCACCAAAACAATGGTCAGAAACAATAATTGCTTTTTCATATTTAACGTGCGCTGATTTGTTGATCGTTTCATAAGTTGATCCGGTTAAAAATCAAAACCCCGAAACCTATGCTTTGAATTACTCAATTTTTGTTCCAAAAATTAAAAAAGTAGAAATTTGACCCTAAGTCAAAATCAGCAAAATTTGCATGTATTTACCATATTTTCCATTTATCTTCGAAAAATAATTGGTGAATTCCAAAAAATTATGAACATAAAAATCACCAATCATCTTCGATTTTTTTCTCATTCTGCGTGAATCTAGATAAAAATTCCTGAAAAAAGTCTTTCCCTTCAGGATACACCGACAATTGGTTCTTTTCCATAAAATCCTTTGTTAGCCCAAGATTTTCTAAAGTAGGTGCAGCTATGTGCTTAGGAATTTTAAAAATCCTGGGGTCTTTTTTATCCAAAAGCAACATATTCTTCTCATTGAAGAAATAGGGGATAAGGGTTTCAGAGCAACTCAGTCCTATCTGATCCACCGGATACGTCTTGATGTATTGGTTGACCCTCTCTGCTATTTGTTTAAAAAATTGTTCTGCTTCAGCAAGTCTCACCCTTGATCCTGCCCTGGATTTTCCCTTTGTTTTTAGGTGTTTGATTTGACTTTTTCCTTGTTTTTTCCGGACCATGTAGGCCCTGAAAACTTTATGGTCAAGCAACTCTTGATTCTGCACCATTCCTACAGAAGCAAGGCCTGCGCGAATCAATATCATCACATAATTGACAAAATCCGATTTTGACAACTTTTTATTTTCCGTCTCAAAGTTTAAGTTGGTGGACAGGCGGAACGCTAACAGTTTATTGTTATTGGTATCATAAAAAATCAATTTCCTGTTTTTTGAGAAAAATTCAGGCTGCAGTTCTTTCTCCATTAGAAAGTTGAAAAATAAAATCACCCAATCATCCTCAAATAAATGCTTTTCCATCAAACATTTCGTTAAATTGATAAATAATGGTCCTATTTTTGTATAAATATAGCAACTTCATTAGAAACCATGTCCAAAGATATCCAAGGTCTCATTCATAAGATGTGCGATAAAGATGAGGCAGAAGCCTATGTCTATGCTGATGCATTGGCGAATATAGGAACCGAAGAAGTACTCAACGAGTTGTTGGCAATCCTAAAGTCAGGAGACATGGATAATGCTTTCCTTGCTGCAAGAGCCTTGAGTCAGCTAAAAGATAAGGAAAAAGCTTTGGATGAAGTTCTGGAGGTCATTCACGACAAGAAAAACCAACATCAAAACGGTGGACTGGTGCAAATGCTTGGAGATTTTGATCTCTCCGAAAAATTTGTAGATATCTTCAGGATTTTTCTCTTCGGTAATTTTAAAGCCTCTCTATTTGCCAAGGAGTACCTTGACACCGTAGAATTTGAAATAAGCCCGAGGGTCTTAAAAAAAGCAGAAAAACATTGGAAGCACTATTTGAACAATTCCAACCCCGATGACGAGGAAGTGAAAGCAAAGAGAGTTGATGCTGAGGAGATTATTAAAGAGATAAGAGAATTACTAACAGATTAAAAAATAACTTAATTTGGGTTTTCCCTGTTTAATATAGTATATGGAATTCAAAGACGTCATTTTGCTCCATGAGGATTTTCTAGCCGATTTCGGATTCAGGCTTGACAATAGATCATTACATTATGTCAAGGAAATCCCTCTTGGAAAGCAAATGGTATTTTTCCATCATACGCAGCATCAAGGTGGGTCCTATCTCGAATACCATCTCGGGATCAGGATTGATCAAGTAGAAAATATTGTCCACCGTTTTTTACCTTCTTTGGGTGATTACAAGGAAAGAAGCATAACCTTGGTGGAAACCATGGACCGAATAGATGAAAACATGCCCCGGCGCTTTTTGGTAGAAAACGATCTTGAAATCAATGAAGTAATTAGAGAGGTGGAAAGCTTTCTAGTTAAAAAAGGTTTTCGGTTCCTTGATAAAATCTCATCAGGGCAGGCATTAGAACAGTATTTTAATGCTGACCCCAAAACACCGATTGCAACGCAGAATTTCACCTACAGATCCGCCAGAGGAATCACGCTGACCAAGCTTTTTAATCCAAAAAATTACGAAAAGAACAAAAAGATTTATTTGAACATGCTGAACGAAAAACAGGTAACTCCGTTCACCCTTGCCTGTTTTATCAACTTACTGGATTATTTGGAAAACCTCTGATCCGGGCTATTCTTTTCTTTTTACACCCCTTACTGCTTCAGCCTTAAATGGGTCCTCCGGCCAATAATGCTTTGGGTATCTTCTTTTTAGTTCCTTCTTCACTTCATGATAGGCTTTTTCCCAAAAACTCCTTAGGTCAGAAGTGACTTGTACAGGTTTGAAGCCTGGAGAAAGCAGATGCAAAAGAAGAGGTGTTTTTCCAGCATTGATTTTTGGGGTTTCCAACAATCCAAAAACCTCCTGTAATCTTACTGCCAAAACCGGGACATCACCATCAGACCGGTATTGGATTTTAATTTGACTTCCACTGGGAACATTAATTTTTTCCGGAGCAAGGCTTTCTAATGTTTCCTGAAGGGAAAAATCCAGACTATGAAGTAAAATTGAACTTAGGTCAAGTTTCTTGAAATCCTCATTCTTTTTGATATCCACGAGGTAGGGAAGGAGCCATTCCTCTGGATTTTGGATTAAATGATCAATGCTCCATTCCGGCCAAGAAGCATCCTTATTCCAGATCCTTAAAGAAGTAACCCTGTAAATCAACTGGAGCACAGACTCGGAAAAATCAAGCAGTTTCAATCCCTCTGTTTTAACTGCTTTTAAAAGTGCATCATTTTTTTCTTTCAAAGTCAGATCAGTTAATGGTTCTGACCTCAGTATGATACCACCTATTGTGAGGTTTTTTTGGGCAAAAAGACCTCCTTTTTTTGTATCCCAAACCACTTGCCTTTTTTCTTTCACCTTATTTGCCAAATCCTTTGGATTCAAGGGGGAGGCCAGAAAAATTTTGCCAAGGTCTTCCCGAGCATCAATATGGGACACAGCTAACCATGGTTCATGGGCAAGGCCATCCTTGTGATCCATGATGGCCAGCTTCCCATTGGATAACTGAAATCTGGCATTATTTCCTGGGCGGGCATGGGCAATTCTTTCCGGATAGGCATAGGCTATCAATAAACCTGTTTCAAATGGATCTACAACAGCATTATCCGCTTCAATTTGAAATAGCTTACGGTATTGTTTGGCTACTTTTTCTATTTTGTTCAATCCTTTGATAGAAAGGTTTTCATTTCTTGCTCTCCTTAAGGCCTCAACCCTAAGGTTAATGTCGGTTCCGGCTGTGGGGTCCAACGGATCCCTTTCTTCCATCAGTGCTGCAATATCTGTTGCCAGTTCAATTTTAGAATTACATTGAGCCATCAATAGCATATGGGCAATCCTGGGATGTGCCGGGATTTGATGGATTTTGATTCCGTGTGCGGTAATTTTTCCTTCCTCCACAGCATCTATTTTTTCCAGCAAGTCCATGGCCTGCATTACAGCTCCTAAAGGGGGAGGGGAAAGCCATGTCAATTCATGAAAATCTGAAAGCCCCCATTTGAGCAAATCCAAAACCAAAAAACTCAAATCTGCTTCCATGATTTCAGGAGTCCTAAATTCATCCATACCTTGTTGTGTAGCCTTTGACCACATCCTGTAGCAAACACCGGGGCCCAATCTCCCTGCTCTACCTGTCCTTTGATCTGCGGAGTCCCTGGAAATCCGCACAGTTTCAAGACTACTCAAACCGGATTTTGGGTTGAACTTTGAAGTCCTGCCCAAACCTGAATCCACCACGATGGTAACTCCTTCTATGGTAAGACTTGTTTCTGAGATAGAGGTGGAAAGTATTACCTTTCTTTTTCCTGACTTATTGGGAAGGATAGCCTGCTTTTGGGCCAAAGGGGACAATTGGCCATAAAGAGGATGAATAGCAACATCCGGCATTTTTTTACGGAGAATGGCTTCTGTTTTTTTTATTTCAGCTTGGCCTGGAAGAAAAACCAAAATATCTCCCTTATCGGCCATAGCGGCTTTCCACACTGTGCTAGCTACCTGCTCAGGCAGCAAAAACCCATCATAATCTCCCGTGTAATGAACCGTAACTGGAAATACTTTGCCTTCACTTTTCACTACCGGGGCTTTCAGAAGGGAAGATAACTGCGGCATGTCCAATGTCGCAGACATGACCATAATCCTTAAATCAGGGCGCAAAACCTGCTGGACCTCCCTACACAAAGCCATTGCCAGGTCAGCGTGGATATTCCTTTCGTGGAATTCGTCAAAAATTACCAAACCGACCTTCTCTAAAGCATTGTCTTGCTGCATGATACGAGTCAGAATCCCTTCGGTAAGCACCTCCAGCCTGGTTTCTGAAGATACCATGCTTTCAAACCGGATCCTGTAGCCCACAGTCTGACCTACCTCTTCTCCCAGCAACTCCGCCATACGGTTGGCAATAGATTTGGTAGCCAATCTTCTAGGTTCAAGCATGAGGATTTTCTTTCCCTGAAGCCATTCCTCTTCCAAAAGTGCAATAGGCAAAAAGGTACTTTTCCCTGCCCCCGGAGGTGCATTGACAATCAGGGTATTTTCTTGCCTTAGATAAGATTGGATTTCAGGTATTACCTGAACTATGGGTAGATCAATTTTTTGAAAAGCGGCTGGCAAATTTTTAGAAATTTTGAGGCCAAAAATAAAAAAAATACCACCTTTTGAAATCATTCAAAGGTGGTATCACAATCAATTAGCTAATATTATTCAATTCTAGCCCTCGTCTTGGCATATTCCCACCTGATTTCAAAACCGTCCGGTTGAATTTCATATACCAGTTTTTCTTCATAATGATTTTGGAATTATCCTGTAAGGAAAGAACCCATCTTGAAGGGAATAAGTTTATTTTAAATTTTAACCCAAGCCTGTTTTCTATGGCTTTCAATGATCCTCTCGCAGATCAGCAACTCCCTGTAACCGTCTTCAAATGTCGGGAAGGTAGGATTCTCCGGCTGCTTGCCATCTCTTACAGCAGCATAAACTTCTTTGAACATTTGTTTGGAAGTATCCGGAAAACCTTCATTGTGGCCTCCTGGAAAACTGATCAGTCCGGCAGCATCCTTGTGAAAAAGAGAAGGGTCTTTCATAAGATGCTGATTAGCAGTTTCCCTTTTTCCGATCCAAAGCTCATTAGGTCTTTCTGAACACCATTCAAAATTTGATTTAGACCCTGCAATTTCAATGTTCAGTCTGTTTTTTCTACCGGCATTGACCTGAGATACAGTCACTGAACCTTTGTTGCCATTATCAAATCTGAGCATTACTGTCGCATGGTCCTCTGTATTGATAGGAACTTCCTCGTAGTCTGAAGCCTGCAACATTTTGCCTGAATAAGTTTCAATGGCTTTTAGCGGTTTGAGACGGGTTTTGTGAACAGTAGAAAAATCTGCCATTACCTCAGTGACTTTAAGACCGGTCACGTACTCCGTCAGATCCAAAAGGTGTGAACCGATATCTGCAATGGCCCTGGAATCACCTGACTTATCGGGTTCCAATCTCCAGTTATAGTCCGTATTGAGGAATAGCCAGTCCTGAAGATAGGAACCCATAATGCTATAAACTTCTCCCAATTCACCATTTTCCCGCATATTTTTCATTTGACGGACCATTGGATAATACCTCAGATTAAAGTGAACGGCATTGACCAGTCCTTTTTCTTTGGCGATGGCTACCAACTCCTCGGCTTCCTCAATTTTAGTAGCAAGAGGTTTCTCACAGACCACATGTTTTCCTGCAAGTAATGCAGCCTTGGATTGGGAATAATGCAAAAAGTTTGGGGTACAAATATGTACCACATCAATGCTCTCATCCTTCAGCATCTCTTCAAAAGTGTAGGCATTGGGAATGCCCAAAATTTCGGCTTTTTCTTTAGCCAGCTCAATATTTACCTCACAAAGGGCTGTCACTTCAATATTCGGCAGTCTCCTCAGGGCTTCCAAATGTGCAGGTCCAATAAATCCTGTACCAACAATGGCAGCTTTGATCTTTTTTGTCATAGGTTTTTTGGTTTGATTATCATTGAATGAATGATTAAAGATAGGGGCTTGTTTCGGAAATTAAAAAAGCAGCTGCTCAAAAAAGTCCATTTCTATTTTTCTTCCAGCCATAAAAAAAACCTGTTCGGAACGATCCGACAGGTTTTTGGAGAGAACACAAAAAATCAAACGTCAGTCAGAAAAAACTTAAATTCAAATCAATTCGGTCTATTTAAAATACATAAACAAAAAGTGATAAAAAACCACAGGCGATGCCAACCGCTTTAAAAATCATGCCTGTATAAATGGTCAAATTATGGGTGATTTCAGCTGTAGAATTTTCAAAGAGGACCATTCCTTGATCATCTTTGTTGAAAAACTCATATATCCTCGTTTCTATCTGGAATTTTGTTGCAATCAACAAACAAATCAGGGCCAGAATCAATTGGGTCAAAATCACTTGATTTTTACTTAATGGTTCATTGAATGGGAAAATGAAACCAATCATGGCTGTTTGTGAAGAATCCCCTGCATCATTTATAATATCATCTGTGCTAAAATAATTCGATTCATTGGTTGCAAAATAATCTTCTGTAATTTCAACCTCAATGTAAGCTAATCTTTCCTCTGCATGTGGAGCCTTAGCACCATGAAAATTTAGCTGCAACATGACGACAAAAGCAGTCAATGCCGCTAAAAATAGCATAGCAAAGGTCAATTTCCATGTATTTTTCAGATTGTTCATCAGTAATTTTAGAGTTCGTTTTGGGCTTTCAACACAGTCGAAATAATGGATAAAAAACTTAACATCAAAATTTTTATAATAAAAAAACTTACAAAACAAAATTTTATTAACAAGGCTGTTTTTTGTGTATTTGAAATTTGCTGAAAACGTTTTAATTAGTTGTTTAGTCCTGAAAAAACCTGACTTTAGTCGTCCTAAATTGAGAAGTGATGTTTTTGATCCGGTCATTTTTGGCAGAGTTAAAGGGTGAGAAGTGGAAGGACAACAGTCCATTCAAATTATTCAATCGCTGCTTATCAAAATACAATACAAATTCCGTGCTGAATGTTTAGAAGATGGAGATTTTTTGATTACCTAAAATCCGCAGGATTTTAGTTTGGAGATTTGAATCTGCTTGTTTGTGTTCATTTTTGGTCTAGTTCGGGAATTTCTTCCCTTTGATTGAAGAGTGTTCATAGTTTTGAGACAATGGATTTTAGGTTTGAGGATAAAATGGACGGTTTTTTTCCTCAATTTTAATGGAAAAGGCATACCTCTTCCCTGTAAATCTTTATTTTTTGAGCTCCTGAGGGGTTTTTATCTGAATTTAGTTCAAAATCGGCTTGTAATCCTTACTCGTGAACAGTTTGAGCACTTCTCTTCTTCCCGTTCTTATCCACTTGGCTGAAACAGTGATAAATCTGAAGATAAACTTCTTGAGCCTGTCGGTAGGCTTAAGCCAATCAACTTTTCTGGAATACTCTCCAATGATATAGGTGTAAAAATTGGCATACATAGCCGTCATAAGCATAAAGGAGGTATTCTCTGCAAGGAACGAACAGGGCAACTTAGACCAGCCAAAGTCATTGTTGAGTACATCAAACAAGCGTTCGCTTGCACCCCGGGCGTTATAAAACCTTACAACAGCTTCATTGGACGATGTATGTTCATTGGTCAGAATAGCCCTGTAAGTAAATGCATCTCCACTAAACACATCTGCCTGCCCGTCTTTACGCCTGATTCTGGTAATGACCAGCCTGTAAGACCTGTCTTTACCGAAAGGTTTGTAGTCGGATAGGTCAGTAACTTCCATTTCCTGTACACCCAAACGTATTTTCTGCCACTTCTCAGGGGCTATACTTCCAAGGATATTATCCAGTTTGGCACATCTGTTTGCCCGTATATAAAAGCTTTCGGTATGTGCTTCCAGTGTGCGGAGAACTTCTTCCTGATAGGATGCTGAATCGGCTCTGAACCTTCCGATACGGATATTTTCATTGGTAAGCTGCCCAAACATGCGTGTAAGTGTATCAGCCTGCAAATATTTGGCCTGACTGTTGCCATTTCTGCCCTCTACGTACACAGGAATGGCCTGTGAAAATTCAGGATGTGCTATGGAAGCTACACCTGGCTGATATCCATAGACGTGTTTATATGTCTTTTTTGAATCGTACTTTTCAGTTGGAATGACGGTGTTGTCATAATCGAGGTCGTAAGCAACACCTGACTTGAGTAATCCGGTCTTACAAGCTGATTTTAACAACAAGCTGTTGAGTTTTCCATTGATATTAAATTCATGGCTTACTCCACTGGACGGATTTATAAAGAGTTCTGTATCAACAGCAAGCTCTTTGATACCTCTCAGAATTGTATCGGCACTGCATACTGAAAATGAAGGGACCTGTTCAAGTGCGTCTCTCAAGTGAACATTGATATCTTCAGTACAGTCGCCACCATTAAAGAAAATAGCCATATGATTGGCGAAAATGTCACTGTATGAAAACCCTCCCCTTAAGGCTCTAACCCCCAATTGATTATCAATGAGTTCTGGGAGACCAGAATTTTTGAAAGAGTTAAAAACAAAATTAAAACCTCCGAAAGGTGTGATTTTTTCTGTCGAATTCGTAATTTTCATACCGCTTATCTAGTTTGAGTGGTATCATCTAAATAAGTGAAAAAAAACGAGCCGGAAAAGCCTGAATTGAATAAATTCAGCCACTTTTTCGGCTTTTTTTAAATCCGCCCTGCGGATTTAAGGGATTAATTTGATGCAGAAAAAAAAATATTATTCATCAGATGGCTAATTATAAACTTAAAATCAACGGGGAAACTTTTCAGGTTGATGTTGAAGATGATACCCCATTACTTTGGGTATTGAGAGATCATCTTGGCCTAGTTGGAACCAAGTTCTCATGTGGGATAGCGCAGTGTGGTGCCTGTACTGTTCATATTAATGGCGAGGCGACGTTTTCTTGTACTTTACCGGTATCAAGTATTGGCTCCAGTGAAGTGACAACCATTGAGGGTTTATCTAAAAATGGAGACCATCCTGTTCAAAAGGCATGGGAGGAAGTAGATGTGGCCCAATGCGGTTACTGTCAGGCTGGTCAGATCATGAATGCGGCTGCTTTTTTGAAAAAAAATCCCAAACCCACAATGGAAGAAATTGAAAATGCGATGAACCGGAACCTATGCAGGTGCGGAACTTACCATAAAATCAGGGAGGCGGTAGCCTTGGCAGCTAAAATGAAATGATCATGGAAAAAATATTAAAAACTAACAGAAGGGATTTCCTCAAAGTAGCTGCAACAGCTACAGGGGGGTTATTTATTGGTTTTTATTGGTCAGGCTGCGATTCTCCCAAGATGAAGGTCCTGACTGATGAGGAAGTATTATCACAGGCTTTGGATTTCAATGCCTATTTATCGATTTCCCCATCGGGAGATGTTGTCATTTATTCTCCGAATCCGGAATTGGGGCAAAATATCATGACCTCATTCCCTATGATTGTTGCGGAGGAATTAGATGCTGACTGGTCAAAAGTTCGGGTTTTTCAGGCACCGTTAGATAATGAAAAATACGATAGACAATTGACTGGTGGATCTGGGGCCATGCCACATTCCTGGGAGAGGCTTCGCAAGGCCGGGGCTACGGCCAAACATCTTTTATTGACTGCAGCAGCCACCAAGCTTGGGGTATCTTTTGATGAATTGAGTGCTGACAAAGGCATAATTTACCATAATGGCAAAAAGAAATTTGAATTCGGAGAGGTAGTCGCAGATGCGGCGAAACTGACAGCTCCGGATGAAGTAAAACTTAAGGACCCGAAGGATTTTAAAATCATAGGCACACCTGTTAAAAACGTGGTTAATAAGGCTATGTTTACGGGCAAACCTTTGTATGGATTGGATTTTTATCGGGAAGGTATGGTCCATGCTATGATACAGCGTCCTCCGTTTGGAATGAAAATCAAATCTGTGGATGATTCAGCTGCAAGGTCTGTATCCGGTGTTACTGATGTTGTGGTATTCAAAAACAATGTTGCGGTAGTAGGTACCTCCACATGGCCTTTGATCAAAGCAAAAAGACAGCTTAGGATTGAGTACGAACCTGATGGAGCTTTGGAAAGCAGTTTTGACCATGACCGCATCATGAAAGAATTACTCGACAGTAAAAATGCACAGGTCATGAGAAAAGACGGTGACGTAGAAGCTGCTTTCAAAACTGCAGCACAGGTCATTACCAGTGAATACCAATGCCCCTTCCTTTCCCATGCTCCCATGGAACCCCAAAACTTTTTTGCCCATGTGAAGGGGGATAAGGTAGAACTGGTGGGACCGACACAGACACCTGACCGTGCCAGAATGGAGACCGCCCAATTACTGGGTATTCCAACCGAAAATATCACTGTTGAAATTACCCGATTAGGAGGTGGATTTGGAAGGAGATTAAGGGCTGATTTTGTGGTAGAAGCTGCTGAACTGTCCAAAATTTTGGATAAACCCGTGAAGGTAAGTTGGACCAGGGAGGACGATATGACAGGTGGGGCTTACAGGCCTGCCGTAAGATACAGATTCCAGGCAGCATTGGATGATAAAGGCAATATGATCGCCTACAAACTGAGAGGAGCAGGTATTAATGCAGGTAATTCTACCCGTGAAAATAACTTCCCTTCAGGTGCTGTAGATAATTTGCTGATTGAAAATATTGAGCATAGGTCTCCCATCACCACCAATGCATGGAGAGCTCCGATAACCAATTTCCTGGCTTATGCAGAACAATCATTCTTGGATGAAGTGGCCCTGGCAGCCAAGAAAGACCCAGTAAAATTCAGGCTGGAGCTTTTGGAAAGGGCCAAAAAGAATCCTGTTGGAGAAATCCACTATGACATTGACAGGATGATAGGTGTTATAGAGACAGCTGCTGAGAAATCCAACTGGGGCAAGAATAAGGATGTGATGCAGGGCTTTAGCGTTTATTTCTCTCATAGGTCTTATGTAGCCCAAGTCGCCGATATCGTGATGGAAGGTGGTCAACCTGTACTTAAAAAGATTACCGCTGCCACTGATTGCGGTATCGTAGTACATCCTACAGGTGCCAACCATCAGGTTCGTGGTGGCATAGTGGATGGTATGGGACATGCCATGTTTACGAATATGACCTTTGAAAATGGTCTTCCTAAACAAAGAAACTTTGATACCTATAGGTTGATCAGGATGAAGGAAGTACCTGAAATTGACGTTCATTATGTGGATAGTGGTTATGATCCGACAGGACTTGGTGAACCGGCGCTTCCTCCTACAGGTGGAGCCATCGCCAATGCTATATTTGCCGCTACCGGAAGAAGGTTAAGAAGTCAACCTTTTATCGAGCAAAAAGAGTTTTCAGATATCAAGCTGCAGATTAGAAGAACATAAGTTGCTTTCATCCGAAATTACCAAAACCCCCGGACTAAAGTTCGGGGGTTTTTTAAATCTCATCCATTTCCCTTTCCGGCCAATATGGGCCAGTAATAAGGATTTCAGCATTTTCAGGTAAAATTTCAAAACTCAATTCCAGTTGGTCTCTTTCTTTTTCATGGATATTAAGACAGGCATTGAAAAAAATCAGGTCAAATTTTACCGATACTTGACCTGAAAATTGATTTCTAAAAACAGGTGGTTTTAATAGAGTCACATTCTCTGTCACTGCACCTTGTTTTTTGTAGTAATAGGAAAGAAAAATACCAAGGTCTTTGGTTTTGTTTTCAAAGACTTGCAACAATAATTCCCTAGTATTCTCTGGTTCAATCGGTCCGGATAGTTTAATTCGCCAGGTTTCCTGCATGACCAAAGTTATCCAAATCGGCCGAATATCCATTTTCATTTGTGGGATTAAATCTTAGCGCTTACCTTGGTTTTAGAAAAGAGTTGTACTCATGAATTATCCCATTTATATGGATTACAATGCCACCACACCTTGTTCAGAGGAGGTAGTGGAAGCCATGTTGCCTTACTTCTCCCGGCATTTTGGCAATGCGGCCAGTAAAAGCCATGCCTATGGCTGGGTGGCCGAAGATGCCCTTGAAACCGCAAGGGAACAGGTCGCTCATTTGATTGGAGCAAAAAGCAAAGAGATCATTTTCACTTCCGGTGCCACTGAAGCCATCAACTTAGCCATCAAGGGTATATTTGAAATTTTCAGAGGAGAAAAACAACATTATATTACCTGTAAAACAGAGCACAAAGCGGTATTGGACGCCTTAAAAAGTATAGAAATAGCAGGCGCTGAAGTCACTTACCTGGAAGTTAACCAAAAAGGTGAAATTGATATCCAACAACTTGAGGCAAGCATTCAAAACCACACCAAAATGATTGCTTTGATGTGGGCAAATAATGAAACAGGTTTGATCCATCCTGTAGAAGAGATAAAAAAAATAGCCAATGATAAAAACATTATATTTTTTACGGATGCTGTCCAAGCTGTGGGAAAAATACCGGTGAATGTGTCAGGTATCCATTTGATGGCATTTTCTTCCCATAAATTTTATGGACCCAAAGGAGTCGGTGCATTATATATCCGCCATAACCATCCACTTCCCAAACCCCTTCCTTTGATAGAAGGAGGGGGGCATGAAAAAGGTTTCAGAAGCGGAACTGTCAATGTGCCGGGAATTGTAGGGATGGGTAAAGCAGCTGTAATGCAGCATGAAGTTTTAAATGAGGAGTCAAATCGTTTGTCCATCCTAAGAAATAAACTGGAAAACAGCTTATTGCAAATTAACGGAACAAAATTGAACGGAAGTCAAGAAAACCGGTTGCCCCATGTGTGCAACATCGCTTTTGAAGGAATAGAAGGGGAGGAGCTATTGCGTGCTGTCAATAAAAAAGTAGCTGTAAGTTCGGGTTCGGCCTGCACAAGCATTTCGCCAAAACCATCCCATGTTTTGACTGCTATGGGTCTGGATACAGACTTAGGAAGAGCATCCATCCGCTTTAGTTTGGGGAAATTCACGACAGAAAAAGAAATTGAAGACTGCATTTCACATGTACATGCTGTAATTCAGGAATTCAGGAAAGAATCCTGATCACCCATTAACTTTAATAATTCTTTATAATCTTCCTCTGTGTCTATATCCACTGAAGCCAAAGGAAAATCAATAGGTACTGTGTCTTCCCTATGGGCAAAAATGATTTTTTTTGCCCCTTCCTTTTCGCTTAATAATAGAAGTTCAGGGAAATATTTTTTATCGAATAAAGCAGGAACACCTAGGGTATTTTTGTAGGAAGCCGCAATAATTCCTTTTTTGGTCTTATAATATTGGTCAATTAGCTCATTGAGCAAAGCTGAATCTGCAAAGGGTTGATCGGCCAATATGATAAGGACGGCGTCAACCTGATATTTTTCCTTCAGAAAGGAAAGACCGAGTCTCATGCTTGCGGACATCCCTGTTTTCCAATCTGGGTTTACCAAAAATTGGATTTGGCCCATATCCAGTTTTTCTTGAATCAAAGCTGCATTGGCACCAAGAATTACAACGAAATGTGCTGCATGAGAGGTTTTTGCATTTTCTATGGCATTTTCAAGTAGGGTTTTTCCCTTATAAACCAATAATTGTTTGGGACGTCCCAATCTTGCTGATTCACCTGCTGCCAATAGGACAATACCTATTTTTTCCTTTTTCATCTCAGTTCATCATGGATAGGCCCTGGTTTATCCCTTAAATGCATAATGGTTTTCTTGGATAAGACAGTCTTTATTTCTGCTAAAGCAGAAAGTGCTATTTCCTCTGAACCCTCTGCGCCCAAGTCCAGCCCCATTGGACCATAAATATTGGAAGTATTGACCTGAATGCCTAGATTTTCCAGTCTTTCAAGAAGCTTGATTGTCTTCTTTTTTGGGCCTAGTATCCCAATGTAGGGAAGGGGATACTGTATTAGCCTGGATAATACCACCACCTCATATTCAAAGTTATGTGTCATCAAGAGGGCTACTGTATGTTCATCCCACTCCAGATTCTGGATGACCTCATCCGCAGGACCTACTATAATTTTATTTGCAGTAGGAAACCTCCCTATGGTTGCATGATTTTTTCGCCCATCGACCAGCCACAATTCCCAACCCATCAAATGTGCCATTTTTGCAAGAGGAATGGTATCATTTCCGGCCCCAAATAGCAAGAGCCTTAGGGGTGCTTTGATGACTTCGTAAAAGACAAAAAGCCCTTCCGCTTTTGGATAACTTTTTATCAGGTTATTTCCCTCTATTATAAGGTCCTTCGACTCTTGGTGAATGGCTTCAATTAGCTCTTTTGGAATTTTTGTTTCATCACCGGATTTTAAATTGTTTTTAAAAAGCAATTTGGTTCCGACTTGTTCTTCTCTTGACTTAAGAAGAGAAAAAACAGTCACCAGTAGGGATGTAGACCGGTCTGAAAGTGCTTTTTTCAATAATTCAATGGGATTTTCAGGGTCTTCGGGTAGAATTGGTTCAATCAGTACCTGAATGATGCCATTGCAACCCAAACCAACACCAAATTTCTGATCATCTTCATCGGTGGTATCGTAGGTGACCAACATAGATTTTTGTTGAAAAATGACTGATTGAGCCTTCCTTAAGGCATCGCCTTCCAGACAGCCTCCTGAAATAGCCCCTGTCAATTCCCCGTCTTCTGTCACCAGCATTCTTGCTCCTGGTCTTCTGTAAGCGGACCCGTCCACCTTAACCACAGTGGCGAGTGCCGTTTTTTTATTACTTGAAACACTGGTATTATATGCCTGTATGATCTGATGCAGTTCTTTCATGAAATTAAAATTTACATACTAAACTACTTAATTTTCCAAATAGGAGAATAGGTTCCTTGACAAACGGAAATAGAATTTTAAAAATCAATATTTCAAGATCCGGTATTGCGACTACTTCTTTACTGAAAATCAAAAAGATTCTATAAAGAATCGCCTAAAAAATAGGAAAAGCACCCAGAATGTGGGAATATTGTAACATATGACAAAATCCAGAGAAACATTTAATAAAAAAGAAAAAGAGAAGCAAAGGGCAAAAAAGAAGCAGGAGAAAAAAGACCGTAAAGATGCGAGACAATCAGATGCAGAAAAATCCTCCAGTTTTGAGGATATGATTGCTTATGTCGATGAGTACGGAAATATTACTTCCACGCCTCCAGATCCAGCCAAAAAACAAGTGATCGATGCTGAAAGTATCGATATTGGAGTTCCAAAAGCAAAGGCCATTACAGAGGAAGAAACCTTCAGAAAAGGAAAGGTGTCCTTCTTCAACAGTTCCAAGGGTTACGGTTTTATTAAAGATGAACAAACGCAGGAAAGTATTTTTGTACATATGAGCGGTTGCATCGATGAAATCAAAGAAAATGATAAAGTAACTTTTCAGACGGAAAAAACTCCAAAAGGCATGAGTGCCATTGAGGTGAAACTCTTAAAGTAAAGAGTACAGAAAGGTTACTGCCGGAAAAAATGAGATGTTTTTTCCGGACCTTTTATCATAATCAATCAGGTTGATTAATAAAATGCAGATTCCTTCATTAGCAGAATTCAAAAAAGAGCTGAGTTACCTCGATGCAAAAGAATTAACAGCAATCATTCTTGAACTCAGCAAATTCAGTAAAGACAATAAAGGCTATTTATTTTTTAGATTGTTTGAGCGCGACAATCCCAATCTCTTTGTTGAAATGTGCAAGGAAGATCTTGATATGGCATTCATGGATGCCAACATTAAAAATTACCATTTGGCAAAAAAATCAGCCCAAGCTATACGCCGTAAACTCAACAAAAATCTTAAACTGAGCAAAAACAAAGAAGCCCATATAGAAATGATCCTGTATTTTTGCAGTCAGTTGAAGCGGTATGGTTTCCTTGCTTTCCGACATCCGGTAATCGATAATCTCTATAGAGTCCAATTGGGTAAGGCAGAAAAATTAATAGAAAAGCTTCATGAAGACCTCCAATATGATTTTCAGATTCAATTGGAAGAATTGAAGGGCTAAAAATCAAATACCAAAGGGAGATTTGAAAAAAAAAATTAGAATACTCAGCCATTGAATTCTCTTGATAAACTTTTTGGAAAGATTTGCTGTATATGAAATTGTGAAGCCGATTATTTCCATTTTCTTCATTTTCAGCATGATTCATCAGATGGCCTGTGGACAGCATCTGACAGTTGATTTGATAGCCACCGGTAAACCTTTTGAACAAACCGCCTATAAGATCACCGAAGTGATTGATATGCGGGTCAATAAAAACCAAATTGGGGAAGTTTTTCAAATCAATGATAAAAAAGGAAATGTACTCTTTAAAAACAGCCTTGATCAATCTGCATTGGATTTTTATACCAAGAATGTCAAACCATACCAACAAGAGGTACAAAAAATCCAGGCACGAATTTTTGAGTTCACTTTAACAGAGAGCAAAGCATCAGGTAACAATGTTTATAACGGTGACATCCAATTAATTATAGGATTTTTTAAGTTAGGGAACTTTGAACCTGTTCATTTGGTGGATTATTCCGGATCCGTCCAATACAGAAGGTCCGCCAACAGATTAGAGATGATTGAAAGTTTGGTAAACAGGATCTTCAGAAATGGCTTGGAGTACTTTGACACTTGGATCAAAATGCAGGTAATGGACAACAAGCACCTTGTACAGGGGGTGCGTCTGAAAATCATAGACAAGCCTAAATGGAGTGATAAAGACACCGTTTATTACTCTACTGAAAGGCCATTGATCTGGGATGATTTCCGTGACAGGCCAAATTCCAGGAGCAGGTTCAATGCCAGCATATTCACCAGTTTTTCCATTCAGGGAAAATCCTTGGTAGAATCCGGTACAATTGTTCAAACCATTGAAATTGATGTCTATATGCTGCCGGATCAATCCTGGGTAAGGAATCCAAGTGATTATGCTTTGAATCATGAACAGCGCCATTTTGATGTGGTGCGGATTGTTGCCGACCGATTGGTCTATCAATTAAGGAATTTGACTTTGGATCCAGACTGGTACGAGGCAACCATCAATGATGCTTATCTGAATGCTTACCGGGAAATGAACCGGTTGCAGGAGATCTATGACAAACAGACCAGGCATGGAATGGATACCGTAGAACAGGAAAGATGGAACCATATGCTGGATCAGGCTTTAAAAGGAAATTGGGAAGAAATTGATAGGGAATTAAACATCAAATACCCGGCTTAAAGTTTTCAATTTTGTTTTTCCCCGAATACTTATGGAGAGCAATTGAATATTAAGTATTTAAATAATCATACCGTTCAAGGGAAAACTAAAACTCTGCAGTATGTTAAGGGTATTTTTGTTATATAATTTACATTATGTTAAACAGAGGATTGTTTAATATAGATACAAAATACCAACCACCAATCCATAAAAAATTGCTCTCCCCTCAAAGCATTTGAAATTCCTGAAAATTTTAATAAGCTTAGCAAACAATCTATTCATAAATGACCCAGAACCGTACCGCTTTTGTTGGAAGAATTGCAGGCCCTTTATTGTTTCTATTGATCCTGTTTTTTTTAAAACCACAAGGACTAAGCCAACCTGGAATTGCTATGCTTGCGGTAACTGTTTGGATTGCTGTTTGGTGGATAACAGAAGCCATTCCCATAGCGGCCACATCTTTATTACCTTTGATACTTTTACCGGCATTGGGTGCTTTGCCCATGAGTTCTACTGCTTCCTCCTATTCCCATCCGATGGTATTGCTGTATATGGGTGGATTCATGATAGCTATGTCAATTGAAAAATGGAATTTGCACAAACGAATCGCACTCAAAACTATTTATTTAATAGGTTCAGGTATCCAAAGAATTATCCTTGGATTCATGGTCGCTACAGCTTTTTTGTCCATGTGGATATCCAATACGGCAACTTCTCTGATGATGCTGCCCATAGCCTTGGCGGTTATCAATCAATTAAGTCCAGAAGCTTCCCAAGAAGCTAAAGAAACCAACAAAATTGGCAAAGCACTGATGCTTGGAATTGCTTATTCTGCATCCATTGGCGGCGTTGCTACCTTGATAGGTACCCCCACTAACATTATTTTGGCAGGAGTAGTCAAAGAAATGTATGGCTATGAAATTAGTTTTTATCAATGGTTATTGTTTGGTTTTCCAATTGCATTGGTTCTATTGATTGTATGCTGGTTTTATTTGGTAAAATTCGCCTACCCCTTTGAAAAATCATTTTCTGTTACCGGAGGAAAAGATGAAATTGAAAAACAACTTATCCTCCTCGGTCCCATGACTGTTGAAGAAAAAAGAGTTTCCTGGGTTTTTGGCTTGGTCAGTCTTGCTTGGATCAGCAGAACCTTTTTGTTACAGGAATTGATACCTGCTTTGGATGACACCATGATCGCCATAGCGGGAGTGGTGATTCTGTTTGTCATCCCCTCTTCCGATTATAAAACTAAATTATTAGACTGGAGGACTGCTGAAAAAATACCTTGGGGGATTTTATTGCTTTTTGGGGGCGGATTATCCTTGGCCGAAGGATTCAAAGTTACAGGCCTGGCCTCCTGGATAGGAAATCAGTTTGTATTCCTTGATTTTATCGCTTTTGGTTTGTTTTTGTTAATCATCATTGCGGCAGTCAACTTTTTGACTGAAATCACATCTAATGTGGCCACAGCATCCATGATACTTCCTATTCTTGCGGCAGTGTCTTATTCCATGGGTGTTCACCCATTTGGCTTGATGGTGGGTGCAACCTTGGCTGCTAGCTGTGCTTTTATGCTTCCAGTAGCCACTCCTCCAAATGCAGTGGTATTTGGCTCGGGCTACCTCAAAATACCGGACATGTTTAAAGCAGGTTTATGGATGAATATTCTTTCCATTTTAATTATCACCTTTTTTACATTTTATGTCTTGCCATTGCTGTGGGGCTTGGATTTGGACCGCTATCCATTTTGAAAGGATAAATGCAGGATTAAACTTTAAAAGTTAGCATTCAAAAAAAAAAATCACCAATCCCCACTCCTTTCCCTTTTCTTTTGTGAAAGGGCTTTTTTCTCTGACAAACGTTTTTCCTGACTTCGACAGTCGTCAGTCCCATTTTTACATAAAGTATTGAAATATAGATCATTATAATTTTCAGATTCTCAATTTGGGTGTCCCGGGGTGGTTTTTTGTACTTTTAGGCATGTTTGTTCGGAGAAAACCCAATAAAAGTGGCAAGATCAGTGTTCAGGTAATTGAGAAGATCAAAGGTAAAAGCAAGGTTGTAAAAACGATCGGAAGCAGTTCTGATCGATCTGAGGTTGAAAGACTTTTTATTCTTGGGGAGGAATGGATAAAAAACCATAAAGGAGCACTTGAAATCCCCTTCAGTGATGAAGAACGGATTGCCGATTCTGTTCTGGAAAGTGTTGAAAACATCACTGTTTCAGGTACCGAGCTGCTTTTGGACAGGATTTTCAATGATATTGGGTTCAGCGCAATCCAAGATGATATCTTCAGGTGGCTGGTATATTCCAGGATCTGTTTTCCTGCCAGCAAGCTGAAAACCTGTGATTACCTGCTCACCTACCACGGCCTCGAATTCCAGGTTCAGGACCTTTACAGGTACATGGACAAGCTTTACAACAACTATAAGGAAACGGTCCAGCTGATCAGCTTTGAACATACCAAGAGAATACTCGGAGGGAGTATCAATATCGTTTTCTATGATGTTACTACGCTTTATTTTGAAGTGGATCATGAAGATGATCTTAGAAAGAGTGGTTTTTCCAAGGAGGGAAAGCATCAAAATCCACAGATTGTTTTGGGTCTGCTGGTTGGACTAGAGGGATATCCTCTGGCTTATGAGATTTTTGAGGGAAACAAGTTTGAAGGGCATACGATGATCCCTGTGATAGAAGCTTTTAGAAAGAAGTATAGCTTACCTGCTCCGATTGTTGTTGCCGATTCAGGTTTACTGTCAAAAAGCAATGTAAAAGAGTTACGGGACAACGGTTACGAGTTTATTCTGGGAGCAAGGCTGAAAGCTTCCCCTGATAAAAGTAAAGAGAGGATATTGGCTTTTGAACTTGAAAACGGCGAGAGCAGGCTGCTGGATTGGGAGGACGGGCTCAGAATGGTTGTCAGTTATTCAGACAGAAGAGCCAAAAAAGACAGGATCAACAGGGAGAAAGGTCTTAAAAAGCTCGAGAAACAGTTAAAATCAGGAAAGCTCAACAAAAGCCACATCAACAACAGGGGCTATAACAAGTATCTTAAAATGGAAGGGGAGGTAAAGATTGCACTTGATATTGAAAAGTTTGAACAGGATGGGAAATGGGACGGTCTCAAAGGGTATATTACCAACACAAACCTTGACAAAGACGAGGTCATTGAGAATTACAACAACCTTTGGAAAATAGAAAAGGCCTTCAGGATAACAAAAAATGAAATCAAAGTCAGGCCTGTTTTCCATTATAAACAACGCAGGATCGAAGCACATATAAGCATCGCATTCGTCGCTTACAAAGTGTTTAAGGAACTGGAAAGGCAGTTATTGGAAAAAGGATCAAAACTTTCTCCTCAGAAAGCCATAGAAATAGCAAAAGGGATTTACACTGTTGAAATACAGCTCAAATCTTCAGGTAAAAAGCTGAGAAAGACCCTGCTTTTGAACGAAAGTCAACAAAAACTCGCAAAAATGTTCGGTTTTTGATTTTGGGTGTCCCAGTGTCGAAGTCAGGTGGGGCTTGGATTTGGACCGCTATCCATTTTGAAAGGATAAATGCAGGATTAAACTTTAAAAGTTAGCATTCAAAAAAAAAAATCACCAATCCCCACTCCTTTCCCTTTTCTTTTGTGAAAGGGCTTTTTTCTCTGACAAACGTTTTTCTATGGCTGCTTTACCCGGCTTGCTGACCTTTCTGATCTTTTTTCGCTCAAAGGCCTTCCGCATCAGATCATGGAATTTCCTGATGGCGATTTCCTTATTCTGAATCTGGCTGCGCTTTTCTTGGGCATGAATGATCAAATTGGTTTCATTATCCAGTTTATTGGCGAGTTTTTCAATGAGAATGGTTTTTTCTTCTTCGTCCAAAACAGCAGAATTCCCAACATTAAAAATCAAGGATACCCTGGTATTTGTCTTATTGACATGCTGACCTCCCGGACCTGAGCTCCTGCTCATTTTAAATTCCACTTCAGGAAGCAGCAATCCTTCATTAATTTTTTGGGTGATATTCATTCCTTATATCCTAATTGGATGGATTTGTTCTGGCTTCTCTCCTTTGTTGTCTCTCTAGCTTTCTGAAATAACCCCTCAATAGAAAACTGTGTTTAAGGGCTTCCATGTTCTCATTCAACCCGGCTGTACTCTCTTCCACATTTGTGACTATATTTCTGACAGATTCCCTTAAAGCTGAATCCTGAAGTACCATACCTGCTGTCCCTTTTCCGGATTCCAGATCCGAAAGAACCTTTTTGATTTCCATAGCAATTTCAGTTGCCTGTTTGCTGACATCCATCAAATGCTCGATGGATGCTTCAAAATTATCTGCCATTACTGTATCCCGGAAGACCTTGTCGACAAGCCCCTCTCCCCTCTCTAAAGTATTCAACATGGATGTTCCTGTTTTGGCCATTTCAGCTGCATTCGTTCCTGCAAGCCTGATTTGATGGATGGACTGTTTGATTTCTTCGGTCATAGAGGAATCAGAAAGCATTTTCCATAATTCATTGCTATTGTTTAATTTTTCCGCCACCGAAGCAAGGTTAAAAAATGTTTTTTCCAAATGGGCTCCGGTACTTTCCAATTTGTTTAACAATTCGTCCGTATCAATACCTCTTTGGGCATATAATGTATCTCCATCAGTGATATTTTCTGAGAAACCTGGTTGCGGTATGATCTGAATCAATTTATTCCCCATCAAGCCATCTGTATTGATTGTCGTCAAGGAATTCTTTTTGATAAAAGGCTTCATATTGTTTTGGACAAGCAAAGTCACAAAAATGGAGGAGTCATTTTCCATATTGATAGAACGGACCGTCCCAACATTCATCCCCTTAAAACGAACATTATTTCCTGGAACCAGCCCACTGACATTGTCCACCACAGCGATCACTGTAAAAGTTGAACCGAATAGATTCTGATTTTTCCCGATCATGTAGAGTGTAAAAACAAGGAAAAGAATTCCTGATATAACCAGGAGACCCAAGCGGGTGTTATTTAATATTTTTTGCTTTTTCATGTCTAATCGAAGAATTCTTTAACTTTCGGATCTGTGTTGTGGTGAAGACTTTCAAAAGTCCCTGAAGTATAGTTTTTCCCATCAATCAACATAATTATCCTGTTGGCAATCATTTTTATACAATTCAAGTCGTGAGAAATGACAACGGATGTTGCGTTGTACTTTTTTTGAACATCCAGCATCAATTGGCTTATTTCCTTCCCTGTGATAGGGTCCAGACCGGTAGTGGGCTCATCATACAGGATAACTTTTGGCCTAAGGATCAAGGTCCTTGCCAAGGCAATCCGCTTTCTCATACCGCCGGATAATTCCGCCGGCATCATATTGATGGTATGTGAAAGCCCTACATCTTCCAAAGCTTCCAGAACGGCAGATTCTGCCTTTTCAGCCCTTTCTTCTTTGGTCCAATGCCTTCTCAAAGGAAATTCGAGATTTTCTCTTACTGTCATGGAATCGTATAAAGCATTACTTTGGAAAAGGAAGCCCACTTTTGCACGGAGTTTATCAAGCTCATCCTGATCCAAATCATCTATATCCTGCCCCAGCACATTGATACTCCCCGAGTCCGCATCGATTAATTTTATAATGCATTTGATCAAAACAGATTTCCCAGAACCCGATTTTCCCAATATCACCAGGTTTTCACCAGAGTATACTTCCATGGAAAAATCCCTGAGCACATGGTTGTCACCAAAGGATTTATTTACATTTTGGACAACAATAACTGACTCCTTTTTTTCCATGATCAAGTCAATCCTAATAAATCAGTAACCTGAACCGCTATTAGGTCCAGAATAAAGACAAGCAAAGAAGCAACAATAACAGCAGTGGTAGCAGACCTTCCAACACCTTCAGTTCCTTTTTGAGAATTATAACCCTTGTAGCATCCCACTATTCCTATGGCAAAACCAAAGAAAAAGGTCTTGATCAAAGAAGGTAAAACATCCCCAAAACTCAAGGCGTCAAAAACCTGAAACCAGTACAAGTTCCAACTCACATGCCCCCTTATATTTACCCCTAAATAGCCTCCATATAAAGAAACAGCATTTCCCACACTTGATAGCACAGGAACCATTAAGGTCGTCGCCCACACCCGCGTCACCACCAGGTATTTGAAAGGATTGGTTCCCGAAACTTCCATCGCATCAATCTGCTCGGTTACACGCATAGAACCGAGCTCTGCCCCTATCCCTGAACCGATCTTTCCTGCACAGATCAAGGCAACAATGACAGGTGAAATTTCCCGAACCAGGGAAACGGAAACCATAGCCGGCAACATTGACTCCGCGCCAAATTCCACCAAAGTTGGCCTAGATTGGATGGTCAACACCAGCCCGATAATAAAGGCTGTCACCCCAACCAAAGTGAGGGTTTTATATCCAACCCAAAAACACTGGTTCAGAAACTCCTCCCATTCTTGTTTGGGTTTTAATGCTTCCCTGAAAAATCTTGCCGTAAATCGGCTGATTTCACCGGCTTCTTTCAAAAAAGGACTCTCTATTTTTAAAATGTCCATCGACTCAATTTCTATGACTTTTATCAAATTTCTCAATTAGTTGCAGAATAAGCTCCGACCTTCATCAAGAAAAATCATGATTTAAATCATGGTTTTTCACCTGCTATCCGCCACACAGCGGAACCCAACTGTTTCATTTCTTTCAAATCCGGGAGCAACCCTAAGCAACATTTGCCTGTAATGTGTTTCTCTTGGGCCGCCTTGAACATACCACCAACTTGAGGAAGGCTTGAAATAACTTCCCCCCTTCAAAATAAGCATTTGGTTGGTGCTATTATCATAAAGATCGGCAGTTAATTGCCAAACTGAACCTGTAAGATCTTCCAAACCCCATGGATTTCTCCCTTTAGGATAATTTCCAACTGGATCCATTTCTCCATTTCCAAGGTTACAAAAATCTTTATCAAGCCCTTCGAGGTGCTCTACGGTAAGCGTATTAGTCACAAATTCAAGTCTTTTGTTCACCTTTAATTCCTTATCCCATGGCCAATCCCTCCCATCCCCTGCAGAAGCAGCATATTGCCATTCAGCTTCGGTAGGTAATCTTTTGCCTGCCCAGGCAGCAAAAGCTTTGGCGTCCTCCCAACTCACATTGACTACAGGGAAGTTTTCCTTTCCAACAGGGATCTTTCCATTGTCCCAATGAGCGAGAAAACGATGGTCATCCAAAGGCCAATACCCTGAGGCATCCAAAAATTTCTTGAACTCCAAATTGGTAAAAGGATGTCTGTCCATGAAGAAAGTGGACATCTTCAATTCCTTCGGAAAGCCTTCTACAGGATAAGGTATAAATTGATCCCCCTGAGTGACCTTCATGGTAAAAGTTCCAGAAGGAATCTTTACCATGCCTTCTGGTAGTTGATCATAAGGTTTTGTTTTTTCAGGTATTGAAATTAATCTAGGGATTCCATACCCTGTGTTTACCACACGCTCATCCAATAATACATCCCCTTCAAAAAGCTGGATGACCAATTTGCCTTCAAACGTTCCAAATTCTCTCTTAATGTCAATTTCATGAGATCGGCCCGATAAGGAGGTGCAAGATTTACCATACTCCGGTACCCCAGCCCAAACCCTGATTTCAGATCCCAACAAAGCATTAATCTTTAACTTATTATAAACCAACTTAACTTCCAATAATTCAGGAACATAAATAATGCAACTTACAGCACCCTCATTATTGCTGCCCAGCCATTTTTTATCAAAGCCTTCTACATTTACATTAATATAAAATTTTCCGTTTTCTTCCTCTGGAATAAGTTCCTCATGTGACCATATATCTATATAATGCCATCCCTCTTTTGGATTTTCAACTTCAAAAAGCCTACCATGATAGCCTTCCGGCCTAAGGCTGAAAATGGTATAAAGTATTTTATCCTGCTTAGCCCAGCGATTGACATAAATGCCATCCTCAATTGTGGGAAATAAGGGAATAAAATCATATGAAATAAAATTGGGATGGTTTTCCCGAAGAACTCTCAAAGTACGCCCAAAAAATCTGTAATCCTCGGCTGCCCATTCCGGCCTTCCGGGACGGAAAACGTTCAGTTCAGTCCCGTAACCATTGAACATGGATAAGGCGTATTCCCGCCTGATACGTTCATAGGCAAGTTCTGCCACCCTAAAGATGGCAAAGTCCGGTTTGATGAACTTATTGAGATTCAGCAGTGGAGGATAGTACAATGCATTATGCACCCGGCCCGAAACAATCCCCGGCATGTCTTTCGGTACAGCCATTCCCTCACTGTACATAACAATCCCCTGACTGACTGCATCGGCAGCCTCTTGCAATTCCCTGCTTGAACTGCCTTTTGTGTCCAAAACCACTCCGTTTGCACGGCTTTGTTGTATCAACTCCGACATCCCCTCCAAATGCCCTTCCAACCTTGTACTTTCATCCCATGGATTGTAGGCAATGAAAAATTTGGTCCCCATTAAATTGAGGCTATCAGAAATAGCCGCCAACTGGGGCAGACCTCCCGGAAGATCCCTGTACATATCCCACTGGTTCCTCTGATCCAATCCCAACATGGGCCAGGTAGGCCATATCCCAATGACATCATTACCACCAAACAAAGACTTATTTCTTTTCTCAAACTGTAAAACACTAAATTCTTGTTTTTCAGTATTATAAAAATTATTATCCCAAGCCATCAACAAATGCATGGCATAAGACTTTCTAATCCATTGTAAATCCTCCCTTAGATATAGGGTATTATCAAAGCTCTTTAGGTCATACAAGTATTTTTCCTGAAAAACCTTCCTCAATCCATCCTGCCAGTCAACACCATGGTAAGCATCAATATAGAGCCTGTAGGTTACAGAACTACCCGGAGGAAGCAAGGTTTCAAACCTCCTTCTTACCGCACCATTCCAATACTTCCTTCTCGATAATGCAGCAAACCCACCCATCCCTTGTTGGATAATTCCAAGCCCTAATTCCCAGGAATTATCCGGCAAAATGACATTTACCGGTTCCAGTCCAGACCTAAAAAGATGTGACCGGGAAAGTGGGTGTTTTCCTTTTCCGGTAATGTATACATGGTCGGACTGTTCTCCAAAAGGCACCAAGTTTTCCAAAGTCAAAGTGTCTTTTGAATGGTTTTCGAATCTTAAAATGGCAGAAAAATACCCATCCTCATGAACCAAACTGTCCAGTACAATCTCAAAAAATCCTTTGTGCAATTTTCTGTGATCTTGAGATTCAAATTCATGGGAAAACAATGTTTTTCCATCCAAAACGACGGAAAACAAAGGTTTTGGTTCATTTAATTGAACATTGTTCAATTTATAAACAATTAAATCTGAACCAATTACCCATCCATTATCTTGTGCAGATATTGGAACGTTAGGAACCAAGAAGGAAGTAACCAAAATGACAATAAATGCAAAGTATAAAGCTATCTTCATAACTGGATTATTCAAATTTTTGCTGGGCATTAACTATAAGAGAATTGGTCGGATCCATGAACCTAAGGTAAAAAGCAAAGCCTCCGAAATTATTTTCTGCTTTTACCAGCACCTTGTTCCAACCTTTTTTGAGTGTGACCTCTACCCTGTCCTGATCCGGGGCAGCTATGCGCATAAGGTCAAAAAAGCGATACACTTCCTCATCGTTGATAAATACTTTGGCAGCATCATCGCTTCCAACAAACATGATAACCTGCTGATCTAAAGGGGAAAAGACATAAGTCAACCCATAAATGACAATGAACTCTGTCGGTTCAAAATATTGCCTCAGCCGCATATCGTAGCCGGATTTGCCATCATTGACCCTAAACCACGCTAATTGATCGCCATAATAGCCTGGATAAGTGGTATCCAGGTGGATTTCTTTTTCGGGGAAATAGGCAGAATCCAGTCCAGGCCTTTCATAATCATGCACCCTAAGGTTGGGAAAAGGTCCAATCAGGTACCAATCAGTAATAAAATTGCGTTTGGGTGTCAAAAGTACAGCGTCCAAACCAAAACTTCCCCCCTCCATGAAACGAAAATCCAATACTATTTCTTTTTGGCTATTGGGTTTGGCTTCACCTAAATAGATTTTGTCTTGAGCTTGGAGCCTTGTTCCCAAAGCTTCTAATTCCATCAACCTTTTTCCGTTTAGACCTATCTCCGTTGTTCCAAATTCAGGAGCTTTGGAATAATAAATCTCAATCTCGTAAGCAGCCTCTTCGAGTTGATCTAATATGATCGAAAAAGATGCCCCGTCTTTGCCTTTAACAATTAGCTGCTCATTTCCGATCCAGTCCGGACCATTTTGGGTCATGTCCCTTATTTCGAAATCAAGGTCAGTTCTAACCTTGAAAGCGTTAGGAGCTATTACTCCTGAGGAGATTGGTCTTTTTAATACCATTCTTTGTCCAGGAACTCCAATGGAATTGAATTTTTGATGAGGCTCTGTCTGGTACCAAAAAGCAGTAGTGCTCAGATCGACCACTTCCTCGTTTCCGTGGCCATGTTCAAATGTGACTTTGATGGAATTTTTAAATGGTATGGCATCGGGTATATGGTGCCTGTAGGCCGTTACCCTACCAGTTTCTGGATCGAGGAAGGTCAGACCATGATAGCCCGCAGCAAAAGGTCCATTTTGAAAATACCAGCCTGCTGTAAAGTAATCTTCCATTCCAGTTCCGTAAACGGACGGTTTTGCTTCACCATCCACAAAAATCATCTCATCACCCTCCAGGTAAAAAAGCCTCCCGTCATATGGTTGTCCGTTAAAATTCAAACCAGCAAAAAATCCTTTCCCCAAAGCATCCAAAGCGACATAATTTTCAGTGCTTTCTGTTCGGACATCTCTTTTCCATTGGGCATGAAAATAGGGTATTTCTTTTGGAAGGCTATTTTTTTCCAATTCATAATAATTGATCTGGTAATAAAAAGCATAAACCTCTTCCCTACCCTGATTTTCAATTTCAATGACAGCTCCATTCTTAAAAGGCATAGGGAAATAGGAATAATATCCCCCGCTGGACATGCCCACATATTTAGGTAAATGATGCTGATACTGAAAAGGACTTCCAAAAAAATCTCCTAAAGGTACTTCCACGGAAGGATTTTCCTCTCCATCCCAGTACATCCGGATCAGGATCGTCCTTAGATAATCTGGATCCCTGCTGTCCACTGTCACCCAGATCCGGGCGATCATTCCTTCCCCCTTAATATTGGCAATATGGACCTTTTCTCCCGGCTTGATGGGAATCCGGTCATTATTGCCCCCGGTGGTATCATGGCTTGACAGTTGTATCATTTTACCTGCCTGTATCAAAGGGGAAGGTTGGGTAAACAACAACATGATAGGATCAGACGGGATAGATGATTGGCATGCATTACCCATAAGCAAAATGCCCAGAATTAAACAGAGAAATATGGATTTGGAGTGGTATTTCATCTTTTATCTTTATCCATCAGCATTCTATTGATAATCCCTGCCCAGATATAGGTCTTGTGATATCCGGCCCAATCCTCATCCGGACTGTAAAACTCCCAGAGATTATGGTTTTGTTTCAATTGGGAAATCATTACTGCAGCAATATTATCCGTGAGTTCGGCTGCTTCCTGATGATAACCGTAATCCTTTAGCCCTTTGAATATAAGGTAATTCCACTCCACCCATACCGGGCCGTTCCAATATCCCTTATCATTATAAAAAGGATCTGCTGCGGATAAGGATGGGATACCAAACTTTCTCCAGAATTGATCCTTATCTGTTAACTTTTGTACCAAACGCCTTGCTTTAGCATCATCTGCTACACCTGCCCAAAGTGGCAAAAAACCGATGATTTCATCCCTTTTTAAGTCATTTTCAGTTTTGAAAGTGAAACTGTTATCCGCTTTATTGACATTGTAATAAAACCCGTTCTTTTCGTCCCAAAATACCTGATTGATAAGCGCAGCCCTTTTTTCATGATCTTTGCGCCAATAGGCAGCTTCTTCTTGTAAGCCTAGTGTTAAAGCCATATTTTCCAAAGCTTTGGCCTCCATAACCATCATGCAGTTCAAGTCAATCGACTCAAAATTGGATGGCCAACCCACCTCATCCCAAACAGCAACCAAGGCATCCCTCACGGATTCCAAAATGGCATGTCCCCCCCACTCCAAAAGACCATCCCCATCAGCATCCCTTTCACTGATATAGAAATTGTAGAATTTTTTGCTAGAAGCATACATTTCCTTCAGAAACTCCCTATCCTGAGTAATTTTAAAGATCTCCCAATTCAACCAAGAGTACCAGGGTGCAGAAGAAGTCAACTGACCATTGTATTCAATTATCTCATCCAGGTAAGAGCCTGTCCGGTAATTGATGTAGCCATTGTCATACTGCCTATCGGAAAATACCCTTTGGGAATTCATGGCTGATTCTGGATCAAGAAAAGCATAGGCCAGCATGGTAATGCTCTCATGGAAAACTTGACCACCATGCCCCCAGCCCCAGGTGGGTTCCCGGGAAAACACATAATAGTTGTAGGGACTTCTGCCTTCAGGGGGATACATGACTTGCCGCATCATGTTCCATGCACTTTTATAGAGCAAAAGCACCTCTTCATTCCTTGATGATAAGGAAGGTACATTTGCAAACAATTCTTTATTGTAGTTCCAATAGGGCTCAAAATCAAGTGTTAATAAATTTTGAACTTCATTCAATAGGTTAATTGACTTATGATCAATTGAATCAATCCTTCTTCCGATTCTTACCTTTTTGCTATTTTTTGAACTTAGGTCAAACGGAAGAATCGTAGCAATCACCCTGGCATGATCAGATGAAATAGACATGTCATGATTATTAAGCCAGGAATTGAAGTCTGCTTTGGGAAAGGTGAAAACCTCTTCAGAATGTACCCCTATAAAATCACCTACAGGTAAAATTATGTAACCATAATACCCTTCAAATGAATCAAATTTATCTTCAAAGCTTTCGCTTTGAACCTCGGTCAATAATTCGTAAAATCCATTTTCAGGATAAGTCCTTTTATAAATTTTGTAGGATTTGGAACCTGGCAATGCCTGCCAGGAAATTTGAATGCCATCGGAAGTGGTCTTGCTTTTGATACCCTTTACGAATTGAAAGTTCTTTTCTTTTTTAGCATTAAAATCAATCCGTTGATTGGGAAGCGGAGACTCCATCCGAAGCTGATCCCCAATGCTACGGTTCAAATTATAATAGATAAGTGATAAACTTTTTAGGGAAACTTGTTTTGGAAAATTCCCAAGTTCCAACCTGAACAAACCCGCAAAATCAATACTGGGAACAGGACTGCCCCAAATGGGTGAATTTTCTGTTAAAATAAACCTTGGGTCATTGGGAGAACTTACCATAATTCTTGCATCAGCGCCGTTTTCCAACAACCTTTCCCCCTTATCATAGGCTCTTCCAAAAATCTGATGGGAGCTTTTTCGGTTTAAGTCAAAGCCAAAAGAAGGCCGCGCCATTTCTCCGTCAAATGAGGAAAATGATCCCCAATGTCCAATTTTCTCTGAGAAAAACCAGGTGTTTTGAAGGCTGTCTTCATAGGGAATTCCTTGGTTTAAAGACCAGGAATCTGGATACTTTTCATGCAAAAATTGAATAGCCTTATCCCCGTGTTTGTCCACTTCCCTGAATGTCCTGTATGGATTAGAGACAAAAGGGATCATTTCCACGGCAACAGCATTCTGGGTATGGTTGATGAATTCCAATTCCTGAATGGCAATCTTGGAAGAATAAACCAGGAATATCCCTTTTACCTCAATTCCTTCCTTTGGAAAACAAGAAAAGGAAACCATATCCGGATAGCTTTCATGGATTTGAGGGGCATGAAAATAATCTTTCACATTTTGGATCAATTCCCCGTCAATTCTAAACACCAAACCTAATGTTCCACCTTTTTGGGAATGAAATAAGAGTGGGTTTTCTGGATCATCATAAAAGAATTCATATCCCTGGTCTATTAAAAACTCAGACCTCTCCATGGCGGCTGCATGGGTGGTATAGATGGGAGCCTTACTGCCCCATGGAATTTTCTGATCCGGGTCTTTATTTCCACAGCTGGAAATAAGTAGAAAAAAGGCCAGGAGTTTGACTAATTTCATGTGCTATTTTGGGTTTTCGCTTCATAAAAATTAAATAAAAAGAACGTAAAAACCAATTCTTGAAAAAGACCGGTAAAGATTTCAGAAATTGATTAGTTTCGGGAAGACAAACAGAAAACAGGATGATTACTATTACCCAGGCCAATTTATCAGACTTAAAAAAAGTTAGGGAAATTGCCCTTGTTACCTGGCCTAAAACATTCGGCAATATCCTTACACAGGAGCAGATAGCATACATGTTGGACTGGATGTATAGTCCCAAAGCCCTGGAGCAACAGGTTCTTGAAAAAAATCATGTGTTTTTACTGGCATCTGAGGGGAATAATAGCCTGGGGTTTTGCTCCTATGAACTGCATGCCAAAAGTCCTTCAAAAACCAAAATCCATAAGATCTACATACTTCCTGAGGCACAGGGAAAAGGGGTAGGAAAAAAACTTATTCAGGAAGTTGCCCGAATCGCAAAGAAAAATGGGGATACCCACTTATTTCTGAACGTGAACAAGTACAATCAATCTGCAATTGACTTCTATTCAAAAATGGGTTTCTATGAAGATTTCCGCGAAGTAATAGACATAGGCAAGGGATTTGTAATGGATGATGTGGTGATGGAAATGAAAATTATCTAATTCCACCCGTTGTAATGCAGCAGCGGCTCTTTGCCCAACAAATGTTGGATAAAATAATCCCAGCGCTTTTTGGTAAAATAATCTCCATTGGTCCGTCCAAAGCTGTGGTTTCTGCTTGGCCATATGAATAGGTCAAAATCCTTTCCTGCATTGACAAGAGCTTCTGCAAATTTATAAGTGGCAGAAGGGTTTACATTTTCATCTATGGCACCATGGGCCAACAACAGTCTTCCTTTGAGATTGGCCGCATTTGTAACATTGGATTGATCATGGTAAAATCCTCCTACAGGATAGCCCATATACATTTCAGGCCACCAGGCTTTTTCCATACGGTGGTCATGGTCACCTGCTGAGGCTACGCCCACTTTGTAAAAATCCGGATGCAAAAGCATGGCCCTGGCTGCATCATAACCTCCTGCTGAATGACCAAAAATTCCTACCCTATCGATATCCAAAAATGATACCTTTTCAGCTAATTCCCTGATGGCCAAAACATGGTCTGTAGTACCATCTCCCAGATTCTTGTAAGAGAAATTTTGGAAGACTTTTCCCCTACCCGCTGTTCCCAGACCATCCACAGTAACTACCACAAATCCCAATTCAGCAAAAGATTGTTGCAGGCCCATAACAGCAGCTTTGAAAGTTTTTGGGGTAATAGCGGTATGAGGCCCGGTATAGGTGTAGTCTATGACAGGATACCTTTTTCCCGGGTCAAAATCAGCTGGTAGAAAATAAACACCGTGGATTTCTGTTTTTCCATCTTTAGCCCTGGCCGAAAATGGCCTGGGAAATTGATAGCCTCTTCGGGTAAGATTGGAAATATCTGCCCTGGAAATCTCCATGATGACTTTTCCCGTTTCTAATTCCCTCAACACAGAGGAGGTGGGTTGGTCCACTTTTGACAAGTTGTCCACGAAAAAATACCTTTCCTTGGAAAATTGAATGTCATGGAAGGCATCCTCAGGTGTCAAAAGCGTCATTTCTGTACCATTCAATTTGATTTTATACAAATGCGGATAGTATGGGTTTCTTCCTTTTTCCCTTCCTGTAGCCTCAAAATAGAGCCAATCTTGTTTTTCATCCCAATGGTGAATTTTAGTCACCACAAAATTACCCGATGTCAATTGACGGAGTAAGTTACCGCTGCTCCTATCAATCAGGTACAAGTGTTTATAGCCGGATTTTTCTGATGAAATGATAAACCTGTCCTTTCCAATCTCCAGAAAAAGTTGGGTATTTTCGACAAATGTGTCAGATCGATCAGTAAACAGACTTTTAAAAGAACCATCAATTGCATTGATTTCTATAAAGTCCATCTGTTTGTAACCTCTTTGGAAAACCATCCCTTCGAGCTTATTACTATTTCCATTCCATCTGAAATTCAAACCCATGAAATGAGGGGCCTTAAGCGCTTGAATGACCGTTTCCTTTTTATTTTCGATATCAAAGATTACCGGTAAATAATAAACCACCGTAGTATCACCTGGTGAGCCTCTATAATAAGAGAGCAATTCCGGCCTGAATTTTTCATCCTGGCTGAAATCCAAGAGATACATTTTCTCAGCAAGGCGAAAGTCCACAATTTGGGTAAATAGCTTTTTTGAATCGGGAGACCAAGACACAAAGAACCTTTCCAACCTGTTTCCCACCTCACCTTTGATCAGATCACTCCAGCCATAACTACTTGCATATTCAAAATCCCTTTTACCGTGATGACTTAATTGTTCCACTTTTCCTGTTTCCAGATTTTCCAGGTAAAGGTTGAAATCTTTGGTGAAAGCTCTCCATTTTCCATCAGGAGAAATCCCATTAGGGTTTTCTTGTTTCTGTTCCACTGATGGTTTCAACGTATTGTTTTCTTTATCATAAACCCAGTTTTTATTGTCCCAGGTAAAGCTGATTCGGGATGCTGAATGAAATTTGAGCCCATGGATGGGAAGGTCCCTGTCATTGATGTCGAGGATACTAACTTCACCCATCAAGGCTGCAAGGCTCCTATGGTCAAAGGCCTCCCCTGTCACTTGTTTGGATACATCTGTATAAAAAAACTTTTTTCCATCTTGGGTATATGTCTGATGCCAAAATGCATTTTGCCCTTCCACCCAATTGGGAACAACTTCCAGATGAAAAATTTCTTTCTGAATATTGTCGCTTAAGAAGTAGGCAGCATTTCGGTAGACATCTTCACTAACTTGCTGGGCATAAACCCCTTGAGCCATTAAAAAACTATAGACAATAAGTAGCCCTTTCTGAATTTTTTTGGTGAAAGCGTGCATTTTATCCATTTCTTATCCGATTAATCTGCATGATATTAGACAATTATCCTTTAATTTTAATCCCATCTTGTTTGAATGGGAAATAGGCTATTTCAACTGAATTTTTACCAAATCGAAGAATATGAAGCAATTTGATCCCAACCATATCCCTGGGATTTACAATTGGTGCGACAGGTGGTGTGAACGCTGCCACATGACTTCCAGGTGTTACCTTTATGCGCAGGAGCAGGAAGACAGGGCCATCATGGAAAGTGACATGGATGAAGATGAAAAGATGGAAAAAATGAGGGAGAAAATGATGGAAACCTTGGAAATGCTCAATGAAGCAGCAGAGGAATTTGAAATGGAATTAAATGATATGGAGGAGGAAAATGAAGAAGAACAAGAGGAGACCATGCATGAGCATCAGATTACACAAATCAAAATAGAAATCCATCCCTTATCAGACCTAAGTGAAGCATACATGGATGCCTGTATGGCCTGGATCAAAAGCAAAAGACAGGATCCGATCATTGGACCAATGCTCCTAGGAAATTTACCTGAAGGAATCCGTAATGAGATAGATATTGAAAAATTAGAAAAAGTCATCAAACACCTGGAGTCCGTTCAATGGTACCAGACCATGATTCCTGTCAAATGCAGAAGTGCCCTGAATTATCTTGCCGACAAATCTTTTTGGGATGATTATCCGGTAGAGGAACGTGGCTACAATGGAACGGCTAAAGTAGCATTGATCTGCATCCAGAACAGTATCAATGCCTGGCAGGGAATTCTCTTTTGGTCTAATGAGGAAGAAGAATTTATCCTTCCTATATTGGATAAATTGGTGCAAATAAAGCAAATGCTGGAAGAAGAATTTCCGGATGCCTATAAATTTATCAGGCCGGGATTTGATAAAAATTAGAAAGAAATTTGAAAATCAAGCGAAAAAAATTAAATTTGATTAAATAATTTATCAAATGAGAAATTACTCCGAAATGATTGATACACTGACCAAGGATAAGTTCAAAAATATAATGGAGGAGCCTATGGATATCTATATAGTAGCCAATCAGGGACTTGCTGCCTCTTATTTATCCAAATTCAAGGATGCATTTTCATTGGGTTTATCCCAGATAGCGTCCATCCTTTCCACTTCAGAGCCCACCTTGTACAGAAGAATCAAAGAAAACAAATCCCTCCCTAAGCAAGAAGCCATCAAATTATTGGAAGCTACGGATATGTTTTTTTATGGTGAGGAGGTAATAGGAAGCAGGGAAAATTTCTTCAAATGGATGGAATTGCCAAATACGGCTTTAGGGGGGCTTACCCCCATGGAAGTGATCAGCTATCCTGAGGGCATTTCCAAAGTCAGGGATTTATTGCATAGAATAGAATACGGCGTGTACAGTTAATGGAGGTTTTTCGACTGACAAAATCCATATATGCCAGGGACCTGAGCGGTACAGGGGCTGCAATGGCGGGAGGAAGATGGAATAAAAAAGGAAGGGCTGTGGTATATACCTCAGAAAATACAGCCCTGGCTTTGCTTGAAATCGTGGTTAATATACCACCTATGTTCCAACCGGACCTACAGCTAATTACTTTAGAAATACCGGAAGACAAAATCCAAATCATCGATAAAGCACAATTACCGGACAATTGGTACCACTACCCAAGTCCCAGAAGCCTAAAAGAGCTGGCAGAGCCATTTTTTAAAAACTTGGAAATTCTTGGAATCAAAGTTCCTAGTTCCATCGTGCACAACCAATATAACCTGATTCTAAATCCTCAAAGCCCCTACTTCAAGGAGGTCAAGATAATTGCCCAAACTCCCTTTATTTTTGATCCCCGTCTTTATCGATCGGTTTAAACTGAAATTTCAGATACTTGATTTTCTCCCCTTTTTCACTGAAGAGTTTTTCATATTTTGTTTTAATGCCATGGTGCTCATCTTTCCAGGGAGATGCATAAAAGTCATGGGTATGGAGAATTACTTCACAATCCTCTCTTTGCTTTACCACATCCAAGGTATAATCAAATAATCCAGTGTTATCAGTTTTAAAATGAACAATCCCATCCTCCTTGATCAATGGCTTGTACATATCCAAAAATCTTGGGGAAGTCAGTCTTCTTTTTTCATCTCCATCTCTTGGAAAAGGATCGGGAAAAGTAATCCATAACTCTGAAATTTCTCCCTTTTCAAAGAACTTATCCAAAACCTGGATTTGTGTCCTCAAAAAAGCAACATTTTCCAAACCTTCTGCAATCGCTACGGTGCTCCCCTTCCAGATACGGGCTCCTTTGATATCAACGCCTATGAAGTTTTTTTCCGGATATTGCCTGGCCAATCCCACAGTAAACTCCCCCCTGCCACATGCCAATTCAACCACGATTGGATTACTGTTTAAAAATTGAACGCAATTCCAATTTCCTTTGATCTTTTCAAAAATCTCTTTTCCCTGTTGGACAACGTTTCTGTTCTTTTCGTTCTCTTTGAACCTTTGCAGTTTCTTTCTGCTCATGCTTATAAATCCTTGATTTCGGCGACCACAAAGGTACTGCCCCCGATGAATATTAAGTCCTCTTTACTTGCTTTTTTCTTTGCCCAAGAGATGGCATCGTTGACATCTTTGATCACAATTCCATCCAATCCAAATTCCTGGGCTTTCAGATAAAGCTCATCTGCAGGCATGGCCCGTGGTATGTTTGCCTGACAAAAAATATATTTAGCATCCTTGGGAAGCAGGCTTAAAACTTTGGAAACATCTTTATCATTGACCATACCTATAACCATAAACAGCTGATTATAGGGATATTCATTGATTTGTTTTAAAATATATTTGATACCATCCTCATTATGTCCTGTATCACAAATGATCCAAGGAGCGTTACCCAAAATCTGCCATCTTCCTTTTAGACCAGTGTTTTTTATAACATGGGACAAGCCTTTGGAGATATCTTCATCTGAAATCTGAAATCCTTTTTCTTTCAAAATTTCCAATGCCTGAAGGATTCCGGGAAGATTATTCTTTTGATAATTGCCCAATAACTCCAACTCCAGATTCTTCATCTCCCCTTTGTGGATTACTTCAAAAAGGCTCTTTTTGTCTGAAGTTTGCCCCAAAGGTCTGATCTGAAAAGCGCTTTCTGCAAAATAGATGGGGGCATGCTGAACAGCTGCTATCCTTTCAAAAACATCGGTAGTTTCCTCTTGTTGGGTACTGATGACAACAGGTGTATCCTTTTTGATGATGCCTGCTTTTTCTCCTGCAATTTTCTCCAAGGTATCTCCGAGAAATTGCATATGGTCAAATCCGATATTGGTAATGACAGCCACTTCCGGGTTGATGACATTGGTACTATCCAACCTCCCCCCCATACCCACTTCTATAACTGCGATATCCACCTGTTCTTTGGCAAAATACCAAAATGCCATGGCCACCGTCATTTCAAAAAAACTGGGCTGAAGACTCTCCAAAAAAGATTTATTATCAGCTACAAAACCCACTACAGCTTGTTCAGGGATTTCCTCTCCGTTGATTTTTATCCTTTCTGTGAAGGATTTAAGGTGTGGAGAGGTATATAGCCCAACTTTGTAACCAGCTTCCATCAAAACTGAACAAATGGAATGGGAAGTACTTCCCTTGCCATTTGTCCCTGCAACGTGTACACTTTTGAATTTTTGCTGAGGCTGCCCGAGATGTTCACACAATGCAAGTGTGTTCTTCAGGTCTTTTTTAAAAGCCGAAGCACCCACCCGTTGAAACATGGGCAATGCATTGAACAAAAAGTCCAATGTCTCCTGATAGTTCATGAATTTAATCTACTTTGATGATAAAAGTGATTCTTCCTGTTGAATAATCTGCAGTTGCAGCTCCGGCTTGTCTTCGGAAATTGATCTGATTGACTACTGTTCTGTAATAAGCCAAAACTTCATTGGATACATTATATTCAATAGGAACTGCCTGAACAATCCTGCCTGTATCATCCACTGTAATCCTAAAAACAATCCTACCGTTTCTTGTTGAAACATTGTCCCTGATATTTGGCCTGGATGCAAAATCCCATCCGGCCAATTCCAAATTATAACCTGAAGCAGGTCCTGGTGCACCGGTACCTGTTCCTGAACCCATCAAAGCCCTTCCATCTACTGTTCCTGTTGGCTTACCTTCATCCCCTTTTTGGGTTGAACTTCCCTGTGCGGAACCTTGTGCAGGTTGGTTGCCTGTCCCGGTCGTCCCACCCGCTCCAAAAATTGCCCTTTGGTCAATTTTTGGTTTCTCTTCTGCTTTGGTAGTGGTTTTCTCGGCCTCAGCTGTAGCAGGCTGGGTTACCGGCGTGGTTTCTTTCTTCGCAGGACTGGGATCTTTTACTGCAGGTGAAGGTTTTTCACTTGCTTTGACAGTACTTGGAAGCTTGCTTTGGGACTCGTAGGTATTTTTCGAAGGAGCAGACTTAGGTTTAGCAGCTTCAGTTTTGGGCTGGGTTACCGGCACACTTGATTCTGTTGGCTTAGGAGCCTGTTCACCCGGAGCCGGTGCCTCGGTATTGTTAGTTTGTACCTCAGATGGAGGTGCGGTAGTTTGGTTATTCCCACTTCCCAAATCCGTGAATCCCAGGTTCAGTTCCATACCATATTTTGGTAAAGGTGGAACCTGCTCGCGCCAAACGACAATAAAGTATATGGCCAGTAGCACCAAAATATTGACTAGAATGGTGATAATTAGCGCTTTCCTTTTATTCTCGCTTTCCTGGCTATCAATTTCCCAAAGTTGCATAATTACTTATAGGGTTTTGTGGCGATCGAAACATTTGCCTCTAAACCAGCGGCAATACCGCCTATTTCAACCAGATATTCAACTGGTACCTCTTTATCAATGTGCAGGACAACCTGTCCTTTTTTGTCCTGCAACAATGCAGTGAGCTCAGGTTTGATCTGATCCCTGGACACTACCCTATCATTAACGGAAAACTTCAGGTCTTTGGTTACTGTAACCGTAATTTCCTGCATGACAATGTCTGAAGCTTCACTGGAAGGTAAGTTGACAGGTAGCCCTGAAGGGGTGATAAAGGAAGATGTCAGCATGAAGAATATCAACAAAAGGAAAATGATATCCGTCATGGAGGACATGCTGAAAGCAGCATCAACTTTATGTTTTGACTGTAAAGCCATAATTATTTATCCTGCAATAGGTCAATAAATTCAACGGAAGTATATTCCATACTGTGGATCAATTTGGAAACCTGGGTAACCAAATAATTATAACCTAAATAAGCGACAATACCGACCACCAGTCCTGTTGCAGTCGTTATCATAGCTTCATAGATACCAGTGGAGAGCAATTTGGGAGATACCATTCCTTCCTCCTGTGCCACCCCGATAAATGCCCTTATCATACCGGCAACCGTTCCGAGGAATCCGATCATCGGTGCAGCGCCGGCCACAGTGGCCAATAGACCAAGGTTTTTCTCCAATTTGTAAATCTCTATTTTACCCACATTTTCAATAGACACCTCAATATTTTTCAAGGGACTTCCAATCCTTTCCAAACCTTTGGCAATCATGTTTGCCACCGGTGTATTTTCTCCCTGACATAACATTCTGGCCTGATCGATTTTTCCACCCTGAACGAGGATCTTGATCTGGTCCATCAAATGTTTGGGTGACTTGGAGGCTTTCCTAAGGGTAATCACTTTTTCTACAAAGATGAAGATCGCCAATACAAATAAGATGTAAAGGGGAATCATCATGTAACCACCTTTGATCATTAAGTCCAATAAACCTATGCTTTGTCTGCCAGGTTCCATAACTGATAGCGTATCGGCCATCATTTGGCCATCTGTACTGATTTGTGTTAGAATCATATTTAGTATTTCAAAATCCAGATTGATTCACCAAACTCTGCCCTGCTTTTTTCCATAGCTGTAGAAGCTTCGCCGAAAGTAGAGAATTGGCCTATAGATAAACGGTAATTGGTGTTGTCTCCGTATGGATAAATTACCCAAACATCGGTGTTTTTTTGTTTTAGGTTTTCAGCTTGTTCGAGTGCGACTTTTTCCGAAGGAGTGCTTGATACAATTAAATAATATTGTACAGAAGTGCCCCTTTGGGTAACTTTGATTACATTTCCTGTTTTGGTAAAAGTTGGTGAAACTTGCTGCGGAATACTTTCAATGGTCTCATCTTCATCTTTAGCCTCATTGACCGGTTCCTCTACAGCATTCAATGTATCTTCTTCCTTCACTATGTCATCCTCCTCTACTTCTACACTTTTCTCCACCAACTCAAGGCTGGAAGGGGAACTGCTTTTCAATTCTGTTTCAGGTAAAAAATACAAGAAGTATGCCATTGCTGATAATATGATTAAAATCAACATGACCAAAGAAAACTGCAACGGAAGCTGGCTTCTTTTTCTTTTTTCTGAAGGAGCATGGCTAACAATCTGCTTTTCCATTTTGGCAGTTGTTTCTTCTGCCTCTCCGGATTTCTTAATTTCGATTTTTTCAGTGATTTCCGGCTTTGATTTTTTTTCTTTGGCCTTCAATGGCGTAATTTCAACAAAAGGAAAGCCGTAATCGCTTTCGTTTTGTTCAGAGAACTTGTCCTTATTTTCTTCCGCCATAATTTAATCTTCTAATTCATCACGAAACTATGAGATTTGAACCAAATGACAAACGGTATCAAATTCTGTTATGCCAAATCTTTGATAATATTTCTTAAAATTTGAAAGTTAAACCTAAAATTCCCTGGATTCCCCTCACAGGGTAATTCAGAAATCGCTGGTTATTTCTATTCAAGAGGTTATTACCAACTGCAAATGCAGAAAACCTATCCGTAATTTGATAATCTGCTTTAAGCTGCAAATCTAAAATAGCCGGCAACTGTTTGAGATTGGTTTCCTCCGGCCCAAAGTTAACCAAACCCTGTATACCTCCCATCAAATTTGCATTGAATTGGAGCAGCAATTGTTCTACGGGCATAAAGTTGTTATTGATACTTACCTCCCACTCTGGACGCATGAATGCTGCTCCCAAAGTACTGGTGTTATAGTAATAATAATTAGCTGAGGCTATCAAACGGTAAGTTTTATCAATATGCCAACCTACTTTTGCATTATAATTTACAACCCTTGTATCATCATCATAAACAAGGTTGAACCTCAGGGAATCGGAAGGACTGTTGATAAAGAAATGCATATTGGTAAACTTTCCAAATGCCAATCCTGCTTCATAAGTCAGTTCGTCATTCAATACCCCTTTGATTCCTGCTTTGGCTTTATAATTCTGAATGGTGTTCAATAACCTTTCACTTGGACCTAAAAATGGGTTTTCCTGGATGAAATCCCAATATGTCTTTCTTATCACATCCCCTTCAAATCCAGCATAAACACCAAACTGATCTGCCAACATATAGTGGGCATCTACTTGGGGAAAGAGATGGAAGTCGGATCTTTTATTCAAAGCTTCATCATTTTCGAAGACGATATTTGCTCCAGCTTTGACATAAATTCCGGATTTTTTGTACTGGACAAATGGATTGATCCGGAAATAATTTCTATTGATATCCTGGTAAAATTCATCTTTGGGGGAAGTCAGGGACATATCCATGTGGATTCCTGTGCTCAAATCATCATCAAACCAAAAGTCCCCTTTTGCTTTTATGCCGAATTCGTTCTCCCTTGCCTCAAATTGGTCATTGAATGTCCTTACAAACAATCCAGCATCATAATTGAAATTGTCCATCTTATCAATGTCCTGTATTCCTGCACGTAGCTTGAAATTATTCAGTGTGTTTTGGTTAGGAATATAATCGGCCAAGAATTCATTGTTAGGATCATAACCGTAAAACTTGAACTGATGCCTATCATAATCTAGCCCTCCATACAGTTGAAAATAATCTTTGAAAAGGCTACCATCCAATTTTACCTGGGTAAAGTTTTCTGCTGAATTGCTACCGTCAACAGGTCCTGTGTAAAAACCTTCATGCTTTACCTTAACACCAAAATTGTAATCCTCTTCTTCCCAGTGATTGTACCTGGCTTCCAAAATAGGAGAAGTGTAATTGCCAAATCCAAGCCTTACAAAACTAGGGAACAGTTCTTCTTGATTTTTGGGCCATTGCTTTTGTGCAGCCTCAGGCCTAATCACTTCAGGAGGAAGAGAAAGGAAATAGGGCTGAACGGTATAATTAAAAGAACTACTGGATTTAGGGGTAGGCAATACTGGAACTCTTTCGAATTTCCTGGGCTGTTTGGGCAATGTTAAAACCCTATCCTTCCGGATGATAAATTCCTGATCCCTAACCTCACCTGCCTGTTGGGCAAAAAGTGCCGATTGATATCCAGAGAAAGCTATTGCCAAAAAGAATTTGGCAGAACGCATCCATGATTTGTTTAAGTTTACCATATCCCTGAATATTATTTAATGCTTGATAATTTTTCCTGAGCCATTTTTTTGATTTCCGGGTTAGTTGACCTTTCCACAATGGATTCCAATGTGGCTTTGGCCTGAAACTCCTCTCCCAACTTCAGGTAATTCTCAGCCAGGAGGATGAAACACCTGCCGTACCAATAATCATAGCCGCTGTACGGGCTGGAAAAGTCAAAAATAACGTCATTGCTTTGACTGAAACTTCCTCTCTTATGATACGATTCTGCCAATAAGAATAGCCCTTCTGCTCCCTGTACGGACTTATATTCGTTGATCAGGTCACGCAGTGTCTCTTCAGCCCGACCTACCTGATTGGATCTTTGATAGGCTTTCGCTTTCAATAAAAGTGCTTCCGGAATAGCATCTCCTGTGACACTTCCCAAAGCAATTACCCTATCAGCATAAAACAGCGCTGAATCAAATCTTGTGGTTTGGTAATGTGCCTGCATCAGGCCGTTCAAAGCCTCATATTCTTCAATTTGATTTCTGGCATTTCTAGCAGATTCTCTCAAATATGGCAGCGCTTTTTGGAAATTCTTATTCTCCATTTCTATGGCTGCAATCCTTTGTACGGCCCTCAGTCTTTGAGGTGACTCCCTTTCCCTGTCTATTTGGTAAAAGAAATCCAAAGCCTTTTCTTTTCTTCCTGCCCTGTAATGGGATTCCGCTATAAAAAACACAGCTTCTGCCCTATTGGACGCTTGTGGATAATTTCTCAGATATTCTTCAAAAGCCCTTATGGACTGTTCCCATGAATTGGCAAAATAAAGGGATTTCGCAGACTCAAATTCAAGATTCTGAAGGCTTCTGTTATCAGGGTTGGCACTTCTATATCGTGATGCATATTGGGAAAATTCCGCTGAACGTCCCTGAAGTGCCAAAGCCTCCTGAAGCCCTACGAGGGCAGTCTGGGCATTGTTGGAATTGGGATGATTTTCCAGAATTCGTTTATAATCATCAATGGTAGCATTATAATTCTGCAAAGAGAAATTGGCCACTGCCCTGCCTTCCAATGCAAAGGGAATAAAAGGACTGTTTGGACGGGTATTGATCAACCTTGTAAAGCCATCTCTTGCTTCAGCATAATTCATTTCCTCCATGTTGATCTGGGCCTTTTGGAAAATGGCATCTTCCAGATACAGGCTGTTTGGATAATTATTGATCAGCATATTCATTTGCTGAATGGCTTCACTGTTGCGGTTTTGGAAATTGTAAACTACCCCGCTTCTGAAATAAGCATAATCGATATAATCACTTCTTTCTCTGATGGCCCTTTGGAAAGTATTCTGGGCATCGGCGAATTTTTTCTGGACATAGTAGGTATCCCCCAATCTGATCAGCGCTTCGTCATAATTCTCTTTATCGGGGCGTCCCTGTAATCGGTCTACATAATTTCTAAATTGAACCTCAGCTCTTGCATATTGCTCGGAATTAAACAAAGCATATCCCAATCCATAATAGGATTTGATCAGGAAAGGATCATTTGCTCTTGGCCTGCTTGCCTGAACGGCTTCATAGGATCTGATGGCCTGATTGAGGTCTCCCTTAGCCGCAAAGTTTTCACCTTTCCAGAAATGAACCTGCACTACCAAATCTCTATCGACAGGCGTAGATAATGACTTGTCAAAATAAGTTGTAGCCAAATCATAGCGCTTGTCTCGGTAATAAACTATGCCTTGGTAAAAGGTAATTTTTTGATAGGCCTCCCTAATCCGATCGGACTTTCTTGGCATTTTTTCAATATGCTCAATAGCCCTTAGATAATTATTGGTATTGATCAGTGCATCGGTTAGGAGGCTCTCAGCTTCCCTTGCATACCTGCCATTGGGGTAATTGTCAAGATAAGTATCCAGAGCATTCACTGCATCCTGAAAACTCCCCCTTTCCAGATTGACTTTGGCATAATTGATCAAGGCATCTTCTTTGATGGACCTGTTGGCATCACTTTTAAAGGCAGCATTGAAACTATTGGATGCAAATTGAATATTGTTCAATTTCAGGTAAGCGTGGCCAAGGTAATAACTGGAAACTTGGCCTATTTCATCATTTTCGACGGCAGAAACTTTCAGGTAATCTGTGGCACGCTGGAAATTTTGGATTTCAAACTGGGCAATACCTGCTTTGTAAATTTGGGCCCTGGTCAATTCCCCCCTTCTTGCATTTACAAATGCATCATAGTTAGCGGCAGCTTTTGGGAAATTTCTTTTTTCAAAATAAGCCTCGGCTAAATAGAGATGGATCTCTTCCCTCCTATCCAAGTTTCTCCTGTTGGCCAAAACTGGCTCTGCATAATTAATCAACTCATCATATTGGCCCTGTTTATAATAGGCACCGGCAAGCATATAAGGGACCTTACTGGCATAAAAAGCTGCCTTATCTGCTTCTTTAAAATCAGCAATGGCCTGATTGAAATTTCCCTGTTCCAGTGCAATAAAACCCGCATAATAATGCGCATCGGGCTTGTATTGGTTAGGTTGAAGCTTGACTGCGTTGAAATACCGCAGCGCATTGTTGTTGTCCTTTAACTGGAAAAAACCATACCCGATCTTAAAGTTAACTTCCGATCCTTGTTCAAAATCCACCTTGTTGAGGTTCACTTTTTGGAATGCCCGGATAGATTCCCTGTAATTCCTTTTCTCAAAAAAGAAATCACCCAATAAATGTGCTGCCTGGTTGGTGGTGGGGTGATCAGGATTCTTTCTCATGAAATAATACACCAAATCTGATGCAGCGGGGTCATCAATTTTAAGTGCAGAAACCGCATGGAGAAAGTCGGCCTGCACTTGGGGTTCCTCATCCAAATCCTTTAACCTGAAATTGTCAAATTCATACTTGGATGCGCTGAAAAGGTTTTTTTGGTAAAGTTCAAAATTATCGTCAAGCTCTTTGATTTTGCTTGTTTGATACAGACTGGACTGTCCGTATCCGGTTATGCTGATGCCGGTTAGCAAAAGCAGATAAAGGCTTTTTTTCATAGTCAAAAGCTACAGTTTTAATGCATGATCTTAAATATCATTTCCCGAAGAATCTCTGCTTCATCCATCCCACCGGAATCTACGCCTTTAGATCGTAAATCAGCTTCTTGAATATAGCCAAAACAATCAATAACCTTGCCTAAATGATAGTTTTTTGACGCTGATTTGTATTCTTTTAAAAAATAGGGGTTTACACCTGTGATTTTTGCCAATTCTGCATCGCCCATGGACTTATTGGCATGCAATAAGGCGATTTTGGCGAAGTAGTTGTAAATCAGCGCAATCATAGGAATAAGGGGATTGCTTTTGGGATTTTGGGAAAAATAATGAATGATTTTATTGGCTTTGACCACATCCCTAAAGCCAATAGCTTTGAGCAATTCAAAGTTATTGTACTCTTTATTGATGCCCACATATTTTTGGATATGGTCTTTGGTTATAGAGGTGGGTTCAGTGAAATTGATAAAAATTTTGGAAAGTTCGTTAGATATAACCTCCAGGTTATTGCCTATACTATCTGCCAAAAAGGAAGATGTATTGGCATCAATATGATGGCCCTGTGATTTCACATAGGCTTCAATCCAGGCAGGTAACTGAAAATCCTTAATTTTCTCAGAAGTGACCAGGATGGCTTTTTTATCCAACTCCTTAGTCAAAGGCTTTCTTCCGTCAATTTTTTTGTATTTATGAGCAAAAACAAGGATGGTGCTTGGCAAAGGGTTTTGAAGATAACTTATCAGTAGCGCATCGACTTCCTCTTTGCCCAAGCTGGGGATATTCTGAGCTTCTTTGACAATGACCACTTGTCTTTCTGCCATCATGGGAAATCTTCTGGCATTACTCAAAATCACATTCATGGGGGCGTCCTTGCCATACATCACGACCTGATTGAATCCCTTTTCATGCTCGGCAATGGCATTTTTTTCGATGAAATTACAGATCTGGTCAATAAAAAAAGGTTCTTCACCCTGTAAAAAATAAATCGGGGCGTACTTGCCGCTTTTGAGATCCTTTAATACATCTTCTACTTTACTGGCCATATTCCTGATTTGATGTCAAAGATATAAAGAATTCAAATTCCCGAAAGGAATTACAATTTTGTCAAGTGTTATTTTTTAAACTTTATCCCGACTATTTTTGTATAACAATTAGATCAGAAATCCATTACAAAGTGAGCAATTTTGAAATTTCAATAAAATACTTCAAGGAAGGAAAATTTGAGGAAGCGCTTGTCCAAATCAATCACTGTATTGCATCAGATGCATCCAATTTGGAATTTTATTTCTTTAGGGGAAGAGTGTTCAGCAGATTGGGAAACCTCGAGTCTGCTTTGAACGACTTCGATTATCTCGTTGGGATGGAACCTTATAATCCCACTTATATCAGTGACCGTGCTGTAGTCCTTCACCTTTTGAAAAGAAATCAGGAAGCACTGGAAGAATTTGACCGGGCATTGAACCTTGAACCGCTTAATCCTTACCGATATTCAAGCCGGGCTTTTTTCAAAGACAGGATCGGAGACCTCAAAGGGGCCATTGAAGATTATGAAAAAGCCATTGAACTAGACCCTGAAGATGCTGTAGCTTATAACAACAAAGGACTTGTAGAGGAAAAATTGGGTTATAAAGAAAAATCCCAAAAGAGTTTCAAAAAAGCCGATGAACTGATTGGTTACAAACCAACTCAAAACACTGTGGAGACGGATGAAAAATCAGGCAAAAACGGATTCCCAACCATTGGTGGAAAAACTCAGGAAAAACAAGTGCAAGAAACTCCTAAAAGCCAAAAACTAACAGTTTCAAATTATTTGGAGACGTTAAAAAACGTCCTGACGGACAAAAAGACACAACAGGAATTTTGGGATTTTATAAAGGCAGGGTTCAAAAAAAGGGCTGATTAGGCCCTTTTTAGAACCAACAGGGGTTTATTGATAAAATAGGACATTTTTCGAGAAAGATTCTTGGTAAACACCTGTTCAAACCAGGTCTTTTTCTTACTTAATGTTACCAATATATCTCCTTTTGCGGTGATCAGGTAATTTTCAAGACCAAGTCCGGGTTCATCCCGGTAAGACTTCAATACATAGTTTACTTTATCGTATTTGATAAAAGGCTCAATTTCCTGGATCATGAGCTGGTGAAGACCTCTATCAATCGTTTTTTCTTTGGAACTTACATGAACCATGTCAATTTCACTATTGAAAAATTTCGCCATTTCCACGACTTTCTGTATAGCAATCTTGTCTTCTTCCAAATAATCGGTAGCATAGACAAATTTCCTGGGAGGCTTAAAATAAACTCTCCTTGGAATAATCAGGACATCAATTTCTGACCTTTCCACCACTTTACTGCTCCGGGTACCGATATAGTTCTGTTTAAATTCATTGACACCTTCGGTTCCCATCACAATAAGATCAATCTGATTTTCTTCGGCGTAGGTCAAAATGGTTTTTACAGCCTTTCCCTCCAAAATGACAGCTTTGCAGGAATGCAATCCTTTTGAAGTGCTTTCCTCCTGTACAGTCTTTACGAGGTTATCCAGTTTTTTTTGAATAAAAGCATATTGATCAAGGGCTTTTGAATCCCCTGCTGAAAGCTTTTGATAATCCTCCCTGTCAGGCACATGAAAAAGGATCAGGTCTGCCCCGTATTTTTCTCCTAATTTGGCGGCATATTCAATGGCATTCAGGGAACATTCAGAAAAATCTGTTGGGCATAAAATTTTAAAATAATTGGCCATAATATTTTGGGTTTAATATCCTTTGATCCTATCAATTTGATTGATTAAAGGTTCGTGTTTTAACATTCTGTGATAATTCTCAACGATTTGAGGAGAAGCAGCCTCCGGATTGGTTACACTGGCTATATGTGGTGTAATGGTAATTTCCTCCCTGTCCCAAAAGGGATGGCTTGGGGGCAAAGGCTCCTGGTGAAATACATCCAATAAAGCTCCTGAAAGAAAGCCCTCATCCAAAGCAGTCAATAAATCTTCTTCCACAAGATGCCTTCCTCGCGCTACATTGATCAAATAAGTCCCCTTGTTGCATCTCCTGAATAATTCAATATTTAGTATCCCTTCGGTTTCAGCTGTAAGCGGCAACATACAAACAAGGACATTGACACTGGCCAAAAACTCATCTATTTTTGTCTTGTCAAAATAAGGATATTCCAAATTCTCCTTCGGACTGTTTCCAAAACCGGCAACGGGAATATTCATGAATTGAAGTTTTTCAATGACATCACCCCCTAATTCTCCTACACCCATTATACCTACAGTGATTGGAATTTCCGGATTAGACATATCCCAGACTTTCCTTTTTTTATCCTTTTGATACCTGTCTATCTGCCTATGGAAATTCAGCACTCCCATAATCACATAATTTGTCATCGAAAAAGTCAATTTACCGTCAACAATTCTGGTGATGGGCAGGTATTGTGGAATACTTTCATCAGAGAGTATATGGTCGACTCCTGCACCCATAGAACAAATCAATTTGAGATTGGGAAACTTGGACAAAATCCCTTTGGGATGCTGCCATAAAATCACGGCCTGCACCTCTTTTTCATCAGAAATGTCAGGATAAACCTGAATACTTATTTTCTGATCTAATTTTTTTATATTTTCGACCCAAACAGTTACATCTCTTCCAGGTGAAATAATTGCAATACCCATTGCGTTTGTTTTAAATCAACAATTAAAGCTCTTAGAGAATTGTAAAATAATTAGTTGGTTTGGATTCATCAAATGACTACTTAAAACAAATTTATAGGATTCATTTAAAATTCAAAAAAAAGATAGTAAATAACATTAATTTCATAACAAAAATCAAAAATGAAAAACAAAGCCACATTATTCACCCTAATTGTATTGTTTTTGGGTTTTTCAGAAATGAAGGCGCAGCAAATACAGATGCCTCAGGCGAGTCCCGCAGCACAGATCAGTCAGAAAGTAGGACTTACAGATGTATCTGTAGAATACAGTAGACCTAGCATGAAAGGAAGAAAAATTTTTGGAGAGCTGGTGCCTTATGGTCAGGTTTGGAGAACCGGGGCCAATGCTGCTACCATCTTGACATTTTCCACTGATGTGAAGGTAGAAGGCAGAAATTTGCCGGCAGGAAGTTACGCACTGTACTCGATACCTGGAAAATCAAGCTGGACAATCATACTTTCCAAAAACACCAAACTTTGGGGGGCTGTGGGGTATGATGCTTCAGATGATGTAATGCGATTTACCGTGAAGCCTGGCAAAACAGGTCAGAAATATGAAACTATGGAGATCAATTTTGTAGATGTTACGGATACCGGGGCTTCCATTGCACTGAAATGGGAAAATACCAGGGTAAAATTCAGGATTGAAACCGAAGTGGATGATATCGTTATGGCACAGATCAAAGAACTGGTAATCGATCAAGAACCTCAGAATCCAGGGCTTTACTATCAGGCAGCAAACTACTATTTCACCAACAACAAAGACATGAACCAGGCTTATGAATGGATCAAAAAATCTGTAGATGCAGATCCCAAATACTGGACCATGCACCTTAAAGCAAAAATTGAACTGGCTTTGGGAATGAAGAAAGACGCTTTGGAAAGTGCACAGAAATCTATGGAAATGGCTAGAGAGGCCAAAAACCCAGATTATGTGGGATTGAATGAAAGGTTGATCAAATCCATCAAATAACAAAGATAAAAACCATTTATATGGAAAAGTGGCCTGAAAAGGACCACTTTTCTTTTTTCTGTTTGTTCATTTTCTAATTTCTGGGTGATTCTATCGAATCTAAGAATATCGGGTTAACAAAAAAATAGATTAGATTATTTGGGTTTAAACGCCATTCAATCGATTTCATTTCTTAAGTGCCAAAAATCACAAAAGTATTTTGTTCAATCAAAGGGATTATTTTTTAATAATATTTTAATTTTGAGCTAGAAAGATAAAAAATCAGCAACTGAAATGCCCAGCAACAAAAAATTTATCATTGATTTTGACAGTACATTTACCCAAGTAGAAGCATTAGACGTGTTGGGGGAAATAAGTCTAAAAAACGATCCAAACAGGAAAGAAAAATTACAGGCTATCAAGGACATTACAGATATGGGAATGGATGGCTCCCTCAATTTTAGAGAGAGCTTGGAGAGAAGACTTAGTATTTTGGAAGCAAGTAAACCCCAGATCGATGAACTGATAGATGCCTTAAAAGCTAAAGTTTCCAAATCTTTCAAGAGAAATAAAGAGTTTTTACAGGAGCATGCGGATGATATCATCATAATTTCAAATGGCTTCAGAGATTTCATAACACCTATCGTAAGTGAATATGGTATCAAGCCGGAAAATGTTTTTGCAAATGAATTTATCTATGATGAGTCAGGTAAAATCATAGATTTCAACAGAGAAAATGTACTTTCCAATAATGGTGGAAAAGCAGAAACCATTAAAAGGCTTAATTTGGAAGGTGACATTTATGTTATTGGGGATGGGTACACAGACTATGAAATTAAGGCCTCCGGGCTTGCCAATAAATTTTATGCATTTACAGAAAATGTAGAGCGGGCAAAAGTCACTGCTAAGGCAGACCATATTGCTCCAAGTTTAGATGAAATCTTATATGTAAACAAGATGAACAAAAAATTCTCCTACCCAAAAAGCCGGATCAATGTACTGCTTTTGGAAAATGTACATCCGATTGGAATCGAACTGATGAAACAAGAAGGATACAACGTAGAAGTGATTTCTTCAGCACTTTCCGAAGATGAGCTTACAGAAAAAATTAAGAATGTGAGCATCTTAGGTATCCGTTCCAAAACCAATGTAACAAAGAAAGTATTGGAAAATGCAAACAGACTGATTTCCATTGGGGCTTTTTGTATCGGTACTAATCAGATAGACCTTGAAACCTGTACTGAAAAAGGAATCGCCGTTTTCAATGCACCCTTCAGCAATACCAGGTCTGTGGTAGAGATGGCCATAGCGGAGATAATATTTTTGATGCGGAACTTCCATGATAAAAGTTTGGGTATGCATCAAGGCAAGTGGGATAAATCGGCTACCGGAAGTTTTGAAATAAGAGGTAAAAAATTGGGAATTTTAGGCTATGGAAATATTGGAGCCCAATTATCTGTGCTGGCGGAAAGTATGGGTATGGATGTTTATTATTATGACGTAATAGAAAAATTAGCCTTGGGAAATGCTACCAAACTGGATTCCTTAGATGAACTTTTGCTTACCTGTGATGTCATCAGCTTACATGTAGATGGTAGAAAAGAAAATAAAAACCTGATCAATGAAGCCAAAATTGGCCTTATGAAAAATGGTGCCTATCTTCTCAACTTAAGTAGAGGTCATGTGGTGGACATCAAAGCCTTAAAGAAAGCCTTGGATAGTGGACACTTGGCAGGAGCAGCCATAGATGTATTTCCAGAAGAACCAAAGAATAATAATGAACCTTTTGTATCTGAGCTGATAGGAACCAGGAACACCATTCTTACACCACATATAGGTGGATCAACTTTGGAAGCACAACAGAATATTGCCCGTTTCGTGCCCGGGAAAATAATGGATTATATCAATACGGGAAACACCTTTAATTCAGTGAATTTCCCAAACATCCAATTGCCTTTCCTCAAGGATGCACATAGATTGATCCATATCCACCACAACGAGCCAGGTGTTTTGGCCAAAATCAATCAGTGCTTAGCCAAACATGAAATCAATATTGTGGGTCAATACTTGAAAACAAACGAGAAAATAGGTTATGTGATCACCGATATTGACAAAGCTTATTCCCCGGAAATCATAGAAGTAATGAAAAAAATCCCTGGTACAATAAGGTTCAGGGTCTTGTATTGAATCCAGAAAGAGAAAAAAGGCTTTCCCATTGTTTGTGAAAGCCTTTTTTTTAACATATAAGCTTTCCTTTTTATTTCGTACTTTTAATTTGAAAATAGCCTTCAGTTATATCCATGGGAATAGGAACTCAAATCGTATTATTGTTGATTCTACTTCATTTGATTGTTGGCTTTGCCTTCATTTTTTCCCTTCTTATGCCCCAAAAAGACAAGTCGGAAAAAGGCAAAAACCACTAAGGGTTTAATGTGGCAAGTTTACATTTTTTCAGTTCATCATTCGCATGATCCTCATCCCCCCTCCTGGCCTCGATAAGTTATTCATCGGATTCAAATTGCTGTTCAGTTTGTAAGTAAAACTCAGCATAACAATTCTTCCCAGGTTATTTGTAACAGTTTGTTCAATGAAATTGACATCTGCCCTTTGTGAAACGCCAAAATTCTGGTTAAGTAAATTCTGCCCTGATATTCGGATTTCTCCTTTATTGCCCTTGAGAATGAACCTGCTGATTGCAAGATTCAGAAGGGGTATGGATTCATTGAAATCCGTGGTCCTGGACTTATATTTGAGGTAATTGAAATTACCCAAAAAGCTGTAATGCTTTAAAAAATTAACGCCCAGTTCAGCATTAAAATTTTGATTGAAAAACAATTGATTTTGTTCAGGGCTGAAATCATAGGCTGTTTCCTGGCGATTGATGTTGGCAGATAGACCTAAATTAACAAATTCCTTCCAGTTGTAATCGTAACGTATATTTCCTCCCAGACTGCTGATCCGGATGACATCTTCCAGCTCATTGATCATATTGTAGCCCTGATTGTACAATATATTGGGACCTACATTGAACCTGCTGTTCAATGGTTTGATTGGAAAACCCAAATTGATATTGGTATTGGCCATCAAACTGTTTCTTACATTCATTGGAGTAATTGTTCGAACAAGTCTTTCATCGATGCTTTGGGCATTTACTATTGCGTTTTCAGTAAAATTCACAAAAGCACTGGCAAAAAGGTTTATGAATTTTCCCACATCAAAACTATTGTAATTTACCCGCCAACTATGGACAAAAGCAGGCCTCAATTCGGGATTACCTACATAAATGTTCAAGGGGTCTGCATTATTGATCACAGGCTGCAATTGCTCAATAGTGGGTTCTGTAACAGAAGTCTGATAATTGAACATCAGGTTTTTGGTATTGCTGAAGCCATAATTCATTCTCAAACTGGGCAACAAATTCTCAAAACTGTTACGGATAATTTCATCAAACAGCAGCAATTCGCCATTCAATCTTGTAGCTTGAAGGGCAATCCCTGCTACCAGGTTATACTTCCTGGAATTGTAGGAGAAGTTTGCCCCTGGGCGATGGTAAGTATAAACGGAATTGAACTTATTGCTTAGCTGTTGATTGAAAACCCTATTTTCCCCTTCTATATCATAGACTTCCCTGTTTACGTCATTTAAATTTTGTCTGAAATTATAGACCAATTCCAGGTATTTCCGTCCACCTAATGGTTCAGTATAGGAAAGATTTCCACCATAATTGAAAGAGGTATTTTTTTGAAAATTTTCCTGCCTTATGATTTCCAATCCGGGATTAGTCCCAAAAAATTCATTTTCTGCATACAAACTCCCTTCATAATCCCCGGCATTGTATCCAAATACCAAATTGGCAGATAGGGTTTTACCAGGCTTGGAAAAACGATGTCTGATCAACAACTCAGTATTGAGTTGGTAATTGTCCCCCTGTGTTAGGTTACTTCTTTCTCCCCTGTTCAATAAGTTGCCCTCCTGATCTCTGTTAGAACTGACACTGTTTACCAATCCATCACTGAGGGTATATTGACCATTGGTGGTTGACCGTAGTGAATTCAAACTATCTATCTTATGGTCTAAAATAAGATTCAAGCGGTGATTGGCAGACATGTTATCCTGAAAACTATTTTCATTAAAGTTGACATCCCCTTCCGGAAAAAAATTCAGACGGTCGGTGTTTTGAGTGATCCTATGATCAATCTGATTGAAAAAATAGCTGCTTCTCATTTGTGTTTTCTTATTGAAATCCTTATTAAGGTTAGTACCTATGGCATGGCTGTTCATAATCCCATTAAATCTTTGACCATTGTTCAAAGGTATGGGTGACTGTCCACCTCCTGGACCTCCAACTGTAATCCGAACCATTCCTCCCCCACTGTTGGCCATACTTTGTAGTCCGCCCTGAAAATTAATATAGTCATCAATAGAGAAGCCTTGCTCATTGGTATTGTTTGACATTCCCAAGAAGGAAAGCTGCTGTTGATCCGAAAATTTGTTGAGATTCCCCCGAATCGCATAGCGGTCATCTGAACCATAACCACTGGTGATATTCCCAAAGAATCCCTTTTTATGACTGTCTTTCAACTTCAGGTTGATGGTTTTCTCCCTTTGGCCATCATCAATTCCAGTAAACAGCGCTTGTTCTGACCGTCGATCAAGTATCTGAACCTTGTCAATGGCTTCTGCCAAAAGGTTTTTCGTTGCCAGTTTAGGATCATTTCCAAAAAACTCCTTTCCATCTACCAAGACCCTTCTTACTGTCTCTCCCTGAGCTTTGATGTTCCCATCAGCATCAATTTCCACACCAGGAAGTCTTTTCAAGAGATCTTCAACATTGGCATTGGGCATGGTTTTAAATGAACCGGCATTGAACTCTATGGTATCTTTTTTTATCGTGACAGGCGCAATAGCTTCCACAGTAAATTCATCCAAATCCGCTGTTTTTTCCTGGAGGCGGATTTCACCTAAAACCAATTGACTTATTTCCTTGGGTTTTTGGATAACTTTTGAAAAACTTGAAAAACCTACAAAAGATACCTGTAGCAACAATTCATCTTCCCTAAGATTTTTTATCTCAAAATACCCTACAGGATTGCTAACGCCAAAGGTCACCAAAGTGGAATCTTTAGGGTCCAAAAGGGTAATGGTAGCAGAAGGAAGTGCTTTACCTTCCTTGTCCATGACGGTTCCTGACACTGACCATCTATTTATCTGGGCTGCTACTTGAACACTGGTCAAAAAAATGATTGAAATTGCTAAGAATATCTTCTGCATGGGAATTATTTTTCTTGTTTCAGAAATCGGAATCTGATTTTAAATCTCTTCTTGTTTTTTGCTTCTTGTTTCTAAGTTTAATTCCTGATCATCATCCTAAATCCCCCCTGACCACTCTGGGCTCCCATTTTTTCCATTTGTTCCTGGACCATAGCCCTGTATGCTTCTTCGGATATTTCTTGTCCTCCCTTTGGAATTTTAAGCTCATTTTTCTTTAAGGCCCTCAAGTCAATTTTATCCGCAGTAATAATGATGTCATCCGTGTTGATACTAACTTCCAAGATAAGTCCAGGTAGGCCATGAAAACTTTCCGGACCTATGGGTAATCTGATTTCCTCGGTATACCAAGCGACGATTTCTCTTTGATTTTCATCTGTATAAAAGGCATTTTTGCAAATCATGCCCTGGATCTCTTTGGTATCCTGCCCCAATTTCCAGGGTATTCTCGAGGTTTCTTTTTGTATGATGTATTTCTTGCCCATAAATTCCCGCAACTGGGTCATGATTTCAGAAGACCTGTCCACATAAGTTTCATTTTGAATCACCATCCGCATCATCCTAGGTCCACCCGCACCAGGCCCCTGATCAAATGGGTTCTCATCTATCGGAACAGGTTTGTAAAGGCTCTCATCTCCACTAAATACAAGGAGGTTTTCGGTGACATTGAATTCAGGGATCATTTTTTTCATTTCTTCCTGTTCGGCAGGCATGCGCTTGTGCACATTGACTTTTGTCGAGTAGGTAATGATGCCCTGATCGATTTGTTGGGATATAAATGCCCAAGAGGCACAGGCAAACATGGCTAAAAGGTATTTTTTCATGATATTGGAATTTTGTTGGTCCAAAAGTAGGATAAGAAAAATAAAGTGCAGGTTAAGCAACCTGAATACAAGGTTAATTAAGGTTAATGGCTGAAAGCAAAGGAAAATAAACCCTTTATATTTGTCCTATGCAACGAAAAAACCTCCGCTACTTGATACTTATGGTGGCCAGTGTCCTGACGGTCCTGGTGTTGCAGTTTTTTTGGCTTAAATCTGTTTACAATGATTACAAGACAAGTCTAAAACAGGAGGCCGCCTTATTGTTTGCCAACACAGTCACTGACATGTTAGATTCATTGGTGCTCCGGAAAATGACTCCTGTTTTTATACCAGGTATGCCGGATACTGCTTTTATCAGACCTTTGCAAATAGGAAAAAAAACCACGCAGGATACTATAAGATCCTTTAGAATTGAAATCAGACAGGGCGAAAATGAAGCTGGGACCAAAGGTCGAGTCAACAGACAAATTCAGGTCATTTCCAGTGGGGAAAATGTACCCCTTGATTCGCTCAGGTCAGTTGTTCGTCCCTTAATGCTTGGTCTGGACAGTTTGGGGGAGGGTAAAAAATTCACTTTCAGATTGGATGAAGAAACGCTGTCTCCTGAAGAAATAGAATCTACTTTCGAAAAGGCACTAATTGCGAGAGGTTATGAGGTAAATGCAAAGGTAAGAAAATATCATATAGAAGAGCCTTTATCCCAATTGCCAAAAAATGTCATTGATCTCAAGGAAATAAGGATTCCATTTGGCACAAGGATACAGGGATACTTATATAATTACCAAGTATTCCTTTATAAAAAAATGATTGTGCCATCTTTATTCGCATTGTTGGTAGTACTGTTTATAAGCTGGTCGATGTTAGCCATGTACAGGAACATGCTTAAGCAACAAAGGCTCAACCTTCTCAAAAATGATATTATCAGCAATATCACGCATGAATTGAAAACCCCGGTGGCAACAGTAGCCATCGTTCTAGAGTCTTTGGAAAACTTTGGAAGCCAACAAAAAGAAGCTTTAAGGAAAGAATATATTCAAATTGCCAAAAACGAACTGAAAAGACTTACCCAAATGGCAGAAAATATCCTTACTTCCAGTCTTTTGGAAAAAGAGCAAAAGGTAAGTTTTAAACCCATCGAATTGGATGTGCTGCTGGAGGAAAAGATCCAGTCATTTAAACCCATTTTGGATCACCAAAATTTTGAATTTCAGTACATCAAAGAAGGAAAGAATTTTTCTATAATTGGGGATTGGGAAAAACTTGGACTCGTCATTTTTAATTTGTTGGACAATGCTGTCAAATACAGCAAGGAGGAAAAAAATATTCAAGTGAAATTACGGGAATCTGGGGGAAAAATCATCCTTCAGATTCAAGATAAAGGGATTGGGATACCGGAAGCTTACCAAAAGGAAATTTTTGAAAAATTCATCAGGGTACCACAACAGGATGTACATGATGTTAAAGGATATGGTTTGGGCCTCGCCCAGGTAGCAGAAATTATCCGCTTACATGATGGGAAAATTTCCCTTGAGTCCAAAGTGGGACAAGGATCTGTTTTCACCCTTCAATTTCAACAAGTATGACCAGAATATTGTATGTAGAAGATGAGCCTGCATTGGGAAAAATTGTGAAAGAAAGCCTTCAAAGCAGAAATTATGAGGTTCTCATGGCAGAAGACGGAATCAGTGCACTTAAATTATTTCCCGATTCCAAAGTTGACATCTGCGTATTGGACATTATGCTTCCCAAAATGGATGGCTACACCTTGGCATTGTCTATCAGAAAATTGTCCCCTCAGATCCCAATTTTATTCTTAACCGCCAAAAGTCAGGTAGATGATGTAGTGAAGGGTTTTCAATCCGGTGGCAATGATTATCTCAAAAAGCCATTCAGCTTGGAAGAATTGATCGTCAGGATAGAAAATCTCCTGATGTTGACCAATGGTCAAAAACAACAGGCGAAGCAGGAAATCATTTTCGGGAAATTTGTTTTCAATCCAAGCCGATATGAGTTAAAAGACCCAGAAGGAGCGGTTAAAAGACTGTCTTACAAAGAAGCGGGAATTTTATCCCTATTGCTGGAAAATGCCAATCAAACCACTGAAAGAAAAGAAATTTTGATGAGTTTATGGGGAGATGACAGCTATTTCAATTCAAGAAATCTGGATGTATATATCACCAAACTAAGAGACTATCTGAAGGCTGATCCACAAGTTGAGATCATCACCATCAAAGGAATAGGTTATTATTTTTCGGTGTAATATTAATTCTGCTCTGATATACTATTTTTTGTTTTCACCTAAACGTTGGGCCAAGGCTGAGCCTGCCATCAACTGTAATGCATGATATATCATCAAAGGCAGCAAGATCACACCAAAAACGACCGGATCCGGAAACATCACCCTGCCCATGACAGCCCCCTGAACCAATGATTTTTTGCTTCCACAGAACATAACTGTAATCGTATCTTCTCTGGAAAACCTGAACCCAACCGAAATGAAGTACATCAGGACCAGCATGAATCCAAAAAATACCAGCATCAGTACACTTAGACCAATTAAGGCCCAGGTGCTCTGACCTGCAAACATATCCTCGGCAAATGATTCAGCAAAAGCAGTAAATACAATTAATAAAATAATCCCCTGATCGAAGTTTTTTAAGGCCGTTTGGTATTTATTGACAAAACCGATCAATCGGTGATGGAGTAAAAGACCAATGATTACAGGAAACAATACCTGAAAACTCAACTTGATAAAAGTATCTGTAAGATCAAAGGATACAGAGGTCTCTGGCAACATGATGTCCATCCAAATAGGCGTGATGAAGATGCCCACCATACTGGAAATGCTGGCATTGAAAATAGCTGCGGGTAGATTCCCTCCAGCGATGGAGACCATGACAACCGAAGAAGAAACAGTAGAAGGCAATGCTGCCAAATAAAAGGTTCCCAACCAAAGATAACTCCCCTCCTCTCCAAAAAAGGCATAAAATAGCAATACCACTAAGGGGAAAATCAAAAAAGTAGTTGCCTGAACCACTATGTGCAATTTCCAATTGGCCAACCCTTCCCATAATTTTTGAGGGCTCAACTTGACCCCATAAAAAAAGAAGATAATAGAAATTCCTGCACCTGTAATGGCTTTTAAAGGAAGCGGACTATCTGCTGTTCCCCACTCAGGAAAAATCTTAGCCAAAAAAATCATCCCGATCAGTAAAAGGAAAAAAGTATTCAACCCAACTCTTCGAAGGGTATCTCTGAGTTTTGTCATTTTATCTTAAGCGTTTAGATTGGATATGTTCCTGTCTTCTGATGTTGTCGCAGATAATGGATGTAGCAATTGCCACATTCAATGATTCTGCATGTCCATATTTCGGAATGGAGATTTTCCTATTTACCTGCTTGCCAATTTTGTGACTGATGCCATTGGATTCATTGCCCATCAGAATGATTCCTCCATCGCCAAAATTTACATCGTAAATATTCTCCCCTTCCAAAAAAGCACCATAGATCACAGGGTTCGACTTGGTGAAATAGGCTTCCAAATCTGTGTAGAAAAATGCTACCCTGGTAAAACTCCCCATACTGGCATGCAGCACTTTTGGATTATAGATATCTGCCGATTCATTGGAAATCAAGAGTTTATTGATTCCATACCAATCGGCTATTCTAAGGATAGTGCCCAGGTTGCCAGGATCCCTTACATCGTCCAAAGCAATTGCCCATTCATTTGACTTTAAGTCAAATGGTATGTTGTCTTTTATCTTTGCAACAGCCAAAGCACTGTCATTGGATTGAAAAGTTCCTGCATTTTCAAGCTCTTTTTGACTGACTTCAAAAAGTGCTACCCCTGAGTCAGGAATAAAATGATGAAATTCACTTGCAAACTTTTCGGTAAATAAAAGATGGGTGACCTCAAAATCTGACTGAAGCAATTCCGTTACATTTTTTGAGCCTTCGACAAAAAAAGACTGTTCCTCTTTACGGAATTTTTTCTGTTGCAAGGATTTAATAAACTTAAGCGTATTTTTGCTTAACATTCGGATAATTTCGGAGTAGTGAACAAGTCCAAATATATAAACTTTCTTTTTCTGATGATTTTAATTTCTTCCTGTTCTTTGACCAAAGGACTGAAAGAAGGGGAATATTTACTGTACGATATCGATGTTCACGGGAATAAGCTGACAAATAAAAATGATCTTTTGAGCCTGGCAAGACAGGATCCAAATACCAGAATTCCATTGCTCAATACCTCCATTGGCGTTTCTCTGTACAGATTTGGGGAATGGACCTATGATAGCCTGAAGCCTTTGGAAAAAAAAGCCAGATATGAACAAGAAAGGCTTGAGCTTCTCCGTCTTGAAACTACCTCGGAAGGTCTTTCCAAAAAGCAGCAGAAAAGACTGAACAAGGTGAATAATATCCTCAGTTCATTGAATAAAAAAATTGAGTTTGGAAATTTTTTTATGAGGACTGGTAATCCAAGGGTCATATTGGACAGTGCAAAAACGGAGGAAAGCCGAAGACAAATGGCCAATTTCCTCTTAAACAATGGTTTTTTTGACGCCAAAACAGATTTTGAGGTAAAGACCAAAAGGAAAAAGGCATATGTTACGTACTTGATTGAAGAAAACAGTCCTTATTTGGTGGATACTTTTTATACCCGATCCGATGATGAAAATATCTATCTCATTCTTGAAAATTCTGCTAATAAATCCAATATTAAACTTTCCAGTCGGTATGACCAATCTGCCATAACCAGAGAAAGACAAAGGGTGGAAGATATTCTTAAGGATAATGGATATTATACCTTTTCAAGGTCATATATCGAATATAATGTCTATAAAGACACAGTTGAAAAAAAAGTTGATATTGAGCAAGTAATCCGAAAACCGGTATTTGCTGATAAACACCAGGTATTTTTTCTGGACTCAGTGTATTTTTCCATTGACCCTCCTTCCACCGAATTCTTCGATGAAGGAAAAAAGAGTACCTACAGGGATATCAACTTTGAATTTTATGAGGATAAATATTCTGAAAAAATCATAGCCTCCAGGATCTTTTTAAATAAGGGAGACCTTTATAAGCGTACAGATGTCATCGAAACACAAAGGCAATTGGCCAACCTTGATTTGTTCAGGTTTGTGAATATTGCCTTTGATACCTTAGGCAACGTACTTAGGCCTAAAATTTTTACCCAGCCAAACCAAAAATATCTGGTAACCAATCAATTGGGTGCAAGCATTACAGAACAGGTCCCTGGCCCGTTTTTTAGCCATTCTTTAAGAAACAGAAACCTGTTTAGAGGTGCAGAAATATTTGAATTTTTTTTCCGTGCGGGTTTGGAAGGAGTGGTATCTGCAACCGGTGAAGGGGGTGTATTCCGCAGCCGGGAATTGAACACTTCTGCGTCGGTAATTTTTCCTCAGTTCTTATTTCCATTTAATCAAAGTTCCCTTCAAAAATTTGGTCGGTATAATCCCAATACAAGGACTTTAATTGGTTACAATTACGTAAACAGACCAGAATACATCAGGGAAAGTGTCAATGGAATCGTTGCGTACAACTGGAATACCAGAAACCTCAGGCAACAATACACTTTCAATGTGCTGGATGCCAACTTTATCCGGTCCAACCTCAACAGGGATTTCCGTCAATTGTTGGAAGATTTGCAAAACCAGGGAAATAACCTGATCAATTCTTTCCTGCCTTCTTATGTGAGCAGTATTTCAGGGCAGGTTATCATCAATTTTAATCAATATGGGCTGTTTCAAAAAAACCGCGCTTCCTTATGGAGAATTTTCCTGGAAAGCGGCGGAACAACCCTGAATTTCTTTAATGAGGATTTTATCAATAACCGAAATTTGGCTTACTTTCAATTTTTAAAATTCCAGTCCGATTTCAGGAGATATATTCCCCTATCAAGGAACCAAACATTTGCTTACAGGCTGAATCTTGGAATGGCAAGGCCTTATGGCATCAGTAATGGTGTCTTACCTTACGAAAAGTATTTCTTTGCAGGAGGTAGTACGGGTATCAGGGCCTGGCAACCCAGACGTTTGGGACCGGGATCTTTTACCCCCGAAACATTGGAAGACGGAACATTTGATTACCGTTTTGAGCAGCCAGCGGATATTCTTTTTGAAGGCATGTTTGAACTTCGTTCAAAACTGTATGGGTATTTTGATGGGGCATTTTTCATTGATTTGGGAAACAGCTGGACTTTTCAGGAAGATTTAACCAGACCAGGTGCCAATTTTGAATTTGACCGGTTTTGGAGGGAGATAGCTGTAGGAACAGGATTAGGATTGAGGATGGATTTCGATTTCCTTGTTTTCAGGTTGGACATGGGGGTCAAGGCTGTAGATCCTGCCAGACCCATCGGGGAAAGATTCATTTTGGGTAATTTCTTTAAGAGTTTCCTTGGAGCAAGGGGACAAACTGTATTCAACATTGGTATAGGATATCCATTTTAACATAAACCAATTCAAAATGGAATTTGAAAGCTTTATTCAGTCAGTTGCGCAGCAAAAAAAACCAGGAAATCTAAGTAGGCAATTGGAAGCCTTATGGTATGATGGGATCGGTGATTGGCAAAAAGCCCATGATTTGGCTGATGGACCTTCAGATCGACTTTCAGCCAGGGTACATGCCTACCTCCATAGGAAAGAGGGAGATTTGTGGAATGCAGATTACTGGTACAAAAGAGCGGGAGAAGCAAGACCTTCCTGTAGCTTGAATGAAGAATGGGAACTTTTGGTAAAGCGGATGCTTGAAATGTAAGGAAATTGACAACCACTTCAACCTACATAATCAATAGTTACGGAAATCAATCAGCATTTAATTCTCTTAACTCAACTTTAACAGCCTGCGGGAGAGGAACTACGCCACCTCCTACATGCTCTGCCAAATAATAGGTCAATTGACCACCAAAAAGGATGATGACCAGAGAATAATATATCCAAACCAATAAAACAGCGAGGGAACCCGCAGCACCATAGGTGGAATCCAGGTCACTGTTGGCTATATAGATACCTATCAAATACTTCCCAATCCCAAAGAGGACCATCGTTATAATGGCCCCGAGCCAGGTGTCTTTCCACCTCACCTTCGCATCTGGTAAAATCTTGAACATAAGGGCAAAAATCACAACCAATACCAATTGGCTAACAACGAAGTTTATTATGGTAAAAAGTTGGATATTGATATCCCCTATGAAGTCGGTAAGGTATTCACTGATGATGACCAGAGCGGCTTCCAAAATCAAAGACGCAATCATCACCATTCCTATGGAAGCTACCATAAGAAAACCCAAAAGCCTGTTGATGATGTATTTTAAAATACCCTTTTTTGGTTTTGCTTTAATGTGCCAGATATGGTTGATGGCATTTTGAAGGCTCATAAAAACGGTGGTGGCACTGAATGCCAAAATCAAAAATGCAATGATGTAAGCAATCCCAAATTGTGGACTTGCCACATAATTTCCCAGCACTTCTTCCAGGGTAGCCCTGCTTTCTTCGCCTGCCATGACTTCTACCTGAAGCATTATCTCATCCTTCATTTCGGATTGGCTTAAAAAAGTAGCCCCGATATTGAGCAAAATAAGCAATAGGGCGGGTAAGCTGAAGATAGTATAAAAAGCCGTAGCTGCAGCCAAATTCATGGATTCCCCACTGGTGAAATCCATGATGCTGTCCTTCAAAATTTTAAATAGGTTATACTTTTGAATTTGCTCTAACATGACTTATTCTTTTTCCCATAAATCGCTTAAGCGATAAGGACTGATGGCGCCTGTAAAGAAAGAACCATCCACGTATCTATAAGAGATACCAATATTGGCAAGAGCTTGCATCTCATCCCCTGTAAGTTCAACATTCGCTGCTGCCAGATTTTGGGCAATCCTCTCCCTGTTCACCGATTTAGGAATTACCGCGATATCCCTGGCTATGGAATAGGCGATTAAAACCTGGGCGGGTGTAAGCCCTTTCTTATCTGCTATGCCCTTGACAACCTGATTCTCCAAAAGGCTGGGCTCATCGGGTTTTTTGATGGAAGCAGATCTATCTCCAGAGCCTAAAGGTGAGTATGCGGTAAGCAAAATCCCATTATCCTTACAGAAATTTACAAGCTTATTTTGTGGAAGAAAAGGATGCAGTTCTACTTGGTTCATTTCGGGGGCCAAAGAAGCAGAATTCATTATTTCAGTCAATTTGGAAATATTGAAATTGGAAACACCAATATGTCGTGTAAGTCCTGCATCGAGACAATGTTCCATACCTTCCCAAGTTTGAGAGAGCGGGATATCACTGTAAGTATAAAACTCCTCCCTGGTCTGGGCGAACCCTACTCCAGGCTTGAAACTTACCGGCCAATGGATCAGGTAAAGATCCAAGTAATCCAATTTCAAATCTTTCAGGGTTTTCTTTAATGCAGGTTGGACGTCTTCCAGCCTGTGACAACTGTTCCAAAGTTTGGAAGTGATAAAAAGCTCCTCCCTTTTTACAAGATTTTCTTTGATGGCCTTTTCTAAAGCATTACCGACCTCTTTTTCATTATCATAGATGGCAGCACAATCTATATGCCTGTAGCCTGCTTCAATAGCCCATAAAACAGCCTGGTAAACTTCACCTGGCTTGGACTTCCAGGTTCCTAAACCAATGATGGGCATTTTATCTCCATTTTTAAAAGTCAGGGTCTTCATCTTATTTTGTTGTTTGATCTGGTAATTTTTTAACTATTGTTTGAAGTAAATTTACAACCAATTGCTGAGAGTTCTTAGACCTCTGATTTATATTTTTCAAGGTATTTCTTGAATCTGTTCATTACCCAGAGATGCAGTTTAGCCTGGGTATTGACATACAAAAGCCAAGGCAATCTTGGGACAAATTCATGGATGGCAGAAATCATATATTTACCGTCCAAAACCTCCCTGAATTCCAGCCAGCCATAGTCAAAGCGCTTGACAAGCCATCCACCCGTAATATAAAACAGCTGTCTTTTTATATCACTACGGTCGGGTATCCAGGTGAGTTGTAACATTGGCTTTTTTATACCCAATAAGTAAAAACCTATATCTCCCCTGGAAGTCTCTTTGGCATTGATCAAAAAGCTGAAAAATGTAGGTAACCATACTTTGTATCTATTGGCTACCCAAAGTGCGCTGCGATGCCTGGTATTGGGGAAGCGCTGAATACTTCTTACCGTATTCCTGATTCCTTTTTCACGCTTAAATCTCGGCAGATCGGTCAGTTTTTTTTCAGGGTCCAAAGCTTCTTGAACACTTCCTTCAAAATTAAGGTAATCAATTTCTTTTGATCTAAACCGTAGATTATCCGAGACCGTTAAGGTATGTTTCAAGCTTTCCACCAAGGGAGAAACCAATTTAGCAGGAGTATTGCCAAAATAACTTACCCAAAGCTTTGAAAGACCGACTGAAAAAACAGGTACAGAAAATATCCATCTCTTTTTATCCATAACCTTGGCCGTAATTTCGAGCATACTTTTATAGGTCAATACTTCTGGAGCTCCTATCTCTACAGCCCGGTGATAGAGCGATTCATTTCCTATCGAGGCATCCATAATCGTCAAAGTATCTCTAAGAGAAATAGCCTGGGTTTGGGAAAGGGTCCATTTTGGACAAATTAAAACCGGAAGCCGGTCAATCAAATGATGAATCATCTCAAAAGAAGAACCTCCTGGACCAACAATGATTCCTGCTCTGAGACTGGTTACAGGTATGCCTTGTGAAGCAAGTGCTTCTTCAACCTCTAACCTACTTTTTAAATGTTTGGACATCTTTTGAATTCCCACTTCTTTAGGGAGAATTCCACCCAAATACACAATCTGTTTGATCCTATTGGCCGATGCTGCCCGTGCAAAGTTGTCAGCCAACAATAGGTCTGTATCTTCGAATGAACCTTGGTTAAGACGGGTTGAAGCACTCATGGAGTGGATCAAGTATACTGCATAATCCACCCCCTTAAGTGCTTCAATGGTAGAGGTGATGGAAAAAAGCTCCACTTTTCTCCATTCCACATCCGGATCTGAGTTTTCTACGGCCTCTCTCCTGCTGAGTGCAATGATCTTGTACTTATCCCTGAAATGGTGGATAAACCATCTTCCGATATAGCCCCCGGCCCCTGCTATGGCAACGGTTTTTTTCAATCAATGAGTGGGTTGAAAACTCAGAATGACTGCCTCTGCTGCTTTGCGACCGGCCGTCATTGCGGCATTGATCGATCCATTCAAAAGATAATCTCCTGCCAGATAGACCCCATCCTGAATTTTGGTGTTTCCTGAAGGTAAACTGTATCCCATATCTTCAACTTGAGGAAGGGCTTCCTCAATTTCATAGCTCTGCAGGTGTTCAAAATATTCCGCATTGATTTTAGTCAATGCTGAAAGCTCGATAGCCACCAATTTGGCAAGTTTTTCATCTATCTCTACTGGTTTTATTATGGAAACGGATAAGAGGGCCTTGTTATTCTTGGAATAGGCCTTGCTTACATCAGTCATGAATACCAGGTTATTGATTAAAAACTGGTCATCGGTCACCAAGGCAATTTTCGGCTGAGCAATAAAAGAATGGTTCAAGGAGTAGTATAGGTTCACCACTTTGCGGGAAGGCTTAAACTGACCTTGAAGCTGTTCCATCAATTTATCCGGCCGTGTAGCGATAATAATGGCATCTGAATCAAGCTCCTCCCCTGTTTCCAAATAGATTTTTCTCCCTTCAACTTTCTTAACCGGTGTGTTGAACCTGATTTGACTTTTGGTCAATTTGCTTTTGAGCTGATCAGGTATGGCCTGCATGCCATTCTCAGGGACAGCTGCATAACCCAGAGAAAACATTTTAAAAACAAATTTGAACATCCTTGAAGAGGTGCTCAATTCATTTTCCAGGAAGATTCCCCTAAAAAACGGCTTGAAAAAATTGTTGATTATTTTCTCCGAAAACCCAAAATCGCGTAAAAACTGAATGGTAGTTGTGGAAGGCTCGGAAAAAATCTCTTCCTCTGTTTTTTGCTTGAGTTTTTGGGTAAGCTGATAAATTTTGATTTTGTCCATCAAAGTACCAACAGGTGAAAAAGCCATGTTGATAAATTTAGAGGGCTGTCTTAAAGGGTCATCGATGATAAATGAATTTCCCGGCTTAAGAATGACGGCACCTGGATCAAATTGCTTTAAATTCAAAGCCTGATAGTCCAGATATCGCTGGGCTTCAGGATAAGCAGTCAATAAAACCTGGAATCCCCTGTCCAACAAAAATCCCTTGTACTCGTCTGTCCTTACTCTTCCGCCCACCTTATCTGATGCTTCCAATATAACCGGACTAAAACCAGCCCTTTCGAGTTCATAAGCTGCGATCAGGCCTGAGATGCCTGCTCCGATAATGTAAATCTTCTGATCGTTCTTCATAATTCTTAGGTATAACAATTAGACCATTTCCAACCAAAATTGTTTGTAGGTGAAATTAATTTTTATTCCTGACCAATTAAATTTTAATTGAAGTTAATCCTGTAAAATCTATTCTCAAGCCCTGAACAAAAAATTACCTTGCAGCTAAAATACGCCAATATGAAAAGAATCATTGCCATTTGTCTTTTTTCCCTCGTGTTTTTGACCTATAAAGGATCGAAAGCCCAAAACCATTACTACCCTTCTCCAGGTGAATGGATGGAGAAAAGCCCCCAAGACCTTAAGGTAAATTCCCAGAAATTACAACAAGCTATCAATTTTGCCATACTGGAGGAAAGCGATACAGACAAAAACCTCAAGATAGCCCATTACCAAAGTGCATTTGGAAGAGAACCTTTTGGGTTTCCCGTAGGGCCCATGAAAGATCGTGGACCATCTACAGGCCTGATCATTTATAAAGGATATGTCATTGGCAAATGGGGAGATCCGAATAGGGTTGACCTTACTTTCAGTGTGGCCAAAAGTATTTTGTCTACCACTGTCGGCCTGGCCTATGATAGGGGACTGATCAAAAGCGAAAAAGATCTGGTTTATCCTTACATGGCCCCCATTATCCCTTATGAACCTCATAAATTGACTATGAACAAATCAGACCATCTTCAGGAAGAAGATGTTTTTGAACTTTTTGCGACCCCGCACAACAAAAAAATAACCTGGGAGCACCTCCTTCAACAGACTTCGGATTGGGAGGGGAGTTTATGGGGAAAACCTGACTGGGCAGATAGACCGCAAGGAAATTCTTCTAACTGGCTTACCAGAGAAAGGCATGAACCCGGAACAGTTTACAAGTATAATGACACCCGTGTCAATGTTTTGGCTTTGGCTATATTGAATGTTTGGAGAAAACCGCTGCCCCAGGTTTTGAAAACCTATATCATGGATGAAATCGGAGCAAGTCCAACTTGGCGATGGACAGGATATGAAAATTCCTATATCGTCCTCGATGGCCAAATTGTACAATCTGTAAGTGGAGGCTCACATTGGGGAGGGGGACTGTTTATCAGTGCCTATGACCAAGCTCGGTTTGGCTACCTGACACTTCGCAGGGGCAATTGGAATGGAAAACAGTTGATTTCTGAGGAGTGGATCAAAAAATCAAAGACACCTACAGATGTGCAGACCAATTATGGATACATGAACTACTTCCTCAACACCGACAGAAAAGAAATTCCTGCTGCCCCCGAAACTGCATTTTTTCATTTGGGAGCAGGAACCAATATGGTTTATGTGGATGAAGAAAACGATCTTGTCATCGTGACCCGTTGGATCAAAAACGAGAAAAAGGCAGACTTTGTCAAAATGGTATTGGAAAGTTTACCAAAATGATTGAACCCTAGTCAAAATCTTTCACACAGCGGAATCCAATATTAGAGGTTCCGCTGTCATATGCCTGACTATGTCTCGCAGAGGGCCTGTAGTTGATACAGTAATCATCTGCGCACAAGTAGGACCCTCCTTTTATCACTTTTTCCATGGCATATGGGTTGGATGGGTTATAACAAAGATTGATACTGGAATCCAAAGCAGGTGCATTTCCTGCAATTCGATTGAATTTGATAGCATCATACCAATCCGAGGTAAGTTCCCAAACATTGCCTATCATATCATAAAGCCCAAAACCGTTTGGAGGAAAACTCTTCACGGGAGCGGTTCCTGAAAAGCCATCTTCTGCGATATTTTGGTTGGGAAATTTCCCCTGAAAAGTATTAGCCATAAACATTCCTGACGGTTTGAATTCATCCCCTCAGGCATAGCGTTGGTGAACCCTACCAGCTTTGGCTGCATATTCCCATTCAGTTTCAGTAGGCAATCTTTTCCCGGCCCATTTGGCATAAGCTGCTGCATCTTCGTAGGCAATATGTACTACAGGATGATCTTCCTTTCCCTGAATAGTGCTTCCCGGGCCTTCCGGATGTTTCCAGCTGGCACCAGAGACCCATTTCCACCATTGACTGATATCATGAAGAGGGACGGAATGGGATGGGGGCAGAAACACCAAAGAACCTGGCTGCAACTCTTCATCAGAGGGTTTGGGGGTACCGGGAGGCAATTGCTTTTTGAGTTCTTCCCAGTCAACAGGTCTCTCGGCAACTGTTACATAACCCGTAGCCTCCACAAATGCGGCAAATTGCGCATTGGTCACTTCTGTTTCATCCATCCAGAAACTGGCTACTTCCCTTTTTACAGCTGGTCTTTCGACCGCATAAGCCTCCAATTCATTGGTTCCCATGAAAAAAGAACCTCCTGGTATTAGCACCATTCCATTTTTTTTTTTCAGTTCAAGTAGTTCTGATTTTCCTGGGGCAAATTCTTTTGTTTCTTTTCGACAGGCGGCCATGCAAAAAGAAATAAAGAATAATGGGATAAGATAAAGCGATTTATTTGGCATTAAATTTTATTTTGATGCATTACTTTACGCTAATATTTTTTGGGAAATGGAGCAGTGATTTTCTCCCTGACCATTTCTTTGAGGGACTCCCCTATCAGGATGACTGACCCAATCATTAATAAAAGATCTTTAACAATATGAAGATAAATCATAGACCATGGCAGATTAGCAGCAAGGTCTGTCACAATCAAAATTACCGCAGACCCCAAAAAAAACAAAAAAGTACCTATTCCTCCTACCAGTCCGGTCCTGGCATTACGGTAATGCAATAGAGAAAGACCAGGAATGATCACCAAAATTGCCATAACAGCGGCCAGCCATAATTTGTCTTTGTCCAATTGAAATGATAAGAGCACCACGGACCACATGTAAATAGCAATGCCAATCCTCAACAACAATTTCCCTACATATTCGACCTTTAAAATTTTATTGACCATGGTTTATTTTTTTCTTAAAACTATAAAAAAAATTAAGGTCACAAAAAAAGCGGCTTTTAAACCGCTTTTTTGAGGTGATAACTTATTATTCACCGGAAGCATCTCCGGTACTGGCATGCAGTTTGCCCAATTCCTGATCAATAGTCCATAGACCAATACCGGCCTCCCCAATAATATCAAATAGCTCCAAGGCTCTTCTGGCCAGCGTTTCTTCTTCCCTTTGTTCGGTTACATACCATTGCATAAAACTAAAGGTCGCAAAATCCTTGACCGAAAATGCATGGTCCACGATGGCATTGATAGATTTTGTCACTTTGATTTCATGCTCAAGGATCAGTTCAAAAACTTCTCTCAAGGAGTTAAAATGGTGTCTTATCCCTGTAATTTCCGGCTGGATAGCATGTCCCCCCGCTTCATTGATATAGTGAAAAATCTTCATCATATGCATACGCTCTTCATCCGAATGCGTGTAAAGGTATTTTGCGGCATTCTCATAACCCATCATTTGGCACCATGATGCCATGGAGAGATAATAGGCAGAAGATTTGCCTTCCATTTCGATCTGTTGGTTCAGGAGTTGTTCTGTATCGTGTAACAGTGATCTTTTTAACGTTACGATTTCTTTACTTTTCATATCCATATTCATTTTTGTATTCAATACTATTAATTTTTGGCTTTTTCTTTTGCGCCAAGAGCTTTACACAAAAATAACTATATGATTGATTAAATGTTCTAGAATTTGTATTAGGATATCAAATTTGGAATTGGTATAAGTAAAATTCTAAAAAGGCAGATAAATATTTCATGAAATTCCGATATTTAAGGCATCAGTTGCTAAAAAAACCATTAAACCTAAATCCAAATGACATCAAGAAGAAAATTCCTACAAACCAGCCTAATTGCCGGTGCCGGTCTAAGTATTCCCGGCATGGTAGAAGCTGATAGCCTTCGTAAACTTGCCAAAAAAATTGCACCTTCTGACCAACTCAATTTCGCCGTAATTGGATGCAAAGGTATGGGATGGTCCAATATGAATGCCCACCTTAAAATTCCTAATGTAAATTGTGTCGCCTTAGCAGATATAGACCAGAGTGTACTTGACCAAAGGTCAAATGATGTGGAAAAACTCAGGGGGAAAAAACCAAAAGTCTACAAGGACTACAGGAAGCTACTGGAAGATAAAAACATTGATGTGGTAATTGTAGGTACTCCTGATCACTGGCATTGTCTCAACATGGTAGACAGTCTTTCTGCAGGAAAACATGTATATGTGGAAAAACCCATAGCCAACACCATTGAAGAATGTAACCTGATGGTCAAGGCCAAACAAAGGTATGGCAAAATGGTACAGGTGGGGCAGTGGCAAAGAAGCGGGTCCCAATATGCAGAAGCCATTGATTATGTAAAATCAGGAAAACTCGGTCAGATCCGATTGGTTAAGACCTGGGCATACCAGGGCTGGATGAAACCAGTTCCGAAATTACCTGATGGCCCTGTACCTTCTGGGGTAGATTACGACATGTGGCTGGGACCAGCACCAAAGCGACCATTCAATGAAAACCGTTTTCATTTTAATTTCCGTTGGTTCTGGGATTATGCAGGAGGACTGATGACGGACTGGGGGGTGCATGAAATTGATATTGCCCTATATGCGATGGGGGTAACAGCTCCAAAATCAGTGATGGCCTCAGGGGGGAAATTTGCTTACCCTGACGATGCATCTGAAACGCCCGATACTCTACAGACTGTTTATGAATATGATGGCTTCAATATGCTATGGGAGCATGCCACAGGCATAGATGGTGGTAATTATGGCACCACAGAGGGGATAGCTTTTATTGGGAACAACGGCACTTTGGTAGTCAATAGAGGCGGCTGGAAAGTCATCCCTGAAACCGAAACCCTCGATGGTCAAAGAGTAAACAAAATCGAAGAAGTTCCCCATACCAGGCCTAATGGCAATGCTTTGGATTTACATGCTCTGGGATTTGTGAATGCCATTATGCAGAATGATGCTTCAAAATTGACCTGTGGAATTGAAACAGGCAGCATAGCAGCGATCAACGCCCAAATGGGCAACATTGCCTTCAAAACAGGTAAAAAGATCTATTGGGATGCTCAAAAGGGCCAATTCACCGATGCTGATGCCAATGCCCTGATGAAAGCAAATTACCATAATGGATGGACCCTGCCTAAAGTTTAATCAAGTATCAAGAAAAGGGTGTTGGTAAAAAAATAACTGACACCCTTACTTTTTACCAATCATTTTCTCTCTTTACAAAGGGCCACTCATTTTTCAGTATGCTATAAAAAATAGTATCTCTTCTCCGGCCTTTCGTCATCAAAGAATGGCTTCTAAGGACACCTTCTTCTATGGCATTGATATTTTTCAGGGCTTTCCGAGCGGGAATGTTTAACACATCGGTTTTAAATTCAACCCTTTCCAGGTCAAGAATTTCAAAACAATAAGAAAGCATGAGCTTTTTCATTCTCTGATTATAGCCCAATCCATGAAACCTTTGGTCTATCCAGGTCCAGCCTATTTCTATTCTTAAGTCCCGGTTAGAATAATTTCCAAAAGCAGATGACCCTATGATTTCATTTTCCTGCTTATCAATGAGCAGCAACTGAAGCCTTTGCTTGTTGATTGCAGGCTGGATCCAATCATGAAAATCTTCCGGATTACTCAGATCATAGGTGAAATATTTCCATAATTCTGGAGAAGCTGTCAATTCCAGTATTTTTGGAATATCGCTCTCTTCAACGGGTCTCAATAGAACTAGATCATCTTCCAATACAAGATTAAAATCTAAATCCATCAGGCAAAGGTCTCCATTAATGCTTTATTGAAAAATGCTACCTCTTCTATTGTCCCGGTACTGATTCTGCACCAATCATCAAAAGGAGGAAAGGGCCTGCCAATAATTATGCCTTTTGCCGACATTTTTTCCGCCAATTTTCTGACATCCTGTTTGGCATGAAAGAACACGAAATTGGCCTGGGAAGGAAGGTATTCAAGCCCCAATTGATCCAAGGTGGATTCGATCATTTTCCTAGCTTCAAGATTTTTCTGTAAACTGAAACGATAAAATTCATCATCTTTGAGTGCTGCTTTACCCGCTTCAATCGCCATCACATTGGTATTGGCCACTACCCTGTCATTCAGTTTGGCTGCAATCTCAGGTTTGGCCACCAGATACCCCAAGCGTATCCCTGCCAAACCATATACCTTGGAAAGTGTACGGGAAACGATCACATTTTTGCCTTTTTTAACCAATTCTACCATAGAGGGATAATTGGGATCTTCTATGTAATCATAATAGGCCTCATCACTGAAGACCATGGTTTTTTCACTGACCTTGTCGCAAAAATCCATTACTTTTTGTGCGGGAAGTAACTTTCCGGTGGGGTTGTTGGGATTACATAAAAATACCAATTTTGTCTTTGGGGAAACCCGCTTTTCAATTTCCTCCAGATCATAGTCCATATTTTTGTCCAATGGGACCCAATTGATGTCAGCGCCCCAGATTTTGGCATATTCCATCATGGATAAAAATGTAGGTAAGCCCGAAATGATTTCCTCTCCTTTTCCGGCAAATGTTATTCCTGTGATTTTTAAACCTTCAGTGGATCCTGCAACTAAGACTATATGGTCGGGACTGACTCCTTCCCTTTTTGCGACCATTTCCCTCAATGGACCATTGTAAGCCCAGGGATAGCGGCAACCCAGGTCAAAGTTGTCCAGCATGGCTTTTCTGACTATGGCCGAAGGCCCATACGGGTTCTCATTGGAACCTAACCTGACTGGCGTATTGAAAGGTCTAGGATTAAATTTCCTGACCTCCTCTGCTGACAATTTCCCTATGGATGCCGCACCTGTCAGCACAGCTAATCCACTGAACAGGGACGCACTTTTTAACCATTCTCTTCTTGACAAACTCATAACGGATAATTTTCCAAAATCTAATAAGATATGCTCTTTTATCAAAGGTAATTTTTACAGCAAGCCAACTTCAGGAACCGTATTCTTTTTAGAGCATTCATTATCAAAATAAAAATTAACACTCATTTTAAAGTCTTAAAATTATACTTTTTGAAATTTTATTTGTAAATTTTAACAGTTTCATATTGGAATTTCTTATCACTAATAACAACCCCTATGAAAAAGTTACTAATAACCTTCGCTGGATTATTAATGGCGGCAGCCATTACATACGGCCAACAGTCCAGGTATCTGGTATTTGAGTTTATCAAGGTGGAGTCCAATCAGACTTATGATTTTATTGAATACAAAGAATTCATGGAAAAGCTATACCAGGGAGCAGTTAATGACAAAAAGATTTCGGGATGGGATTTTTGGTCATTACAGTCAGGGGCAGATCCCAGTGAATTCCAATACATCACCATTACCTACTATAAAGATCCAGTTTCCATGATGAACGGATTTAGTGAAGAAGATCTTGTCCGCTATGGAATGATTGCCCATCCCCACCTGACAGAAAAACAGGTCCGAGAAAAGCTCAACTCGGCCTACAATTGTATGGACCTGGCACAAAGGGCCTATATGCAGGAAATAGCCTATTCGAATGATAATTTTCAGTTCAAAAAAGGTACACTGGCTTCTTTTGACCTAATGAAGGCAGTAGAAGGAAAGTTTCAGGAATATGAAAAAGCAGAAAGGGAAGTGTTTCTGCCCATCCATCAAAACAGGATTGAAAAAGGTTTGATGGGACATTGGAGTTTATTGAGGACTGCGCTTCCTTTTGGCAGTGAGGCCAAATCCACCCATCTTACCATGAACATCTACAAAGACTATGTGCAGTTTTTCAATGCTCAGGAATATGAGGATATGGAATCCACAGCAGAACAAAGGGTTGCTGTTGAGAAGGGATTAAAATCACGGGACCAAAAATGGGTTTATCTGGCCACATTGGAAAATGCAATCCGATAAAATCAAAAGAGGCTGTCGAAAACGACAGCCTCTTTTGATTTTTTACCAAGCAATGCCGTAATCTTCTCCATGATTACTTGAACCGCCCCAGAAGCTGTTGTGCTTCCAATCAAACCAGATGGCGTTCAATGGACCGGAAGTCCTTTCCAAAAAATTCATTTTATACCCTCTTTTTTCAAGGTCTTTCCTAACCCAAGAAGGAACAGATGTGTTTAAGGTTATCGAACCAGGTTTGGATTCATGCGCACCGAATGAAGACTGCATCTGGTAGCTGTGGATATTGGCTGCCTCAGTGGCTTCCTGCACAGTCATTCCAAATTCAACAATGTTTAAGAATAACTGCAACAAGTCCTGATCTTGGGTGTCCCCACCTTGGACGGCAAAGGAAAGAAACGGCTTTCCGTCTTTCAATGCCATACTGGGAGTAAGTGTAACCCTAGGTCTCTTTCCGGGCTCTAAGACATTGAATGGATTCAGGGTTTCATCCAAAACAAAACTTTGCATCCTTTGGCTTAAACCAATACCCGTATTGCCAGCTATGACAGCCGGAATCCAACCACCTGAGGGAGTTACAGAAACCACCCAACCATCCTTATCGGCAGCCTGAATAGAAGTTGTTCCTGATTGGAACTGCTTCAGGAAAGGATCTTCAGGTCCCTGAATTGGAAGTTCGGGTTGATAATAAGCCAATGCATTTTTCCTCTTCACTAGTAAATGTAAATATGGATTTTTACCGTTTTGAAAGGGATAAGGATCTCCCGGACCAATCTCCGGGTCATTTTTTTCACCGATGAGTTTTGCCCTTTGTTTTGCATATGCTTTAGAAAGCAGGCCCTTCATAGGGCTTTTAGGGTTAAAATCCGGATCACCGTAGTAAAAATCCCTATCCGCGAAAGCAAGGTTCATTGCCTGGTATACCGTATTGATATAATTCGCAGAATTATATCCCATTGACTTCAGGTCAAAATTCTCCAGGATATTCAGGGTTTGCAGCAAAACAGGACCTTGGGTCCATTCTTGAAGCTTGTAAACCTCTATCCCTTTATAATTTGTACTTAATGGCTCTTCTATTTTGACTTTCCACTTTGCCAGATCCTCCAGGGTAAATAGTCCGCCCTGTTCGCGGGTTCCCCTGACAATTTCCTCTGCTATATCCCCTTTATAAAATCTATCATAAGCTGCATATATGGCCTCTTTTCTGGTTTTTCCTTGAGCTAAGGCTTCTTTTTCAGTATCCACCAATTTTTTTAAGGTCTGATAAAGGTCTTCTTGAACAAATATTTCCCCGGCATGAGGAGCTTCCCGTTCCTGTCCCAGGTGAGGAAGGAAGACTTTTTTGGAATAAGGCCATTCCTTAATCAAATCCTTACGGCTTTCTATCATATTGGCAGTTTGTGCCTCAATTGGATATCCTTTGGCCATTTCCATGGCCGGCGCCAACACCTGTTCCAAACTCATGGTACCAAATTCAGCCAACATGGTCATCAAACCACCAGGAGTACCTGGAGTAGTAGCCGCCAAAGGACCGAACTCCGGTGGATACTGCATGTTTTTTTCTTTAAAGAAATCTACGGTAGCCCCCGTTGGGGAAATTCCCATTGCATTAATGGCTATAACTTGTTTGGTATTGGGATTGTAAATCAGGGCTTGGGTTTCCCCTCCCCAACTCAATACATCCCACATGGTACACACGGCTGCCAACATGGCACAGGAAGCATCCACAGCATTTCCACCTTGCGCAAAAATCATGGCTCCCGCGGTTGCCCCAAGAGGCTTTCCGGTAATGGCCATCCAATGTTTGCCATGTAAAGGAGGTTTTTGGGTATTTTGGCCAAATGATTCATTGAGCATTAACCCTAAAAACATTATCAGAATTACTCTTTTCATATATCAATTATCTATCAATTTTGGGATCAGGGACTCAAAACCTTCAAACTTACTGTTGTACTGTGTGAAGATGGTAAAGTATCCAGAGGGTTGGCGGATATTGACTGCATTGTCTTTGACGAATTGTTCAATTTCAGCGGCATATTCTCCAAATATTTTGTAGAATTTACGTTTTTCTTTAGGAATTAGAATTATTTCCTTGTCCTTGAGGTAGTAATAAACATTCCTTTTGATAATCTGATCATTTCTTTCCCCTATCATCAATGCCTGATTGTAATTGGAAGGTTTGATTACAGCCTCTGTTCTTCTCAACAAAGGCATTTGCCCTTCTACCAAAACCTCAAAAAAACCTGAAATGGGGGATCCTTCTAACTTAAAATCCATTCCATTGACAAAGTATCGCGGGATATTGTGCTCACTATCAACCCATACAATATTCTGAACTCTAAATCCTGGAATTATGCTGACCTGATCCGATCCACCATCCCTCATTTCGAAATTATTGGAGCTGATGTTGTAACGGACAAAATATCCCTCTACTACTTCCATATCCTTGTATAGTAGAATCGAAGCCTTATTCCACTTTGGATCCAAATAATAATTTCCTATGAGACGTTTGGGTTCGGGAGGAATTCCAAACACTTGATTTCCTCCAATAAAATTAGGTCTCTTGGAAAACAATTCTGCAATATTAGTCGCGCGGATAGTTTTCTGTAAAGCCATGTCATCCGGGTTTTCATAACCCATGGGAAACAAAGTAATGGTACCCAAATTTAAGTCAGATTTTAAATTTATCTGGGCCTGATAGGCTTGATAACCCGAGATATTTATATTGATGACAAAACGGTCGGGATAAACATTTTCGATTAAAAAAGCCCCCCCTTCTTTGGAAACAGCTGAAAATGCGGTTTCTCTGATGGTGATTATAGCCCCCTTGATGTATTGATCATTTAGACCATCCTTGATAATGCCCGTAATGGTATACCTATCCTGAGCGGATAAACTCATTGAACAGATCAATAAACCTAATAGCAGGAGAATTTTTATTTTACCCATAACAAGTATAAGCCCTTTCCAAATAAAAGCATTTTCTTTGTTTTTTGTTGAAATCAATAAAAGATTCCGATAAAATTTCAATCAATTAAACACCAAAACTTGGGAAGTCCGGTTTCCCGAGATCTTATCTTTAATTGTCCCCATGTATATTGTTATGGTCACAATTGCGTATATTTATGGAATAAAGATTATACAACTGTCCAAAAGGTTAACTAATCGCAAAAGCACAAAAATCCATCGTCTTTTGCAATTTTAATTGGATCATTTAACCAATTGGCAATCAAACAAAAAATTTAAAAAATTGGATTTCAATCAATTTAATTTCGAACCTGCCCTTAAAGAAGGGTTGGACGCCATGGGATTTGAAAAACCCACCCCTATTCAAGAGTCTGCCATTCCCATTATCATGAAGGGCAAAGATATCATTGCCTGTGCACAGACGGGGACAGGAAAAACTGCAGCTTTTATTCTTCCGATACTCAATAAAATTGCCAAATCTGGAATATCCGGCCTAAATACTTTGATTTTGGCCCCTACCAGGGAATTAACCATTCAGATTGACCAACAAATTCAAGGCTTTTCTTACTTTTTAGGAATAAGCTCCATTCCTGTGTATGGAGGTGGGGACGGAATTGTTTGGGAGCAACAAAGAAAAGCACTGGAGACAGGAACAGAAATCATTGTAGCCACCCCTGGAAGGTTGATCGCATTACTTTCCAGCGGAAAAATCAACTTTGACAAAATCCAACATCTTATCTTGGATGAAGCTGACCGGATGCTGGACATGGGTTTTTCAGATGATATCCTGAAAATAGTCAATTACTTACCAAAAAAGCGGCAGACTATCCTATTCTCTGCTACTATGCCTCCAAAAATCCGTCAATTTTCTAAAAAGCTCTTACACGAACCTGAAGAAATAAGCCTCGCTATAGGCAAAACTGCAGAAGGCGTCAGTCAATCGGCTTATCTGGTCTATGACCACCAAAAGGAAGACCTTGTAAAGCATATCCTTTCTCAAAAAAATTATGAAGCGGTAATCATCTTTACCTCGACCAAAGAGAAGGTAAAAAGCCTTTACAAAGTCTTAAAAAAATCATTTGAGGTGGAATCCTTCCACTCTGATCTTGAACAGGCAGAGAGAGAAGATATTATGTCCAGGTTCAAGAATAAATCTCTTAAGATTCTCATTGGGACGGATATTATCTCAAGAGGGATTGATGTGGTGGGCATAGAATTGGTCATCAATTTTGATACCCCAAATGACCCGGAAGATTATGTGCACCGGGTAGGTAGAACGGCACGTGCCGATAGTAAAGGGGAAGCGATCACTTTTGTCAATGAAAAGGATAGAAATAAATTCAGAAGGATTGAATCACTAATTGGTTTAGAAATTCCAAAAATCCCTTTACCGGAAGGATTTGATCAAGGTTTGACCTACAATGAAGAGAAGAAGTCCTCTCCTAAACCCAAGAAGGGAAAAAACAATAAAAAAAACAGGCCCAAACATCAAAACCGAAAACCGGAAGGAGAAAAGACTGTTCAAACTAAAACTGAAATAATAAATAAATCACCTGAACCAGGTGTTGAGGTTGTTTCAAAATTTAAAAGAAGATCAAATATTAAAGATTAAACAGCTTCAGAATAAACTGCAATTCTTAAAACCATCTTGGATTTGTGATTCTAGATCTCTTTTTGCTGATATAATACCCTATCGAAAATTCATGGGAATCATTTCTCAGGTTTTGGAGCGTATTAAGGTTTTGGTCATAAGCATAACCAAACCTTAGATCTTCCGTAACAAATACCTCTACTATGAGAGCCAAAGCATTTCTCTTGTTCAGGTTACCTTCAGGATTTTCACTGCCAAATCGCAGGTTTGAACGATAACTCGCTCCCAACCATAAGCGTTCAAAGAAAAGCAACATGGTATTCAAATCATAACTTATGGGAGCCCCTCTTACCTCTCTTACCAAAATGCTTGGTTTAAGACTCACCACATCATTGATGGGAAGCATAGCTCCTGCCGTGAAAAAATAATGAATGTCATGTAAAGAAAGTGCAATATCCTCTCGGTCTAAAGCCTTTCTTCCAATTAAATTAAAGGCACTGATACCTGCATAAAAATACGGAGAATGAAAAAACAGTCCCGTATTCATATTTGGTGTAAACAAAGACTGGTTTTCAAAGTTAATATCGGGATCCAAAGGATCTACTGGTAAAAGGTTACTGCCGTCAAGGACATATTGATTCGTTCCTGCACTCAAACCGAGGCTTAAATAACTATCTTCCCCTGTCCTCACCCTATGGGCATATGTCAAAAGAGCCGAGGTGGTTCTGGTAGGCCCTATCTGGTCATTTAACAGGGAAACACCAAATCCCATCAAGCCCCCATTGGCGCTAAAATCCGCTGTCAAAGAAAAAGTTTGTGGGGCTCCCGGGAGGTTGATCCACTGATTACGGAAAGTACTCTGCACATATCCCTGGTTTTTGTATCCTGCATATCCCGGATTGATGTGCAAACCGTTGAACATGTATTGGCTAAATTGAGGGAGTTGCTGAGACTGGGAAAATAAAGGTGTCAAAGTCAGCCCCAAAAAGGTTAAATATTTTTTAAAAAGCTTTTTCATAATCTGACACGTTATTTTTTGACCACCTGTATCCAACCTTTAAATTCCTGGTTTACGCCAAACCTGTCGACACCTCGCAACACGTAAAAGTATGTCCCGGCAACCAGTCCAGAGGCATCCCAATTATTACGGTAATTCTCAGCATGGAATATCTCGTCACCAAACCTGTTGAAAATCACCAAATCATTTTTCACAAACTTATTGATACCAACAATTTCAAAAGTATCATTAACCCCGTTGCCATTGGGTGTAAACACGTTAGGAATAAAGAAAGGGTTAATCGCATTGATATCAGTTGCACTATTGTTGTTGAGATTAGTTTCTAGCTCCTCTCCTTTTACAGTCGCATTGTTGATTACAACAAAAGGCTTTGTTCCTTCAATATTTTGTGCCAAAACATTCAGCCTTATGTCAACATTAACATTTACAGGAAGTACAGGAAGCGTCCATATCAGCTTATTCCCTTGTTGTTCGAAATTTATTTCCAGAGAAGATATTGAACTTTTTACTTCCTGCGATTCAAAGTCAATTCCTTCTGGTAGGAGGTCTTCAATCGTAACATTGGTTGCATCAGCCAGGCCAATATTTGAAACAGTAATTAAATATTCAAATACTTCTGATCCCCAAACTTCAATACCATTGGATGTCTTTTCTATAGAGAGGTCAACCTCTCCAATGACAACAACCTTTACAATAGCAGTAACACAGTTATTTGGATCCCTTGCTTCACAGAGATTATAGAGGAGAATGTATTCTCCGGAAGGGGTATTGGATGCTAATGTAATGGAACCATCCTCATTTAAAGTCAATTCTGGGCTACCACTTAACCAGCTTAAAATGACATCAGAAAGATTCACCGGTATTCCGTTTATGGAATCATTTTCAATAACATTTCCAAAAGTTGCACCTAAAATTCCATTTAAAGGTCCATAATTGTCATCATTAGCAATAATGGAAGAAACCTGGACAATAACCCTTATTGTAGCTGTATCACAAATACTGGGATCTGAAGAAGAACAAATGGAATAATCCAAAACATAAGTGTCTGGTTCTGTATCGGCTGCAACATTTACACTTCCATCCGGATTTAAAACGACATTGGATTCCGGTAAACTATTGGAGTTAGTAAAAGGAATGGGGTTTAAAACCTGATTACCACTAACGGAAATAATGACATCCGATAAATTTATAGCCTCTCCATTTAATAAGTCGTTGTCTAAAATATTGATAATATTAACTGCCCCACTTTTTCCTCGGACATCTTGGACTATATCATCATTAGCTTCAATTTTTATGTCTTCAATTTCGACAATCACGGTTACTACTGCAGATTTACAGTTCACAGGATTGGAACCAATCTCGCAAATGCTATAAGCCACTTCAAAGGTTCCACCACCAACTTCCCCGACCACAATATTTCCGGTGGCAGTGTCCAAGGTTACCAGTGGATGGGATGTGCTGACAACTGAAATACTCACCTGACCAGCGGTCAATCCCTTACCGTTGAAGGTATCCGCTCCATTGCCGTTGTCTTCCAGTACATTGCCAGCATTGGGATTATTGGCTGCCGTGGTGACCAAGTCATCATTGGCCACGATGAGGTTACGGACTTCCACGGTTACAGTAGCTGTGGAGCAGTTGGATTCCGCTGGATCTGTTCCCGTCTCGCAAATGGTGTAGTCAATGGTGTAGCTGCCGCTGACAACGTTCCCCACGGAAATATTTCCGGTGGCAGTGTCCAAGGTTACCAATGGGTTGGAAGTGCTGACAACTGAAACGCTCACCTGACCATCGGTCAATTCCGTGCCGTTGAAGGTATCCGCTCCGTTGCCGTTGCCTTTCAGTACATTGCCCGCATTGGGATTATTGGCTGCCGTGGTGACCAGGTCATCATTGGCCACGATGAGGTTATGGACTTCCACGGTTACCGTGGCAGTTGAACAATTAGAACCTGCAGGATTTGTTCCCGTCTCGCAGATGGTGTAGTCAATAGTGTAGCTGCCGCTGCCAACATTCCCCACGGAAATATTTCCGGTGGCAGTGTCCAAGGTTACCAGTGGGTTGGAAGTGCTGACAACTAAAACGCTCACCTGACTAGCGGTCAATTCCTTGCCGTTGAAAGTATCCGCTCCATTGCCGTTGTCTTCCAGTACATTGCCCGCATTGGGATTATTGGCTGCTGTGGTGAGCAGGTCATCATTGGCAACAATGAGGTTACGGACTTCCACGGTTACCGTGGCAGTTGAACAATTAGAACCTGCAGGATTTGTTCCCGTCTCGCAGATGGTGTAGTCAATAGTGTAGCTGCCGCTGACAACGTTCCCCACGGAAATATTTCCGGTGGCAGTGTCCAAGGTTACCAGTGGGTTGGAAGTGCTGACAACTGAAACACTCACCTGACCAGCGGTCAATTCCGTGCCGTTGAAGGTATCTGCTCCATTGCCGTTGTCTTCAAGTACATTGCCCGCATTGGGATTATTGGCTGAGGTGGTGACCAGGTCATCATTGGCAACAATGAGGTTACGGACTTCCACGGTTACCGTGGCAGTTGAACAATTAGAACCTGCAGGATTTGTTCCCGTCTCGCAGATGGTGTAGTCAATAGTGTAGCTGCCGCTGACAACGTTCCCCACGGAAATATTTCCGGTGGCAGTGTCCAAGGTTACCAGTGGGTTGGAAGTGCTGACAACTGAAATACTCACCTGACCAGCGGTCAATTCCGTGCCGTTGAAGGTATCCGCTCCATTGCCGTTGTCTTCAAGTACATTGCCCGCATTGGGATTATTGGCTGAGGTGGTGACCAGGTCATCATTGGCCACAATGAGGTTACGGACTTCCACGGTTACAGTAGCTGTGGAGCAGTTGGATTCCGCTGGATCTGTTCCCGTCTCGCAAATGGTGTATTCAATCTGGTAGGTTCCGACCGGCACGTCCCCGACCATTATATTTCCTGTAGCAACATCTACAGTAACCAAGGGGTTGGAAGCAATTACGTTTCGGATAGAAACATTTAAAATGGTAACTGTTTCACCATTTAAAACATCTGGTCCATTTCCATTATCTTCAAAAATATTTCCAATGTTATTGTTATTGGCTGAACTAATTAGCGAATCATCACTGGCAACAAGCTCGTTAGAAACCAGCACAGTAACTGTAGCAGTTGAGCAATTGGTATTTTCAGGATCAGTTTCGGCCTCACAAATGGTATAGATTATCGTATAGAGACCGCTAGGCACATTGCCTACCGTAATTGTTCCATTATCTACATCGATAGTTACAAGTGGATTGGATGGACTAACCGATCTTATATTTACTTCCCGCGGTAGGATCGGATTGCCATTGAAAAGATCATTATCTAATGCATTGCCCGCATCAGGATTATTTGCCACAGTAGAAACTGTAAGGTTATTGGCCACTACAATGTTCCTTGGCCTCACCTTAACTTTGGAAATATTATTTTCCAAGTTTGGATCGTTAGGGCCTGATGATATCTGAGCTAGATTGGTATAATCACCGGTTGTATTTACCCGAGCCCTTATAACTAAGGTTTCGACATCACCATAATTCAGAGATCCTATGTTCCAGATTCCTGTGGTGTTATTGTAAGTTCCCCTAGATGTGGAAGCACTTATAAAATTGAATCCAGAAGGCAATAAGTCCGTAACTTGTATCCCATTGGCATTTAATAAACCGTTGTTTATGGCTTTGATTGAAAAATCAATTTCATCACCATAATCAGGTGTCAAATTATTTACCGTCTTCACTACACTTAAATCAGCGGATTCCGACCTTATTAAAAAAACCTTACCATCACCGTGGTTCACATTGGCTCCTATATACCTTATCCCTGTAATATATGAACCAAGGGGTGCCACTTCATTTAACCTAAAAAGTGCAATCCCGATATTACCATTGTTAGCATTGACCCTACCTGACCTCCAATAATCCGCACCTACAGCAGGCTGACCAAAGACGGGACCAACTATTGATGGACCGGGTCTTGCAAAAAATCTACTTAAAACGATTTCAGGTCCACCAAAAGTCTCAGCACCCAAAACCTCAATATAAATGCAACTATTAGCATTTCTAGTTGATATTGCAATTATTCCATCTTGATTTACGACTTGTAAATTATCATAGAAAATTGATTGGACCTGAGCATCTGTCGTTAAAGCTTGATCAAAGTCTGAACAAATGTTTCTTCCATTTCCATCGGATTCAAAAATAAAATTCATGTTCGGACTTGAAAAAGCCGCTAAAGCATTCGAATTCCAGGTTGGGGTATTGCTTGCTGATTCAATGATTACACCGTTTTCAACAATCCTATTTTGGTTATGGCCGTTTGGCCCAAGTCTGGACAGTTCATATCTTGATGGAGCGGCAAACCTGTTGAAAACCTTCCCGTCAACGGTAATTGATACCAAATTAGCTGGTGAAGTGGTTGTTGGCTGAGGTCCATCCCATTCGAATGTTACCCCTGAAATGATACTTGGCGGTTGGATTTGAGCATTTGATTCCACACCAAGTCCGCAAATCAAAATGCTGATCAAAAAACAAAGCTTCCCTAAAAAAGAAACATTCAATGCAAAAATGGAAGAATGAAAAAAGTGCCACTTTATCCTAAAGTTTGAGTCGGAAGAGCAGTTTTTTTTGTAAAAATGTTTGTCCCAAATAACTCCCTTGCCCAAAACTTTCGATTTTTTGTGAGGTTGATTGGTAAGTTGCTTCCAATTTTGAAAAAAGACCGATAAAATCATTTTAACTTTTTGCACAAGTTTCAAGCTAAGCCGGAATAGAAAAATATGGTATAAATGTAATAATATTTCTTTTATTTAATAAAAATTTACAAAAAAACTTTTTATAATGCCAAAAAACACATTTTTACCAAAGTATCTTCTGTTCTGTTTTTTGCATTATATAGACACTTTTTTAAATCTTATGCTTAATTTTGAGTTAAAACTATTGTTAAAAATACTGACCTAAATCATATTTTTTTTTAGCCCAATTAAGTATATTTAGATACTTTATTTTTCATTTTTTCGGGTTTAATAGAACACAACATGATAAAAGAACTGCTGAAAATTAAATTAGACCACATTCATGTGGAAGGTGAGTTGATCATTCCCGATCACTGCCAGGGAATAGTCATCTTTTCACATGGTAGCGGCAGTGGAAGATTTAGCCCAAGGAACAACTTTGTAGCCCAGTATCTCAAGAAGTTGAATTTAGGGACCTTTCTTTTCGATCTTTTGACCAGAGAGGAAGCTATGGATTCTACCTTAAGATTCAATATTCCCTTGCTGACTGAAAGGTTGGAAAAAGTAAGCAGACACTTGCTAAAAATACCTTATACAAAAAGTTTGCCCTTTTGCTATTTCGGCGGAAGTACGGGAGCGGCATCAGCGATGATAGCTTCTACTTTAATTCCCAGACATATAGCTGCTATTGTCTCAAGAGGGGGGAGATTAGACCTTTCATATGAGTACCTTCCTGAAGTTGAGGCGCCTTCCCTCTTGATTGTTGGAGAATATGATAACGATATATTAGAAATAAATAGAAGGGCACTTGATTTACTTCAAGTACCTAAAAAATTAGAAATTGTCCCAGGGGCTACTCATCTTTTCGAAGAGCCAGGTTGCCTAGAACAGGTTGCAGAATTGGCGGGAAATTGGTTCTTGAAATATGCAAGGCTAAAATCAAATCAAAAAAAGCAAAGGATAAAAACAACAAATTAAAGGCGCCATTTACAATTAATCATTGAAAGGGATGTTCAAAAACAGAAAAGATGCGGCTATCCAACTGGGCAAAGCACTTGAAAAATATAAAGGAATCAATGCGCTTGTCTTGGGCATTCCTCGTGGTGGGGCAGAGACTGCCTATTATGTTGCAAGAGAACTGGAAGGCGACATGGGGCTTGTTATAAGCAGGAAATTGGGGCATCCCCAAAATCCAGAGTATGCCATAGGGGCAATTGCAGAAGATGGCAGTATTTATTTATCACCTTATGCCAGTTCCGAGGTATCCGAAGAAGAGCTTGCACAAATTAAAAAAGAGCAAGAGGAAGAGATAAAAAGTAGAATCCAAAGATTCAGAAATGGAAAGCCTCTTCCGGAAATGAAAGGCAGGACAGTTATCCTTGTGGATGATGGTATCGCCACAGGGGCAACACTGATGGCCACGATTATGCTTTGTAAAAACAATGAAGCACAAAAAATTGTAGTAGGAGCACCTGTATCAAGCAGAGAAATGGCTAAAAAGCTTAAAACCTTGGTAGATGATGTCATTATTCTGGAAATTCCCTATGATTACCATGCAGTATCCCAAGTTTATGAGGAGTTTTTCAATTTGAGAGATGAAGATGCTATTCAATTTTTGAAAGATTGGGAGAAATCAAAAAAAGAAAATCAAAACAAATAAACTTCTTAGTCAACCTAAATAAACTATTTATGAACAGGAAAATATTTCAGGTACAGCATGCACCTTTCAAGAAAAAACTTCTCGAAGCAGGTATCCGAAAACACCAATCCGTCATCGACGATTTCAAAAAAAGTATCAAAGAATTGCTGGGAGGTGAAGGATTAGTGAATGAAGAGGAAATGGATCTTTCCCAACAAAGTTTCAATACCGAACAGGTTCAAAAGGCAAATGCCATTGGAGACCAAGTTGCATTTGCCAACGAGGAGATGACGCTTTTGAACAATATGCTCCCCAGTATTGAGGATATCCATGACCAAGTGACATTAGGTTCAGTGGTCGTGACTGAAAACAGGATCTTTTTCGTATCGGCAAGTATTGAAGAATTTGAAGTGGATGGAATCAAGGTCTTTGGTTTATCCACACAAAGTCCATTGTACCAGGAAATGAAAGGAAAGAAAAAAGGTGATAAGTTTTCCTTCAAAGACAATCATTATACTATCCTGGATCTATTTTAAAAAAACTTATAAGTTAAAAACCACAGATATCAATGGAGGCAATCTAACACTTTTGCCCCCTTGATATGCCCTCGTTTGAGTTCAACTAAGGCCTCATTGGCTTTTTCAAAGGGATATACCTCGACTTGAGGTCTTATGGGGACCTTGGCGGCAAGTTGTAAGAATTCTTCTACATCCAACCTAGTAATGTTGGCCACAGACTTGATTTCTTTTTCCATCCACAGATGATCGGGATAATTTAAATTCAAAAGGAACTGCATATCCTGTGATTCTTTTCTGATGGCATTGATGACCAGCCTTCCAGCGGGATTTAAATGATGCAAAGAACCTATTACTGTTCTCCAAACCGGGGTAGTATCTATAATGGCGAGTAATTTTTTAGGGGGTACCTCGTCGATGTCTCCTGCCCAATCAGCACCCAAACGCAATGAAAACTGCTGCTCTTCTATGCTCCTTGCGAAAACAAAAATGGGTGAATTTGGAAAAAGAAATTTGGCCATTTTAAGGACAAGATGTCCCGAAGAACCAAAGCCCGTCAAGCCCAGCGCCTGCCCATCACTCAGTCCTGTGAGTTTTAAAGACCTATACCCTATCGCCCCCGCGCATAATAATGGAGCCGCTTCAAAATCGCTTAAATCTTGGGGGATCGGGAATGCAAACTTCTCGTCAACAAGCATGTATTCTGCATAGCCTCCATTAGCATCCCTTCCTGTTGCCTTAAAATCAGGGCATAAATTTTCCAGTCCTTTTTCGCAATATTCACAATGTCCACAAGCGGAAAAAATCCAAGCTACCCCTACCCTTTCTCCTTCTTTTAAAATGGAAACTTTTTCTCCCACTTTTTCAACAATGCCAATTACCTGATGGCCGGGAATAACAGGAAAAAAGGGAGGTGGCGTCCTGCCTTCAATTTCATCCAACTCCGTGTGACATATACCACAGCAGAAAACCTTGATCAAAACCTGATTTTCCTTTGGGTCTGAGACAGTAAAATCCTCCAAAGTCAAGGGGGTTTTGACTTTGGTAAGATCAGAGACTGCTTTCAACAACCAGGCTTTCATTAAGGAGGTGAATTTGAAGTTTTAATTTACCAAAATTTCCCTTCAAAACCCGAGAAAAAATCCAGTTCAGTATTTTCCATTGAGATGTACAGGTACAGATTTTACTTTCCAGATTTCATCACAGTATTCCCTGATGCTCCTGTCACTTGAAAACTTACCCATTCTGGCAGTATTCAATATGGACATTTTTGCCCAGGATTTCTTGTCTTTAAAGGCTTCCGCAGCCTGTTCCTGACTGGCTACATAGGAGGCAAAATCTGCCAAAACCAAGAATGGATCATGGTAAAGCAAGTTATCTACCAGGTCTTTAAATATCTTATCGTCCAAATGGGAAAAATATCCGGATGCAATTTGGTCAATAGCGAGTTTCAATTCCTCATTCTCCAGGTAGTAGCTGTAAGGATTATATCCTTCATTTTTCTTTTTCGCAACTTCTTCTGCAGTCAGTCCAAATAAGAAGAAATTCTCCTCTCCTACTGCTTCCCTGATTTCCACATTGGCGCCATCTAAGGTCCCTATGGTTATGGCGCCGTTCATAGACAATTTCATATTACCGGTTCCTGAGGCTTCTTTGCCTGCGGTAGAAATCTGAACGGAAAGGTCTGCGGCCGGATAAATTACCTGAGCATTGCTGACATTATAGTTTGGAAAAAAGACCACCTTTAACCTATCCATCACGTCAGGATCATTATTGACAATTTCCCCTACAGAATTGATGAGTTTGATAATCAGCTTTGCCATCCTGTAACCTGGTGCCGCCTTACCTGCAAAAATGAACGTGCGGGGAACAATTTCCAGACTTGGATTCTTTTTGATCCTATTATATAAAGCGATCACATGGAGAATATTGAGATGTTGCCTCTTGTATTCATGAATTCTTTTTACATGAACATCAAAGAGGGAATCTGGATTGACTTTGATACCTGTCCTGTTCAGAATTTTTTTGGCGAGGGTCTTTTTCATCTCATACTTAACATCCATCCAAGCCTTCTGGAATTCAGGATCATCGGCAAAGGCTTCCAATCGTTTGAGTTCCTCTAAATGTTTGATCCAGGATTCACCAATTTTACCGGAAATCAATGAGGTCAATTTCGGATTACTCAAAACCAACCATCTCCTTGGAGTGACTCCATTGGTCTTATTACTGAATTTTTCAGGGTACAGGGCATACCAATCTTTTAAAACGGTACTTTTTAGCAGCTCTGTATGTAGTGCGGCCACTCCATTGATGGCAAAGCTGCCGGCACAGGCCAGATTTGCCATTTTAATATATTTCCTAGGCCCCTCCCCAATGATAGAAAGACTATTGATTTTATTATGGTTGCCGTACACTTTGATCGTAACCTCGTCCAAAAATCTACGGTTGATTTCATAAATAAGTTCAAGATGCCTTGGGAGAACTGAGCCGAATAATTCCAAATCCCAGGTTTCCAAGGCTTCAGGCAAAAGCGTATGATTGGTATAAGCAAATGACCTGGTGGTCACCCTCCAGGCATCCACCCATTCCAGATCATATTCATCCACCAAAAGCCGCATCATCTCCGCAATGGCAATAGCAGGATGGGTATCATTCAACTGTACGGCAAAAGTCACATTGAAGTCTTCTATCTTTTCCCCTTGTCTCAGATGAATACCAATCATATCCTGAAGGGAACAGGATACAAAAAAGTATTGCTGCTGCAACCTTAGAATTTTACCGCTCAATGTCTCATCATTCGGATAAAGCACCTTACTGATATTTTCGCAGATGATCTTTTGGTTGACTGCATTGTTATAATCCCCGGAATTGAAGGACTGAAAATCAAAGGATTTTGGTGCTTCTGACTTCCAGAGTCTTAAGGTATTGGTAGTATTGACCTTATATCCTACGATAGGCGTATCGTAAGCCACACCCTTTACCGTCAGTTCAGGTATCCAATTGCTGCGGAATTTTCCATCTCTGTCCATATAATGTTGGACATATCCGCCCAACTTGACTTCATAATTCAGTTCCCTCCTGGCAATTTCCCAGGGATTGCCCCTTCTGAGCCAATTATCCGTGTCTTCAACTTGCCAGCCATCTCTGATTTCCTGCTCGAAAATCCCAAACTGATACCTAATACCATAGCCTATGGCAGGAACTTCAAGCGCTGCCAAGGAGTCCATATAACAGGCAGCCAAGCGACCAAGCCCCCCATTTCCCAGGCCTGGCTCAACTTCCTTATCCAGCAACCACTGCAAATTGATCCCCAGTTCCTGGGTAGCCTGCTCTACTTCCTTAAATATTCCAAGATTAATCAGGTTATTGGCCAGGTGTGGCCCCAAGAGATATTCTGCAGACAAATAAGAAACTATCCGGTGCCTTCCCTCTAAATATTGCTTCACAGAAGCTACCCATCTTTGAAGCAGACGATCCCTTACAGCATAAGCAAGGGACATGTAATAATCATTCCTTGTTGCTATTTCAGGGTATTTTCCCTGAACATAAAAAAGGTTGTTTAATATCGCCTTTTTTAATGCTTCCACACTAAGGCCTGTTCTTGCATCTTCATCGAGCACCTCTGAAGGTCTTTGTGAGGATGCTGCATGTTCGTTTTTATCCATTTCCTAATCCGCTAAATCGGTTTGAAGTTTGAAATTTAGGCAAAAGAAGAGGTTAAAAAAAACCCGAAATTTGAAGCTTATCCAATTTGGCAACCTAAACTTTTTATTTTGGGTAAAAAAATTGATTGTTTTTTTTCAAAACTGTAAATTAAAGGAACATTAGAAAACCAGCAAATCATGAAAAACTTGCCCTATTTATTTGCGCTCCTGATTCTATTGGGATGTGCCCCATCTACAAAAATCACAGGTTCCTGGACCAGCCCGGATAAAAATCCGGAAGGCTATAGGAGTATTTTTATCGCTGCAGTCATTGATAATATGCAGACGAGACAAGTTGTCGAAAATGATTTCAAAAAGAAATTGGCAAAATTGAATATTTCCTCTGAAACCAGCTCAGAAAGGATAAAGCCCACTTTTTGGGAGAGCAAGGAAATAGACAAAGAGGCCATAAGGGAAATCATTTCTCAAAATGGATTCGATGCCATCCTAACCATGACTTTGCTGGAAAAGCACAGTGAGGAAAGGTATATTCCCGGAACAATGGTGTATAACCCCATGGTACTTGGAGGCTGGGGCTGGGGAAGAAGGGGGACTTACTGGGGATATTGGGTATATCATTACCCCATGATGGCAAGTCCAGGATATATCGTAAATGACAACGAATACATCATCGAGATCAATTTGTACGATGCGAAAACAGAGTTGCTGATTTGGTCCGCACAGTCCAAAACACTTAATCCTGATTCCCTGGAAAAGTTTGCTTCCGACTTCTCCACAGTAGTATTGGAGAAAATGCTGGAAGAAGGGGTTCTGAAACAATACCTTTAACAGTTTCCTAAATTTTATCAGCTGGAAACTCCCGTAGGAAATGTCTTTTAAAGTCTTTAAAACGGTAATTCAGGTTGATCCAAAGGACAAAACCCTGAAGTACCCTGACCTGCCCTGATGCTGTACTTTGAAACCGCAGGTGATATCCGGGAGAAAGTGTGGCGGTACCCCTTTGCATACCAGCTAGAAAAAAAATCCGGTGTTCAAATGGAATATCTACAAAAGCAGGCCCGCTCGTCAGTAAGGTTTCATTGACCATACTGACTGAAAAATTAGATTGTAAGGACTCTACTCTTCCGACATTATAGCGGATGGCAGAATTAAACCTGAAGCGATGGTTTAAATCAAAGCCATCCAGAAGCGTTTCATTGTCAAACTGATTACGGAACCTGGCATCATACCTGAATCTAAAGCTTACCCCATATCTTGTAGCTCCAGGAACCCTGAAAATAATCTGGCCCCAAGGCCTTCTTTCAGGACGCATAAGCTTACCTTCTGAAAAAGGAGTAGTCAAACCCAGATGGGCATAACCCGCTGTAAAGTTTAATTTATCACTGGGCGTATGATAAGTAATTCCGGATCGGACAATCAGAAAAATTTCAGGAACATAGTGGGAATCCAACCATAAGGACCAACGTTCTCCAATTTGACCAGAAGTCATCAGGCCCCACCAGGATTCCGTCCTGAATTGGGCCTGTCCATTTCCTGGGAATGGCAAAAAAAAGAGAGCTAAAAATAACAGAAAAAAACTTTTCATCACGAACTTTACTTTTTTGCAATCGACTTATCAAAGTAAAGAAACAGGATTTTGGACATCTAGCCAAGTGTTTTAATCAATCACTGAAATTTCTTCTATTTGAATTGTTTTTTTTCTTTTCCTAAAATCCAATGTATGGAAAAGTGTGATTCGGAAGGAATTGATCAAAAAGGTTTCCCTTAAAAAGGGCTGCTGCTGGACAATTAGTTGGTACAAAACCGCAAGACTTAGGCTTCCAGAAGGAGAAATCAGCACTCCGGCCAGGGTCCTGTTTTGGTCGAAAAGCATATAACCGACTTCTTCTTTGTTGTGGATAAAAAACTCATTGGCCAACTGCCATCGTAAGGAAGTCTTATTTTCAGGATATTCGGTGATAGGTCCGTCGAATTGGATTAAGTAGCGGTATCTATTTGTAAAAGTGGAGATGGTCTCGTCCAGGTTTTCATTGGTAAACTGCTGCCTCCACCTTTGTTCTACACGGATACGGTGCACTAAATTGACTTTTCCAAGCGTATGGTTATATTGGATTTGTTCATAGATCCTGTTTTCATGGAGCCAGATACGGTCTTTGGTTGGAACGAAAGTTCCGAACCAGGCATATCCTCCTGTAATCCTAAAGCCAGTCTTGGTATGGTAATTCATACCTAACCTCGCTGCAGTCAGACTGGAATTCAGGGGAATAAGTCCGGTTGTCCGGTAGTTGAGGTCGAATCCGTAACTCCATCTGTCGTCAAACCTTCCAATATGGTTGTAGGTAAACCACCACTGTGGTTTGGCAAATTGGGCCTTTATAGGATGGATGGCCAAAAACAAAACAAAAAATAGAAAAACCAGTCTCCAGTCTGATTTCTTAACGATAATTTTCCGGATTTGGATTTTCATAGCTGCTGCAGGATTGTTGATCCGCTTTGACAAAGAAATCCAACAAAACTCAATGTACCTAGACTTGAGACTGTTTTTCACCCTTTTCCCTTTAATCAATCTAATTCTTATCTATTTTCGATAATATTCTGATTTCCTAAAAATATTCATTCAGGTTCACAAACAACCCTTGGGCTCCATTGGCCCCAAAACCATAATCAAGACCTAAATTAACCCTTTTCTTCTCATTGATCATGAATCTCAATCCGCCACCATAACCGAAAACAAAATTCTCAAAAATATTGATGTTTTCGGTTCTGCTGCTTGCCGTGGAGGTATTCAGGAAAAGAACTCCTCCCCATTTATCTTTATCTCTCTGCAATGGAAACCTCCATTCTGCTTCTGCATACATAAGGTCCTCCCCTCTTATCCTTCCCTGGGTATATGGCCTTCCCGAACGGGCAAACATATCCCAACCTATGGCGGGCAAAGCCAAATAAGGTGATGTGCCACTGGTGACAAACCATCCATAGGTCCAAAAAGCTAGTAGGTTCCTTGGTCGGGACTCATCAAGATTGATATAGGTGCGGTATTCCATCCACAATTGGGAAGCGTTAGTGGTACTGCCCAAAAACTCCGGAAATCCCCGCTGGGAAATCGCTGCCAACTGTCCTTCATAGGGATTAACCACATTATCCCTACTATCAAATGTAGCATTGGCAGAAAGTCCCGACTGGGAATATTTTTCAGTACCTATTCCTTTTAGTGTTTGGTATCGATAATGATGGGTAATCCTTTGGGGCTCTGTTCCAAGATCCAGCTGCTTGTCATCAATATTCCAGAAGATATCCAAATGGTAACCTATACCATAGAACAGATTGGTCTGCTTATGCCTTTTCTGTACGGTTTGATAAAAGCGGAAATTGTTGAAAGACATCATTTCCTGCTTCTGAATAGGAGGATAGGGATTATCTGAAGGAATTTCACTTCCTCCAACCAGGGTACTTTGATCCAATACCGAACCAAGACCATATGTTGGCTGGGCGTTGAGGTTGAAACGGATATCAGTCAAGAGGTTAAATTTGTCCTCTTTGGTAAATGCATTGGCGCGTACGGATGTAAACAGTTGATTAAGTGTAGTATAATAAACCCCAATCAATGCAGTAGAATTTCTGGTATCGGCCCCATTTCCCATATTCCAATTAAGTCCCGGCAATACCCCGAACAAAACACCAACAGTTGGGTTTGCAGCAACCACCGGCAAAATGTTAATATCCATTTTTTTTGCATCCTTTTTTCCCTCTTCTTCAACTTTGCCCTTTTCTTCTTGGGCCATCAAGTTAAATGGTGAAAAAAACAGTAAACAAAATACCCATATGACACATAAGATCTTTTTCATGATTTTCTTGGGGTAGAATAATTTTTAATTATCGAAAGTACTGAAATTGGATTCCAGCTTTTCTGATTACTTGCCCGCATTTGATAAATCATGGCAAGCATTGATGGATAGCTTTAAGAAACCAATCACGGAAATGAATCCATATAAATTCACTTTAGTGATTGGTTTACATTATCATTTATGGATTCAACTAATTGAATAAATTCTACAATTAGTCTTCGATATAAGCTGGCGCATCCAATTTCAGGTCTTTTTGGGAAGCCTGGAATTTATCCTTTTTGGTTCCCGGAAGAATCTCAAAAGTCAGATCAAATTCATCCATCATTCCGACCAATTGTTTCAAAATGCTGATATCTCCCTCAATTTTGACTTTTCCCTCTCCTACCAATTCCTCAAATGTTTTAACTCCCATCATGACCAAATTAAGATCAGAACGATTCAGGGTCAGTGAGAGGTCTGCATTTTTGGCAGTAAAGCCCTGAACATTGCTTAAAGTAGCATTACTCAGTTCGATAAGGAATTTTTCATTATTGTCTGGAGTTATCAGGTTCATTTTGAATTTGATGTCCTTGGCTTTGTCACTGTTCAGCTTAATTCCAAGGAAGTCCAACCAAATACCAGTAGACATGGAGCGGATAATATCAGGAGTAACCGATTTTGGAGATTCTCCGCCGGGAATTCCATTCCTCAATTCATAAGCTCCTGCCAAAAAACTATTCCTCAAGCTCGTACTTTCCTGTTGGTAACCGATCTGCTCATAACAATCTGCCAAAAGTTCCTTCGCTTCCTGATTATTGGGTTCAGCAAAAATGAGTTTATTCAGAAGCTCCCCAGCGAGCCTGTATTTACCTTCAGCGAAAAGTGCTTTTCCTTTTTTAATGATTGGTCCTGAGCCTCCCATCATATCAACAAAAAGTGGGGCTGATTCCCTCTCAGGTAAAGGCATCAAGGTAGCCGGATTGGCATCCCAGTACCCCAGGTACCTGTTAATAACGGCCCTACTATTGTGCTCTACAGATCCATGATAGGCTCGGGCAGCCCATTGCTGTTGTAAACTTTCGGGAACTTTATACACGTTGTGGATTTCGTTTACAGTTACACCTTTGTTAGCAAGATGCATCACCGTGTTGTGGATGTGGGCATAGGCATCTCTTTGTGTTCTTAACACTTCCTGCACCCTATCATTACCCCATCTTGGCCAATGGTGCGAGGCAAACATTACTTCTGCTTCTTGGCCAAATAAGTACAAGGCTTCAGAAATTTTCTTAGACCATTGCAAAGGATCCCGAACAAGTGCTCCTCTTAGCGTATAAATATTGTGTATGGTAGCTGTTACATTTTCTGCCATCCATAGCGCTTTCTTATCCGGAAAATAGGTATTCATTTCCACAGGAGCTTCTGTATTAGGCGTGTTTTGGAATATCATCCGTACCCCGTCTACTGTATGCTCTTCCACAGGTTTGGAAATGTAAAGCGTAGGAGCAATTAAGCCTAACAAACCACTTGACACATTTTTGGATAAGGCTTGATCTACGTGTCCATAAGGACTAACAGGTAGCAGCACACCGTACTGATAAAAAAGCCTTCTGTTCATGGCATTCCCTGCAATCACGTTTTCAGAAACTGCAAAATCCATAAAGCCTGCCGGTGCAATCACTTTCACTTTGCCTGAAATTACATCCTCTTCATTAATTACTGCCCTTACCCCTCCAAAATGGTCTGCATGGGGATGGGAATAAATAACTGCTCTAACTGGGCGCTCGCCCAGTTGCTCATTGGCAAATTTCAAAGCTGCGGCTGCAGTTTCACGAGTAGTCAATACATCTACGAGTATCCATCCCGTCTTACCTTCAATTAAGGTCATATTAGACAGATCAAATCCACGTACCTGATAGATACCATCCGATACCTTGTAAAGCCCGTAACCCATATTGAGGGTTGCAATCCTTTGGAGAGATGGATGGATAGATTTAAACTCTTGGTTTTGAAGGAGAAAATCATAGCGCCCAATATCCCAGACCACTCTGCCATCAGCATTTTTTATCTGTCTGTAAGATGGTGCGGCAATAAATCCCTTTTTTTGTTCTTCATAATCTCGGACATCGGAAAAAGGAAGCGTTTTCTTCCGGTTTTCCCATACTTCTAAAGTATACTTAGAGGGACCCTTTCCCTTGGGATCAAAATGGTCGCTTACTTTTAAGTTTTCGTCAGTAGGAAATGTTCCCGCCTCCTTTTCTGAACAATTGGTCAACGCAAAAAGCAGGATTGCCATTGCGGGTATTGTTAAGAATTTGACTGTTGTTTTCATAGTGGATAAATTTGTGAATTCTATTTAACTACAAATTTCCCCAATTACAGCCCCCCTAACAAACTTAGAGATGTCCATAAAGCCAAGAATTATTTAATCTTGGCGAGATTTACTTAGGTTTTTTACCTTTGCAGACCTGATGTACAAGGAAGGTGATATATTTTTAAATTTTTGAAAAGCCTGGGTAAATGAATTCCTGTTGTTGAATCCTGCCATCTCTGCCAATCCATGGATGGATAGGTGGTCATATTTTCCTGAATCAATAAATAGGCAAGCTTCTTCAACTCTTTTTTGATTGATAAAATCTGAAAAACTACAATCTAAATGATGGTTGATAAATAAGGTCAACAAATAACCTGGTATCCCTGTATCCAAGGCAAGATTGTGGATAGAATATCCTCTCTTCAAAAATTTTTTTTCTTGATCCAATACAGCTTTTAATTTGGTTTCTATTTCTAAAATCTTCTCCTGAGTCAAAAAATCTTTTGTGTCTGTTTTTTCTTTGGTTTTCTGCTCGATGTATTTTTCTACATTAAGACCATAAAGTATTCTGGGAAAAAACAATAAACTCAAGCCAGCTCCAAAAGCCAATACGGCTGTAAAGAAATGAAGTAGTTCAAAACCCAAAAGGGGCTCAGCTGACCTTGAAAAAATGAGGAATGGCAAAAACAACAATAATTCAAATCCTAAAAAAATCTTGATCCAGATGAACCAACTTTTTCCAAAATCATGGAAGGTTTTCTTTATTTTATGTTGGTATTTGAAAACCAAGGTTATAGATGCTATCCAATAGATGATCAATAGGATGGTACGGAACGAGGTATAAAAATCAAAGGAAAAAAACCTGGATTGCCTGTATTGTGTAAATAAAACAGGATCTGAAATTTCTGATTCAATCAGTTTCAGCTTTTCTTGGTGATTCAATATAAAAACAGGCAAAAAATCAATAAAAAAAAGTAAAGCAGGTAGCAGATGTAGCAGGTCTATTGGTTTAACTTTCCTATTGAGTATAATCGTCTGAACATATAGAAAAATAAAAGGAATAGTTAGGAGTGAAACCAGATTTCCCGTCCTGTACAAGTGAGGAAAATGAATAAAGTTTCCTGAATAAGTCAGCCATGCTATAAAGGCAATGTACGTCAGGCAGATTAATAGACACTATCCCGATAAGTGTGTAAACTTCAAATTATGGTTTTATTGTCAGGTATCAAGAAGCCTGACCCTATCACCAAATATAAGCAGGAAACTGTTAAGAATAGCTCCCCAGTCTCTGATAGGCATAGTCCATTTTTTCGATGCTTCTCTTGCAGCCAGGAAAACAGACTTCATTACGGCATCATCTGTCGGGAAAGAGAGCTTGTTTTTGGTGTATTTTCTGATCTTTCCATTGAGATTTTCAATCAGGTTGGTGGTATAGATGATTTTACGGATTTCAGCCGGGTAATCGAAGAAAACGGTGAGTTCATCCCAGTTGTCCCTCCAGCTTTTGATGGCATAAGCGTATTTGGATTCCCATTTTTTGGCAAAATCGTTCAGGGCAGCCCAAGCAGCATCTTTTGTAGGGGCGGTATAAATTTCCTTCATATCCCTTGTAAACGCCCTGCGGTCTTTCCATGCGACATATCTACATGCGTTTCTGATCTGGTGGACGACACATATCTGAGTGACTGATTGGGGGAATGAAGCTTTTATCGTATCAGTAAACCCGTTCAGGTTGTCAGTTGCCGTTATGAGAATATCTTCAACCCCTCTGGCTTTCAGGTCGGTGAGTACCCCCATCCAGAAAGCCGAAGATTCATTCTTGCCAAGCCAAAGGCCTAGGATCTCTTTAAGGCCGTTAGTTCTGAGGCCAACGGCAATATAAACGGTCTTGTTGACCACTTTGGAGTTCTCCCTGACTTTGAAGGATATACCATCCATCCAAACGATCAGGTATACAGGGTCAAGCGGCCTGTTTCTCCATGCAACAATATCCTCCGCTACGGCACCGGTAACCCTTGAGATGGTGGAGGAGGAAACATTGATGTCATAAAGCTCCCGGATCTGTTCTTCGATGTCCTGGTTTGACATTCCCTTGGCATACATGGAAATGATCACGTTTTCAACGCCCTCCGCCATGCTTCTGCGTTTGGGCACAAGGGCAGGCTCAAAGCTGCCGTCCCTGTCTCTTGGGACTCTGATTTCAGCTTCCCCAAATGTGTTTTTTATTGTTTTGGTGGAATAGCCGTTCCTTGAATTGGGATTATCGGAATTCTGATGCTTTTCATAGCCAAGATGGGCATCCAGCTCGCCTTCAAGCATTTTCTCAACGGCTCTTTTCTGAAGCTGTTGAAGGAAGGAATTAAGCTCCCCGGCAGTCCTGAACTGCTTGAGGAAGTCATCATTTAGGAGATCTTCTTTTTTCATTTTTGTAATCTGTGTGTTATAAAGGTAAGAAATTGTCCACACACAGACCGGGGGGCGCCTACCGCGGGTTCCTCAAATTCCCTGTGCGATTTCTTCTAAATCACACAGAGAATTTCGAGGTTTAACTTTAACTTCGTAAGTAGTGAAACCAACTTACACAGTTTGTGTCATAGTCCCGATTAATATGATGCCCAATATAATATTTGATGGATTTTTCCTGTATCCGTTTACGATAAGGATAAAACCAACAAGTTATCCTATTAATTGAGAATTCAGATAAACAAGATTTTTCCAATCCAGCGAAATTTCCATAAAAAACTATTGGTTTCATACCATAAAGACAGGTATAAAAATCAATAATTTTAAGACAGTAAACAATATCTAAGGGATAACTTCTTCTAAATATTATTCTTCCTCTAGCTCAATATACACTACCTCATACATATTTCGTCCATTGACCTGAACCGGCTGATAATAGGTTTCCCCAAAGCGGATCAAGGTCCTATCCCCAATTTTCACCTCTTCTCCTCCTTCAGAAAGGTTTTCGACAAGAGTTCCTGCTACAGGAGGCACCACCCTAAATCCATTGGGCGTCTCTTCAAAAAAGGCTCCTCCCCAGTAAAAATTGTACTCATTTTCACCAATCTCGACTCTTTCAAAGTTGTCAGGGATCCGGCTTACCTCTGCACCTAACGGGGCAGGAACTACCACATAGCCTTCATCATCTTTCTGATAGAATATACCGTCAACATAATGGTATTCATTGATGACATTAGTTACATTGGTCACGTTCGTCACGTTTGTCACATTCGTTATATTGGTTTCATTGACTACCTAAAATCCGCAGGATTTTAGTTTGGAGATTTGAATCTGCTTGTTTGTGTTCATTTTTGGTCTAGTTCGGGAATTTCTTCCCTTTGATTGAAGAGTGTTCATAGTTTTGAGACAATGGATTTTAGGTTTGAGGATAAAATGGACGGTTTTTTTCCTCAATTTTAATGGAAAAGGCATACCTCTTCCCTGTAAATCTTTATTTTTTGAGCTCCTGAGGGGTTTTTATCTGAATTTAGTTCAAAATCGGCTTGTAATCCTTACTCGTGAACAGTTTGAGCACTTCTCTTCTTCCCGTTCTTATCCACTTGGCTGAAACAGTGATAAATCTGAAGATAAACTTCTTGAGCCTGTCGGTAGGCTTAAGCCAATCAACTTTTCTGGAATACTCTCCAATGATATAGGTGTAAAAATTGGCATACATAGCCGTCATAAGCATAAAGGAGGTATTCTCTGCAAGGAACGAACAGGGCAACTTAGACCAGCCAAAGTCATTGTTGAGTACATCAAACAAGCGTTCGCTTGCACCCCGGGCGTTATAAAACCTTACAACAGCTTCATTGGACGATGTATGTTCATTGGTCAGAATAGCCCTGTAAGTAAATGCATCTCCACTAAACACATCTGCCTGCCCGTCTTTACGCCTGATTCTGGTAATGACCAGCCTGTAAGACCTGTCTTTACCGAAAGGTTTGTAGTCGGATAGGTCAGTAACTTCCATTTCCTGTACACCCAAACGTATTTTCTGCCACTTCTCAGGGGCTATACTTCCAAGGATATTATCCAGTTTGGCACATCTGTTTGCCCGTATATAAAAGCTTTCGGTATGTGCTTCCAGTGTGCGGAGAACTTCTTCCTGATAGGATGCTGAATCGGCTCTGAACCTTCCGATACGGATATTTTCATTGGTAAGCTGCCCAAACATGCGTGTAAGTGTATCAGCCTGCAAATATTTGGCCTGACTGTTGCCATTTCTGCCCTCTACGTACACAGGAATGGCCTGTGAAAATTCAGGATGTGCTATGGAAGCTACACCTGGCTGATATCCATAGACGTGTTTATATGTCTTTTTTGAATCGTACTTTTCAGTTGGAATGACGGTGTTGTCATAATCGAGGTCGTAAGCAACACCTGACTTGAGTAATCCGGTCTTACAAGCTGATTTTAACAACAAGCTGTTGAGTTTTCCATTGATATTAAATTCATGGCTTACTCCACTGGACGGATTTATAAAGAGTTCTGTATCAACAGCAAGCTCTTTGATACCTCTCAGAATTGTATCGGCACTGCATACTGAAAATGAAGGGACCTGTTCAAGTGCGTCTCTCAAGTGAACATTGATATCTTCAGTACAGTCGCCACCATTAAAGAAAATAGCCATATGATTGGCGAAAATGTCACTGTATGAAAACCCTCCCCTTAAGGCTCTAACCCCCAATTGATTATCAATGAGTTCTGGGAGACCAGAATTTTTGAAAGAGTTAAAAACAAAATTAAAACCTCCGAAAGGTGTGATTTTTTCTGTCGAATTCGTAATTTTCATACCGCTTATCAAGGATGTGTGGTAACACCTAAATAAGTGAAAAAAAACGAGCCGGAAAAGCCTGAATTGAATAAATTCAGCCACTTTTTCGGCTTTTTTTAAATCCGCCCTGCGGATTTAAGGGACTACATTGATGACCTGGGCCTGAGGTGGAAGCATGGGCACATGGAATCCCCAGGGATGCCACATAGGACCCCAGAAAAAGGGTCTAAAGGGAAACCAAAAGAATGAATGAAAAGCAAAAACCCTCATCCCTCCCCACATAAAGGGAGGTCTCATCATCATGGGGTGCATCATGTTCACCCTTACGACGGTGTTGCGCTGTGCATTGATATTGATATTGTTATTATTGCCGATATTGATATTATTTCCTCCGGGCCGGGAAGGCCTACCGACATTATTGCCTCCCGGATTTCTGTTGCCATCCCGGATATTTCCCCTATCTGCTCCTCCCCTGTCATTCCCTCCTCTAGTAGCTGTCCTGTTCCCTGTTCTGTCATTGCCAGCTTGATTTCCCCTATTAATATCTCCCCTATTTCTTTGATCCCTGGCAGAATTGATTGAGCGGTCTTGGGTGGCATTTTGTGTATTTACCCTCCTTTCCGGGGAACGCTGCGCACCACCATTGATATTTCCCCTTTGGGATGGATTGCTCATGTTAGGATTACCAGGTCTGTTGCTCGGTGCCGTACTTGGCCTATTGGACGGCATAGTGGAAGGTCTTGAAGAAGGCGCTGTGGCAGGCCGTGAAGGAGGAGAGGCAGGTCTAGCAGCAGCACCTCCTCCTGTGGCAGGCCTAGACATATTTCCACCTCCTCCCGGTGAAGCAGCCCTTGGAGCCCCTGCAGACCGGGCAGCAGAAGGATGGTTCATCCGTTGGGCTTCAAGTATGGCAGGATGTACAAAAAAGAAAATAAGGAGGAATGCGAATAAATATAATTTATGGACGCGATTGGCTGTTTTCATTGCTCAGGACTGTTAATGTATGTGGATGATTTCGAAAGGATGCTGATTCTAGAGGCACTTTCCGGCACAACAAACTCAAACATCGCATCAGGAAGTACGGGGTTCAATACCCAATTGGAAAATACACCCTCAAACTGTAGGGGCTTATCGTTAGTAAGGTCATGGATCAAATAGCGTATGGGCAATGCGAAGGTATCATTGCTGATCCAGATCTGTACATTGGTCTCCTTTCCATACGCTACAATATGATGGACTTCTACCCCATTGATTTTGACTAATCCTTCATAGCTTACCCTTTCATGGGTACCCAATAAATCATCTGTAAAACCCGGATAAAAAAAATCCGCTGCAGGATACTCCAAATCATATTCTCGGTATACAAAATCAATAGTTTCTGTAATATTATCCGGTGTTTCAATAAATCCATATTGATTGGTGTTCACTGCGTAATACAGTAACATATCCCCATTGTACCAGTACCCTGTTTTACCTTTAGATCCTTCGTTTAAGACATGCATTTTATCAGGTCCGGCCATATACACTTCAAGCTTGTAAAAATCCTTCAAATAGCCCTTTTCCTGGTCAAATTTTTCTGTGGAGGTATGCACTGTAAAACTACAGGAATTAAGGTTGCCTATGATTTCGCTCATCCTGTCCAAAATGATTACCGCACCCGGATCCACATGGTATTCCTGAGCCCTTACTTGAACAAGCGGGCTGCAAATCAAGACAAACAAGAATATTTTTTTCATCAGGAAGCATTTTCTTTCCATAAAGTTAAATCAAGATCAACGGATAACATGAAATGAAAAGTTATGCGCCATCAGATTATTGCAAACAATTCATAAATTTTGGCAAGGAGGTACCCATCAACCTTTCGTGTTATCAAATTATATCAGAATTTCAATTTGGATAACAACAATCTCTTTCTAGCATTTGAAATATTCTAAGAAGCCTCTGCTTAATAAAATCAACTAAAATAAAAAAACATGAAAACCAGATTCATTTTAATTGCAGCATTGCTTTTAAGTCCCGCATTCCTACATGCACAATCTATTGATGATGAAATCACCCTGATTCAAAGTGCTTTCGGCATGGAAAAAAGGGCTTTGATCGAAGAGTATATGGGATATGACCGAAACGCCCAATTCTGGAACGTTTACAATAATTATGAAACTGAGCGAAGATCAATTATCAGGGAAAGAATAAAAACCATCAATGAATATCTGGAAAAATTTGACAAACTCAGCGATTCGGATGCAGATGCTATCACTAAATCCATTATCCGCAATAATGCTGAGATAGCTGCCCTGCACAGAAAATATCACAAACAATTCAACAAGGTGGTTTCACCAATAGAAACAGCAAAATTCTTACAATTGGATAGTTATATCCAAAACACCATTCTCCTTGCCATCTCCGAAAGCCTGCCTTTCATAGGTGAAAAATAGTGTTCAATTAGCCTAAAATAAAACAGGCTGTCTTTTAAAAAGGGACAGCCTGTTTTATTTCAATTACAAACCAAATAGTCTTGGCAACCACAAAGTTAATCCCGGCCACAGCGTCACCACAATCAGTCCCAAAATCATAGCAATAAAGAAGGGTATCAATGGCTTAACAGCTTTTTGTATACTCATTTGGGCTACCTGAACCCCAAGGAAGAGTACCGAACCCACAGGCGGGGTACAAAGCCCAATACACAGGTTCAAAATCATGATGATTCCAAAATGCACAGGATCCACACCCAAGGCGGTGACAACTGGCAAAAAGATCGGGGTGAATATCAAAACCGCCGGAGTCATATCCATAAATATCCCCACAAATAGCAACAACAAATTGATAATGATCAAAATGACGAAAATATTGTCGCTTAAGGATAATAGGGCTTCACTAATGGATTGGGGGATATCCTCACTGGACATCACCCAGGACATACTCATAGAGGTAGACACCAAAAGCAAAACCACAGCGGTCGTCTCAGAGGACTTCAGCAAAATAGCAGGCAAATCTTTTACCTTCAATTCTTTGTAGAAAAAAGACAATGCCAAAGTATAAACGACTGCAATGGCCGAAGCTTCTGTTGCCGTAAAAACCCCTGCTACAATGCCGCCGATTACAATAAACAGTAAAAGCAAAGCAGGAAATGCCCTGACTGATTTTTGCACCAATTCCTTAAATGAACTTACTTCTCCCGGAGGAAGATTGTGTTTTTTGATAAAAATCGCAGCCGTAAGCATCAGCACCAGTCCAATAAAAATCCCAGGAATGTAACCTGCAACGAAAAGGGCTGCAATAGAAACCCCTCCCGATGCCAGAGAATATACTATCAGTATGTTAGATGGGGGAATTATCAGACCGGTAGTGGAAGAAGTAATGTTAACCGCTGCTCCCAATCCCTTGGGATAACCTTCCTGTTCCATCCTTTTACCCAAAATCCCACCTATGGCAGATACAGCTGCTGCAGCAGAACCCGCAATGGCCCCGAAGAGCATGGCTGCAATCACATTCACGTACAACAGGCCCCCAGGCAATTTCCCTGTCATGGCTTTTGCCAGTTCAATCAGACGGTTGGCTATTCCGCCCCGGTTCATAATTTCACCTGCCAACACAAAAAATGGAATGGCCAATAAGGCAAAACTATCCAATCCCGTTCCCATCCGTTGTGCAATGGTGGTAGCCGAGGGTAAGGCTGCTACAGATACCAAAAGGGTGAGAAAACTCGAGATCCCAAGACTCCAGGCCACAGGAACCCCAATGCCCATTAATGTAATAAAAGATAATACCAGAATGATAATGCTGATGTATTCCATGAGCTATTGGGCTTTAAGAGAAGGGATCTGTTGTTTTATCTGATAAATCTGATAATAAGCTACAATAAAACCACTTACGGGAATGATACTGTACACATAGGCCAGGGGCAATTGAAGTGTGGCTGATTTTTGCTCCAAAATAAAGGTGATATAAACCAGGTTGCTTCCCCCTAACACCATTACCAAAAAGGCAAAAAATAAAACTAGCCCATAAATGAAAATCATCAGCTTAGCCTTGGCTCTTCCCACCAATTTTTGAGGTAAAATATCAATGGCCAAATGCTGGTCCTGACCGGCAACATAAGCAGCTCCCAACATGCCTAACCAGATGAGCATATACCTGGAGAGCTCATCCGTAAAGGAACTCGGATTTTGGAAAACATACCGGGAAACCACCTGCCAGGTCACGTTGAGTACCATGATGGCCATTAGTAAAATGAGCAGTCCTGCCACAATTTTGTCCAAGTTTGATTTGAAGGATAAATTCATTGACTCTTCTTTAAAACATGATTTTCAATATTGATTCCCCCTACCGCTATCTTTCCTCCCCATTTAATAAAATTCCCTTTGTACTGATATTAACTGCCTATTTTACGGATTTCTTCAATGATGGCATAGAGTTCAGGCTGGCTTGTTTTGAAGTTGTCATACATGACCTCCACCGCCTGCCGAAATCCAGATTGATCGGGATAAGTAATGGTAACCCCGGCTTTTTCCATTTCTCTCAAGGACAATTCTACAGATGCTGCCCAGAGTTTGTATTGGTATTCCGCTGATTCATCAGCTGCCTCCTGAATCCACTGTTTCTCTTCTTCATCCAAACTGTCCCACACTTTTGTACTGATCACTACCACATCTGGTATTGCTGTATGCTCATTGATGGAATAGAATTTACAAACCTCATAATGCCTGGAAGTATAAAGGCTGGGAGGATTGTTTTCAGCTGCATCCACGATCCCTTGCTGAAGTGCGGTATACAACTCCCCATAAGAAATTGGTGTAGGTGAGCCTCCAAAACTCTTGATCATATTGGTGGCCATATTACTCTCCAAAACCCTGATTTTTAATCCTTTTAGATCTTCAGGAGATTCAATGGGTTTAGTTTTGGAATAAAAGGATCTTTTGCCTGCATCATAATAGCAAAGGCCTCTCAACCAATATTTCTCACTTTCAAGAAGCAATTTTTTTCCAATTGACCCTTTTAACACCTCATCCCTGTGCTCATCATCTTTGAAAAGATAGGGCATGGATAAAACCTGCATGGCCGGAGCGAAACTTTCCAATGTAGCCGAAGACACCTTGGTCATGCCCAGACTACCGATCTGTAACAGTTCCACCAGCTCCCTTTCTGTGCCCAACTGCTGATTGGGATAAACCTTCACAATCATCCTTCCCTCCGATTTTTCAGCAATTCTTTCAGCCATGTAGACCATGGCCTCATGCACAGGATGCGTTACTCCAAGACCATGTCCCATTTTGATGATCCTGATCCCTCCGGGCCCCTGACAGGTTGTAAAAAAAAGAAGGGCAAAACATCCGATTACCAATCTTTGGATCACTTTACCCCAATATTTTTTCCCAGTTTCTTTGATCATTTTTTTAAATTTTGAATAATGGTCAAAGATTTTTCAATATGGGATTTCAATCCGCTGAAATCCCCTCTTTCCAATGATTTCAAATCAAACAATTGAGAGCCCATACCCACGCAGTGGATGCCTGCATTGAACCAGGTCCTAAGGTTATCTTCATTGGGTTCTACTCCACCGGTGGCCATCAGTTTGATGTCCGGAATGACGGAAAGGACAGCCTTGACGAAAGCAGGGCCAAGGACATTTCCAGGAAAGATCTTAATCAGGCTAGACCCCATTTTTTTTCCCTGATACACCTCGGTGACCGTAGCACAGCCCGGCACATAAAATATTCCTCTGGATTGACAGAATTCGGCTACCTCTCCAATCATAGCAGGCGAAATAATAAAATCAGCGCCCGCATTATGAAATCTCTGCGCATCTGAAACCTCAAAAATGGTCCCTATGCCCAGCATTAAATCAGGATATTTATCAGCATAGATCTTAAGGGATTTAAATACTTCAAATGCATTACTGTGCCTATTGGTGTATTCAAAAACCCTGACCCCGGAGTCATAAGCAGCATCCAATACAGATTTGGCCAATTCCAGGTCATGATGGGTAAAAAGCGGAACCAGTCCGCTTTGAACTACCTTGTTCAAAATTATTTGGTGATCCATGGTTTATAGGTTTGATATTTTAAGGGTGTTGAGTTATCGCATGAGTTTTCCCACATTTTTTTCATTCATCAGGTCAATGATTTCATCCAACTTGACCAAATTGGCATCCCCTGGAATACTGTGCTTAAGCACTGTGGCTGCCGTTGCGAATTCCAAAGCTTCCTGATCGTCCATATGCATCAATCCATATATCAATCCAGCGATAAAGGCATCCCCGCCTCCGACCCTGTCCACAATATGGGTGATTTCATAGGTCTTAGAATTGATGACTTCCGATCCATTCCATAGCACGCCATGGAGTTTATTATGGGACGCAGAAATTGATTCTCTTTTAGTCTTCGTGATATATTTTATTTGCGGATAATATTTCTTGGCCTCATAACAACAGGTGATCCAATCATCTGCCTGTATGTCCATGCAATTTTCAAAGTCTGTTTTACCTGCTACAATCACATGGGTATACCTTATCAGTTCAGGCATAATATCCAAAGGCCCCTTTCCATATTGCCATAGGTTCCTCCTGTAATTGATATCGCCGCTCACTGTGACCCCTTTTCCATTTGCAGCTTTCAACGCATTCAATAAGAGGTCAGCAGCTTGCTGGGAAATAGCCGGTGTGATACCCGTCCAATGGAACCAATCTACATTTTCAAAAACCAGGTCCCAATCTATTTCTTCACCTTCAAAAAGTGAAAACGCCGAATCAAACCGATCATAAATTATTTTAGATGAACGCTGCATTGACCCATTTTCCAAAAAATAGAGCCCCATCCTACCATCCTTTAAAAAAACCAGATCTGTCTCCAAGCCCATTTGCCTTAAATAGGCCTTGGCCGCCAATCCAAAATCATTATCCGGAAAAGCAGTGACATGAGAAGACTTCATTCCAAGTTGCGCCAAAGAAATGGCAACATTGGCTTCCGCCCCTCCAAAGGTAAGGTGATAGGTATTAGCCTGAAGGAATCTTTCATGCCCGGGAGTACTGAAACGCATCATTACTTCGCCGATTGTGATGATTTTTTTGCTCATTTGACAAAATTTATTCGAACCTGAAAATAATCACTTAAATTTTCATTTGTAGTATGGGATAGCATACTTTATGCAAACGATTTCAAAAAATAAATTAAAATTTTAGCCATTAAAAGATGAAAACTCTTCAAATACACGAAAAAGATAATGTTTTGGTAGTTTTGACCGATATTCAAAAAAACGAAGAGATCGAATACAAAGGAAAAAAGATTGTGACCAAGCAGGCAATTCCTGCCAAGCATAAGTTTACAATTGATGATTTGGGAAAGGGTGATTTTATCATCATGTACGGGGTAGTAGTAGGCAAAGCTAAAACTGATTTAGTTAGCGGTACGCTTATTACCACCCTTAATACCGAGCATGAAACCAGTGGCTTTGGGAAAAGAAATAAAGGAACTGAATGGCAAGCACCTGATATTGAAAAATTCCAGGGAAGGACTTTTAAGGGATACCATAGGGCTGATGGTCAGGTGGGAACTGCCAATTATTGGCTGGTAATACCGCTTGTGTTTTGTGAGAACAGAAATGTAGAAGTAATCAAGGATGCCTTCATGGAAGCCCTTGGATTCAGCAAGCCAAATCCTTACAAAACGCTGGTTCACCAGATGTCAAATTTGTACCGCTCAGGACAAAAAAATGAAATAGAAAATCTCCGAATAGAATTGGTTCAAGAACAAAAAGAGGACCGTTTGTTCAAAAATATTGACGGCATCAAATTCCTAACCCATCAAGGAGGCTGTGGAGGAACCCGCCAGGATTCCGAAATGCTCTGCACCCTCCTGGCAGGATACATCAACAATCCAAATGTGTCAGGTGCCACTGTACTTAGCTTGGGATGTCAGAATGCCCAGCCATCCATATTAAAAGAAAAATTAGCACAAGTCAACCCATCTCTTTCTAAGCCGGTCATTATTCTAGAACAGCAGCTGGAAGGCACCGAACAGGAATTGCTATCCCAATCGGTTAAAAAGACTTTTCTTGCTTTGGTGGAGGCCAATGAAAACACCCGAAAACCCGCTCCCCTATGCAAATTGAGCATAGGCTTGGAATGTGGTGGATCAGACGGATTTTCCGGCATATCAGCTAATCCGGCCGTTGGGCATGTTTCAGACCTTATTGTTGCTTTGGGAGGGAAAACCGTTCTATCTGAATTCCCGGAATTATGTGGTGTGGAACAGGAACTGATCAACCGATGTGTGGACGAACATACGGCAGAAAAATTTTCAAGCCTGATGAGTGCCTATTCCAAAGCAGCCGAAGCCGCAGGATCAGGCTTTGACATGAATCCATCTCCAGGCAACATCAAGGATGGTTTGATCACTGATGCCATCAAATCAGCAGGGGCTGCCAAAAAAGGAGGAACCTCTCCAGTGACAGATGTTTTGGATTACGGTGAATACCTTAAAAAACCGGGACTGAACCTTTTATGTACACCTGGAAATGATGTGGAGAGCACCACAGCAATGGCGGGCTCCGGTGTCAATATCATTTTGTTCACCACGGGATTGGGAACACCTACCGGAAATCCCATTGTCCCTGTCATCAAAATTTCTTCCAATAATAAATTAGCGGAAAGAATGCCCGATATCATTGATATCAATTCAGGTCCAATTATTACCGGAGAAAAAACCATTGAAGAACTTGGTGAAGAGATGCTGGAATTGATCATAAAGGTGGCCTCAGGAGAAAAACTCACAAAAGCAATGGAGCTAGGACAAGATGACTTTATTCCTTGGAAAAGAGGGGTTTCCTTATAAGGGATATCCTTTAACTCTATTGTGGTGCGAAAGTTTCAAAAGCCGGTTATTCACCTTAAAACCAAACGGGTAACTTGGATTTTGAGGATTCATAAATTCCCAGAATCAATTCCAGGGACTTTCTGGCCTCATGACCGTCCACCAATGGATTCCGGTCTTCCAAGATGGCTTTTACCATGTCCTTGTATTGTTCGAGGTGGAGCTTATAACCGATTGCCAAAGGGTCTGCTGCACCTGTATTCAAATTAGCCTTCCCAACTTCAAGGGAAGTTTCTTCTCCTTGAATATTCCAGGCTTTTAATTTTCCGGCTTCCAATACAGCACTGCCCAAACTGCCGAAGATTTCCAATCTTTCCGGATAACCTGGAAAAAGTGCAGTTGAAGCACTGATATTTCCCAAAGCTCCGTTTTTAAAATGTACAATGGCTGCCCCTATATCCTCTCCCTCTATCCGGTGAAGAAGAGTTTTAACTTTTCCAAAGACCATTTCAACTGGACCTAGGATATTCAATAGGAGGTCAATGGTGTGGATACCCTGATTGATAAAAGCTCCTCCCCCATCTCCTGACAAAGTTCCTTTCCACGAACTGCTACTATAATATTCAGGAGATCTGTACCAATTGATATGGGCATTCCCCATCAATAACTTCCCAAATTTTCCTGCATTGACCGCAGCTTTCAATCTCAAAAAATCAGGACTGAACCTATTTTGGAAAATAACCCCACATTTAAGGCCATTTTGTTCAGAAGCTTTGATTATTTGATCTGCCCTGTCAAGATTGATTTCTATGGGTTTTTCAATCAGAACATGCTTGCCAGCCTGGATGGCTGCCAAAGCACTCTCCAGATGGTTTCCGCTGGCAGTACAGATGGAAACTAGATCAAGATCAGGCATGGCTAAAAATTCCCTGATATCATAAAACACTTTTACCCCAAATTGACTTTCGGCAGATTGAGCTACTTGTTCGGAAAAACCAAGCAAGCCTACCAAATGGGCATTTTCCAATGATTGGATTGCCTGGATATGCGTTCCGGTGATGGCACCGGTTCCTATGATCCCAATTCCAATTTTTCTTTTCATTCCAGCTCTTTAATTATTTTTTTCCAGAGGTCCTCATCCACAGGCACTCCTAAAACAAGATTTTGTTCTCTGATAGAACTGATTTTTTCTCCAGGATAACGAATTTCCTTTCCTTCAAAAACCCTTGAGGATTTGAAGTCCCGAATAATCAGGTCCAATTTGGAATCAGCCCAATCTTCCATACCTAATTTTTGGGGATGCAGGCAGAAAAAAACCTGGGAAAGACCAAATTCCGTACCGCTTTTTCCCACTTCATGGGTTGCGTTTCCTCCTGACAACATGCTGGCCAGCATATCCAAGACCAGAGAGAGACCTGCTCCTTTCCAAAGGCCTACAGGTAAAGCCAGTTCATTTTCAATTATTTCAGCTGGATCTTTGCTTAATTTTCCTGTTTGATCAAATCCCGCATCAAAAGGTAACTGCTCACCCTTTCTCAAAAAAATATTCATTCTGCCATAAGAAAACTGCGACATGGCCATATCCAAAAGGACAATGCCCTTTTTTCTTGGAATCGCGACTACCAAGGGATTATTTCCCAATTTGGGTTCACTGCCTCCCCATGCTGGCATATTTGGCTTTGTGTTGGTAAAACAAATACCAATACATCCTGCATCTGCTGCCTGAAGTCCGTAATTTCCTGCCCTCATCCAATGATTGGTATGTTGCAGGGCCACTATTCCGACCCCCAATTCCTGGGCCAAGTCAATTGCCCTTTGCATAGCAAAGTGGGCATTAGAGGGACCGGGACCAAGCTTACCATTCCATCTTTCAAAAACACCATATCTGAATACAAATTCCGGATCTGCAGAAGGAACCACACATCCTTTGCGGACCATGTTCAAAAAAACTGGAAACCTATCCAAACCATGGGATGAGATCCCATCCAAACTGGCCCGCACAAACAACTCACTGCACAAAAGGGCTTTTTCATTTGGAAAATCATACTTTTCCAGAATTCTTAGCAGTGTGGACTTTACCGTTTCGTAGGGTACCCTGATTTCCATGGCAATCGCGGTTCATTTAAAGTAGTATGATAATGGAATGGAAGCAGCACAGTTAATTAAGCTACTTTGAAATGATCAATTTACCCCAATTTCACCATTACATTCTACAACCAGCATTTTGGATCGGGCTGCCTGATATCGGATATTCTTGGCCAAGGTATATTCTGGAGAATTCCACCAATCTTTTGCAACCTGTACGGAAGGAAATTCAAGAATGACCAACCTTCCTGGATTCCAGTCTCCCTCAAGAGATTCGGTTTTTGCCCCCCTTACCACAAACCTGCCTCCAAATTTTGAAATGGTAGCCAAGGTGTGTTTTTTATATTCCTCATACAATTCGGGGTTATGGATTTCGACTTCGACCAATACCAATGCCGGCATAATTTGATTTTTTTAAATGAAAATGATCCCGTTAAATAATCAAAATTTTGATTGATTTAAAGTTATAATTTGAAATTGATATTTTGCATCCAAATGAAAAAGTTAAACAAAAAAAGTATTGATAAACCCGTTAGGCCTATAAAAGTCCTTCAGTTCGGGACTGGAAATTTTTTAAGGGGATTTGCGGACTGGATGATTGAAATCATGAATGAAAAAACGGATTTCAACGGATCAGTGAAAATTGTGCTCAACCAAAGCCAAAAAGTGCCCGAAGCATTTTTATCCCAAGATTGCCTGTATCATGTAATTATACAGGGTTTTGAAAATGGACAATTGATAAACAAGAAAAAACTGATTACCTCCATTGAAGGTATCGTCAATCCTTTTGAAAGCTTTGATTCCTTTTTGCGATTGGCTGAAAGCCCTGAGCTTAAATTTATTATTTCGAATACAACCGAGTCAGGAATAATTTTTGACCCCTCAGATTTACCTGATACCGGCACAATTCCCCGGACTTTTCCGGGAAGGTTAACTGCATTCCTTCTCAGAAAATATGAACATAATAATGGAAATGCTTCTAATAAGCTTTACATTATTCCCTGTGAATTGATTGAAAAGAATGGAGAAGTTTTAAAATCCGCTATTTTGGCATACTCAGAATTATGGAAGCTTCCGTTAGGGTTTAATGCTTGGTTAAAATCATCCGTTGTGTTTTGCAATAGCTTGGTGGACAGAATTGTACCCGGTTTCCCAAAAGAAAAGATCAGTGAAATCCAGAAAGAACTGGATTACGAAGATAATTTGATTGTCATGGCCGAACCTTTTCACCTTTGGGTAATTGAAGGCAAACAGGAGCTAAAAGATATCTTTCCTGCCGAACTAGCGGGCTTAAATGTAAAATTCGTTCAGGACATTCAACCCTACCGAACTAGGAAAGTCAGGATTTTAAACGGAGCCCATACTGCCATGGTACCATTGGGCTATCTGAAGGGTTTTCGTACGGTCAAGGATTGCATTGAGGACAAGGAATTCTTTAATACCATCCATACCATTATTTATAAAGAGATTATTCCGACCCTGGACCTTCCCGAAACGGAGTTGACCCAATTTGCCGAGGATGTGTTGGATAGGTTCAAAAACCCCTTTATCAGGCATGAACTTGCTTCAATTGCACTTCATTCGGTTTCAAAATTCAAGGTAAGGGTACTTCCAAGCCTTTTGGTATATGTCGAAAAATTCGGAGCATTGCCTACCCTGCTTGTTGAATCTCTTTCGGCACTTTTGGTATTTTATAGAGGTGAATGGCAGGGCAAAACCCTTCCCGTGAATGATGATCAGGAAATCATCTCTTTTTTCAGAGAAGCGTGGAAGGATGATGATCTTGTCTCTTTTGTACAAAAAGTACTGGCAAATGAAAAGTTATGGGGAAAGAATTTGAACCATGTGGAAGGTTTATCTGATAAAGTGGTATTAAATATCCAATCGATTTTCAACGCTCATAATTTTCCAAAAGCTTAATTTTCGAGAAAATTGAAAAGTTCAACTTTATTTTTGAGTGATTTTGTGAATTGACGGAAAAAAGATGAATTTTGCTGACATGAGTGAAAAAGGTCATCCCATCAAAGAAGCATTGTTGGCAGCAGCCCAACAAAGTTTAAAAGATCAGATTGCTGATATCCAAAACCAACTAGAGGCATTACAGGAATCTTCAGAATCTGAAGAGAAGAGTTCCGCAGGGGACAAATATGAAACACACCAGGAAATGCTCAACCAATCCAGGGACATGTTGGAAAAAAGTCTTGCGAAAAGTAAAATGCTATTGGCACAACTCAACGCAGTACCCGTAAAAGAGTTGTATACAGTTCAGGAAGGCGCCTTGGTAAAGCTTTCAATTGGAAACCTGTGGGTTTCCATCCCTTTAGGTAAAATCAGTTTACAAGGAACGGATTATCAGCTTGTCTCTAATGATTCTCCTTTAGTCTCCACCTTGTGGGGTTTAAAGAAAGGTGACTCCTACGAGTTTAGAGGAAAGAAAGAAAATATTTTTCAAATCGATTAGAAAAAAATACAAATCTTCTCTTCATCGAATTTACTTGATACTAATAAATTCTCACCAAAAATATGAAACAAATAAGCATCCCTAGTGGATGCTTATTTGTTTCAGGGCTTATCAAAAAAACCTCCCTCAACAATTATTTCTTTGAAATTTTCTATTCCTCTTGAAATTTTTTATCGAATTAATTTTTTGTTTTTATAATTTTATTCTATTTATTAATTGATAATCAGTTTTTTCAGCAATGAAAATTATGTTTATACGAAAAACATAAAATAATATACTAAAACACGAAATACTGATTTTTGTGCATAGGTTACATTAATTGCTATAAAAACTGAAAATTATGGGTGCTTTTTAAACCCATAAGAAGAAAAAACTTGAGTCACACAATTGTTTTTAGATGTGAAACTTATATGAGAACACTTAATAAGCATTTTTTTCTTACAGTTTTTGGGTTGTTTTGTTGGCTTGCCTTTGGTAATGAAACTATGGGGCAAACCCCATTGATTCTTCAGGACTTAAATTTTTCTGAATGTAGAAGATCAGTAGAGGCTAGAGCTTCTGGAGGTCTTGCGCCATATACCTATCAATGGTCTTTCGAAGGAGAAATAGTTCAAATTGACAATAATTTATCAAGTTCTCAGTTTAGCTTGCTAACAAGGGCACAGCCTGGAGTCTATACTCTTATTATTACAGATAATGGAGGTAGAGCACTAACCAGAAATATACCTTTCGTTGGAACTAGCAATTTTACACTCGATATTGAAATTTCAGAAATTTTCCAATGTGCTAATGAGACCTCCGCAAATATTACGGGAATAATAGAAGGTGGATTACCCCCCTATACTATACGTTTTTTTGATTTAAATGAAAACTTAGTTAGAACTGTTAATAATTTTCCAGGAGGTCCACTTAATTTGACTGGAATTCCAGCAGGCCAATATGTGGTAGAGGTAGAAGACGCCTTACTATGCATTGAATTAACTGAAATTGACATACCTGAAATTGATCCTATAATTCTCGAACCTGCTACTGGTGTAGGTACATTTCCCGAAACTTGTGCGGCAAATGGGGGAATTTCATTTAATGCGCAAGGTTTTACCGGAGAGGTAAGGTTTAGGATCAGGCGGGCGAATGGTACTTATGTAAATGGATGGACAGTGGCACCGGGTGGATTGATCCAATACAATCAATTGGTAGCAGGTAATTATGTTTTAGAAATTATCGATTTCTATAGAAATGAGACTTGTCCAGCTGAGTTAGATTTTTCCATAGGAAATGAAATTCTATTGGATTACACGGCCACTAGCACTCCCGTTACCTGCTTTGGTGGTAACGATGGAACCATTACTATAAGAGCAGACAGGGTTTTTATGGGATTTCCTTTCCCTCCTGCCAATATAAATGTAGATATCATCCGTCCCAATAACACAATTGCTGTCAACAATGCATCAGTAGCCATCGGTACTAACTCGGGTCAGCAAACTTTTTCAGGTTTTGGACCAGGAACCTACACCATAAGGGTAAGACATGGTGGTGTAAATTATCCTGAATGTCAACAGGAATTTACAGTAACCGTTGCCGCCCCTCCTTCCCCTATTAATTTGAGTACTTCATCTACCCCCCTAACTTGTTTTGGAGCCAATGATGGAACAGCTACCGTTAATGCATCCGGTGGCTGGGGAGGATTCTCTTACTTATGGAGTAATGGTGCTACTACTGCAACAGCCACCGGACTTGCCCCAGGCAACTATTCTGTGACAGTAACTGATTCCGAAGGATGTACTTCTGTGGCTAATGTTAATGTGGTAGGCCCTCCATCCGCTTTATCTGCAAGTATAAATGGAGTTGTAGGATTAACTTGTATCGGATCTAATGACGGTAGAGCCACAGTAACCGGAGTAACGGGAGGTTGGGGATCTTACACCTATTTATGGAGCAATGGTGAAACTACAGCTACTGCATTTAACCTTCCATCCGGATTAAATACTGTAACCATTAGAGATTCTGGAGGATGCGAACTGGTATTGACAGTTAATAACGGCGTACCTCCTGCCCCTACTGTAACTTCTTCACCAGTCAGCCCTTCCTGTTTTGGGGGTTCTGATGGAAGTCTTAGGATCCAAATTTCTGATCCCACCAATACTTACGCTGTCACTACAAACGGACAGACCCTGATTGGAAATGATGTGACTTTTCAAAATCTCCCGGCCGGGGATTATTTTGTCAATATTGCTTATGATGGCGGGACTTGCGTGATTACCCATCAGGCAACCGTAAGTAACCCTCCACAGATTCAATTTAATACTCCCGTGATTAACCATATCTTATGCCATGGAAACGGAAATGGATCCATTACAGGACTTCAAGTCACCGGAGGTACAGGAACACTAAGTTTTCAATGGCAGGTTAGAACTGGGACAAATTTTGTTGATATTCCAGGCCAGACAGGTTTGAATATTTCCAACTTGGCAGGAGGCACTTACAGGATTGTGGTCAGAGATGCCAAAAATTGTATTGTTACAAGACAATTCGTTATTAATGAACCTGCTCCACTTGCAGTAAGCGGGCCTGTTGTGACCAATGTGGGATGTTTTGGAGATGCGACAGGTTCAGTTAGTTTCACCATATCAGGAGGTACGGCCCCATATACTTATCGTCTCAACGGAGGAAGCCCGACAACCACCTCTTTGAATACGGTTACTATTACCGGCCTTGCTGCTTCCAATAATAATTTCATTGAGGTAAGAGATGCAAATAATTGTCAGGTTCCTAACATAAACTTTGACATCACATCTCTGCCTGCTATTACAGTCACTAGTACCAATATTACGCCAGAAACCTGTGCCGGTCAAAATAATGGATCTATCCAAATCGGATTTACAGGTGGAAGCGGTTCATTGGGTGTCCAATGGTTTAGGGCCGGTAATTTTTCTACTGTTTTATCCAATAATGCCTTACTTAGCAACAGTGGTCCAGGTGATTATGTCGCAAGAATTTTTGATTTGACCAATCCGAATTGTTTTATTCTACACAATGTAACCATACCACCAACCCCGGCATTGAGCCTTCAACTCAATGGACAGCCAACGAATGTTTCTTGTTTTGGCGAGTCAACTGGAGCAATCAATATAGCTGCAAGTGGAGGGACAGGTGCTCTCACCTTCCAATGGACAGGACCAAATGGATTTACATCCAATGTCCAAAATCTTTCGAATGTACCAGCAGGCCAATACAGTGTGAGGGTTACAGACGCCAATGGCTGTTTTAGAGAATTGAACAATATTTTGATCAGTCAGCCTCCTGGGGGAGTTCAGATCAATGTCTTAAATGTCATTGAGCCTACCTGTCATGATGCTAGCAATGGTAGAATTGAAATTCAGGCCGGTGGAGGAAATCCGGCCTATACCTTCAACTGGTTCAAAGAAAATAGCACAGGGGTTTTCTTACCCGTAGGATCCAATTCTACAACCTTATCAAACATTGGCCCAGGAAATTATAAAGTGAGCGTTACAGATGCTAATGGCTGTACGAGAGAGGAAAACATTCCATTGGGTGCACTTGATCCGATACAAATTACTGTCACCAATATTGAAGATGTCTCCTGCCATGGCAGAAATAATGGAAGAATTTTTATAGAAGTAACTGGGGGCACTGGATTGTACTTTTTTAATTGGGATCATGGTTTTATTAACCAAAACCCAACAAACTTAAGCCCGGGAACTTATGCCGTAACCGTAAGAGATGCTAACGGCTGTGAAGCAAGGTTAGAAAACATAGTAATCAGCGAACCTGATCCTCTTGAAATTAATGTCCTGAGCACAGTTACTCCTTCTTGTGTTTTCGATGATGGTGCAATTGAGGTAGAGTTTATCGGAGCATTGCCCGGAACTGCAACAAGCAGGTGGTTTAATGTTCAAACAGGAGACCTTATTGCCGAAAATACGACTTTCGTCAATGGCCTTACCCCGGGCTTTTACAGAGTGGAATACAGTACAGGAGCATCTTGTACAGTTACAAGGATAATCCGTTTAAATGGTCCTACCTCAAAATTAAGATTGATTCTGGATTCGGATGATGCGAGCTGTCCTGGCGAACCTGGTTTACTAAATTTTACTGCAATCGGAGGTGTTCCAAGTTATTCCTTCCAAATATTCCTTGGGGGTATCTGGCAGCCAATCACACCTGCAATAATGACATCCCTTACTGTAGGAAATTATGATGTCAGAGTTACAGACAGTGCTGGTTGTGAAGATATTGGAAGCATTACCATCAACGAGCCTGATCCACCTTTCTATACCGCTGAAGTAGTCCAAAATGTTTCCTGTTTCAATGGAAATGATGGAATAATCACTTTTGGTCTTTTTGGTAATACCTCAAGTATTCAATCGGTCCAATGGTTCAGGAGGGTAATTCCAACTGGATTTGTTCCTATTGATACCTCTGAATTAAACAACCTTATAGCAGGCACCTATTTTTTCGAATTGACTTATGCCAGTGGCTGTACAATAATTTCAGAAGATTTTGTCATTACACAACCACCACAAATTGTCACCTCTCCCCTAGTTATTCAGCCACTTTGCGCTGATGAGACAGGTACTTTCAGACTTACCGTCAATGGAGGTGTTCCTGGGAAAACTATTCAGCTAAATTCCACCAATGGCACCAGCAGGATCATTGAAAATGAAAATACAGGGGTATTTAATTTTGAAAACCTGGCTCCTGGAGATTATACTTGGTCAATAGAAGATCCGGGATGCGGAATTACTTCCGGAGTATTTACCATCAATCAAATAATTAAGCCATCATTTACAGTCGCTTCCCAAAACGTCAGCTGTTTTGGAGACAATAATGGAATAATCAACATTACCGGTACCACCTTGCAGCCTGGAAGAAGTTTTACTGTCCTGATCAACAATATTTCCCAGGGAGCGCTTACCACCTTTACCAATTTGGCTCCTGGAAATTATCAGGTAAGAATAGTAGATAACCTTGGCTGTCTCTCCGATCCGATCTTGGTTCAAATCTCTGGACCGGACAGACCTTTGGAAATCGTTAATTTCGAAAAAGAAGATGGGGAATGTTTTGGAACCCCAACTGGAAAAATTTCTTTTGGAGTTAACGGAGGAAGGCCATTATATAGAGCAGTTCTGACCAATACAGCAGGCTTTTCAGCAGAGTTGGGCAACTTGGATAGAGATCTTACTTATGAATTTACAGGACTAGTTGCCGGACAATATACCTTAACCATATTTGACAGGGATGATGTATGTCAGGTCATCAAGGATTTCGTCATCACACAACCTGACCTGGTTAATGTTACCCACAACAGTCCCCCAATCTCTTGTGAGCCAAATCTGACTTTTATTAGTCTTAACATAACTGGTGGTCAATTACCTTATGTCATCACCTGGGAAAGATTTAATTTCACTACTTCAAGTTGGGAATTGATTCCTTTCAATGGACCGGAATTGGACAATATTGGACCAGGGTTATACAGGTACACCGTGGAAGATGGAAATGGCTGTAATCCTGTAAGTGAAGATGTTCTGATCACTGCCCCACCGGCCTTCGAATTGACCTATACCAAAGGAGATATCCTTTGTTTTGGTGGTAATACCACCGTACAGCTTTCGGCAACTTTTGGCACAGCTGATAATTTCTCTTACTTCGTTAACGGTAACCAGATTTTTGGTAACCAATTCACGGCAATTGCAGGAACTTACACAGCTTATGCCATCAATAATGCAACCGGATGTAGGTCTGAAGATGTGGTAATCCAAGTAACCCAACCAGCCTCTCCATTGACGCTTCAAGGATTTTCGGCACAGAACCTTACCTGTTACGAAGGCAATAATGGAAGGATTGCATTTACTCTCATTGGTGGCACTGCTCCTTATACCATCACCTTCCAGGGAAATACTTATACCGGGTTTGATGGAGAAGAGATTGTATTCGATAATTTGGCTGCCAACATCAATTACAGCTTTACCGCAACTGATGCCAATGGTTGTCCGGTATTGATCCCATCAAGGACATTGAGTCAGCCGACACCTTTACAGGTAAATGTTACCAATACCACTATAAATTGTGCTGGTAATTTTGCCCGTATCAATCTTCAGGTAACAGGAGGTTTGGCACCTTACCAGATAGATTGGGCCTACTCTGCGGACGGGGTTAATTTTACTACTAACCCAGGCTTCAATAATGCTACCCAATTAAACAACCTTATAGGTGGATATTACAGATATACCATTACAGATCAAGGTTGTGAACCTGTGGAAGATGTAGTCTTTATCGATAGCCCATTACCGATTCAGGTTGTTCCTGAAGTGATTGATGTGGCTTGTTACGGAGAAAGAACCGGAGAGATTCATTTAAATATCACGGGAGGAACAGGGAATTACAGCATCCAATGGAGTAACGGTAGAATAGGTAGTTCGCTAACTGGACTAGCAGCAGGTACCTATACCGTATTTATTGTAGACCAAAATTCCTGTGTGGCATCAAGGACTTACACAGTTATCCAACCTGATGCCCCTTTGGAAGTGGAAGCTGACTTCAACAGTTTCTTCTGTAATTTCGATGATGAAATTTTCTTGGAGATTGACGTCAGAGGCGGTACCGCACCCTACACTTTCTCATGGTCCAATGGTGCCACCACTCAGAATTTAGTGGGGATTGAACCGGGAAGTTATACAGTAACCATCACTGACGCAGCTGGTTGTCAAATTCAAAGAACTTACGAAATCCCACCTAGAATTCTACCTTTTGAGGTAGAACTAACAGCCAGTCAGGTACTGTGCTCCCCAGGCGAGAGGGTACAAATATCAGCTACTGTTACAGGAGGTACAGGACCCTATACCTACTTATGGAATACTGGAGCCACCACCCCTATCATTTCCAATTTAGGTCCAGGCACTTATACAGTGATTGTTACAGATGCAAATGGATGTCGGGCCCGGGAGTCAATAGAAGTGCTTCCTGCACCTAACTGGAGGTTAAATTTAGAAGCACTTAATCCTGTTTCCTGCTTTGGAGGAAATGATGGTTCTATCCAATTGTCTTTAACTGGTGCAAGAGAACCTGTAAAAATAAGATGGAGCCATGGTGTACAAGATCAGCTCTTTGCCGGAAACCTCAGAGCAGGGACTTATTCGGTCGAAGTTGAAGATGCTTTGGGATGTATCATCACATCATCATTCAATATAAGGGAGCCTGAGATTCTAAATTTGAATGAAGTAGTGGAAAATAGCCAATGCGCAGGTTCCAGAAACGGAAGTATTACCTTGAATATAACAGGCGGTAGTGCTCCTTATACTTTCCGTTGGTCACATGGCCCTAACAGTAGGAATTTAAGAAATCTTGGCCCCGGAACCTATTCAGTGATAGTTACAGACCGAAACGGTTGTTCTACTGCAGCTACCTACACCATTCTTGAACCGGAACCACTCGAAATTACAAGTGATTTCTCAGAAGAACTTTCCTGTCATGGAGACAGATCCGGCTTTATCAATATTGGAATAAATGGCGGAATCCAACCCTATGAAGTTGTCTGGGCTGACGCTCCAAACCTGAACAGTTTATTTAGGAGTGATCTTCCCGCAGGAACTTATACAGTAAAGGTAACAGATGACAACGGATGTAGAATAGAAAAAACATTTAATATCCTAGAACCAGAAAGGCTCCAGGTTGATATTAAGACTTCTTTCATGGTAGACTGTGAAAACAAAGAATTGGTTGGGGTTGCCTGGGCTGAAATTACTGGAGGTAAAGGTGATTATAAGATTTTCTGGAATACTGGGGAAACTGATGTCAGGGAAGTTCTCTTTTACGAAGATGGAGAACTCTCTGTCATGGTTTATGATGAAAATGGTTGCGTGGACGAAGCTGTTGTATTGGTAGAAATGCCATTGGCGTTTACGGATGCAGACTTCGTATACACTGTTATTTCAATTGGCCAGGAAGGCGAAATTATTGTTGGTGACGAAGTCCAGTTCCTGGATAGAACCCAGGGCAATGTCATAGCCTGGGAATGGAATTTTGGAGATGGGACTACCAGCAATGAACAAAACCCCATGCATACCTATACAAGGCCTGGAACCTATACTATTACTTTGATGACTTTCGATGCTTTAGGATGTATTTCCCAGACAAGTATTCAGGTAGAAGTTTTGGCATCCTACAGGATCATGGTCCCCAATGCATTTACTCCAAATGGAGATGGGCTTAACGATACCTTCATGCCTAAAATGAGAGGAATCGATGAGTTTGAAATGCATATTTTTAATAAATGGGGCGAACTGGTTTATTCCACTTTCAGCAAAGATGATTCAGGTTGGAATGGAACACTGAACGGTGTCTTGAGTCCAAATGGTAATTATGTTTATAAAATAGTTTTCAAAGCCAATGATGGTGAAAAAGGAACACAAACAGGAGTATTCACCCTGGTTCATTAATACCTTAAATCCGCAGGGCGGATTTAAAAAAAGCCGAAAAAGTGGCTGAATTTATTCAATTCAGGCTTTTCCGGCTCGTTTTTTTTCACTTATTTAGATGATACCACTCAAACTAGATAAGCGGTATGAAAATTACGAATTCGACAGAAAAAATCACACCTTTCGGAGGTTTTAATTTTGTTTTTAACTCTTTCAAAAATTCTGGTCTCCCAGAACTCATTGATAATCAATTGGGGGTTAGAGCCTTAAGGGGAGGGTTTTCATACAGTGACATTTTCGCCAATCATATGGCTATTTTCTTTAATGGTGGCGACTGTACTGAAGATATCAATGTTCACTTGAGAGACGCACTTGAACAGGTCCCTTCATTTTCAGTATGCAGTGCCGATACAATTCTGAGAGGTATCAAAGAGCTTGCTGTTGATACAGAACTCTTTATAAATCCGTCCAGTGGAGTAAGCCATGAATTTAATATCAATGGAAAACTCAACAGCTTGTTGTTAAAATCAGCTTGTAAGACCGGATTACTCAAGTCAGGTGTTGCTTACGACCTCGATTATGACAACACCGTCATTCCAACTGAAAAGTACGATTCAAAAAAGACATATAAACACGTCTATGGATATCAGCCAGGTGTAGCTTCCATAGCACATCCTGAATTTTCACAGGCCATTCCTGTGTACGTAGAGGGCAGAAATGGCAACAGTCAGGCCAAATATTTGCAGGCTGATACACTTACACGCATGTTTGGGCAGCTTACCAATGAAAATATCCGTATCGGAAGGTTCAGAGCCGATTCAGCATCCTATCAGGAAGAAGTTCTCCGCACACTGGAAGCACATACCGAAAGCTTTTATATACGGGCAAACAGATGTGCCAAACTGGATAATATCCTTGGAAGTATAGCCCCTGAGAAGTGGCAGAAAATACGTTTGGGTGTACAGGAAATGGAAGTTACTGACCTATCCGACTACAAACCTTTCGGTAAAGACAGGTCTTACAGGCTGGTCATTACCAGAATCAGGCGTAAAGACGGGCAGGCAGATGTGTTTAGTGGAGATGCATTTACTTACAGGGCTATTCTGACCAATGAACATACATCGTCCAATGAAGCTGTTGTAAGGTTTTATAACGCCCGGGGTGCAAGCGAACGCTTGTTTGATGTACTCAACAATGACTTTGGCTGGTCTAAGTTGCCCTGTTCGTTCCTTGCAGAGAATACCTCCTTTATGCTTATGACGGCTATGTATGCCAATTTTTACACCTATATCATTGGAGAGTATTCCAGAAAAGTTGATTGGCTTAAGCCTACCGACAGGCTCAAGAAGTTTATCTTCAGATTTATCACTGTTTCAGCCAAGTGGATAAGAACGGGAAGAAGAGAAGTGCTCAAACTGTTCACGAGTAAGGATTACAAGCCGATTTTGAACTAAATTCAGATAAAAACCCCTCAGGAGCTCAAAAAATAAAGATTTACAGGGAAGAGGTATGCCTTTTCCATTAAAATTGAGGAAAAAAAACCGTCCATTTTATCCTCAAACCTAAAATCCATTGTCTCAAAACTATGAACACTCTTCAATCAAAGGGAAGAAATTCCCGAACTAGACCAAAAATGAACACAAACAAGCAGATTCAAATCTCCAAACTAAAATCCTGCGGATTTTAGGTAATAATTTAATTTTTAGGTAAAATATTCAGTTATGAAAAAAATTGGTTTATTTCTAATGGTGATTTTTAGCAGTATTGGTGTTTTGGCCCAAGATTTCCAATACTCACAGTTTTATGCTGCACCTCTATATTTGAACCCTGCCTTCGCCGGTGCTTCCGACCTGACCAGGATAGGAATGAATTACCGGAACCAATGGCCGGGCTTAGATCATTCCTTCAACACCTATTCCGCTTATATAGACCATTATATGTTTGATATCAATTCTGGCATAGGTTTGATTTTTAACGGCAGCATGGAAAGCAAGGCACGGCTGAACCAAAATGAGATCGGATTATTGTATTCTTACAGGCTAAAATTGGGACATGAATCCTTTTTAAGGGTTGGAGGACAAGTCAGCTATGTGGCCAGAGATGCTTATTTTGGAGATTTGATTTTTGGTTCTCAATTGGATATCAATCGGGGAACCATTAACCCGGACAGTGGTGAAGGTTTACCAGAAGACTTCAGGCATCGGTTTGCAGACTTCAATTTTGGCATGCTTTACCATAGCCAGACATATTGGCTGGGCGTCTCAGCCCATCACCTGACCCAACCCAATGTTTCCTTCATTGATGAAAATATCAGTAAACTTCCCATGAGGATATCAGCACACGGCGGGATAAAAATTGATCTGGGAGAAGGCTTTATCAACAACTATTTCAACAATTCAAGGCAGGAAAGGTCTGCATTTCTTGCTTTTAACTACAAACACCAGGATCCTTTCAACCAATTGGATTTAGGAGCCCAATTTTTTATTCAGCCACTGGTTATGGGCGTTTGGTATAGAGGTTTCCCTGTTAAATATGCCCTTCCAAATAATGAATCCATCGTGGGATTGATTGGCTTTACATTGGAAAGCGGTCTGGATATTGGTTACAGCTATGATTTCACCATTTCCAAAATGGCCTTAAGACAATCTGGCGGGGCACACGAAATCTCCATCCGTTATTCCTTCCTCTTCGGGGATCCTAATCAACGGAACAGAAGGAGTACCATCATTCCTTGTTTTAGGTTTTAAAAATTAAGGTAGGTATTGATAATGTAACCTTTATTTCCTTGGAAAACGTTTTTTCCTTCAACAAGTCTCCCAAGTTGTACTATTTGGTTGAAGTACCCACCCTCAATCCTAACATGGTCTGAAAAACGGTAACCCGTCAAAATTCCTATCCTGTTCTGATCAAATACGTTTTGGTTTACATTCTTTCCAAATCCTATCATCAATTCATCATAAGCAGCCATATAAGGGACAGCATTTGCGATCGTTCTTCCTTTTAAAGGAACGTCTACCCTTGCCATATACCTTACCCTATTAAGGTAAATATAGTTATCTGGTCTCTCAAGATTTTTACTACTGAATGTACCAACCCATCTTTGTTCTAACATAAATCTGTTTGAAATTTGAAAAAGTCCTATAGGATTGGTCAAGGTTAACATTTGATAAGTCCTGTGCTCTGGAAATTCCATTCCCAGGCTATTCAATGGAATCTGACCGTAACTGTAGGTATCTGCATAAAGATAACCTACCCTTGCAGTAGCATTTTGATGCAACTTAATATTGAGTCCCGTTCTGTATAAATCTTGCTGGGGATCAGTGACAAAACCTGTCCTTCGCCATTGAAATTCCCCATGAAAGGATAAAGATTGGTTAATTTTGTAATTTAGGAAAAAGGCATGCCAACCAATTTGGTTATCATCCCATAACCTGTTATTCTGGGCAAAACTTACAGTACTGATAAGGAATATCGAAAGGAAAACTACTACTGTAGATATAGATGTTTTCATGATTGATTGCTTCAAATTTTAAGTTTAAAATTTTTACAAATTTACATTTGAAGCTTTCCTTGAAATGTACCTTATATCACACGGCCAAGCGTTACAAATCAGAAGAGCTTAATATTTGGGCACCCGCATTTTTCATTTCTTCAATGGCTTTCTCATAATCATCTTGTCGAAGATTTACTGCCCTTGTTGCGTCAGCAATTAAATATACTTTAAAACCCTGATCCAGTCCATCAAGCACCGTGAATTTCACACAATAATCAGTTGCCAATCCACAAACGTAAATCTCATCTACTCCTTCAGATTTGAGGTAAGCGGACAATCCGGTATCACCCTGACGGTTATTGTCGAAAAAACCGCTGTAAGAATCCACCAAAGGATTGGTCCCCTTTTGAAAAACAGCGCGCCAACCTTTCTTATCCAACATAGGATGAAAATCAGCCCCTATGGTGCCCTGAATACAGTGTACAGGCCAAAGAATTTGTTGAACCCCATTCAAATCAATAAACTCCCCTACTTCTTTACTTTCATGGTTAGCCGCAAAACTGCCATGATCCGCAGGATGCCAGTCTTGCGTAGCCACAATAAAATCGAATTTTTCCTGAATTGAATTGATGATGGGAACTACCTGATCTCCCTCTTTAACGGCCAATGCTCCCCCTGGAATAAAATCATTTTGTACATCTACAATGATTAATGCTCTCATGATGAAATTAATGTTATGATGCTAAAGGTTTGAGTTGATTGACTATCAAAGGTGCAATACTTTCGACCTGAAGGAATTCGTTTTGAAGTTCAATACTATTAGGATGGGTGTCAGTGGCAATCACTTTTTCGATAACTCCTGATTTCTGAATCCTTTCTAAGGCATTGTTGGTAAACAGTCCATGGGTACTGATGGTATAGATTTTTTTTGCTCCAGCGGCCTTATAAGCTTCTGCTGCATTGATCAAAGAACCTCCAGTCCGTACCATATCGTCATAAATGACCACATCCTTGCCATCAACATCAGCGGATATACTTGTCACCTCTGTTTTATCGCCTGAAATCCTTCTTTTGAAAACAAAAGCTGCATTCACTCCCATTTCATTGGCAAGGGATTCGACCCATTTGGCTCTTCCCGCATCGGTGCATGCCATGACAAAGCCATCATCTGCCAATTCCCGGGCTGCTTTGATAATGATGGGTTTACAATACACATGGTTGATCAGAACTTGCCCCTCAAAATAATATGGAATCCCCTCTGAGTGAAGGTCAAAAAACATAAAGTGGTTACCTAAGCTTGTTCTTGGAAGGGAAGAAAACATCACTGCTCTTGATTTTGCCGTCACTACTTCTCCCAGTTTTACAGCCCTATCCATAGTAGAATATCCAAAATAAGGAAATACCAAATGGATTGATTTAGCGCCATACTTGATCAGGGCATAAGCTAAATCATAAATTTCCAAAGTATCCCCATCAGAAATCGTACCTCCAATTAAGACCACTTCTTTTCCGTTCACTGGTGAATGTATCCGCTGATACCTCTCACCATCAGGGAAAATTTTAACTTCTATCTCTCCTCTTTCAAAATCACCCATTGTTACCACCTTATCCAATAAATAAGTATAGGAAGGAATACTGAAAATTATCTTTTTATGCTCCATCATAATTCTTCATTTTGAATACCAATTGGGTTCTGATATCATATAGCTTTTCTTCTAATCCCACCGGGTAAATATGAGGATTCACGAAGCGTTTATGAGCTTTATCAAACATGCCCATATTTCTTTCCGCATTTTGTTTGATCTGATGGATATCTCTCCTTTCATATACTTTCTGCCCTTTGATAAAGATAGGCTTAAGTAAAATCTCCTGATCTAAACCATTGGTATTGATTTTCTTTCGTTTGGTTGGATCCACAGGATCAATGATCATAAACTGAGTATTGGAAAGGTCCTCTCCTTCCAGGTAGATCATATCGGCAATAGCTTTACCGTTTTTTGAATACCTGACGGCATTCTGAATACCCGGAATATTGATTTTTATGGATTGTTGGGAAACTTTCACTTTGGGTTCCCATGTTCCCTCTTCGGTTTTAATGGCCGCCAATTTATAAACAGCACCCAAAGCCGGTTGGTCATAAGCGGTCACCAACTTGGTGCCAACCCCCCATACATTTATCGACGCTTCCTGCATTTTAAGCGAAGTGATAATTTGCTCATCCAGGTCATTGGAAGCCACTATCTTTGCATCTGGAAAACCTGCGGCGTCCAACATTTCCCTGGCAATATTACTGTAGTAAGCCAAATCCCCTGAGTCTATCCTTATCCCAATCATTTCTTTTCCCTTTTCTCTGAGCATCTTTCCCACCTCAATGGCATTTTTGACACCATTGATGGTATCATAGGTATCCACAAGAAAAACACATTTATCAGGGAAGGCCTCTGCATAGGCTTTGAAAGCCTCCAGTTCGGTATCAAAAGACATGATCCAACTATGGGCATGCGTACCGGATACAGGAATTCCGAATAATTTACCTGCCATGACATTGCTGGTGGAAGCGCAGCCCCCAATATAAGCTGCCCTACTTGCGGCCAAAGCACCGTCAATTCCCTGGGCTCTTCTAAGACCAAATTCCAATACCGCATCCCCTTTGGCAGCATAAACTATACGGGCTGCTTTGGTGGCAATCAGTGTCTGAAAATTGATAATATTCAGCAGGGGCGTTTCCAGCAACTGGCATTGAATAAGGGGACCTTTCACCTTGATCAAAGGCAGATGGGGAAACACCACAGTGCCTTCCTCTACAGCCTCCATATCACAGGAAAATTCCATATTTTGGAGGTATTCTATAAATGCAGACTCAAATGTGGGAGAGCCATCCGTATTCTGCATCTCCCTCAAGTACCGCAGGTCATCCTCCTCGAATCTAAAATTCCTGCAGAAGTCAATGATATAATCCAGGCCTGCTGCAACCGAATAACCTCCCTGAAATGGATTTTTTCTGAAAAATAAATTAAAAACTGCTTCCTCTTCCGCTTTTCCTGATTTCCAGTAAGCATAAGCCATAGTCAGTTGGTAAAAATCTGTCAAAAGGGCGAGAGAGCCTTGATAGAGGTCTTTGGTAATTTTCATTTGTTAGCTTCAATAAAATTCAAAATTAAAAGATTAGCCTGGTTTGTATTATAGTTTCCAAAAAACCTTCATCAAAATTCTGCACTTAATACTCCTGCTATTTTTAAAATGGACTTTGGAAATGTTAGGAAAAATCTTTACCCAAAGCGTTCCTTTATTTTCTTGACGTCACATTTAACAAAACACCCGCCAATACCAATAACATGCCTGAAAAGGTAATCAGCGTAAATGTTTCATCAAAAATAAAATACCCAAATCCCAAAGCATAGACTATCCCTAGATAACTCAGGCTGGCAACCTTGGATAATTGGGCATTCTGATAAGCCAAGGTCATGAAGTACTGGGCAAATTGGGTCAATAAACCCACGGCCAACAATATCAACCAATCCCAACCTACTGGCATTACCCAAACGAAATAAGTAACTATAGCGGCGATGGGGACTGTGATCAAAGGAAAGTAAAACATGATGACCAAAGGATGTTCCAAATTACCGGTTTTTCTTATCAGGTTATAAGCGAAACCCATGGATATGGCAGCGATTAATCCCACCGCAAGATCAAATCCTGAAATTCTCGGGTCAAATCCTTCAATGATTACTACCCCTGCAAATGAAATCCCGAAAAAAACAAATTGAATAGGCCTGACTTTTTCTTTAACGATGAAAATTCCCAAGATGGTCGTAAAAACCGGTGCAAGGTAATTGATGGTCACTGCTGAAGCCAGGGGTATGGACTGTAGGTTATAAAAGAAAGCGATGAGACCAATGGAACCGACCACTCCCCGCAAAATGAGCAATTTCTTATAGGTACCAAAAACATATACCCCTGCTTTCTTGATCAAAAAATAAGTAAATATCAAACTGAACACAGACCTGAACAGGATAATCTCTATGGCAGGAATATGGGAAACAAGTTTCACTGATACATTCATCAGAGAAAACAGGAAGCCTGCCAATAACATATGTTGTATGCTGCGGTTCGACAAAGAACTTAAGAGATTAATTCAAAACGATGGCATTTTTAATTCTAAATAACGAAAGGAAATTCGGATAATTAGAAATTTATTGAATTGAAATCGGATTTTTATTGGCTTTTTATATTTCTATCCATCGAAAGAATGGTCCCATCCTGCATGGTAAGTGTTCTATCCGCCATTTTTGCCAAATCCTGGTTATGGGTTACAATCACGAAAGTCTGGCCGAAATTTTCTCTTAATGTAAAAAAAAGCTCATGAAGTGCCTGGGCATTTTGTGAATCCAGGTTACCGCTTGGTTCATCTGCAAAAATTATTTTAGGATCATTGATCAGAGCCCTGGCTACAGCCACCCTCTGCTGTTCCCCTCCGGAAAGTTCAGAGGGCTTATGGTCCAACCTACCTGAAAAACCCAGCAAGTCAGCCAATTCCGCTGCTTTTTTTCTTAACAAAGTATCGGGTTTTTGGGCAATCAATCCAGGAATGATGATGTTTTCCTCTGCAGTAAATTCCGGTAATAAATTATGGAACTGAAAAATAAATCCAATCTGTGCATTTCTAAAATCTGCCAGTTTATCTCCTTTTAATTTTGAAATTAAAGTATTTCCAATCCATACCTCGCCTTTATCTGCCTGGTCAAGGGTACCAAGAATATGCAAGAGGGTACTTTTCCCGGCACCAGAAGCCCCGACTATAGAAACTACTTCATTCTCAAATATTTCCACATCTACCCCTTTGAGCACATGTAAATCTCCATAGTACTTTTGAATTCCAATTGCCTTCAGCATGCCTCTTGATTTTGTGTATTAAATTAAATACCTCTGATGTAATAAGGTTCAAAAATGGCATATATTTCCCAAAAAGAGGAATGCTTGACTTGAAAAATCAAAGAGTAGCACTTAACTTCGGGCAAAAATTTCACAAGGATGAATATACACGAATATCAAGCAAAAGAACTTTTGAAAGGCTATGGTGTTAGAATTCAGGAAGGTATCGTTGCCGATACGCCTGAAGCAGCACTTGAAGCAGCAAAAAAACTGAATGCAGAAACCGGAACTTCCTGGTATGTGATCAAAGCCCAAATCCATGCCGGAGGCAGAGGAAAGGGAAAAATCAAAGAAACGGATTCCAATGGTGTAGTTTTAGCCAAGAAGCTTGAAGACGTTCCTGAAAAAGCCAAAAACATCCTTGGTGGAACTTTGGTGACCATTCAAACAGGTACCGAAGGAAAAAAAGTAAACAAAATTTTGGTGGCTGAAGATGTGTACTATCCAGGAGCTTCCGAACCAAAAGAATATTACCTATCCATCCTTTTGGACAGGGCTAAGGGTTCCAATGTAATTATGGCCTCTACAGAGGGCGGTATGGACATTGAAGAAGTTGCTGAAAAACATCCTGAAAAAATCATCAAGGAATGGGTTGACCCGAAAGTAGGTCTGCAGGCATTCCAGGCAAGAAAGGTAGCTTTCAAATTAGGGCTGGAGGGCAATGCCTTTAAAGAAATGGTGAAGTTTATTACAGCGCTCTATAATGCCTACATTGGATCAGATGCCTCTCAATTTGAAATCAATCCGGTATTAAAAACTTCTGATGATAAAATCCTTGCTGTAGACGCTAAGGTAAATTTGGATGACAATGCTTTGTTCAGACATAAAGATCTGGCTGACCTCAGAGATTTGGCAGAGGAAGATCCTTTGGAGGTAGAAGCTGGCAAATCAGGACTAAACTATGTGAAACTTGATGGAAACGTGGGCTGTATGGTGAATGGTGCTGGTTTGGCCATGGCTACCATGGATATGATCAAATTGTCCGGTGGTGAACCTGCTAACTTCCTTGATGTAGGAGGTGGTGCCAATGCAACCACTGTTGAGGCAGGCTTCAGGATTATTCTTCAGGATCCAAATGTAAAAGCCATTTTGATCAATGTATTCGGTGGCATCGTAAGGTGTGACAGAATTGCGAATGGCGTGGTAGAAGCCTATAAATCTATTGGTGATATACCTGTACCTATTATCGTGAGACTTCAGGGAACAAATGCAGAGGAAGGCGCAAGGATTATTGACGAATCCGGACTTAAAGTTTCTTCAGCAATTACCTTGAAGGAAGCAGCTGAAAAAGTAAGGGCAGCCATCGCCTAAAGACATAGAACGGTTCAACAAGAACCGTTCCTCTAAGCACCTGTAGTTCAACTGGATAGAATATCGGATTTCGGCTCCGAGGGTTGAGGGTTCGAATCCTTCCGGGTGCACAACAAGCCTTTTGTTTCACAAAAGGCTTTTTTTGTGTTTTGTTTACTGATTTTTATCATGTTTTTTGATGATTAGGGATAGTATATTTTTTTTATCTGTGCTCTATCTTTATATAACTGAACAACCAAACCCCTGATAGTCATGAAAAAGATACTTGTTCCCACCGATTTTTCTACCTGTGCCACAGCAGCTGAAGACTTCGCTTTTATGTTGGCAAAAAAAATTCAGGCAGAACTCATATACATCCACGTGGTGATTACGCCTGTGGACTGGATCAAATTGACCAAAGATCAAGAAAATTTCTTCCCTGAGACCAAAGCTGCAATTGCTAAGGCAAAGGATAAATTGAATGATTTGGTGGACGAAGCTGAAAAAGCAGGCCTATCCGCGAGAAAAATATTGGTTTATAATGACGGAAATGAAAAAATCCACAAGTATGTTGCTTCTGAACACATTGATTTGGTAGTAATGGGCTCTCATGGACAATATGGATTCAGGGATCATATTCTAGGATCTAATACTTATAGCATGCTCAGAAGATCAGATGTTCCGGTTTTTGTAATCAAGGAAAACAATCCCAAAATGAAATTGGAAAGCCTGGTCTTTGCAACAAACTTCAAAGAGGACACGGGAGAATCCTTCAAAACAGTTGAAAAGCTTTCCGAAGAATTGGGTGTAAAACTTAAAGTCCTATTTGTGAATACGCCGACTTACTTTATGGAAACCAATGACATATTAAGTATAGGAAAATCCTATTTAAAGGAATTTGGGAATTATTCTTATGACATCCATATTATTGATGCCTTCAAAGAAGAACGAGGAATTTTACAATTTGCCGAAAAATCAAAGGCTGATGGAATAGCATTGGTAACCTCTGGAAAATCAGATTTAATGCAATACTTTTCTCCCAGCGTAACTGAAAACCTAATCGCCATGACTGATTTACCTGTGATCAGTATCAGGAAGCCAAAGAAATAGAAGACGTGAGTTTTTAGAACAGAAAAAAAAGCAACCGGTTTTGGTTGCTTTTTTTGTCATATTCTGAAAATTTTAATGTATCAATCCCTTACAATTATTACAATTTCACACTTGATCCTGAAAATAAAAAAGCAGGAGAAAATCCCCTGCCCTTTATATGAAAACTAAACCAACTATTATTTAACTACCACAATTGAAACAAAAATAGCACTTAAAAATAAAATTCAAAATATTTTAAAAAAATCGTGTTCCAACACCTATTTTTTATTACTCACTTTATACAAAATCCCCAATGCAAGTGCCTGGCTGAACTGAATTTTCGAATCCATGTCAATATCATAGACATTGATGCTGGTAAAAGTCACATCTACGAACTTGGTTATTTTTGCAGCAATAGTAAGGTCCAGCCTATGGTCTATGTTTTTGAATGCCAAGGTCTCATAATTGGCAAACATCTGATAACGGGCATTTAATGTCAGATTTTCTGCAATACTCTTGTTGTAGGTCATAAAAAGCTGGAAAGCCAACCACTCGGTTCTCACTTTGCTGCCAATAGGCACACCATAATTAGTCGGCACATTGTCTGCAATAGTTGGGTCTGTCACAAATGTAAATCTAGGCGAAAAGGGTGCCAGCCTAAGGTTAAAGGATTCGTTGGGAATATATTCCATACCTACACCTGTGGTCAAAAAAGCAGGTGAAAAAAATCCGGAAATCCTTAATGGATCGTCTCCTGAATAATCAAAACCATCTGTAAATTGCGTAATAAAATTGAGTGAACCAAAATACCCCCATTTTTCAGAAACTTTGTAACCAACCTTAGAATCCAAGAAAATCCTATCATTGGATTTGCGGAGGTCTTGGCCATCATTTCTGACCAAACCGTATATGAATTCCAATTGGTTGACCCAGGAATATTTTCCCTTGGTGTAATTGGCCTTTCCGGTAACAAGGGAACCAAAAGCCACGGAATTAACACCTCCCGCCTTCCAGTTGCCACTGAATGCCGCCTGATTGAAATTAAATCCTACGCTTAATTCGGAATCCCAAAACTTCACTTCTTCCATAATTGCCGAAGCAGAATCTAAAGCAGTCTCTTCTTGCGCCAAAATTGATAGGGATACAAAAAACAAACAAATAGCAAATACTTTTTTCATAGGGGTATAGATTTTAAATGAAAGCTAACCAAATATAATTTTTTATTTGGAAAAAGTCATTTTCCACATATAAGTATGGAATCAATTTAGATAGTTTGGAAAACATTTTTTAATATAGTTACCGTTATTAGATTAAGATCAGCACCAGATTACCTAATGAAAACAAACACACTAAGACTGCTTGCCTTTGGAGTACTTGTTTTGTTCTCTTCTTGCAGCTCTATTGAGATATTCAAAGAAAAAACCGAGTTCAAGCCCTATAAAAAGTACCAAAACTTCGTAATATTAAACAATGAAGTGGGACTCAAGGGTTTTAACGATGATTTCCTGAATGCCTTGGTGGGAGAAGGTTTAAAAGATGCCTTAGAGAAAACCGGGATGAGATATGAAACCGAAAACCCTGAATTGGTAGTCAGGTTTACCTCAAATGAAGATGTTAGGCAACGGGAAGTGTTTAACAATATGTACCCCATGTGGGGTTGGAGGGTTTGGGATCCATTTATGTTTGATCCCAGGTTCAATAACCAGTCCCTGTATTCGACCAAAAATTATGAACTGCTCCAATTGATCGTTGATTTTATTGACCCTAAAAACGACAAAATTCTCATGCAATTGACAGCAGTTTCCGAAGTCCATCAATCCCGTGAAAAGAAAAAGAAACTGGAAAAATCTGTGGAAAAAATCGTGGAAACCTACTTGTCCCATATGAATCAAAACTTACCTTAACCCAATTTAATCATGGAAACAAAATTCAAAAGCTTAAAGGAGTTTTACCCCTTTTACCTTTCTGAGCACCAAAACCCTACCAGTAGGAAGCTTCATTTTATTGGAACTGCTTTGTTATTTGTCATTTTGGCTACTGCTATTTTCTTGTCCAAATATTGGTTTCTTTGGCTATTACCTGTAATAGGTTACGGGTTTGCATGGGTAGGCCATTTTTTCTTTGAAAAGAATAAGCCTGCCACTTTCAAATATCCTTTTTATAGCCTGGCCTCGGATTTTGTTTTATTCTTCCATTTGTTAACAGGTAAAGAAAAATTTACTCCAAAAAAGTAAGTATGAAATGCAAAAATAATGATTCAAAGTGTTGCAGTTTAAAAACTATTTATTACCTTTGTTAAGTTATAGTTAAAGACTTAGCCCAAAACCCCAATGGTAAGGATAGTTCTTATAGATGATGATCCAATAAGCACCTTCGTGACGGAAAAATTGATTTCCAAAAACATCAAGGTTCCTTTTCAGATATACAAATACAACAATGCCATCAATGCATTGAAAGAAATACCTGAAATTGAGCCCAATTATCTGTTTTTGGATCTGAATATGCCTGAAATGACGGGTTGGGATTTTTTGGAAGAGTTTCATCCTACCAATAACAGCCCCGAAGTTTACATCCTTAGCAGTTCGGTAGATGAAAGGGATATAGACAAGGCCAGTAATTATGCTCTGGTAAAAAAATACCTTTCAAAGCCTCTGGTTAAAAAATATATCAAGACCATCTTTCATTGATGGTCTTTTTTTTTCGGGTACTTTTTAGCAAATTCGTTAAACACCCAGCTAAAACAAGTAGTTAAATTTTTGGAACAAAAGAATATGCTATGGCTAGAGTATCCGCAGAATTGATTGCAGCATTTAGAAAGACGATTATAAAACTAAAGAATAACGCACCATATCAATGGGGCCACATGGGAGCATGTAATTGTGGCAACCTTGCCCAAGAAATAACTCAATTATCGAAAGCTGAAATCCATCAATATGCGATGGAAAAACATGGTGACTGGAATGATCAGTTGGTAGATTATTGCCCAACTTCAGGATACCCCATGGATCTCATGATATCTAAAATGCTGGATGCTGGATTGACCTTGGATGAATTAAAACACTTGGAGAGATTGTCCGATCCCAAGATCTTGGCACATATACCGGTGGAAAAAAGACTGCACTTAAAGAAAAACAACAAAGAGGATGTAATTCTTTATCTTGAAACCTGGACCTTAATCCTTGAAAATGAATGGGTAAAACAATTTGATAAAAACCTGATGGATTTTGATGAAAAAAATATCAGTTCCAAGGTGTTTGCATAAAGATTAATTTTCCCGTATTTAGCAACATAATCCAATTATAATCTTGCACCATTAATTTAAATCACGCTATGGAGGATTTTGATGACGATTTTGAAGAATTCGATGACTTCGAGGATGAAGATGAGTTCGCTGATGAATTTCAAGATGAGGTTTATGATATCGATGAAGACAGCGAATTGATTGATGAAAACTTCATGGACTTCGAGGAGGAGGATTTTGATGACGATTTCGATGACGATGACTTCGAAGACTTCGATGACGAAATCGACTAACTCTTAAGAAAGGGAAAGCAGGTGCATCATGGATTAACCTGCTTTTTTTTATTCCCCATTTTGAAGGATAATAGTTCTGGCTTATATTGCGTGAAAATTACGCTGAACCAATAAAATTCGTTTATATGACTTTACTAGAAATCTTTAGTGCACCAATAGCTTTTGGAGCACAGCTGTTCTTGTTGATCGTTTGTATCCTGATAGGTTTGGGTGCAGGATTAAGTGCAATGGATTTTAGAAACACCACTCCTCCAAAGGAGTCTAAAGAAAAATAAAAAAAGAGGTCTTTGGACCTCTTTTTTTTGCCTTTTTGTTTTTTTTCAGTGAACATTTCCCATCAGTTTTCGGATTGGCTTACTCAACAACAATAGGACTACACCAGCTCCAACAGCTGTATAAACAATCATCAAATATTGGCTGGGCATTTGTGCCAAAGCCTCTTCAGTACCACCACTTGCTTCTCCAGCAACCAATCCTGCAATTAAATTGCCCAAGGAAACCGATAAAAACCAAATCCCCATCATTTGACCTCCATATTTTGCCGGAGACAGCTTGGTCACCAAACTAAGGCCGACAGGGCTTAAACTCAATTCACCAAAGGTATGCAACATGTAGGTGAAGATTAACCAGGTAGGCGCCGCTAAGTCTCCTGATGCAGCTATTTTGGCAGCAAAATACATCACCAGGAAACCAAGTCCCAGAAGCAACAATCCCATGGCAAATTTCAAAGGCGAACTTGGTTCCAGACTCCTCCTTCCCAGCCATACCCAAAGCGCACCGAAAAATGGGGCAAAAAGGATAATGAACATGGAGTTGACAGATTGAAAATATCCGGCAGGAATCTCCCAGCCCAAAAAGCTCCTGTCTGTAAAACGTTCTGCAAATAAATTCAATGTGGATCCTGCCTGCTCAAATCCAGACCAGAACAAGGCTGAGAAAAAAAACAAAATGGCAATTACACCGACTTTTTTCCTTTCATCTGTATTTAAACCACCAAATAGAATCACATAGCCCAAATATAAAAAAGCAACTATGGCAATAATCGTCCCCGAAGCTCCTGCGATTGCTGCAACATTAATGGGTACAACACCCATAAATAAGATCGCAAGCACAAACAAAGCTATTGCACCTATTCCCAATAGAGTTTTCTTAAGCCGTTCCCTCTCCTTACTGTCTTTTTCGGTTAGAACAGGAACCTCATCCCCATAGCCATCCAGTGAACTTCCGGTAAGTTTGTATTGGATCAGGCCAAAAACCATACCTAAACCTGCCAATCCGAATCCCAAATGCCAATCAAAAGTAGCTAAAGTACTGCAGGCAATTGGTGCGATCAAGGCTCCAATATTGATACCCATATAAAAAATAGAAAATCCTGCATCCCGCTTTGAACTTCCGGCCGGGTAAAGCTGCCCCACAATCGAACTGATATTAGGCTTCAATAATCCGGTGCCTAAAACGATTAATATCAATCCAATAAAAAAAGAATTCGTGTCCAAAGCAGACAGACTGTCCTTGGGATCGACCGACCCTCCGAATATTAATTGGGCCAATCCAGGGAGGGCCATGGTAAAATGCCCTAAAGCGATGATAATACCTCCATACCAGACTGATTTCTTAAGTCCGAACAATCTATCGGCAAACCAGCCTCCCGGCAGAGCAAACAAATAGACTCCCATAGTGTAAAGTCCATAGATGGCACCAGAAGTTTTATCATCAAAGCCCAAACCACCATCCACTATGGCGGATGTCATAAAGAGAATCAACAAGGCCCGCATCCCATAATAACTGAACCTTTCCCACATTTCTGTGAAAAAGAGCGTCATCAATCCTTTAGGATGTCCAAATAAGGTGGGGCCTGGAAACAGATCCAATCCCTCTGCTCCCATGTTTTTTCCTAGATTTTTTTCCAAAATTCGACTTGTTTATTGAGTGATTAATTCAAACATAAACACAATGATAAGAGAATTTTCCAAATTCTCCTGCATTAAAAGACCCTGGAGATAAGACAAATAATTGGGAAAATTCAATTTTTCCCTGGTTTTTAACGCAGATAGAAGTAGCAAAATAATATCTATATAAATTTACCAAATTTTATTTACGTAATCGATTGAAAACACAAAAAATGGCACTTTTTATTGTTTATCAATTTGGGAAATACCTATCTTTGAGACAGAATATAAACCCAAAAAGAAACACAATTCTTATGTTAGATCTAGAAATGAAGCCAGATAAAAAGTCCTTATCTGACCTAGGTATCCAAACCGGCAGGAACATTTTTTGGAATCTCAGTCCAGCAGAATTGATTGAACATGCTTTGGCCAACAAAGAAGGGGTGCTTACTGATACAGGAGCCCTGATGGCTGATACAGGGACCTTTACTGGCCGTTCTCCCAAAGATAGGTTTATTGTCAAAGACAGTAAGACTGCGGAAAGTATTTGGTGGGGAGACATCAATATTCCCTTTGATGAAGAGAAATTTGAAAGTCTTTACTCAAAAATGACAGAATTCCTCAAAGACAAAAATCTTTATGTGAGAGAAGCATTTGCGGGTGCAGATTCCAAATACAGACTAAAGCTAAAAGTTGTCAACACACTGGCTTGGCATAACCTATTCTGCTACAATATGTTTTTAAGGCCACTTGAAGAAGATTTTGAAAATTTTGAGGCAGACTTCACCATTATTTGCGCTCCGGATTTTCATGCAGACCCAGAGGTTGACGGAACAAGGCAGTCCAATTTTTCTATCATCAACTTATCCAAAAGAATACTACTTATTGGAGGAACTGCCTATGCCGGAGAAATGAAAAAGGGAATTTTCTCGGTATTAAATTACATTCTACCTCATGAGCTCGGTGTTCTTTCCATGCATTGTTCCGCCAACGTTGGTGAAGAAGGGGATACAGCTGTATTTTTCGGGCTTTCCGGAACCGGGAAAACGACCTTGTCTGCGGATCCCAAAAGATCCTTGATCGGAGATGATGAGCACGGATGGAATGAAGACTCTATTTTTAATTTTGAAGGCGGGTGCTACGCAAAAGTGATTGACCTCAGCAGGGAAAAGGAACCCGAAATTTGGGATGCGATCAAGTTTGGAGCCATTTTAGAAAACACGAGGTTCATTCCAGGCACCAGGACAGTCGATTATTCCAATAAAGATGTAACTGAGAATACCAGAACCTCCTATCCTATCCATCATATTAAAAATGCCCTTGTGCCCTCAAAAGCAGGAATCCCTAAAAATATCTTCTTTCTGACCGCTGATGCTTTTGGCGTGATTCCCCCAATTTCTAAATTGAACAAAAGCCAGGCGATGTATCACTTTATTTCTGGTTATACTGCTAAAGTAGCCGGAACAGAAGTGGGTGTAACCGAACCAAAAACTACATTCTCTGCCTGTTTTGGAGCAGCGTTTTTACCGCTACACCCCATTGAATACGCTAAACTTTTTGGCGAAAAGATGGAAAAGCACCAGGTCAATGTTTGGTTGGTCAACACAGGCTGGACGGGTGGTCCTTATGGCATAGGCCATAGAATGAAACTCAAATACACCAGGGCAATGATTTCGGCCGCATTGGAAGGTAAACTTGACCATGTCAACTACCGGACCCACAGTGTGTTTGGAGTAGGCATACCTGAGAATTGTCCAAATGTGCCTGATGAAGTTTTAAGCCCTAGAGCAACTTGGTCAGACAAGGAGGCATATGACAAAAAAGCCAGGGAATTGGGTGCCGCATTTATTCAGAATTTTGAAAAATATAAAGATTTTGCCACAGAGGATATCCTAGCTGGAGCTCCAAAATGGTGATGAGACCCTTTCGAGGACATATAAACCCAAATGAAAAGGAGTGCATGGCACTCCTTTTTCGTTTTTGAATTGGATAGAAAAGCGAGTATTTATCAATGCTGTCCTAAATAATTTACAAGACAGATGTTTAGCTGTGTTTCTGCAATTTCTATTGTGATTTTATCTGTAATCCGGAAATAGAACCCCCTGTTGGCTTTTTTGAGGAGGTTTTTCATGGTCTTCAAAGGGTTTGTCCAGCCACTTTTGCAGCTCTATTTTAACGAATATGTTCAGTCTGATAAATGCAACCAGATTGGACAGATGCCATCCGAATTTAGCGGTTGCCTTCATCACTTTTAGGAGCAGAATGGTGATCAGCGCGGTCCATATCTGGATCATCACGGCATTTTTCGATGTTCCGATAAAGGTTTTGATATGGAGTAACTGCTTGATGTCCCTGAAGAAGATCTCAATCTCCCATCGGCACCGGTAAAGATCACCGATTGTCTTTGCTGACCATTTGAAGTTATTGGTAATCAGTTCGACGGTCTGTCGGTTTTTTTCGTCCCATACAGCCACTCTTCTGAGTTTTCCGGGGTACTTCACTTTTGACTGCGGGTTTACCAGTTCAATTTCTTCGTCTATCAGTACTTCCTGTGCAGTATTTTCAGGGAGTCGACGTTCATTGATTGTGCTGAACTTAAGGTTATCCTTGTGCCTTATGACGAAAAAGACCCCCTTGCTGTCCCAAATGTTGAGCATCGGAAAGTCATTGTAATAGCGGTCCGCCACTATAACGGATCCTTTCTCCAAAGGAATATCATAAGCGCCTTTATTGTCTGCCATACTTCCTTCTGTAATATTCACATAAACAGGGAGTTTCCCGTCATAGTCCAGAAGCGTATGCATCTTTACAGCACCCTTTTTGGTCCTGAAGGTTGCCCAGTCAAACATCGAAAGGCAAAGACTTACCACCGTGGAGTCGAGCAGATAGACGGGAGCCTTGATCCGTAGTTTTACCCTGCTCAGGGACGCCTGCTGTCCTAAATGCTTCAGAAGCTCGTAATACAGCTCCTTGAACAGGTCAGAGTCCCTGCGCTTGTTCTGATAACTGATACTGGACTTGGATGGTGCCTTGGCAATCCCCAGATGGTTGAGGTTCCCCGTGGCCGAACGCAGGCCGTTTGAAATATCCCTTACAGAAGTACTTTTGGCAAAATGGCAAAAAAGCATGGAAACCAAATGCGTCCAGCTGTCAAAGCCTTTGCAGCCCTTGTCCGTTTGCTTCTCTTCAACCAGTTTCTTGAAAATTGAACGCTCGATTTTTTTAATAATCTGAGAAAACAATGTAATATTACTCATGGGAGGTTTATGTTTTTTGGTGCAAACCCAAAATAGCTATTTTGGGCAAAAAACCAGACCTCTCATATTTTATTTAGGACGGTATTGAGTATTTATTACTTTTGACCAAAATTAATTTCATGAAAACAGCAGAAATACATACCGCAAAGGGTACCATGAAAGTGGAATTCTTTGAAAAAGACGCCCCTAAAACAGTAGAAAACTTTATATCCTTGGCAAAAAAGGGATTTTATGATGGCCTTACCTTCCATAGAGTAATACCAAATTTTGTGATCCAAGGAGGTTGCCCTATCGGAAATGGCACCGGAGGTCCTGGTTACAAAATCGACTGTGAATTGGATGGAGACAATCAATACCATAACAAAGGTGTCCTTTCTATGGCACATGCAGGAAGAAATACAGGCGGTTCACAGTTTTTTATCTGTCATAACAGAGAAAACACCAAACACCTGGATAGAAGGCATACCTGCTTCGGTAAAGTTGTGGAAGGCCTTGAGGTGATCGACCAGATCAGACAAGGAGATATAATCGAAAAAATTGTGGTTACCGAAGAATAATCCAATTATTTAAATGAAAACAGCCCATTCCGGTCTTCGGAATGGGCTGTTTTTTTTTACCCTTAAGCCAATTAATCAACCAACATGCCCGCAATAGTAGCTGTCATGAGGCAGGCCAAAGTCGCTGCAAGCAAAGCCCGCATGCCCAATTTGGACAAATTACCTTGTTGGTTCGGAGCAATACTTCCAATTCCACCTACCTGAATAGCAATTGAGCTGAAATTGGAAAACCCGCATAATGCATAGGTAGCAATCACAACAGATTTTGGAGATAAAGCTTCAGCTGCTTTCATATCAGCCAAACTCAAATAGGCAACAAATTCATTGATGACCGTTTTTTGACCTAGAAGAGAGCCAACCTGTAGCGTCTCACTCCATTCCACTCCAATCACCCAGGCAAAAACCCTGAAAATCTGGCCTAAAATATATTCCAAAGAGAATCCATTGAACTGTCCATCAGTGGAAGACACTACCAGGGCATTCAGTCCTGAATATTCACCAATAAGTCCGGATAGGATAAAATTCAAAGCTGCAATTACTGCAATGAATGCCAATAGCATACCGCCAACATTCAAAGCAAGTTTTAAGCCCTCAGAAGCTCCTATGGACATGGCATCAATCAGATTGACACCCATATTTTCCTGACTCACTTCAAGTTTGTCATTGATTACCTCCTTATCCTGTTCCGGTATCATGATTTTGGACATCACAATGGCCGCAGGGGCATTCATAATACTTGCTCCCAATAAATAGGCTGCAAATCTACTTTGCTCCTCCAGGCTATCACCGCCCAAAAAAGCCACATAACCTGCCAAAACCCCTCCTGCAATAGTGGCCATACCACCGGTCATCAAACACATCAGTTCTGATCTTGACATGGTGGGGATAAATGGCCGCACCAATAAGGGAGCTTCCGTCTGTCCAAGAAATATATTTCCCGCTGCAGAAAGGCTCTCCGGTCCAGAAAGTCTCATGGTCCTTGACATCACCCAAGCAATTCCAAAGACAATTTTTTGCAAAATACCAAGGTAATAAAGTCCCGCAGAAACCGTGGAAAAGAAAATTATTGTCGGCAAGACTTTAAAAGCAAAAATAAAACCAAAGGTATCTGTAGCAAGATCTCCGAAAATGAACAAGGCCCCATCTTCAGAAAAACTCAAAAGCTTTACAAAAGCCCTACTTACTGTGGCAAAAATCCTTGCCACAAAATCAACTTTGGTGATCATGAAGCCAAAGATAGCCTGAAGAATAACCCCTATTCCAACCAATCTCCAATCTACCGCCCTTTTGTTGGCAGAAAAAATCAATGCAAAAGCCAAAAGTAAAACAATTCCTATTAAGCCTCTGAAGTAATCCATTGAGAATAAATATGTCCTAATTTATTTTTAACACTTTTGTTAAGATAAACAAAAAAAGCCTGGCTCATTACCAGGCTTCCTTTGTCAGTTTCTCCTGTTGATTTCATCCCTTATCCTGGCCGCCTTTTCATAATCTTCATTATTGATGGCTTTTTCCAGTAGCTGGTTCAATTTGTCCAAACTGTAGTCTTTAAGGGAATCAGTTGATTTGGAAGGACTTGGAGCAGGTTTCTTTGGAGGAGCAGGTTTTTCATATTCTTTCCTTTCTTCTTCTTCAATATATTCTGTCGAAAATTCTTCCATTACCCTTGATGCACAATAAATAGGTGCATCAAATCTCACTGCAATAGCGATGGCATCTGATGGCCTCGCATCAATTTCAACTGTTTTTGTACCTGTCTTACAAACAATATTGGCATAAAAAACACCCTCTCTCATATCTGAAATCAGAATATGATCAATTGTGAAATTGAAATTTCCTGCAAAAGACTTGAACAGATCGTGCGTCATCGGCCTATTGGGTATAATCTTCTCTATCTCAATGGCAATGGCCTGGGCCTCAAACATCCCAATCACAATTGGTAAACGTCTATTGCCACCCACTTCACCCATCACCAAGGTAAAAGACCCTGATTGCGAATGATTAGAGGATAATCCCAAAATTTCTAATTCAACAGTTTGGTCCACTGGATAAAGTTATTTTAATGCTTTTACTGCTTCAGTTAGCTTTGGCAAAACTTCAAAAGCGTCACCTACGATCCCATAATCAGCAGCTTTGAAAAACGGTGCCTCAGCATCTTTATTGATCACAACGATACACTTTGAAGAATTTACACCTGCAAGATGTTGAATAGCCCCCGAAATTCCAACAGCTATATACAAAGTTGGTGCAACTTTTACTCCTGTCTGTCCCACGTGCTCATGATGAGGTCTCCAACCAATATCAGAAACCGGCTTGGAACAACCAGTTGCAGCTCCCAATTCTTTCGCAAGGTCTTCGATCAATCCCCAATTTTCAGGTCCTTTCATGCCTCTTCCACCAGATACAACGATGTCTGCTTCAGGCAGTAATACTTCACCTGTTGCCTTGTCTGTAGAAATGATTTTGGTGGCAAAATTATCAGCATTGATATCCAAAGCCACAGTTTCTACCGCTGCAGCTGCACCATCAGTTTTTAGATCTACGGCATTTTTCTTCACTGCCAATATTTTATGATCCTTATTTACAGAGGTTTCTGCAAAGGCTTTACCTGTATAAATACTTCTCTTGACTTTATAACCTGAACCTGTTTCAGGCAATTCTACCACATTGGAGACCAAAGCCGCATCTAACTTCACGGCCAATCTGGCTGCTACTGCATCTCCCAAGGAAGATTTTGCCAAAACAAGCGTGCCGGCACCAACCTTTCTATAAACCTGGGCCACCGCTTCAGCATGCGCCTGAATAATACCTGCATTGAGTTTTTCATCATTGACATGCATTACTTTGGCGGCACCTGCATGGCCTGCTTTTGCCAATTCTTCCTGAGCTATACTTCCCAATGCTACTGCTATAACTTCACCGGCACCAAGTTTGTCGGAAAGGGCTTTTGCATAAGATACTGCCTCCAAGCTGGTTTTTTTTACGGAACCATCCGCATGTTCTATATACACTAATACTGACATAATTTTTTTGATTTTCAAGAGTTTAAAAACATTTAATTAAAGCACTTTCGCTTCATTTTTAAGCAGTTTCACCAATTCTTCCACATTGTCTTTGTCTATGAGTTTCACTGCACCTTTTGCAGGAGGCAATTGATAATTGGTCACCTCTGTAGCTGTCTGGTCTGTTACAGGCTCAATAACCTGCAAAGGTTTGGTTCTTGCAGACATAATTCCCCGCATATTTGGAATTTTCCACTCTGCAATAGGCTCCTGACATCCAGCTACCAAAGGCAACTTAGCTTCAAGATATTCTTTACCGCCTTCAATTTCTCTGGCCATCTTCACGGAATCTCCTTCAATCTCCAATTTCATCACCGGAGAGACGGAAGGAATGCCCAACATTTCTCCTACCATTCCATGGACCATACCGCCATTGAAATCAATGGACTCTCTACCCATCATGATCAGGTCATAATTGTTTTGCTTGGCAATTGCGGCAATTTGACTTGCCACAAACAGAGAATCTTTTGGGAAAGCATTGACTCTGATGGCATCATCAGCACCGATAGCCAATGCTTTTCTTAATGTTGGTTCAGTTTCTGCCTCACCTACGTTCAACACTGTCAGGCTAGCGCCCAGCTGCTCTTTCAGTTCCACTGCCCTGGCCAAGGCATAATCATCATAAGGTCCAATGATGAACTGCACGCCATTTTTATCAAACTTGGTGTTATTGTCAGTGAACTGGATTTTTGAAGTAGTATCCGGTACGTGGGTTATACAAACAAGAATTTTCATGTATAAAACTTTAGGTTATTTATTTTTAAATTGCGTGAATTTAGTAATTGAATGATAATTAAAAAAAGAATTTATGAGCAAATTGTCCCGCATAGAGATGTTACAATCGTTTGCAGAACAGGAGCCCGAAAACCCTTTCAACTGGTATGCATTGGCCTTGGAACATCAAAACTCCTCTCCAGAAAAAGCTGCCAGTCTATTTCATAAACTACTAAATGAGCACAAAGGTTACCTTCCAACCTATTATCATGCTGCCCACTTTTTTGCCGAACATGGCGACCTGGATTTGGCGAAATCAGTCTTTGAAGAAGGAATTCATTTGGCAGAAAAGGAAAAACAATTGAATACACTAAGAGAACTGAAAAACAGCTATCAAAATTTTCTGTTCGAAAACGACCTGGATGGATAAAAACAAGGGTCAGGAAATTTTCATTATTGAAATCCATGGACCCTTGAATAAGAGCCTATCAAATTTTAATCACGATTTTGCCCAGTTGCTGACCTAGCTTCATGCGGTCAAAAGCTTTTTCCGCTTCCTCCAAAAGAAATACCTGATCAATTACAGGATGGATCTGATGGTGTTTCACAAATGAAAGCATCTCTTCAAAATCCTTATCACTTCCCATCGTGCTTCCTATTATTTTTAGCTGATTCCAAAATACCTTTCTGGCATTGAATCCACTTGGATTTCCTTTAGTCGCTCCATAAAACACAATCCTTCCACCTGGCTTGACCACATGGATAAGGTTATTGATTGTATCCCCCATGGCACTGTCAATAATCAGGTCAAAACCGCCGGTTTCCTTTAGTGCTTCCTCTGCCCAATTTTCATCTTTATAATTGAAGCCTTTCGTTATACCAAGAGCCAGCGCTGAAGCTATCTTATTCTCACTGCTACTGCTGATGTATACTTCTGCACCTGCAGCCAAAGCAAATTGGGCTGCAAATTGGGCCACTCCACCACCAAATCCGGTCACCAACACTTTTTCACCTTTTTGTAAGCTGCTCTGAACCATCAATGCCCTGTAAGCAGTCAAGCCACCTAATGGCAATGCTGCAGCCTCCTCCCAGTTCATAAATGCAGGTTTGGCAAAAATTCTGTTTACATCAACATCTACAAATTCAGCTAAAGTCCCATGACCGGGCATACCCAAAATCTGAAAATCCTTGCCCTGAACTTTTTCATCATCCCCCCAATGCAATGCAGGATTGATGATTACTTCTTTTCCCAACCATTCATTTAGACCATGATGGGCCACATCCAATACTATTCCTGCTCCATCAGATCCCAAAATCACCCCATCCTTAATATTGGGATAAAGTCCCTGCCTGCACCATTCATCCCTGTGGTTCAATGCGGCAGCTTTGATCTGTACCCTTACCTGCTCCCCACTCAGGTGAGGCAAAGCTATTTCAGTAAGTTCAATTTTACTATCAGTATGTCTATTTAAAACAATAGCTTTCAATGACTTATATTATTTAATTAAGAAATAAATTCAGGAGATATATCCCATAAAAGCTTAAAAAGGAGCTGGTTCACTGCTTCCCAAGCCGCCGGGGAATGGATCATCAAAATCTCCCCCATTGGCTTTACTCTGCAAACGGATCATATTACCTGATTCGAAATCCTGGGCTCCTCCACCACTTGGAAACTTACTACCGTAGAGCGCATCTTGGGCCTTATAAGGCACATTTAACTCGAGATCCGCAAATTTTGTGTATTTACCGATAAACCTAAGTTTAACATTTTCCAAGGAACCATTTCTATGCTTGGCAATGATTACCTCACCTACACCCATGGTGGAGTTTCCGTCTTCATCCTCAGTTATTCCATAATACTCAGGACGGTAAAGGAACATTACCATGTCGGCATCCTGCTCAATGGCTCCTGATTCCCTCAAATCGGAAAGCTGAGGCCGCTTATCTCCTCCCCTGGTCTCCACAGCACGGGACAACTGAGAAAGCGCAATTACTGGAATATTCAGTTCTTTGGCTATCTTTTTCAAAGCCCTGGAAATACTCGCAATTTCCTGTTCCCTGTTGCCTCCTCCTCCGGATTTGGAGTCCCCTGACATTAACTGAAGGTAGTCGATTACGACCATCTGAATATCATGTTGTGCCTTGAGTTTTCGGCACTTTGCCCTGAGCTCCAGAATGGAGAGGGCCGGTGTATCATCTACAAACAGGGGGGCTTTTGAGAGTTTGGCAGTTTTATGTACCAATTGCTCCCACTCATAGTCTGCGAGGTTTCCTTTTTTGATTTTTTCTGAATCCAATTCGGCCTCAGAGGAAATCAACCTGTTGACCAATTGGACAGAGGACATTTCCAGTGAAAAAATCGCTACCGGTCTGCCGTGATCTACTGCTGCATTTCTCAATACAGACAAAACAAAAGCAGTCTTACCCATAGCGGGACGCGCTGCGATGATAACCAGATCGGATTTTTGCCAACCTGAAGTAACCCTATCCAATGCTGTAAAACCACTTGGAACACCGGTAAGGCCGTCCTTTTGACCTTTTTTGGCTTCAAGCTCCATGATGGCTTCTTTCATGATGGAGCGCATATCTGCATAATTTTTCCGGATATTCTTTTCCGAAATTTCAAACAGTGATTGCTCCATCTTATCCAACAGCTCAAAAACATCCGTAGTATCTTCATAAGCATCTTTTTGGATTTCAGAAGCTATGCTGATCATTTCCCTTTTCATGGCCTGTTCGGTAATGATCCTGGCGTGAAATTCAATATTGGCAGCCGAGGAAACTTTGGAAGTCAACTCCGTGATAAAAAATGCTCCTCCTGCCAATTCCAACTGTCCTTTTTTCCGTAGCTGATTGGTCACTGTCAAAAGATCAATCGGTTGCGAATCAGAAAAGAGGTCAAGTATTGCCGTGTAGATTACTTTATGGGCCTCTTTGTAGAAACTTTCGGGCTTAAGAATATCTACTACAGTAGTAAGCGCATCCTTCTCAAGCATCAAAGCACCGAGAACTGCTTCTTCCAAATCAATCGCCTGAGGTGGTAATTTCCCCAATCCCGAACCAATATTAAGATCCGGTTTTTTTCTCCCCAAATTTCTATTGGTAGTGCTTGGTTTATTTTCTGCCATAAAAACAAATGTACATGCTTTGCCCTTATCTTTTTGAACAATTTATTCACGGGATATCCACATCTAATCCGGGAAAACTGAATATCAACCTTTTACCTGATAACGTCAAGAAAAAAATATATTTCGGCTCTTCGGGATAAAAATTACCTGATTCCAAAATTCACTGGGAAACCAAAACCCTTATCAAGCCTTTGGAAAAAATAGAAAAAAATTGGGTCTAAGAAACTCCCTGTTTAGTACTTTTGAAAGATAGAAATTTTATTATGTCCAAAAAGTATCATTTTATAGCAATAGGTGGGGCGGTCATGCACAATTTAGCCCTGGCCTTATTGGCCAAAGGATATGAGGTAAGTGGATCGGATGATGAAATCTACGAACCATCACGGAGCAGGTTGAAAAATGCCGGAATTCTTCCCATTGAAAAAGGCTGGTTTCCCGAGAAAATACAGTCCGATTTGGATGGCATCATATTGGGTATGCACGCAAGGATCGATAATCCGGAATTAATCCGGGCAAAAGAACTGAATATCCCCATTTATTCATTTCCGGAATTCATTTACAACCAAAGTCAGGATAAACAAAGAGTAGTAATATCAGGAAGCCATGGAAAAACTACCATTACTTCCATGATTCTTCATGTCCTGAAGTATTTGGGAATGGACTTTGATTACCTGGTGGGAGCACAAATAGAAGGTTTTGATTTAATGGTGAAACTTTCGGATGCACCTGTCATTATCATTGAAGGAGATGAATACCTCACTTCACCGGTAGACAGAAGGCCTAAATTTTTCCATTACCATCACCATATCCTATTGATGAGTGGGATAGCTTGGGATCATTTCAATGTTTTTCCAACTTTTGAAAATTATAAATCTCAATTTGAGGAATTGATCCAAATGACTCCTCAAAACGGAACATTCATTTATTGTGAAAATGACCCTGAGGTAAAAGAATTAGCAGAAAAAACCCCTCTTCCAGGAGTAAAAAAAATCCCTTACTCAAACCATCCCAACCTGGTGAAAGATGGAAAAACCTTACTGATCACCGCATTTGGTGAATTGCCCATTGCTGTTTTTGGAAACCATAACCTTCAAAACCTTCAAGGGGCCCTTGAAGTCTGCAGAACAATGGGAATAAATGATGAGGAATTTTACAAAGCCATTCAACATTTCAAGGGCGCAGCAAAAAGACAGGAAATCCTGGCCCAAGCAGAAGACCGAATTCTTTTCAGGGATTTTGCACATGCACCTTCCAAATTAAAGGCTACTGTCAATGCTGTAAAAAACCAGTTTCCAAAACGAAGGCTGATTGCTGTTCAGGAATTACATACCTACAGTTCCCTCAACAAGGATTTCGTTCACAATTATGCCCATACCTTTGATGAAGCGGATATGGCTATTATCTATTTAAACCCAAAAGCTGTATCTTTGAAAAAGCTGGAACTAATGGATGAATCTACCCTAAAAGATGGATTCAAACGAAAAGATCTTCTAATATTCACAGATAGTGAGCAGCTAAAATCCTTTTTGGAAAACCAGGATTTCCGGAACACGAATTTACTTCTGATGAGTTCGGGAAATTATGACGATATGGACTTAAGTACTTTACAATCAATACTCAATAAAAATCATTCACAATGAATTTAAATTTAAAAACGCCCATTGCTTTTTTTGACCTAGAGGCCACAGGTACGAATATTGCTACTGACAGAATTGTGGAGATTTCTATTTTAAAAGTTTATCCTGATGGGAAGGAAGAAATAAAAACTACCCTGGTAAATCCAACTATTCCAATCCCCAAAGAAACGTCTTTAATCCATGGTATATATGACAAGGATGTCAAAGATGCACCTACTTTTAAAGCACTTTCCAAGGATTTGCACCAATTTTTGTTAGGAGCAGATTTAGCGGGTTTTAATATATTAAAGTTTGATATCCCCCTGCTTGTTGAAGAATTTCTTAGGGCAGGAATAGACTTTGATATTGAAAAAAGAAACATCTTGGATGCCCAGAAAATCTTCCATATGATGGAAAAGAGAAATCTGGCAGCGGCTTATAAATTTTATTGCGGTAAAAACCTTGAAAATGCCCATAGCGCTGAAGCTGATACCCTGGCAACTTATGAAGTGTTTAAGGCCCAGGTTGAAAAATATGTGGGGGAAGAAGCAGAAGACCTTTTGGGAAATAAATTGGGTGTTTTTGAAAACGACATGAAAAAAATACACCTGCTCCTCAACGAAAAAATGGTTGACCTAGCAGGGAGGTTCATTTTCAATGAAAAAGGGGAAGAATGCTTTAATTTCGGGAAGCATAAAGGAAAAACGATAGAGGCAGTCCTAAAAGAAGAACCCTCCTACTATGATTGGATGATGAAAGGAGATTTCCCTTTGGATACCAAAAGGAAATTCACCCAAGTAAAGTTACGGGCATTTAATCAGCGTTAACAAGAAAATGGGCTGTCTCTATTCTTGTGACAGCCCATTTTTTTTGTTTTGGTAATTTCTATAACAGGCATTTTGCAAGGACCTCCTGTAACATTACCTTACCCGTGCTACAAAGTCTTCAAATGCGGATATTTGATTGGCCCGGTCCTTCTGGCTTACGCTTTGCCTTAAATTAAGGCGGGTAAATACATGCAAATCAGAATCAATCATTTGTACAGTAATGGGTGCGCCGGTACTGGTTTTCAAACCCTTATAAATCAATACCGCACTTACCGGATCGGCAGTTGGATCTTTGATGGATTTGTAAACTTTGAGTGAGCAATTAGAAGGCAACTGAATGCCATTTTCCAATTGCTTTCTCACCCTTGTCAGTAATTTATTCAATTCCTGAAGGGTTTCCTGGGGTCTGAACCTGTACCAATATTTGTCTTCTTCCAAGGTGTTATCTGATTCTATATATCCAATGATCGGTCCTACAAGAGGGGCCAGAGATAAAGTCTTGGAAGATGGGATGATGATAGGATCTACTAAAAAAATATTTCTCGGGATTACTTTCCCTGAAAAGTAGTTGGAATGGATCAAATCGATAAGTAAGGCACAACTGGCGGAAGATCCAGCGAAATTTATATTGGTATATTAATGCCGTTAAGTTAAGGAATGTGATTAAATAGATTTGTAATTCATTGAGTATTTCAGTTTAGCTCTGAATTTCCGCTTGAATACCTGGTTTCTTTTTGAATATTCTATTTTGGAAGCGATTTTCTTTACATATTTCTGGATAATCTGCTCCAATTCACCAATTAAATCTCTGATTTTAAGAATCAGGGATTTTGTTTTTGACAATGCATAAGTTTTATTGATTATCAAGGTCCTTGCTGACTTTGATGTCCGTCCTGTTTTGGTTTTTGGCTCCACATCATAGCAAAGAATATTGCAGAGTGATATGATCAGGGTCTTAGCATAGAAGTCCTGCTGGACCGCCCATGCTGTTTTGCCGGAAAAATCAGATACTTCAAGTCTTGATTTGATCAGTTTATATGCTTCTTCTATTCCCCATCTCTGTTTGTACAGGTTTATTAGAGAGGAGGCTGTATATTTTTTCCTGTCCAACAGCGAAGTCGCATATATTGAAATCTTACCCTTCTTATTCTTTTTCTTGATCAGTCTTACGGTCATGGTTTGGGATAACGAGGGATACTTTTCAAGCAGCCATCTGTATTTTGGAGGGAGTATTAATGTATATTCCGCATCAGAGGAACTACTTCGGGAAAAATCTTCGACACATTTCCACCAATTGTCTTTCATCCTGAAAAGAAAGTCGGCCCCTTTTCCTTTCAATTCGAAAAAAAGTCTCAGTGATGCATAATACCTGTCGCACACAAGAAGATCCCCTTCTTTAATATGTCCAAGATGGGCATGACATAGGGTGGCTTCCGAAGTGGTGTAGCTTTCCATACCGGCATCCAGTACAAGGCCGTTGTAAACATCATACAGGTAAGATATCCTGCTCATGTAATGTCCCGCATCCGCATTGGGCCCAAAACCATGATAGCTGAACTTCTCTGACATGGAGGGATGATCCGGGAGTTCAAGTGTTGAACCATCAACAGAAAGCACCCTATGCCCCTTCCATTTCTTGAACTTTGCATGTTGGTAAAAAAGACTGCAGATCAAACCGTTAAGCTTTTTAAAAACTGTATAGCACAGTTTTTTCCTGGCCTGGGTAAATGCACTTTTAGTGGGCGATAAGGAAGATTCCCCAAAAAACTCTTCAAGGCAGATATTAAGTCCTTTGTTGCTCTTTGACAAAATAAAAAGCACAAGAACTTCAAAGGAAAAGAAACGGTCACGAAGAAAATCTTTCACCGAAGTCCTACTTTCGATGATAAATTTTTCATAACTTAGTTTTAACTTGAATTCATTTACAATTAAAGTTTTAAGGCTTCCAGCACTCCCTGCTTTCGGAAGCCTTATTTTATACCTCTAATATAATGAATTTCAGTTAATTAACCACTAACTAAACGGCATTAATTGGTATATCCTGCTGCTACTAAGCGCTCATACTCTTGTCTGATGGAATTTTGCCAATCTCTCCATGTGGCGCGTTTGAAATCCTCATAAGTCCTTCCATGCCCTCCCAATAAAACAAAAGAAAGGAAATAATCAGGCGTATTTGCGGACCATGTTCTAAATTCCTCCCATTCAAAGGTGGAAGCACTGTACCCATGCATAAGGATAAAAACAGGTTTGGATGCTTCGGCAGGAGTAGGATTTGGCTTGGAAAGTGAAAGCAGAAAATCTTCCGGTCTGTCCAATGAAGGATCAAAAATCAATTTACCATCCAGCATGGCATCCGTGATCTCTGGTGTGGTATCACAAGATCCATGGATCAGTAAAAAGCTTAATACTACAAGAAATCGGCTTATTTTTTGAAAATTGTCCATGATACCGTTGTTTGGGTAAATAAAGGATAGACCGTGCCGCCACCTTTTGTGCCATCACCTGTAACCAAATTATAGCCAAGGCCGATCATTGCTTTCAAAGGCACTTTTTTGCTGGCATAAACCACTCCGATCTCCGGAGAAAACAGCATCGAGGTATTTGGCAATACATCGAAAATGGAAGCTTCATAATCCGCTATAAAATATCCTAGATTCAATCTGGATACAGGCCTAAATAACTTGTCCTTTTTAAAATACCAGGAAGTGGAAAACAAAATATTATCCTGCTTGATAGCATTGGAGTTTATGGCAGTACCCAACCTGCTGCTTACATAACTCAGTCCAAAATACAGTTGATCCGGTTTTATCTTCTTATGAGAATACTGTACAGAAACGCCGTTTTCCCAATAAAGATTGATATTTTTTTGAAAACGAATCCCTACATCCAGAATGGACTCCTGTGCCAATAATTGATTGTTACTCCCGATGGAAAACAGGCATACCATTACTAAAACAAAAAATTTTGATTTCTTCGAATACAGCATAATAGATTTTGGCATTGCTGAGCATAAACTTATTAAATCTACTTATTTTTTCACACCATTCAAAAAGTTTTGTCAAGATAAAAATCTGACACGAGCAGTAGAAAAAAACATGAAATTGCTGAGGGTTTTAATCCAAAATTGATAAGCAATAAAACAAGAGCGCAGGTCTTCACCTGCGCATTTTGTATCATCAGTCCTTATATTCCTGAGACTTACATCAACGTTTAGTACTACGTTCGTAATACTCCAAAGCTTTAGGCATTTGTTTTTGTAGTTCTTCTTTCCTTTTGCCTGGACCTGGGTGGGTGGACAAGAACTCTGGAGGTGCTCCATTCCTACCTTCACTCATCCTATCCCAAAATCCCGGAGCCACTCTTGGATCATAACCTGCCATTGCCATAAAATTCAAACCCAATTGGTCTGCTTCCAGTTCATGCCTTCTCGAAAACTTCAACATACCCAGTTGTCCTCCTACCCCGAAAGCCTGTAGAAAAATGCTTTGGGTCAAGCTAGGATTCTGACCCATCGCTGCCTGAGCTCCACCCAAAAGGCCATTCAGCAGTAACCCATTGGACATTCTTTCACGGCCATGATTGGCAATAGCGTGGGCTACTTCATGACCCATTACAACAGCTACTCCGGCCTCATCCTGACATATAGGCAATATACCGGTATAAAAAGCCACTTTTCCTCCAGGCATACACCAGGCATTTACAATATCATCTTCTATTAAATTGAATTCCCAGGCAAAACCTTCCAACTGCTTTTCAAAGCCCTGCTCCCTCATGTACTTTTCTACCGCTTCTGAAATCCTTTTCCCAACCCTTACCACCATTTGGCCTTGAGCGGTATTGGTTACTACTTTATTTTCCCTTAAGACCTGGGCATACTGCTCATAGGCCAAAGGCAGGAGTTCTTCATTGCTTACTAAGGCCAATTGATTTCTCCCGCTCATCGGAACTTTGGCACAGGAATAAATCACCAATCCCAATGCCATCAAAAAGATTATCTTTTTCAACATAGTTTTCAAATTTTACCCGAATTTGACCAAAAAAGATGCCATTTCAAATGACCTAATTACTTTTTTATTATTTTCATTCCTGTAAAACTTTGAACTCCTATGAATACTGAAGCAAAAAAATATCAGCGCAGAATGAACAATCCTTTTATTTTTTGGTGGGCAATGTTTTTCAAATTGCCTTCTGCCGTTTTTTGGAGACTAAAAATCAAAAGTTTGACACCCGAAAAATGCGAAGTGACCATCCCCTACTTTTGGAGATCCCAAAATCCCTTCCAATCCATCTACTTTGCTGCATTGGCCGGTGCTGCAGAATTGAGTACCGGTGCACTCTGCCAATTGGCAATGGCCGGAAAAGGTAAATTCAGCATGTTGGTGGTAGATTTTCGGGCAGAATACCATAAAAAGGCAAATGAAAAAATAACTTTTTCCTGTAATCAGGGCAAGGAATTACATGATTTGATTGACGGTCTTCAACAAAATGAAACCGGAAAACTGACCATGATCTCAACCGGAACAAACTCTAAAGATGAGGTGGTCGCCAGATTTTTTGTCACTTGGTCTTTCAAAAGAAAAGTATAAATAAAACTTTATACATTCATAAAATCATTTAATCCCCAAAATGGGACTTTTGGACAACTTTTGCAGGATTTAACAGGTATAAATGTTCAGAAAGCAATGATAAATGAACAAAAAAGATATTAAGTCCTGGACCCAAATAATTTCCTTTAAAATCATTGGGGTGTTATGGAATTCATGGGAACCCAGGCACCAATTAATACATCAATTAATCCCTGTTAGAATTAGAAGTTAAATAACAGGTTGGCTTTTTTCACAGAAAGTTGCCAATTCACCCATACATCTTTTTGTGCATCAAGATTTATTTTGCTGGTTGCCTTTTGTTTAGGTTAAAGGCCATCCGATTTTCGGGTGGCTTTACTGTTTTTCAACCAGGTTTTACCCTTTACTATCTAATTGGCTTTCTTTTTTCTGGATTCCCCAGTTTTTAAATTACTCCCCAAATCCTCCTCTTTTCTAAATCTGGTTCTTTGATCTAAAAAATCAGTAAGCATTTTCTGAACCCTTTCGGTATCCATATCCAAAAATTGGTGGCTCAGATTCAATAGGTTAAATTCAATGATCAGATCATCGAGGTCTTTATCAGTTAAATTATATTCCATTTTAAGCACCTGCATCACAGAATCAGATTGAATAAGGTCCAGATAATCCTTTTGTCTGGCCAATAAGGCAAGTTTACGGGCATATTCACGTTTTTGTCTTTCCGATCTCATGAAATAGGAAATCGGACCATCTAATGTAAAGCCGGGCATCATCCCGTTCTGTTCTGAAGTACCACCGTAAATTTTACCTGGACCTGCCGGTCTATCGCTAAGGGAGACGATGTTGGAAAGATTGCCGGCATTAAATGGAATAACCATCTTTTCTCCATAAAGATCAAACCTGGGAAGGGTCCTGGCATCTAGAAAAATCTCAGTCAAAATATGCCTTTCTTCCCCCACGATCAAGGTTTTAGGTATGTAATAATTTCTGGATATGAGAAGACTATCTCCCCTGTTACCTAAAACCCTGAAATAACCTCTTTCATTGGTCTGACTACTGTCCCCTGTCTGAAGATTGACCACCCATACCTTGTCCAAAAAATTCCTGTCCAGACCATCAATGATGTTGCCGGTGATTACCTGGCCAATAACAGGCAGGGTGTTGATCATCCAAATCATTGCCAAAATGGAAAGGTATTTTTTCACATTCCGAAATTAGTGACAACTTATCTCCTGAAAAAAAGAGAGGCGTTAAAAATTATTAATGTAAATCAGGTAAATCAGATTAATCTTCCATTGAAATGCTTATTTTCCATCCGAAAATTATGACTTCTCCTAACAGCGATTCTCTCTATACCCTTACCAGATTAGCTCCTACTCCCAGTGGTTACCTTCATTTGGGGAACATCTATTCGTTTCTATTAACCTTTAAGATCGCAGATCATTATAAAGCAAGAATCCTGCTTCGCATTGATGATATGGACAGGGAAAGGGTAAAGCAAGAATATATACAGGATATTTTTGACACTTTGGATTTTATGGAATTACCCTATGATCTAGGGCCAAAAAATCCCAAGGACTTTGAAAATATGTACTCGCAGAAAAACCGACTGCCTTTGTATTTGGATGCATTGGAAACATTGAAAAAATCCGGAAATCTGTTTGCCTGTAACTGCAGTAGAACAAAAATACTGGAAATGAATCCTACAGGAGAATATACCGGCTACTGCAGAAATAGAAAGCTGGCTTTCAACAGAAAGAATATGTCCTGGAGATTCAGGGTGGATGCCCAAGAACCCATCTCATTCAAGGATATTGAACTTGGCGTAAAAACCGAAAGACTTCCCGGAATTTTGGCAGACTTTATAGTAAGAAGAAAAGATGGTTTACCTGCCTACCAGTTAACTTCTCTTATTGATGACTTGTATTTTGGCGTAGACCTGATTATAAGGGGTGAGGACCTTCTGGGTTCAACTTTGGCCCAAGTTTACCTTTCAAAACATTTACCTCAAAATAAATTTGAAGGGACAGGCTTTTTTCACCATAAATTATTGAAGCGTGATGATGGGCTAAAACTTTCCAAATCAGCTGGTGATACCTCTGTTCAATTCTTAAGGAAATCAGGTAAAAAAAAGGAAGATATTTTTGAAATGATAGGAAAATGGATGGGTTTGGAAATACCCATCCGAAACTTGCAGGATTTTCTACTTTTGGTTTGAAACCTTTAATGACCTATTCCTCAAAACCAAGACCAGCTGCATTCAGCATTTTGGCATAGGCGGTTTTTCTCTTCGCAGCCAGGTCATTTAGCGTAACCTGAGCATTGAAAAGGCTCACTTCCCGGGCATTGACAAGGAACAAAGAACTTTCTCCAACATCAAACCTCATTACCTCACCATCCAATAGTCTCTGAAGCCCATTGACATTTCTAAAGAAAACCTTCAACTGCTCATCTACAGTTTCATAGTTATAAATCTCACTCTCCAGTTTGTTCTTTAATTGTACAAGCTTAAGGTCCCTTTCATAGTTTTTAAAGTCCAATTTGGCCTTAGTTACCCCAAGGCTCCCTCTTTCTTTTCTCAAAAACAAGGGCATTGCGAAAGTAAAACCCATTTTATAGTTGTTTTCTAAAAATGGGGAGACCTCAACAGGATTGAAAGTTTCCGTAAGGAAGTTATAATTAAACCTCAAAACCGGTTTCAACATTTCTGCTTTAAACCTCCTTTCCACTTCTGTGCTTGCAATATCAAAATCCTTGAGCTGTAATTCTGGATGCTGTAAGACATAAGTCCTTAAAGATTCCTTGCTGTAATCAAACAACATCTCATCCAGTACATTTTCAGGAAATATGCCTTCTACCAGCTCCAAAGGTTCCTCATCTTGATCCCACAAGAAAGTATTAAGAAACTGAGTAGACTTGAAGAAACTGATCTGGGCATTCTGAAGCCTGTACAACCTGTCCATTACCTGAGTGTATGCCTCCACAGTATCAATAGCGGGAAAGTCACCTTGAATGAAGCTTTCCTTGATCATTTCAAATCTTTGTTCTGCTAAGCGGAGTCCTTCTTCAAATACCTGAAGATTGTTATAATCAGCAGACCATTTCCAATAGGCATCAGTAGCATCCAGGTAGAGGTCATTAAGGATTTGTATACGCTCAGCCCTTGTAGCGTCCCTAAATATCTGGGCCTGCCTAAGGGCTGCTCTCCTATTGTCAATGAAAAGACCCTGGCCAATATTTACAGAAGCACCCAAGGCAACCAATCCATCCGCAGGTACTGTCTGCTCAGGATTGAGATAAACACCGGTATTCTGCTCCACTATCCCCTTCAGTTCAACACCTCCCCAAGTAGGAATGCCTATTCCTGCCTGCCTGGTGTCATAGTATTCCGTATTTTTGAACCTTTTGGTGCTGTAGTCAGCAAAGATTTTAGGATCGAAGCCACCACGGGCGGCACGCAATTCCTGTTCACCAAACCGGAGATTTACATCGGCCAATTTTGCTACCGGGTGATTGCTCCTTACCCAATCCAGATAAGTTTCATAAGTAAGCTTTTCCTGAGCCCAGACCGAAGTGGATACCAATAAACCAATAATTACAGAATAGATGCGCATCGGTTATTTTTTCTTACTGTTTTCAGCCTTTTCCCTGGAAGTATAGTAATCAGGTGGGAATCCGTTAAGTTGTCGCCATAATTCATACCAAAGAGGCACATCATTGAGAAGCGCTATACCGTCCGCTCCGGAACCAATTCTTAACTTGTCCGGCCAAGGTTTGTCCTCTGGATCTTCCACCACCAAAATCCTGTATTTCCCATCAGGACCAGCAAAATTATCTATGGCATGTACCACGCCTCCAAAGGTACCATTGGTGATTTGCGGCCAACCCGAGAACACAATTGCAGGCCAACCATCAAAAATAAACCTTACCTTATTTCCTAGTCTGATCAATGGGAAATCAACAGGTTCTACAAACATCTCAACAGCAAGTTGTGCATTTCCTGGAAGAATACTGATGATTTCTGCTCCTTCCTTAATGGTCTCACCTATACCGACCTGGATAGCCCGTGTGATGTAACCGTCCTGCGGAGCAAGAATATACCTATAACCTGTTCTAACTTCATAATTGGCGTACTGATTTTCGAGCTTCGTAGCTGTAGCTTCGGCATCAAACTGAGCAGACATGGATTCGTACATGTCCGCAGTGGCTTTTGCCATTCTATCCCTGAAATCATTATCGATGGCATTCAGTTCAATTTGGGCAGCAATACGGGCATTGATGCTTTGTAGGAGTTTATTTTCTGCAGCAATCAAATTGGCCTGCACCTCCTGGAATCTCAGTTGCCTTTGCTCAAAGTCCGTCAAGGAACGTAACCCTTCTTTATAAAGCTTCTCTGCTCGGCCGAGCTGCTCCTCTCCTATTTTAAAATTGACTTTGGCCTGTTCAAACTTGATACTGTCAGAAGTTACCTCGAGCATCGCCATTTGGAGACGGTTTTCAGCCTGTTCCCTTCTGAGTTTGTTATTTTCCCTTAAGGCCCCAATTTGTATTTCCAGTGATTTTACTTTTTCAGAATAGGACTTGGCTGCCATCATTTTGGCGTCAACCTGAAGTTTCGTCCTTTCCAAAAGCTGTGGATCGAAATAATCATCCTTGATTTCAGATACAAGCAAAACAGTATCACCCTTCTGTACATAATCACCTTCTCCCACATACCATTTCTCAATTCTACCAGCAATGATGGAATGTACCGTTTGAGGCCGCTGCTCTGGCCTAAGGGCAGTTACAAAACCTTTTGACCTGATATTCTGGGTCCAAGGCAAGAACAAAAACAAGAATGCACCGACCAAAAACCAGATAAGTATCTGAATACGCTTCCTGCTTTCATTTTTGGGATAGCTCATCCCCAAACTTTTGTAATCCTCAAAGGAAGCTTTGCCCCCGATTTTATTTTTTGAAATATCTATCATAGGGATTGGGATTAATTCTTTTTACTTTTCAAATAGACTTCACTGCTACCATCAAAAACAACCCTGCCTTCATCTAATTCAATGACTCTTGGGAATTTTTTAATGGTCTCGGGATCTTCAGAAACCATTAACAAAGTCCAGTTTCCGTTTAACAAGTAATTGATATACCTTTCCTTCTCCTCATCACCAAAAGAAGAGATTACATCTTCCAGCAACAAAGCCTTTGGGAAATTGACCAAACATCTCGCTAGAATAATTTTGCTTATCACGGATTTGCTCAAATTTTTGCCTTCTGGCATCAGGACGGTATCCCAGTCTTCTGTCAGCTGATAAATATATTCCTTCAATCCTACCAGCTCGATGATATCCCTGACATGCTTGTCCCCTACATCCTTTTTTAATGTAATATTATCATAGATTGAACCATGGAAAATGGACTGATGGGAAAGGCTATCCCCAATATAGCTTCTTAGCCTGTCCAGATTCATAGTATCTATTGGCAGGCCGTTGACAATTATCCTTCCCCTATAATCGGAGTACAAGCCGGCCATCAGGTACATGAGAGTACTCTTTCCACTTCCGCTTTTGCCAGTCAAAATTACTTTCTCTCCAGGTTTGAGATGGAAAGAAACATCCTTTAAAATTTCAAAACTGGTATCTTTTGACTTGAAAGAAAGGTCTCTTATCTCAAACTCCAAGCTCTGTTTATTGGTAGTAAGGGATTTTTCTGTCCCTTCCTGCCTTTCCATAGGAAGATCCATGATCTGTCCCATCTTTTCAGTTGCAGTCAAGGTATCATATACTGAGTCCAAAGACAGGATTACCTTTTCCACAGAGCTCACCATCAAAATAATCACCACCTCAGCAGCAATAAACTGTCCAATGCTGATCTGATCGTTGATAAGAAGCACACTTCCTACTATAAGAAGGACAGTAACAATCAAAGCTTTGAATACGATCATCACCTTGTATTGAAGAACAAGAACAGCAAAATGCTTATTCCTGTAATCCACATAGGATTCAAGCAATTTATCAATGGTATAGAAAGGCAATTTGGAATTACCTGCCAGTTTGAAAGTCGCCATGGTCCTGCCGATTTCCTCAAGCCAATACGCTGTTTTATACTTTTGTGTTGAAACCTTCAAATTGGTCTCCATACCCTTCGGGCTGGTGTAGTAAAAAATCAAGACTACTAATGCTAAAAGGATCACACTGAATATCAAGAAGAAAACATTGTACAATGCCAATAGGATCATCCCAAAGAAAATCTGCACTGTGGCAAATGAAAAGTCAATCAAAATTTTTGACATCCCCTTCTGAAGGTTGACTGCATCAAAAAACCTGTTGACCAATTCAGGGGTATATTTTCCTTGAAGCTCATCCAGCTTTAACCTTGGCAGCCTATAGGCAAAACTAAAAGCAGATTTTGTAAAAACCCTTTGTTCCAGTTTCTCTGTAAGGTACAATTGGGAAATTTGAAGAAATCCTCCGAAAGTAATACCGATAGCCACCACCAAGACCATGATCAACCATGCAGTACTGACCCTGCCACCAAGGACAAAGTTTACAATAGCCTGAATACCAAGCGGGTAAATCAGGGATACCCCACCGTTTAGAAAAGAGTAGAAGTATATGGCATATACCTCCTTCTTTTCTTCTTCAAGGAGTTTGAAAAACCTTCGTAAAGGTGTGAGTGCGACGTCAATTTTCATCTTCTATGGTTTTGAAAACTAATTGGTTGAAAAAATCAATTCTTTTTTCATCTCCCGGTTGGTATTCTGTCAAACCTGGTAAATGCCTTGAATAAAATGACTGCATCAGGCTGGACTCCATGACTGTTGAAACCAAGGTTTTGGGATATTGAAATCTAGGATTGATTTCGAGAATTATATTGGCAATTCTTTCTCCGAGTTTATGGTAATGGTTGAAAAAGCCCTTTTGGTATTCCTCATCTACATCCTTTGTCATAATGGCCTTGGTGGCTTCATCCGTTAATAATCTTCTAAGGGCCAAAGGATCAATGAAATCATTTTGGGTAAAAATCGGACCTTGAACAAGGATTCTGATCGCTATTTCAAGCTTCTTCCTGGCATCGTCCATGTTAGCCGTTCCAAAAATAAAATTCTGTTGAAGGTAGCCCCAATACCAGGAAGTAAGATACAACAGTAATTTATGCTTATTCTCAAAATACCTGTAGACAGCAGATTCTGTACAACCGATTTTAGTAGAAAGCTTTTTGAAAGTGAAATTCTCAAACCCCAATTCTATCATCATTTCAATGCTATTGGTGATGATTTCCTTACCCAAATCGGAACTAAAAGGGTCTTTGAGGAATATATCCTCATTGACATCTACCCTGGTTTTTTGTAAGATACTTTCCATTTGTGACCGATAAACACACTCTCAACGGTAAGGCTTTACAAAAAGTTTAGATTATTGTATAAAAAGTTTGTAAAACTCTCAAATTGTTCCTCCATGAATATGAACACAAAATGACTTGTTTGAAAACAACATTGAAAATCTGTACATTTACAAAGTTTTTCATCAAAAAATGGAAACTTATATATAAAAAAAAAGCTGCCCTTTTGGAGGACAGCTTTTTATAAAATTATTTCTTCATATAAGCTTCCCTTATGGCTTTGAATTCAGAACCATCTTTCCATTTGGGCCAAACATCTTGGTTGACCAACCTTCTACCGATGGAATAATATAACTGGATTTCATCGATTGCAGCTTCCAAATCCCATTCTCCGGGCACATATTCATCGGATGGCTTATGGTATTGGTTAAGGGTAAATTCCTTTTGTCTTTGCATTCCGTACTCTTTGCCTTTTTCAACGTGGTCAATACCTGTACCGAAATACAAAGCAGGAATTCCTATTTTGGCAAAATTAAAATGATCAGATCTATAATAATATCCTGCAGAAGGGGTGGGTTCAGGGGCACTGTATCTCCCTACTTTTTGAAGTTCATCCTCTAACAAATCTTCTAAATCAGATTGACCAACACCAATCACGGAGACATCCTTCATTTTCCCGATATGGTTCACACCATCAATATTGATGTTGGCAATGGTTTTTTCTTTGGGAAAAACTGGGTTTTCTGCATAATAGGCAGACCCCCAAAGACCTTGTTCCTCCGCCGTTACTGCCAATAACACTACCGATCTTTCAGGTCTGTTTTCCATAAATGCTTTACCCAAAGCCATCAGGGCTGCAATACCACTGGCATTATCCAATGCCCCGTTATATATACTATCCCCATCGGCATCAGGCTTTCCTATTCCCAAATGGTCCCAATGGGCGGAATAGATAAGATATTCATTGGGTTTCTTCGTCCCCTCCACCATGGCGATGGCATTTTTGGACATGGCATACTTCACATCGACTTCCATTTGGCTACTCGCTTTCAGGCCTAAAGGAACTGGCTTAAACCCTTTGGATTTTGCGGAATTCATCATTTCTTCGGCATTCAAACCAGCAAGTCCAAAAAGCTGCTTGGCGGTGGGCAGTGTAACCCAACCTTCAAAAACAGGCCTGTATTTGTCAACCCCTCTGGAATCCAAATATAATTTACTGGAATTCCAGCCATTTTGAACCACATGGAATCCATAACCCGCAGGCTCGGTATCATGGATGATCAAAGTGCCAAGAGCTCCCTGCCTCGCGGCTTCTTCAAACTTATAAGTCCATCTACCATAATAAGTCATGGTATTTCCTCTAAAGAGTCCTTGGTCAGTACTTCCAAAGCCAGGATCATTGACCATGACCATTACGATTTTACCTTCGACATCCAAGTTTTCATAATCATTCCAGCCGTATTCCGGAGCGACGATTCCATAACCTGCAAATATGATTTCGGCATCCTCAAAGCTAACCTGTGGATCTGTTCGCTGAGTCCAGATCACATAATCATCAAAGCCTTTCAAATTTACCTCAGCCCCCTTTGCTCTTATATTCATTTGAGAAGCCGGTCTGGTAGTTATGGACATCATGGGCACGTCCTGAAAATAGCTTTCACCATTTCCCGGTTGCAGTCCTAATTTTTTGAATTCCTCTTCCAGATAGTTTAGTGTCAAAGTTTCTCCTTCTGTAAAGGGCATTCTCCCCATAAATTCATCTGAAGAAAGGGCAATGACATGGGGCTCAAAATCCGAAATCTGAATTTGATAAACTTCCTTGTCTTTTTCTGAGCAGGCCAACGTAAAACCAGCGCATGTCAGGATGACTGAAATTTTCCTTAGACTTAATTTTTTCATATTTCCATGAATGATTTTGCCAAAAATAAAAAATAATCCAGAACCACGTATCCATCAATAATGCTGTTCTAAACGGAAAGATTATTGTAACATAACTGCTATTTTTACATGCTCAAGAACTCCCTAAAATCCGCAGGATTTTAGTTTGGAGATTTGAATCTGCTTGTTTGTGTTCATTTTTGGTCTAGTTCGGGAATTTCTTCCCTTTGATTGAAGAGTGTTCATAGTTTTGAGACAATGGATTTTAGGTTTGAGGATAAAATGGACGGTTTTTTTCCTCAATTTTAATGGAAAAGGCATACCTCTTCCCTGTAAATCTTTATTTTTTGAGCTCCTGAGGGGTTTTTATCTGAATTTAGTTCAAAATCGGCTTGTAATCCTTACTCGTGAACAGTTTGAGCACTTCTCTTCTTCCCGTTCTTATCCACTTGGCTGAAACAGTGATAAATCTGAAGATAAACTTCTTGAGCCTGTCGGTAGGCTTAAGCCAATCAACTTTTCTGGAATACTCTCCAATGATATAGGTGTAAAAATTGGCATACATAGCCGTCATAAGCATAAAGGAGGTATTCTCTGCAAGGAACGAACAGGGCAACTTAGACCAGCCAAAGTCATTGTTGAGTACATCAAACAAGCGTTCGCTTGCACCCCGGGCGTTATAAAACCTTACAACAGCTTCATTGGACGATGTATGTTCATTGGTCAGAATAGCCCTGTAAGTAAATGCATCTCCACTAAACACATCTGCCTGCCCGTCTTTACGCCTGATTCTGGTAATGACCAGCCTGTAAGACCTGTCTTTACCGAAAGGTTTGTAGTCGGATAGGTCAGTAACTTCCATTTCCTGTACACCCAAACGTATTTTCTGCCACTTCTCAGGGGCTATACTTCCAAGGATATTATCCAGTTTGGCACATCTGTTTGCCCGTATATAAAAGCTTTCGGTATGTGCTTCCAGTGTGCGGAGAACTTCTTCCTGATAGGATGCTGAATCGGCTCTGAACCTTCCGATACGGATATTTTCATTGGTAAGCTGCCCAAACATGCGTGTAAGTGTATCAGCCTGCAAATATTTGGCCTGACTGTTGCCATTTCTGCCCTCTACGTACACAGGAATGGCCTGTGAAAATTCAGGATGTGCTATGGAAGCTACACCTGGCTGATATCCATAGACGTGTTTATATGTCTTTTTTGAATCGTACTTTTCAGTTGGAATGACGGTGTTGTCATAATCGAGGTCGTAAGCAACACCTGACTTGAGTAATCCGGTCTTACAAGCTGATTTTAACAACAAGCTGTTGAGTTTTCCATTGATATTAAATTCATGGCTTACTCCACTGGACGGATTTATAAAGAGTTCTGTATCAACAGCAAGCTCTTTGATACCTCTCAGAATTGTATCGGCACTGCATACTGAAAATGAAGGGACCTGTTCAAGTGCGTCTCTCAAGTGAACATTGATATCTTCAGTACAGTCGCCACCATTAAAGAAAATAGCCATATGATTGGCGAAAATGTCACTGTATGAAAACCCTCCCCTTAAGGCTCTAACCCCCAATTGATTATCAATGAGTTCTGGGAGACCAGAATTTTTGAAAGAGTTAAAAACAAAATTAAAACCTCCGAAAGGTGTGATTTTTTCTGTCGAATTCGTAATTTTCATACCGCTTATCAAGGATGTGTGGTAACACCTAAATAAGTGAAAAAAAAACGAGCCGGAAAAGCCTGAATTGAATAAATTCAGCCACTTTTTCGGCTTTTTTTAAATCCGCCCTGCGGATTTAAGGAACTCAATGAATGAAAACTGTACTCAAAATTTTATTGGCCACTGCCATTATCCTGGTGATCGTATACATGCTTGGCCCAAAAGCTAAAATCCAAACATTAGATGGACCTTATCCTGAGGTTCCGTCCCGAATGATTGATTTGGAAGCCTATATAAAGAGCAAAGAAGATACAGTGGTAGGATTGAAACCAGGCAACCAAGCCAAAATAATCTGGGCTGACAGCCTACATAAGAGCAAAACCCCTTATTCTATCGTATATATCCATGGGTTTGGGGCCAGTGAAATGGAGGGGTTTCCAGTCCACAGGGAAGTGGCACGGCATTTCAATGCCAACTTGTATTTGGTAAGACTTCCAGAACACGGAATAAAAAGGGCGGATGCTATGCGGTACCTGACGGCTCAAAAGCTGGTAGATGAGGCCAGGGAAGCATATATGATCGGTAAAAGCCTGGGAGACTCTGTAATAGTCATGGGCACTTCTATGGGAGGGGCATTATCCTTGATTTTGGCTTCTGAAAGGCCAGATATGAAAGCACTTATCCTTTACTCCCCGGCCATTCGTGAAGGAGGTGATGCCCTAGAGCAGTTTTTCAGACCTTGGTCAAAGTATCTTGCTGAAAATTTTGTTTTCAAAGATGGAGTCAGAATCACCCCAAGAGAAGGGGAAAAGGCCAAGTACTGGTCAGAAGAATACCATGTCAACGGATTTGAGAGCTTGGCAGTCTTGCTTCGGAGCAAGATGAATTTTGGAACATTTAAAAAAATCAAAGTTCCGGTATTTCTAGGCTATTACTATAAAAACAATCAGGAGCAGGACTTTGTAGTCTCTGTTCCAAAAATGCTTGAAATGTATGATCAATTAGGCACAAAAGACAACATGAAAAGAAAAATAGCCTTTCCCGAAACAGGGGATCATGTCATTGCTTCCAGCATCACTTCCAAAGATTGGAATTCCGTCTTACTAGAAACAATAAACTTTCTGGAAAAAGTAGCAGGTGTGAAAGTTCCGGATGAGGAAGAGGAAGTCTTAAAAGAAGCTGCTTAATGGTCTCCAAAATTTTTATGGCCTGCTGTGATGGCTAAGTCCAAAATATTCTGCCTTGGCGGAAGCGGACAGGTGGCATGGGGCGTATAAACACATGGAGGATTATAAGCTTTGTTGAAATCCAGGATGATTTTTCCTGAAGCATCTGCTTTTTTCACATACATGTAGCGGCCTCCACCATAAGTTTCTCCTCCACTGGTGGCATCTGCGAAAATCAAGAACAACTCCTCATCCTCCTCACTGCCCAATGCATCTATTTTATAAGTTTTGCCACCAACCTCAAACTGAAGATAGCCCGGAGAAGGATTTGGAGTAGTCTGACCAATAACATTGGTGATCATGATGTCCTTGGGAGGAGAATAAGGCACAAAATCTGCAATGATTCTCCATTCCAAATTGACAGGGAAACGCTCCACCCCTTCAAACTTTTTGACTGCTTCAGCCTCAAAGTCTCTTAATCTTAGGCCATAAGCGTCTGACCTTTTTATAATTGCCCAGTGTAAACTTCGAAAACTGAGCGCTTCCGCAATTCCATTTTCACTATCAAAAATCAAAACCCTATCCATTATTTCTCCTGAATTGGATGTTATTCCTTTTTGGGAAGGCGTAAAAAAAACTTTCCCCTCAATCAGTTCAAATTGCCCTATTTCTTCTGGGAATTGATCCGATTCCAATTTCAAGTCGACTTGATGTCCCGATCCAAAGGAATTCAAACCCTCTTTCAGCCAGTAAAGCCCTATGAGGTTCAACCAGCCGGTTTCTGAACGAAGTGAAACCATTTGTTTTTCGTGCCAGTCATTGACCTCCATTAAGTGCTCCTCTACACTGATATTTTTTTGCTTAGAATTGCAGGACAAGAAAATCAGACTGCAAAGGATGGACAAAAGGTGAATATTTTTCATTTTGATGATCTAGTGAAATCCAAAAATAATGGCTTTGAAGAATTTTTGAATGAAAATTTTATGATCAGCATGTATTCCTTCCAAATTATTCGCTTATTTGGGTCAATTCTCCTCAAAAAAGCCATGAAAAATTTACTCCTTCTTCTACTGATCTTTCTTATTCATACACATGTTTCTGCCCAAATGGGTGTTGGGGCCAAAAAACCCGCAAAGGCCCAAATGCTGTTTGATGGCAGCAAAGAAATGCTCCATGAAAAATGGACTTATTGGAAAGGTCCAAGATTAAAAGCGGAATTACCTATAAAATGGCAGATTGTTAAAGACCCTGTGGATGAAGGTTTTGCCATGAACAGTAATGACCCGGCTGCTGCCGGTGGTTTATATGGGGCAGCCGATATAGTTACCAAACAAGAATTTCGAGACTTTAGACTTCATGTGGAGTTTTTGGTTCAAAATGAAGGGGGAAATTCCGGAGTTTACCTTCAAAACAGGTATGAGATACAGATTTTGGATGGAGATTACGGTTTGCATGGTATGGCCGCCATTATCAACGAACACCTTCCTACTGTACAGGCCTACAATGGAACAGGAAAATGGAATGCCTATGATATCATGTTCAGAGCCGCAAGGTTTAAAAATGGACAGCTGACTGAAAAAGCAAGGGTCACTGTATATTTTAATGGTCAAAAGATCCATGAGGATAAAGAAATCCAACAGGTATGGGGGGGACCTAATTCAGGACTTGATGGCGGAAATGATGGAGGTAAAGGAATAACAGACCTTCCGGGAGGGATCAAGCTTCAGGCTGAAGGTCATGATGTACTCTACAGGAACATTTGGATCAGGGAAATGAAGCTCAATAAAAAATCTACCGATTTCCGATAAGACTCTTGAGGACTGGGGGTACTGATTGTAATCAAATTGACTATCTTTGCACCTTCAAAAATTACAGCAATCCATGATTTCAGTTGATAACCTCTCCCTTAAGTTCGGAAAAAGGACCTTATTTGAAGATGTAAATTTAAAATTCACTCCGGGCAACTGTTACGGTGTGATCGGTGCCAACGGAGCCGGAAAATCCACCTTTTTGAAAATCCTTTCCGGAGAACAGGACAGTACCACCGGAAGTGTCAATATCACTCCAGGTCAAAGAATGGCCGTGTTGAAACAGAACCACTTCGAATTTGATGAATTTGAGGTGCTTAAAACGGTCATTATGGGGCACAAAAAGCTCTATGCCATTATGGAAGAAAAAGATGCTATCTACATGAAAGCTGATTTTTCTGAGGAAGATGGTATCCGTGCTTCCGAATTAGAGGCTGAGTTTGCTGAAATGGATGGATGGAATGCGGAATCTGATGCAGCAGCCCTCCTATCAGGCCTAGGCATTTCTGAAGATTTACATTACCTGCAGATGAAGGAACTTGCCGGTAACCAAAAAGTAAGGGTGCTCCTTGCCCAAGCCCTTTTTGGTAATCCGGATATTCTTATCCTGGACGAACCTACCAACGACCTGGACACTGAAACCATCAGCTGGTTGGAAGATTTCCTGGTAAACTTCAAAAACCTTGTGATTGTGGTATCCCACGACCGTCACTTTTTGGATGCGGTATCCACCCATATCGTAGACATAGACTTTGGCAAAATCAGGATTTACTCTGGAAACTATACTTTCTGGTATGAATCCTCACAATTGGCAGCCAAACAGAAATCCGATCAGAACAAAAAGATTGAGGAGAAAAGAAAAGAATTGCAGGAATTCATCGCAAGGTTTTCTGCCAACGTGGCTAAATCCAAGCAGGCTACGGCCAGAAAGAAAATGTTGGAAAAACTCAATGTGGACGATATACAGCCTTCCACCAGAAAATACCCCGGTATCATTTTCAAACCTGAAAGAGAAGCCGGTGATCAGATTTTCATGACTGAAGGATTGGAACTGAAAGATGAAAACGCCATCTATTTTACCGATGTCAACCTGATGGTGGATAAGGGCGACAAAATTGCCTTCATCTCTAAAACCAAACAGGCTGTCACCAAATTCTTCCAGACCATTATGGAAGATATTCCTGTCCAAAAAGGAAGTTTCAAATGGGGAGTAACCATCAATAAAGCCTACTTGCCAAATGATAATTCTAAATATTTCCAGACAGAACTGAACCTGATTGATTGGTTGAGACAGTATAGCAGCAACCAAGAGGAAGCCTATGTTCGCACGTTTTTGGGCAGAATGCTATTTACAGGTGAGGAGACACTGAAAAAAGCCTCTGTTCTTTCCGGTGGTGAAAAAGTGAGGTGTATGATATCCAGGATGATGCTCCAAAATCCAAACCTACTGGTGATGGACGAACCTACCAACCACTTGGACCTGGAATCTATTACCGCATTTAACAACGCTATCATTGATTTCAATGGCACTGTGCTCTTATCTTCTTATGACCATGCTTTTGTTCAATCCACTGCCAACAGGATCATTGAGTTTACTCCTAAAGGAACTATTGACAGAAGGATGAGCTACGACGATTATCTGGAATCCGATGAAATCAAGGCATTGAGGGAGAAGATGTATAATTAGACTCAAGACTTAAGAATTAAGACTCAAGATTGATGTACCAAGTACTAAGTACCATGTACCAAGTTCTTGGTACTTAGTACATGGTACATGGTACATGGTACTAAATAAATTTGATTCTTATTTCTTGCTTCTAAGCTCTCGCTTCTTGTCTCTAGCTTCTTATTTCTTGTGTCTTATGTCTTGTGTCTTATGTCTCACCTCTAACCTAAACACAAAATAGTTTGCTCCTCACAGCAATCATAATCTATATCCTGATTACCGTAGGAATAGGTGCCTGGTCGTCCAAATTGGTCAAAAATTCAAATGACTTTGTTTTGGCGGGCAGGCAACTACCGCTTTTTTTGTCTGCCTCTGCCCTATTTGCTACCTGGTTTGGATCAGAAACTATTTTTGGTGCTTCTTCGGAATATTTGGACCATGGATTACAGGGAGTGATTGAAGACCCTTTTGGGGGGGCTTTATGTTTGATCCTTTTTGGTGTTTTTTACCTCAAGCCCATGTACCGCATGAATGTATTGACCATCGGGGACGTTTATAAAAAGATTTTTGGTAAAAGGGTAGAATTCTTTGCTTCCATATTCATGGTTCCGGTATATTTTGGTTATGTAGCGGCCCAATTGGTGGCTTTATCTCTCATTTTCACCTCAGTAGCAGACATCAGTATTACACAGGGAATAATCCTTTCCGCAGCAATTGTAGTTTTCTATACTTTTTTGGGAGGAATGTGGGCTATTTCCATAACCGATTTCATCCAAACCACAATGATCGTGGTTGGATTGGTTTGGGTAGCAGTACTCGTTGCAGAAAAGGCCGGTGGGGTTGTCCCTATTCTTGAATCAGCGCCGGAGGGAAGTTTTCAGTTTTTCCCAAAAGCCGATACCATTTCTTGGATGAACTATCTGGGAGCTTGGATAATACTGGGTTTGGGAAGTATTCCCAGTCAGGATATTTACCAGCGTGTCATGGCTTCCAAATCCGAAAAAGTTGCCGTGCAATCAACTTATTTGGCAGGAACCTTTTATGTAACCATTGGTCTGCTACCATTATTTATTACATTGGGGGCAAAACACTTATATCCTGAAATTTACCTCGAAAACAAACAATTGTTGTTACCCCAGATGGTTTTACTCCATAGTGGCGTACATGTTCAGATTTTATTCTTTGGTGCGTTGATTTCAGCCATCATGAGTACTACCAGTTCGGGCTTACTGGCACCTTCGGCGATTGTTTCAGAGAACTTGATACGGCCTTATTTTGGCAATCGCCTGAGCGACAAACATTTTCTTTGGATCTTGAGGATCAATATCATAGTGATTGCAATCATTGCAACCATCATGGCACAATGGAAAACCAACATTTATGAACTGGTCGCCGGGGCTTCCATTTTGATGTTGGTATCCTTATTTGTTCCCTTAACAGCGGGCCTTTATTGGAAAAAAGCTTCTGAAATGGGTGCCATCATGTCCATTGTTTTCGGTATGATTGCCTATCTCGGCCTGTTGGTTTCTGATCTGCCTTTTTATCCACATTTACCTGCACTGGGCGTCAGTGCCATAGCCATGATTCTTGGTTCTATCATCTTTCCTGTAAATTCAAACAAGCATGTCAACCTATCCAAAAATAAAGCTTCATGAAGGAAAAGAAGTTTCCATTCTAAGAAAGCACCATTGGGTTTTTTCTGGGGCTATTGCCAATAAAGACGAAAGTCTTCAAAACGGGCAATTGGTAGAAGTGGTGGACCATAAGGATAATTTTCTTGGTATTGGCCATTTTCAGCATGGATCCATCATGGTCCGTTTGATAACCTTTGAAAAAGAAGCCATCAATACTGAATTTTGGATCAAAAAACTTAGAGCTGCTTACCTGGTCAGGGAAAGTATCGGTTTGACGGAAAACCAAATGACCAATGTATATAGACTTGTCCATGGAGAAGGAGACGGTTTACCGGGATTGATCATTGACTTTTATAATGGCACGGCAGTGGTACAGACCCATCATATTGGGATGTTCCGGCATGTAAAAGATATTGCCAAAGCCCTTCAGGTGATATTTGGAAACAGCTTGCAGGCGGTGTATGATAAAAGTGCTGAAACACTCCCAAAAACCTTAGGAGTTGAAAACAGGTTGGTTTACGGAACCCCCAAGACCAACAGGGTTCTTGAATATGGGTGTCAATTTGAAATAGACTGGGAAAAAGGTCAAAAAACAGGATTTTTTGTGGACCAAAGGGAAAACAGAAACCTGTTGGGGCTTTACAGCAAGGGTAAAAAGGTACTCAATACATTTTGTTATTCAGGTGGATTTTCTGTAGCTGCTTTAAAAGCAGGCGCAAGTGAAGTGCATTCAGTGGATATCTCCGCTAAGGCCATCGAACTAACGGATAAAAATGTGGCATTAAATCCAGGATTTATAGGCAAGCATAAATCCATCGTGGCAGATGTGGTAAAATATATCCGGGAAATTGAAAATGACTTTGATATCATTGTATTGGATCCTCCTGCTTTTGCTAAAAACATCAAAGCCAGGCACAATGCCGTTCAGGGTTATAAAAGATTGAATGCAGAGGCTTTAAAGAAAATAAAATCCGGTGGAATCTTATTTACGTTTTCCTGCTCACAAGTAGTGGACAAACAGCTTTTTGCCCATACCATTACAGCGGCAGCATTGGAAACAGGACGAAATGTCAGAATACTTCATTATCTTTCCCAACCGGCCGACCATCCGATCAATATTTACCATACTGAAACGGAATACCTGAAAGGTCTTGTCCTCTATGTGGAATAATTTTGAAAGAATTGATAGGATGATTGCAACTTATTCTAATTTCTACAGTTGAAATTTGGAAACTGAAAATACATATCCCTTACTATAAACAAAAAACAAGCAATGTATATTGGACTGAAACATCTTCACTCTGGATTAGCCTATCTGGCCTTAGCCGCATTGGCGATCGTATTTATTTATGCCCTTATCGGTGCCCTAAGCAATAAGGAATTTACCGAAAAAGACAGAAAATTCGCCATGATCGCTTTTATTCTTTCGCATGTTCAGCTCTTGGTGGGGCTTATCCTTTATTTCGTAAGCCCTATTGGATTTTCCCTTTTGAAAGGAGGAGGCGCAATGTCTGACAGTGCTGCCAGGCTCACCGCTTTGGAACATCCTTTGATCAATATTTTGGCCATCGTTGTCATAACGATAGGATATACAAGAGCGAAGAAATTTACAGAAAGTAGGGCAAAATTCAGGTCCATTTACATGCTTTATGCCATCGGACTTGTTTTGATCCTTAGCAGAATTCCTTGGACCAATTGGCTTGGATAATCTGATAATGACAATAAAAAAAACGCCTGAAAAATTTCAGGCGGTTTTTTTAGTTCCTTTTGTCCCTTCCCAAACCAATCTGATAATTGTCCGGAGTTCCTTTCATGTTTAAATTGACAAATCGAACTTTTTTATCAGTATCCCTGTAAACGATGGCATCTTCTCTGTCCGGGTCAATCTCATCCTGATTTTTCCCTCCAAACAAAGACCTGAAACCAACTTGGGTTACGAGTCCTAATGGAATTCTGATAAAATAATCCATATTCATATCCAGACTCTGCTTACCGGACAATTCAATAAAACCAAGGCTGGAATTGATATTCATCCTTGGAATGTTCAATACTCCTTCTTTTAATTCAAACTTATTGGAAAGGGTATCAAAACGTACATTGTTCAGGTTTCTATCCTTAAAATAATCTCCCATGGCCTGAAGCGGTGCAAAACGGACCAATCTCCCTTGGTAAACGGTAAGGTCCATAGAAGCTTCTGATTTATCAATGATCGGGGTTAGGTCAGGGTAAACCAAAAACTTACTTACAATGGTGCCGGAAACCAATCCATGCAAGTTTTCATTGATCAGATAATCCTGTCCAAAGTTTTCAAATTTGAACATTAACTTGTCCAGATCTAACTTATCTGCCACCATGGTGCTATGGAAATAAATTTCATCAGGATTGGATCCATTGAAATATCCCTTGATTCCCAGCGTACCCGAAGCTGCCCTCAAACTTAAGGTGTCCAGGTAGATGTAATGATCAGGATTCGTCCTTGCCTTGAAGGTTACATCATCCAGCCAGAAGGTATGGTAATTGAGCTTGCCAATTTTAGCAGAAAAATCCATATCGCTGAAAGGCACCTGAAAAACATTAAAGGAATCCTTGTGGTTGCTGGGCTTATCCAAGCCCTCAAATCCCATCAAAGCATCCAAGTCCATTCTATTGGATACCAAAGAAAAGTAATTCCGCGGAGCGGCTGTTTTATCCCCTGCTCCCAAATAATAACCCAATTGAATATTAAAATCCGAAATCCCCAAAAGTCCCTGAAAGTTTTCCAAAGTCAGATAATCATTTTCATAATGTAACCTTCCTTTAAATTTTTCAAGCCTTAAGGGATGCAATTTCATTTTTCCTTCCAGGTGGTTCAACCAAAGATCAGCTGATCGGAATCCACTATCATAGACCAATTCCAGGTTACCTTTAAGCTTTAACTTATCGATCTCTTCATTCTGGTAATCAGGAGGTAAATAATTATTCCCAGCATAAGTCAAAAGATCATGAATGGCCAGGTGATTGGATACCAAATCAAAATCAAAAATGCTTTTTCCCTGAGGGGTTTCCTGAAACCACTTGGAGTAATTCTGCAACTTTCCTGAAAAATGAAAATCTGTTTTGTCAATCTCCCCTGTGAAATCAATTACAGCGAGGTCATTGTCTCCAATGATCACATCTGCATGAAAATCGTGAAAAGCGTGTGGGTAATTTTTCAGTTTGGCATGAAAATCTTCAATAAAAAACTCACCTTTAGGTAAGTACTTATAGTGCTTCAGCTCCTTGCCTGTAGATTCAAAGGCCAGTTTGATTTCAAAATCAGAAATCACTTCTTTCCAAGCGGTGGAGTCATTTTTAAAAATCTCCTCAAAATCAATGATTTCAGATGCTGCCCTCAAATCAGCTTTCACCTTCTTATCTTCTCCATGAAAAATCGAGGGAAAATTGAGCACTTTTCCTTCAAACGAGAAATCTGATCCCGCAATACCAAAGTTGGCCCTTTCCAGAAAAAGATCTCCCTCTACCAGGGAAGCATAAATATTGGCATTTTGGACAGGATGAGGAAAGTCGGGCAATCTGAAATTGAGGTTATTGACAATTAGCTCACTTTTTATACTCTTATCAATCCCACTGACCCCATAAACATTCAGATCTACAAGTTCATTGAAATCCATATTGACAATTACCTGACCACTGATTCCCTGCAAACCCTCTATTTCAAAAAAATCACCCAAAAAGCCCAAATCCAAATCTGCATTTAAATTAATATCAATATAGGGATTGATAAAATCCCTGATGATGAGCTTACCCTGGAAAGTACCTTGCTCTGGCCTGGCATTGAAATTCAATAACTGAAACTCAGAAGTTCTAAGGTTTCTCTCCTCACCATTGGTATAAAACGCTGAAAACCTCAAATCTTCCACTTTCTTTTCTCTGGCGGGATTTAAAAAATAGGCATTGTCACAACCGAACTCCAAACCTATGGAAGGCACCTTTCCTTCTCCTATCTCCCCTTTGATTCTACCCTGAAAATAAACATCCCCTTCATTTTTGTACCTCCTTAGAAAATTACCGGTTTCTTCTGGTAAAAATGCGGCGATCAGATTGAAATCAGGTTTTTCTCCATCGATCTTGAGGTCCATGTTTAGACTCTCATCCAATTCAATGGATCCAGTTAAATTTAAAAGTACACCTTCTAAAGCTACTTTGGATCTTTCCAAAGTAAGGAAGGACTTGTTTTGATCATAATCCAATGAAATATCCAAATCCAAATGTTTATTTGAAAAAAATGTAGGCTTTCCTTCTACTTCAAAATCGAAAATCAACTTGCTCAAGAATTTGGCATAAATATGTTCTTTTTCCATTTTAAACGCAGATTCGGCACGCCCCACATGGAAATAATAAGTATTGAGATTTTCTAAATCTTCATACTTTATTTCGACATCTGAAAAAATGATAGAAGCTATATCCAATGTAAGATTTTCTTCACCTTCATCATCCTGCTCCATCCCTTTAGCTGTCAAAAGGTTAATCTTACCATCTTTGAATTTGACCAAATTAAGATCAGCTTTTGCCACTTTTATAGCCCTGACAATATTATTTCCTCTAAGGATATCCCAAATACGAAAACCAACATAAACATCTTGTGCATAATAGATGGTGTCGTTTTTTGATAATTTGTCCCCATAAAAGACTACACTTTCCAAATCGATGGAGATATAAGGGAAATTGGCAAATGGAGCAATATGGGAGTCTTTTACTTCCAGTTCACCCACAAAATTCCGGTTCAGGGAGGTTATGACATTCTGGGTAATACTTTTTTGGTTTTTATAAACTACAAAAATGGCCGCCAGCGCAACTAACAAAATAGAGGTTGTCAAAATGACAGCGATACTTACTGCTTTTTTAAACTTCATAAAATCCATATTTGATGTTTTCCTTTAGCAAATACCAGGCTAAAACACTTGGAAAACGTCTAAAATCAACAAATAAATAAAATTGGGATAGCCTTATTAGTTTGGAGCTCTTTTTGCCAATCTGATATTACCTCTTAAAATCAAGTACTTAAAAGTCTCCGGTGATAATTGATCTGCCCCAAATGATAATTGATATGGCTGACTAGATGCACCATGAAATACTCATAGGTCATGGGATAACCAAATTCTTCCAGAGGATACCTTCTGGAAAACCAATCCTCAGGAAATTCTAAGAGTGCTTTGGTAATTATATGCCGGGTATCTTCAATCATTTTTAAAATTTCATCCCTTGGAACATTTTTAATGGTAAACTCTGAATCCCTATCCCGCTGATAACCTGAATTGCCCATTTCTGCCCCAATATAATGATTTAAATTTCCAATAAGATGTAGGGCCAGATTCCCGGCTGAATTGGTAATTCCTCCGGAAACCATCCAAATATTAGCTTCATTTTGATAAGCCTTTAGCTCATTTTTGAGTTTATTCAAGTCTCTGTCAAATAGAAATATCAGTGCATCTTTTATACTATTTTAGCTTAGTCCCCAAAAGAAATCCCCAATCCCTTAGCACCTTTCACTATGAAGCTTTCTGGATTGATAGTTTTATTCCCTTTAGTAGCCTCCTCTAATGGAACAGCAACGAATTCATTGTTTTTAAAGGAAGCCATTTTTCCAAACTCCCCCTGTAAAACCATTTCAAAGGATTTCACTCCCAACAAAGAAGCCAACACCCTGTCAAATGCGGTTGGAATACCTCCCCTTTGAACATGACCTAAAATAGTTTCCCTGATTTCGGCTTTTACTCCTGCCGCTTTGAGTTGATGGGAAAGTTCAAAGGCCACACCTCCCAATTTAATGTGACGAGATCCTTCTTCTCCTTTGGAAGCGGTAACCGCCCCCCCTAAGGGCCTGGCGCCTTCTGCAATAACAATATTTACAAACCCCCTCCCCTTTTCATAGCGGCTTTCTATCCTTTCTACAAGTTTTTCAATTTGATAGGGTATTTCGGGAATCAGACAGATTTCTGCTCCTCCGGCGATCGCCGTGTGTATGGCGATCCATCCGGCATCTCTTCCCATAACCTCCATGATCATTACCCGGTGATGGCTTTCAGCGGTGGTGACCAATTTGTCAAAACTATCCGTAGCTATCTGAACTGCAGTCTGAAAACCAAAAGTCATATCCGTGGCTTCCAGATCATTATCTATGGTTTTTGGAACACCAACAATAGGTACGCCATGATCAAACAATGCCTTGGAAATTTTCTGGGATCCATCACCTCCTATACTTATGACTGCATCAAATCCATGTCGCTTGATCATCTCTGCCAGCTCCTTGGTACGATCCTCGAAAACAATGTTGCCTTTATCATCCTTGACAGGATAATGTAAAGGATCCGCTTTGTTGGTGGTCTTTAAAATGGTACCTCCTCTTACGTGGATACCTGCTACTTTACTCCTATTTAACTTGATTATCCTGAATGGTTCAAACCAAACCCCATTAAAGGCCTCCATACTGCCATAAACCTCCCATTCCTTTGTTTTCTTAGCTCTCTTGTAAATTCCCCTTATTACAGCATTCAAGCCGGGACAGTCTCCCCCACCTGTAGCAATCAAAAGTTTTTTCTTTTTCATAAAACATATAAGGTCATATTGCAACTTACAAAAAAATTAGCTTTCGTAAGCAGAAAATTAAGTTTTCAAGCTACTTGGGTATGCCACTATAGAAAAAATATGTACCTTAAATCCGCAGGGCGGATTTAAAAAAAGCCGAAAAAGTGGCTGAATTTATTCAATTCAGGCTTTTCCGGCTCGTTTTTTTTCACTTATTTAGATGATACCACTCAAACTAGATAAGCGGTATGAAAATTACGAATTCGACAGAAAAAATCACACCTTTCGGAGGTTTTAATTTTGTTTTTAACTCTTTCAAAAATTCTGGTCTCCCAGAACTCATTGATAATCAATTGGGGGTTAGAGCCTTAAGGGGAGGGTTTTCATACAGTGACATTTTCGCCAATCATATGGCTATTTTCTTTAATGGTGGCGACTGTACTGAAGATATCAATGTTCACTTGAGAGACGCACTTGAACAGGTCCCTTCATTTTCAGTATGCAGTGCCGATACAATTCTGAGAGGTATCAAAGAGCTTGCTGTTGATACAGAACTCTTTATAAATCCGTCCAGTGGAGTAAGCCATGAATTTAATATCAATGGAAAACTCAACAGCTTGTTGTTAAAATCAGCTTGTAAGACCGGATTACTCAAGTCAGGTGTTGCTTACGACCTCGATTATGACAACACCGTCATTCCAACTGAAAAGTACGATTCAAAAAAGACATATAAACACGTCTATGGATATCAGCCAGGTGTAGCTTCCATAGCACATCCTGAATTTTCACAGGCCATTCCTGTGTACGTAGAGGGCAGAAATGGCAACAGTCAGGCCAAATATTTGCAGGCTGATACACTTACACGCATGTTTGGGCAGCTTACCAATGAAAATATCCGTATCGGAAGGTTCAGAGCCGATTCAGCATCCTATCAGGAAGAAGTTCTCCGCACACTGGAAGCACATACCGAAAGCTTTTATATACGGGCAAACAGATGTGCCAAACTGGATAATATCCTTGGAAGTATAGCCCCTGAGAAGTGGCAGAAAATACGTTTGGGTGTACAGGAAATGGAAGTTACTGACCTATCCGACTACAAACCTTTCGGTAAAGACAGGTCTTACAGGCTGGTCATTACCAGAATCAGGCGTAAAGACGGGCAGGCAGATGTGTTTAGTGGAGATGCATTTACTTACAGGGCTATTCTGACCAATGAACATACATCGTCCAATGAAGCTGTTGTAAGGTTTTATAACGCCCGGGGTGCAAGCGAACGCTTGTTTGATGTACTCAACAATGACTTTGGCTGGTCTAAGTTGCCCTGTTCGTTCCTTGCAGAGAATACCTCCTTTATGCTTATGACGGCTATGTATGCCAATTTTTACACCTATATCATTGGAGAGTATTCCAGAAAAGTTGATTGGCTTAAGCCTACCGACAGGCTCAAGAAGTTTATCTTCAGATTTATCACTGTTTCAGCCAAGTGGATAAGAACGGGAAGAAGAGAAGTGCTCAAACTGTTCACGAGTAAGGATTACAAGCCGATTTTGAACTAAATTCAGATAAAAACCCCTCAGGAGCTCAAAAAATAAAGATTTACAGGGAAGAGGTATGCCTTTTCCATTAAAATTGAGGAAAAAAACCGTCCATTTTATCCTCAAACCTAAAATCCATTGTCTCAAAACTATGAACACTCTTCAATCAAAGGGAAGAAATTCCCGAACTAGACCAAAAATGAACACAAACAAGCAGATTCAAATCTCCAAACTAAAATCCTGCGGATTTTAGGATGTATATCCGCAATGATACCAGTAATCATAGGAAATGCGGTTTTTTAATTATACTGATATTTATCGATATTGGATATTCATGGATATTGATTCTAAATGAAGGTAAATTCTATGAAAACTCAGTTAGTGGAATGATTGCGGATAATCATAAAAAATAAATGACATGAAATTTCTTAATAGTTCTTATTGTGATTTGGGACTGTAGAATTTTTTAGAATCAAGCTCTGGTTTGATTTTCTTTTCTATGAATCCCGCTTTTTATCCTTAACTTGGATAAATCAATAAATTTTTGAATGGAAAAAGACCTTAAAATTGCTGTATTGATAGATGCAGATAATGTCTCCTCACATCCTGTAAAAGAAATGATGGAAGAAATAGCCAAATATGGAAATCCTACCATCAAACGTATTTATGGGGATTGGACAAAGACCCAGTTGGGTAAATGGAAAAACGTACTCTTGGAAAATGCCATTACCCCTTTCCAACAATACAGCTATACCAGTGGAAAAAACGCTACGGATTCGGCTATGATTATCGATGCCATGGACATATTGTATTCAGAGAAAGTCAATGGCTTCTGCCTGGTTTCCAGTGACAGTGACTTCACCAAATTGGCCACAAGGCTAAGAGAATCAGGAATGTTGGAAATCTTATTCAAAAGAAACAACCAAATTTCGATTCAAGGAATTATGGATTTCAAAAACTGACCCCCTTGATCAGTTCCATTCCTGCATTTGAAATCGAGCAAAGAGAAAGCATTAAGGGAAGACATAAGCTCATTTTTGTAAGAAATAAAGATTGATCTATTAAATTGCGAACCAATTCGCCAACAAATACTGTTGGCAATTTGAAACCTCATGGACCTTGAACCCATGAACAATTTCAATACTATGGAAAATAAAAAAAGGGTAGTCGTCGGACTATCAGGTGGAGTGGATTCCTCCGTTGCAGCCTATCTTCTTAAAGAACAGGGCTATGAAGTGATCGGCATGTTCATGAAAAACTGGCATGATGAATCAGTGACTATTTCCAATGAATGCCCTTGGATGGAAGACAGTACAGATGCCATGTTGGTCGCTGAAAAATTGGGCATACCTTTTCAGGCCATCGATCTGAGTGAAGAGTATAGAGAAAGGATTGTGGACTACATGTTTGCAGAATATGAAGCAGGCAGGACCCCAAACCCTGACATTCTCTGCAACAGAGAAATCAAGTTCGATATTTTCCTGAAAGCTGCCCAAAAACTCAAAGCAGATTTCGTAGCCACAGGACATTATTGTCAGAAAGACAGTTTTGAAAAAGACGGAAAAACTGTTTATAGACTGATTGCAGGTGCTGATACCAATAAGGATCAAAGTTACTTTTTGTGTCAACTGAGCCAAGAGCAATTGTCCAAAGCCCTATTTCCTATTGGTCATTTGCAAAAATCAGAAGTCAGGCAGATAGCAAAAGAACAAGACCTGATCACAGCAGATAAAAAAGACAGTCAGGGACTTTGTTTTATAGGAAAAGTTCGGCTTCCGGAGTTTTTACAGCAACAGTTGAAGCCGAAAAAAGGAAAGATTGTTGTCATTCCAGAAAATTTGCCGGAGTACAATTATCAGAAAATACCTGCTGGTATTCGATTGGAAGATCTAGAAGCGGAAGAATTGGACAATATTTGCTCCCCAGTCCAATACCATGAATCTCAAGGGAAATGTATTGGCGAACATAATGGAGCCCATTATTTCACAGTTGGCCAAAGGAAAGGATTGCAAGTGGGCGGGACTGGTAAACCCTTGTTTGTCATTGCAACGGATACCCGAGAAAACATCATCTATACCGGATTGGGTGAAGAACATCCCGGATTGAATAGATTTGGGTTATTTGTTCCTAAAAAAGACGTACATTGGATCAGGGAGGATCTTCAGCTTGAAATCGGAAAAACAGCGCGCTATCTGGCCAGAATCCGTTACAGACAACCTTTGACCTGGGCAACATTGATCATGAAAGAAAAAGGCTTATATGTGATTTTCGATGAGGCACAGCGTGGAATTGCCTCAGGTCAATTTGTAGCATGGTATGAGGGAAATGAAAGTATTGGTTCAGGAGTAATTTTTTAAGAAAGGCGTTTTTGAAACCGGTACTCGAAATAATTTTTGAAGATGAGCATTACATTGCCATCAACAAACCAGCAGGAGTTCTTGTCCATAGGACCAGCCTGGCCAAAGAAGAACAACATTTACTGGCTGTCCAGTTATTGAGAGATCAGATGGGACAGCAGGTTTCACCAATCCACAGGATAGATCGTCCGACCTCAGGAATTCTGCTATTTGGAAAAAATGCAGAAGCCACCTCCCTGCTACAACCATTATTTCCTACAGACCAGATCAAAAAAATTTATCTGGGACTGGTGAGAGGATATATGGAAGAGCATGGGATCATTGATCATCCCCTTAAAAAAAAGTTATATGGAGAACTTCAGGTTGCCAAAACAGAATTTTGGAAATTAGACCAGACCGAAATCCCATACCCTTCCTCCTCTAAATATCCAACCAGCAGGTATGCACTTATGAAAATTTATCCTCATACTGGAAGGATGCACCAGATCCGCCGTCATATGGCACACGCCAGGCACTATGTAATTGGCGATTCCACTCATGGAGACAATAAACAGAACAATTTTTTCAGAAATACTTTTGGTCTGAACAACCTTTTGCTACATGCCTGGCAATTGGAATTTGAGCATCCTGTGGAGAAAAAGAAAATCAGTATTAAGGCAGAAGTCCCTGTTTACTTTATGGAGATTCTGGATAAGTTATCCCTCAATTTACCTAATTCAAATTGATTCCTAGAACAAGCCCAAGCCAAGGTCTATTTTGATAAACCCAATATCTTGAATTGTTATCTAAAAGCTTATCCCATCCAAACCCTATACCAAGATTAAGGTAATTGAAGGCAAAGCTAAGCGCCATACCATTGGACCAGGTTATACCATCGTATTCATAACTGATTCGATCTTGTGTGACCAAAGGATTGATGGAAGTAGAGCCAAGTCCTGAAAAAAAACCAAAAGTCATTCCATAATGTCTGGTAATCCGGTCAAAGAGTCCAAACTCATTTTGTTTGTAGCCCAAAGTATACCAATCCGACCTATATCCGACATATAAAGAAGCATTGAGGTTGGTATTCAATTGGGGAGGCACACCTTGCCTTCGCCCACGGAATTTAAAGGGAATAGAAATCAGATCCAGGTCAAAATTTTTGGTTTGAAAAACTTCATTTTTGAGTTTCACAGCACCTTGCCTTTGGGGAAAAGAAAGTCTTTCTTTTCCTGTTGTGTCCAAAAAATAAATCCCATTGCTCTCATTGACAGGAAAAACATGTAAAAACTGAGGTTCATTGTCCAGGAAAACTGTTTCCTTTTTCCCCTCAAAAATTCTTGAAGTATACAACCCATCTTCAATTTCAAAAGCATCAAAGCTTTTTTGCGATTTACAGGACACAAAAAGAAAAATTATGCCCACTGACAGCTCCCAGCAGAATGGAATCAATTTCATTTATTTGGTTATTTACTATTCAACCCAATTTAAGCCAGTCTAATCAATCATTTTATGATTCATTAGTCCAATTTACCTATATTGGAATCCTAAACCATAGAATTTGGAATGAAAATCAAATTAAGCCTTCTATTATTGACTGCTTTGGTAAGCAGTGCAGGATACTGTCAGCATGGCAAAAAAGCCATTGAGAACACTTTTGATGAGAGAGAAAGTATTTCACATTTCAGGTATCTGGCTTCGGATGAACTGATGGGAAGAGATCCTATCCGGCCTGAAATAGATGCCGCAGCAAGGTACATTGCAGAGCAGTTTTGGAAATATGGGACAAAAGAAATTCCGGGAGCTAAGGGGTTTTATCAACATATTCCTTTTCGTCTTTCCTCTCCGCCTCTAAAAGGTGAAGTCACCCTTGGAAATACCTTATTCAGTCAAGGAGAAGATTTATTGGTACTGGATGGGCCTTCATTACAGGGAAGTTTTGACCTAGTGGTTGTGGGCTACGGATTGGAAAGTGATTATGAAGGAAAAAATGTTACTGGAAAGGTAGTAGTAACCAATGTAGGCGCACCAAATCGGTTAAGCCCATCAGATTTATTTGCGGCTGGAAGAGAAAAGACTGCGCTGGCTAAGAAAAAAGGAGCTATTGGAATCATTGAAATGTACAATGTACCCACAGTTCCTTGGAATTTGGTCGCCAATTTCCTGAACAGACCCCAATTGACTATTGATAATACCCAAGGAGAAGAAAGCATCCCTTACATTTGGTTAAGAGACCCAAGTAATGCTCAGATAAATTCCATTGGAAGGGGTGAGTTCAGTTCAGCAAAATTTAACATTGCTGGCAAAAACAACAGAAGCATTATCGGTAAAAATGTTGTAGCCATCATAGAGGGAACAGATCCTGTCCTGAAAAATGAGTATGTGATGCTTTCGGCACACTACGATCACATCGGGGTGGGAAGACCCAATGCAGAAGGTGATTCCATTTACAATGGCGCAAGGGACAATGCAGTTGGCACTGTTGCTATTATTAACGCTGCAAGATATTTTGCCAAGCATCCCCCAAAGCGATCTATCCTGTTATGCGCATGGACTGCGGAAGAAAAAGGATTATTAGGGAGTGCTTATTTTGCTGAAAACCCTTTGGTTCCTTTGAATCAGATAATTTTTAATCTAAACATAGATAATGCCGGTTATAATGATACTTCCATCGTAACAGTAGTGGGTTTGGGAAGAACTTCGGCTGACACATTCATTTCAGAAGCCACTGCTGCTTTCGGATTAGAAGCCATTTCTGACCCTTCACCGGAACAAGGACTCTATGACCGCTCAGACAACGTGAATTTTGCAAGAAAGGGAATACCAGCTCCGACATTCAGTCTTGGATTTAGATCATTTGATGAAGAAATCAACAGACATTATCATCAGCCCTCAGATCATGTTGACAATTTTGACCTTGATTATGCAGTCCTTTACTGGAAAAGTTATATCCTGGCTGCAGAAAAAATTGCAAATTGGTCAGAAAGACCCAAATGGAATAAAGGTGATAAATATGAAGAGGTCAGTAAATCCCTTTATGGAATTAAATAATTCAAAAAAAATCCCACTCAATCAAGAGCGGGATTTTTTGTTTGTGATGAATATTATCAAGGTGGCAGTCATAAACATGATCAAGCTGTAAATAGCTATTGGAATTGTCATTTCCGAATTTTTCAATAAAGTAGCAGCTATCATAATACCCAAGGTGCCATTTTGGATCCCGGACTCTATAGAGATGGTCAATCTTTGTCTTTTAGGCAAAACAAAGATCGAGGCTAGGAAATACCCCACCACCAAAGTAAGTATATTTAAGCTCAGCATTACCGGGCCGGAAATAATAAAAAACGATACGATAGAATCTCTCTCTTTTAAGATTGCGGCAAGAATAATCAGCGCAAAAAATACAGCAGAGGCAATTCTTACAGGTCGGTCTGCTTTTAAAGAGAGCGCTGGAAACCTTTTCTTCAGAAACATGCCAATAGAAACGGGTATAACAGTAACACCCATAATTTGAATGATGGTTTCCCCAACAGGAAGTGTTACGCTTCCCTCCTCTCCAAAATGGGAAATTGCAAAATTGACAATGAGGGGGATAGTAATGATGGTAATAAATGAGGTTATCGCAGTTAAACTGATGGACAGGGCAATATCTCCTTTAGACAAGTGAGTGATCAAGTTGGAAGTAGCTCCACCTGGACATGCAGCAAGGATCATGACTCCCACTGCCAGGGCACCACTCAACCCAAATAACTGCACCAGGGCAAAACCAAAGACAGGCAAAAGGATCAATTGATTTACAAGGCCGATAATTCCAGCTTTGGGGTACAAAAATATATTTTTGAAATCTTTGATACTCAGCGACAAGCCCATTCCCAGCATGATAAAAGCAAGGGCCAAGGGCAAGAATACAGCTGTAAGAATACTTTCTTGCATATTATTTTGGGTTAATGGATGATTTTTCTATTTCGTTTAACATCTGAAGGATGTTTTTATGAATAACGGGAGCTGTTTCAGGACCAAGTGAGTTTATTTCACCATAGGGCCTTTCTAAATAACCATAGGTATATGGTGCTTGGGCATCCCATTGGCTTTTTGGAACAATATAACCGATCATATCATTGGACATTCCGTTGAAAAACTTCACTTTCCCTCCCATCTGACTTCTGATAGAAGGTACTTCTACTGGTGGAATATTGAAATCAGCTCCTTCAGGTGATTCTACTCCCCCATTCAAAATTTCCGGATAAAGTTCCCCAGGTACATGTACAAAAGATACTGGCCCTATATTCCAAGCAGCAAGTTCTGACCTTATTTTCCCCCATTTGACAAACCCCCTATCAAAGATACCTGTCCAAGCTCCTAACCAAAACATCCGGTTTTCCAAGGGCAAGTCTATACTTTTGGCTCTCACATGAAATGCCCCTAAATCAAATTGTGAAACCGCATCTTGGCCTAGTTTCTCCAAAACAATTTTTGCCAATTTCATTCCCTGTGCATCTATCTTGTCAATATTGGGGGAAGTAAATACTTCACCTGTTATGGGATGGGAAATTGGAATACCAGGATGGGTTGTCATCAGTCCCCCTAAAGCACCATTCAAAAAAACAGCCACACCTCCAAGACCATCATGATATAGGGAATCCTGCCAAACTATTCCTTCTTCAACATATTTCCTGAAATAATGTGGAAAATCAGAACTGATAAGTGTATTCCCTGACCATAGTGTCTCTGGATGGTTGCCCCAATTCAAAAGTGTACCAAGTGTATTGTTATTATTTTTACTGATGACCTGTAATATTTGAATAGAGGCATCAAGAACACTTGGTTGGCGGGTATCCCCCACCAGGTCAACTGCTGCTTCGTTCTCTTGAAAAACTTTAAAATAAGCGGGCTCCATTTTGGATACCGCTTCTTCAAGGGAAGCCAAAATCCCTTGCTTCACCTCTTCCAAGTAATGCACATTGACCCCTCTGGTGAATTGATCCGGACCGTACATTCCCATGAGGTCAGGAGAAGAGTGTACATGGGTACTGGAGACGAACAAATAATCAATCTTTAATCCTGGGTCAAGGCGTTTTCTGACATCTATAACCTCATCATTGCCGAAGCTGATCATATCAATTACACAAAGTGCCAACCTGAAATCCCCGTTGTCTATTACGATTGAGCGGGCCCATAAAGGATCGTTCACGCCTGATGCAGGACGGTTTTGATGAAATCCTGCCAACCAAATTGGATCGAATTTCCCATTTTTATTTAAATCATGGAAAAAATCCCCATCTTTTTCATTGAACCTGGCATCCCCATTGGCATCAGTCCAAGTATCAAATTGAGAAGGGGTAATATCGAATTTTCCAAAGCCGGCCTGAAATCCTTTGCTGATCGGTTCATCGTAATTTAAATTCAGAAAATAGCCCTGATGCCTGTCCTTGAACTGAAAAAACGAATAAACAATAAAGGAAACCAAGAACAATAGACAAAATATCAACAAAATCTTGATCCATTTTTTCATAGTAAAAGAATTGCGTTCTCTTTATATCCTTTCAATATACCCAAACTTAGTTTTTTTTGGTAATATTTAGCAAAAAATGGAAGTAAACACTTCCTGGTTATCCTACGTTATTTTATTTGGAAATATCTGGTTATGAAACGGTTTTATTGGATACTATTGTTCTTTTTGTTACAGGGATGTTCAGACAGAAATGACATGCTCCCTTCAGGTTCTCAACTTCTCAAAAACTCTGATTTTTCGGCAAGCCCCGATAATGTTTCACCATGGGTTGCGATTACTTCACCTGGTTTCAATTTGGGAGTAAGTGAAGAGGTTTTCAGAATTGGCTCAAGATCTGTATATATAGAAAATCTGGATAGCTTAAATCAAAACACAGGAAATTGGAAACAAAGCTACACCGGACCTGCTCCAAGACCTGGCAGAACCCTTAGGATGCGGGCATATTTGAAAGGTGAAAACATTGTACTTAGAGGCCCAAGAAGCAATATCTACATTTCTATGCGCGCATTTCCTGTGCAGGATAGCAGAGGAAGCACCATTGGGAGATTTATAAGCTCTCAGGACAGAATCCGTGTCAATGGAACTTTTGACTGGAGACCAATTGAACTCGTATTGAACAATGCCCCTGATGAAATAGATTTTATAACCGTTTACCTTGTGATGGGGCCGAGGGCAACGGGAAGGGTATATTTTGATGAAGTTACCCTGACGGTGGACTGATCAGAGAATCCCTTTTTCAGGATATTTTGCTGTAACAGTTCTTCCAAAAGCCATCATTTCTTCTATTTGCTCTTCCATTTTCCCATTTGGCTGAATAATTGGGCCTATACCCGCTTCTTTCTTTTTGTAATCAAGATATCCAATAACCACAGGAACACCAGCTCCCAAAGCCACATGGTAAAATCCTGTCTTCCATTTCGGGGCATGACTTCTTGTTCCCTCCGGGGTTACCATTATCACCAGTTCATCAGCTTCCTTTAGCATATTGGTCATTGCCTCTGTATAGGTCTGCTTTCTTCCTCCTGGTATCCTTTTCCTGTCAATGGCTATTCCGCCTAAGCTTTTGATAAACCAGCCTAGAGGACCAACCATCACTTCTTTTTTGATGGTAAATCGGACTGGAATATCCATTAGGTAAAAAGCGGCCCTGGCATATAAAAGGTCCCAATTACTGGTATGTGGAATTGCAATCAATACAGCCTTTTTTAAATCTTTTGGCCATGCTGCATTAAGCTTCCAGCCTGCTATCCAAAACACCAATCTTGACAATAACTTCATCATATCTTTTGTTTTTGTCTTTTTACCGTTAAGTCCTTAATTTCAGGATTCTCGTCGATGAAAGCTATGGCTGATTCATAGCCATATTGGAAAATATCTCGGGCTTTTTTGATGTCAAAAACACCAAATTTTGCCAGTCCTTTGGGTTCAATGAAAAAATCACATTTATCTCTTCTGCTGTAGACATTGTAATTCATGGACATGATCACACTTCTTTCAATCAGTCCTTTGATGTTTTTTATATTGTGTTCCACCGGAAGGTGGTTACAATTGACTCCTATCACCACATCGCAAACTCCATCTAAAGGTTCAACCGGCAAATTATTTAATATTCCTCCATCAAGATAATATTGTTTATCAATGGCTATGGGATCAAACATCCCTGGAATACAGGAAGAGGCCATGATAGGCTTAATCAATTCCCCTTCTGAAAAATAGACCACTTTCGCTCTTTTGACATCCGTCGCTGCTACAGACAAAGGCATTCTTAATGCCTCAAAAGAGTTTTCCGGCAAATATTTCTTAAAAAGCTCCTCTAAAGTTTCCATTTTCAGGATTCCGGTCCAGCTGATGGCTGGTCTGAGGAACTTAAAATAATTGGTTTTGAGAATGATTTCCAGAATTTCATCAGGTTCGTATCCGGCGGCATACAATGCACCTGCGATAGCGCCTGCACTGCTTCCGCTTATCCTATTTGGGAAAATCCCTCTTTGATTAAGTGCTTTTAACACCCCAAGATGGGATATTCCCCTTACCCCACCACCGGAAAGGGCGATACCAATTTTTTTATCCAAGCTCATACAAAGAAAAGGTTTGGTCTAATCTAACACCTTTTTCGGTCATCTTGAGGGTACAGCATTCATGAATTGGATCGTGTTCAAAAAAAATGACATATTTATTGTCCACAGCTTCCTCCAAAAACTTCTTTTTTTCTTCTAAAGTAATAAGGGGTCTTGTATCATAGCCCATCACATAAGGCAAGGGAATATGTCCGGTGGAAGGCAGAAGATCCGCAGCAAAGACGATAGTGTGGCCCTTGTACTTGATTTTGGGTATCATCTGTTTGTCCGTATGACCATCTACCGTAAAAAATTCAAAACCCTCGGCAATTCTTTTATCATTCAGATCCACGAAACTTAACTGTCCACTTTTTTCCATAGGAAGGATATTCTCTTCTAAAAATGAAGCTTTCTCTCTGGCATTTGGTACTGTGGCCCATTGCCAATGGGCTTTATTGGTCCAATAAACGGCGTTTTTAAATGTCATCTCCAATGCAGGTGAACTACTTTTTGAATACCTTACTCCCCCACCGCAATGGTCAAAGTGAAGATGGGTTAGAAAATTATCTGTAATATCTTCTGTCGAAAAACCTTTCTGATGTAATGATCTTTCCAAAGAATCCTCACCATGAAGGTAATAATGGGAAAAGAATTTGGCATCTTGCTTATCCCCAATACCATTATCGATCAAGATCAACCTATCTTCCATCTCCACCAATAGGCAACGCATGGCCCAGGTACAGAGATTGTTTCCATCTGCTGGGTTGGTTTTTGACCAAAGTACTTTTGGGACCACACCAAACATGGCTCCTCCATCCAATTTAAAAAATCCGGTATTGATTACATGTAATTTCATCCTAGGAACTTAATAAAACAAAATCCCATAAACTTACGCCACTCAGATTAGTTTAATGCATAAGTTTATGGGACTCTAAGAAAGTGAAATATTTTATTCAACAAAAACGCCCATTGAACAGAATTTTTCAATTCTCTGGTCAATGCGCTTTTCTGGTTTAATCTTATCCAATTCTTTTAACGCATCCAAAATAGTTGCTTTTAAAGTCTTGGCCATCGCCTTCATATCTTTATGGGCTCCTCCAAGCGGCTCTTGTATAATTCCATCCACCAAACCATTGGCTTTCATATCAGTTGCTGTCAACTTCAAGGCCTCGGCTGCCTGTTCCTTATAATCCCAACTTCTCCAAAGAATAGATGAACAGGATTCAGGGGATATCACCGAGTACCATGTATTTTCCAACATGTAAACCCTGTCTCCTATTGCAATCCCTAATGCTCCGCCAGACGCTCCTTCTCCTATGATGATACAGATGACAGGAACCTTTAGCATAAACATTTCCCTTAGGTTTCTGGCTATCGCTTCTCCTTGCCCTCTTTCTTCAGCTTCCAAGCCAGGAAAAGCTCCCGGAGTATCTATCAAGGTGACTATGGGCTTTCCGAACTTCTCGGCCATTTTCATTAGCCTTAAAGCCTTTCTATACCCCTCAGGATTGGCCATCCCAAAATTCCTTTCTTGCCTTTGCTTGGTATTTCTTCCTTTTTGCTGGCCGATAAACATGACTGTCCTTCCATCTATATCCCCCAGCCCACCAATCATCGCTTTATCATCTTTTACAGTTCGATCACCATGTAATTCTATAAAATCATTGGTGATTTCATAAATATAATCCAGTGCATAAGGCCTATCGGCATGCCTTGATAGCTGAACACGCTGCCATCTTGTTAAATTCTGGAAAGTCTCTTTTTTCAAAGTCTGAATTTTTTCTTCCAATGACTGAATATCGGTAGATAAATCTATATTCTTACCTTTTGCCAAATCTTTCATTTCCTGAAGTTTGAGCTCCAAATCAGCAATTGGTTTTTCGAATTCTAGTAACATACTTGTTTTTTTTGACTAAGGCAAAGATAAAAATAATCTGAGGAAGAAAAATTTTTTATTTGATGGAGGTATTTCAAAAAGTGAATACTTATGCGGAAGATTGTGCTTCCCCAACCTCTTTTCGGGATCCGAAGACACGCCAATGTAAAAAGTCCCGTCTGCCTCCGACTCAATGATATAAACGAAATGGATCATAAAACAAAAAACCCCAGCTAAATGCTGAGGTTTTGCGGAATAGCCTGTCCCGTGAAACGGGAGACGGGACTCGAACCCGCGACCTTCCCGAGTACTCGGGACTGGCATTCTAACCAGCTGAACTGCCATTGATCAGACTCAGAAGAAATTGCCTGCTCTTCTGGCCCTTAAGAAACCTTTCCCTCTTTAGGGCCTCTGATTTATCACAAAATTTTTCCTTATAAACCAGCTTCCACGGACGCTTCCTGGATGTAAAACCTTTGTGAGGAAGATTGTGCCTCTCCAACCTCTTTTCGGGATCCGAAGACACGCCAATGTAAAAAGTCCCGTCTGCCTCCGACTCAATGATATAAACGAAATGGATCATAAAACAAAAAACCCCAGCTAAATGCTGAGGTTTTGCGGAATGGACGGGACTCGAACCCGCGACCTCCTGCGTGACAGGCAGGCATTCTAACCAGCTGAACTACCACTCCAAAATGAAGTAAAATTTGTAAATGACAATTATCTCTTTCGATAACTAAATGTGTAATGGACGGGACTCGAACCCGCGACTTTCCCGAGTACTCGGGACTGGCATTCTAACCAGCTGAACTACCACTCCAAAATGAAGTAAAGCTTGTAAATGACAATTATCTCATTCGATAATTAAATGCGGAATGGACGGGACTCGAACCCGCGACCTCCTGCGTGACAGGCAGGCATTCTAGCCAGCTGAACTACCACTCCTGCTAATCTTGTTCAATGTTGCAATTAATAATACTTAAAATAAAAACTGCCTATTTGAACAAAGTTTTTTAAACTGAGCCCCCTGCCGGGATCGAACCAGCGACCTACTGATTACAAGTCAGTTGCTCTACCAGCTGAGCTAAGGAGGCTTTTATTTTTCAGCCCTTTTGCTGAAATCGTGGTGCAAATATATAGGGATAGATTTTTCGTGCAAAAGGTTTTTCAAAAAAAATAAGGAGATATTTACTATCTCCTTATTTATGAGAAGATTAAAATTCCCGAAGGATAGAAAGCTTTTTCTTTAATTTCTCAATTTCCTTCTCAGCCTTCTGGATTTTTTCGTCAAATTGGTCTTTCAGCTTATCTGCTGTTTTGGAAGAAGCAAAAAACTCCAGGTTATTCCTCCATAAAGTAATGTTGTTTTCCAGATCAGCAATTTGCTTTCTTATACCATGTTCTTTTTTATTGAGGACTCTATTGCTATTAGGATCAGCTTGAAGCTTATTCAGGTTGAGCCTGAACAAGAACTCTTCCTTGCTTCCTCCTTCAATGCCAAGCTTTTTGGCATAGGTATCTAGGGCTTCGTTGAACTTCCCAAGGATTTCCTTCATGTTCTTCCTTGGCACAAAACCAATGGAATTGAACTCCGCAATGTATTTTTCAAGGTTCTCCTCTGATAATTCCGAACCGGAAGCTTCATCCAGTATTTTTTTGCATACTGCCTCTTTGGCTTTTAAATTATCTTCAAATTCCAGGTTTACCTGTTTATTGGCGTTTCTTCTGTTTTCAAAAAAGGTATCACAAGCTGATTTAAACCTACTGTAAAGATCATCTCTGACTTTTTCTGGAGTCGGGCCTATTTTTTTCCATTCCTGCTGTAGCGCAATCATTTTGTTTGCTGTATCGTGCCAATCTGAACTATTCATCAGCTCTTCTGCCTTCGCAATGAGCTCTTCAGCTTTGTTTTTATTTTGAAGTCTGATTTCATCCAATTCCTTGAAGAATTGATTTTTGTTGTGGAAAAAGTGCTTGAATAAACCCCAGAACTTTTTATTAACCTCTTTACCGTGTTCTCTTGGTACCGGACCAGCTGCTTCCCATTCTTTCTGAATAGCAAGAATATCCTTGGTTTTTGTATTCCAGTCTTTAATTTTTGAAGCTGAAAAATCCTTAAACTCATTCAATTTTGAAATAAGGGCTTCTTTTAATTGAAGGTTTTTCTTAAAAACTTCTTTTTGTCCTTCGTAGAATTCTTTTCTTTTGTCATAAATGGCATCAGAAGCAGCCTTAAATCTTTGCCACAAAGGTTCTTGTTCCTCTCTGGGAACCGGGCCAACATGCTTGAATTCCTCATGAAGTTCGTTGAGAGATTTGATTGCCTCCTTAAGGTCATCAACTTTACTTAACGCCTCTGCCTTTTCTACTATTTCCTTTTTTTGCTCGAGATTCTTTTTTCGATCAAGTTCTTTAAGTTCAAAATATATACTTCTGTTATCATAGAACCTATCCATCAAAGCATTGTAGGAAGCCCAAAGATTCCTGTTTTGAGAACTAGGAACTGGCCCAATGCTTTTCCATTCTTCCTGAATTTGTTTGATAATATTGATACTATGGGTCGTTTCTTCACCATCGACCAATTCTCTTAGTTTATCTAAAATCTGGTTCTTGGCAATAAGGTTTTTCTCCTTTTGCCTTTCTTGTTCTTTTAGGAATTGTGATTTCTTTTCCCTGAAATCATTGTATAGCGCAAAAAATACCTTATCCTCATCCGAAGTTCGGTAATGAAAGTCATCTGAGCTTCCACCATTATTTAAAAACTCCTGAAGTGCTTCTTCCTTTTCTTTATTGAAAATTTCATCAAAATGAGCTTTAATGTCATTGATGGCACTTTCAATTTTAAGGTATTTCCCGGTTGCAGTGAGTTCTTTGAGGGCTGCTATCAACTCTTTTTTAGAGAAATTTGAATAGTCCACCTCCTCATGTTCTTCTTCCTCAACATGGTGTGTATCTTCCTCATCGGGACTATGATCAGCTTTTTGGGTAGTTTCTTCTTTACCTTCAGCCATTGTTCGATTTTCGGCCTTGGTCACCTCATCCTTTTCAGGCATTTCCATCTCTTTATCCATAATTATCCAGTACTTTAAAACAGCTTACCTAACAAAAGTAATAAATTGAATTTAATTTAATCTTGGGTCTATTGGATAATTTGCCATTTGCTGATATTCCCCTCCCATATTTTTCAAAATAATTCTCCACAATTCTTCAGGGGAAGCAGTAAAAACACTTTCTGCATCTGCTGTATCACAGACTATCCAGGTATTTTCAGCCAGTTCATCTTCAAGTTGTCCTGAAGCCCAGCCTGAATAACCGATAAAGAATCTGATATTATCTTCTTTGATTTTTCCGATTTTTAACATCTCCAATAACTCATCAAAATCCCCTCCCCACCAAAGATTCTCTTTCAATTTAATACTTGATTCAAATAAGCTCTCCCCTTTGTAAATAAAATGAAGCGTATTTTGCTCTACCGGACCTCCTACATACACATCACATTCCAAAGGACTTATATTGTCAATCAACTCGTTTAACTTAAGAATGGAAAGTTTGTTCAAAACCAGTCCAAAAGATCCGTTTTCATTGTTTTCACAGATCAGGACAACAGATCTGACAAAATTTTCATCCTGTAAAAATGGCTCAGAAATTAAAAGATCCCCAGCCTTAACAGATTTGTGCATTTTTTTATCCATGTTTAAACAATTCATTTGTGCTTAATTTATAGCTAAATTTTTTAAATACAATAAGTATGATAATTTTATAACAAAAAGTTTAAGAAGATGAAAATTTCAGACATCCGTATAGATTATTCATTGAAGTCTTTGGATATTTCAGATGTTCAAAATTCACCCATAGAGCAATTTAAAAAATGGTTCGCAGAAGCAATTGAATCTAAGGTACTGGAAGTCAATGCCATGACACTTTCAACCATTCAGGCAAACGGCCGTCCTAACTCAAGGGTAGTTTTGTTAAAAGGTGTAGATACAGGTTTTGTCTTTTTTACCAATTATAAAAGTGTGAAAGGGAAAGAGCTTGAAAACCATCCTTTTGTTGCTTTAAATTTTTATTGGGCAGAGCTGGAAAGACAAATCAGAATCTTAGGAAAAGTTGAAAAAGTTAGTTCAGAGGAATCAGATGAATATTTTCATTCAAGACCATTTGCCAGCCAAATTGGTGCTTGGGTCTCTCCTCAAAGTGAAACCATAGAGAGCAGGGAAATTTTGTCCCAAAAAGAAGAGGAAATTAAAGGAAAATTCAGCCCGGAAACCATCAGGAGACCAGAACATTGGGGAGGTTACCGGGTAACACCAGATGAAATGGAATTTTGGCAGGGCCGACCAAGTAGACTCCATGACAGGATTCATTATAAACTGACAGAAAGTGGAGCATGGCAGATCACAAGACTGGCTCCATAAGGCAAAAATTCCCGCATATTAGTGCGGGAATTTTGTTTATTTCAAATTAAATAAGTCATCTACACCGATCATTCTTTCCACGGTAAATCCTTCTCCGTATTTTACCATGATACTGTGACCAAACTCCTTGGCCCTAGCTTCAATGAACCCTAAAAACCCTTCGGATGAGATGAAACTCTCAGGTTCTTTACTGTTGGGATCATAAAATTGTGATTTGAAAGCTTTGATACTTTGTATCTTTTTGTCCCAATAATCAGAAATATCCACTACAAAATCAGGCTTGATGTAATTGTTTTGGATGTAATGATAAACAAATTTGGGTCTCCATGCTTCTTGAATTTCCCCGTCCAATTCAGTTTCAATTTTTCTGAGACCACTCATAAAACAAGCATGGGACGCCAAAGATGCCCCTTTACCATGGTCAGGATGCCTGTCGGAAACAGCATTGGCCAACACTATCTCAGGCCTATATTTCCTGATGACTTTAATAATTTCAAGTTGATGGACTTCATCATCTTTAAAAAAGATATCCCTTAAACCCAAATTTTCCCTTGCTGTAAGGTTCAGTATTTTTGCAGAAAGGTCAGATTCTTTTAATCTTAAATTCGGTGTACCCCTTGTTCCCATCTCCCCCTGGGTCAAGTCTAGTATACCAACTTTGTAGCCTTTTGCCACGTGAGAAGCTATCGTTCCAGAACAAGCCAATTCGGCATCGTCAGGATGTGCAGCAATCACTAAAATATCGAGTTTCATTGCATCAATTTGTTTATCTAATCCTTAACCTTTGACCTACCCTCAAAATACTATTTGTAGATATGCCATTCAATCTTGTAATTGTACTGACCCTTACCCCATAACGCCTTGCAATACTACTGAGTGTTTCTCCGCTCCTTACCCTGTGATAAACTGATTCCTGAGTTTTAACTACATGATCGAAACTTGCAGCTGTAATCATATAAACATCAGATTTAAGCTTACCGACATTAAAATCAAACAATTCGGTCGGATTAATGGACAAGCCTTGATATCGGATTTCAAAATGCAGATGGGGCCCCGTACTTCTCCCTGTACTTCCTCCCAAACCTAGCACATCACCTGCCTTTACTTCCTGGCCTACATCAACAAGAATTTTGGACATATGACCATAGAGTGTTTCGAGGCCATTTTTGTGCCTGACAACTACATAATAACCATACCCATTTCTATCATAGGACCTGATCCTGACAATGCCATCAAAAGTACTGTAAATAGGATCTCCTATTTTTAATTTCAAATCAGTTCCATGGTGCCATCTGTACCTTCTAAATCCAAATTCAGAAGTTATCTGGGTTTGGTCCAAAGGTAATTTCCAGTCTGTTCCAAAAAATGTATCATACAGCTTAACATAAACAGTATCCTTAAAATCTTTAGGGTTGAAATCATAAATATTAATTTTCTTACTATCCCAGGAAGAAAAATATTCATAGGCAGTCACCCAAATACTATCGATCAATATTTGCTCGGATACTTGAACCAATTGGTTGGTCGGTGCCCAAATAAGAGAAAGCGTATCCTCAGATACTATACTGAGCCTTCTTTTTATATTGACATAATCTTTATATAAAAGGGAATCTGTTTCCCGGGTAATATCCTGCAAGTATTTTTGGGGATCAAAAAGCCTTATATCCCTGTACAAAGGATTATTGGCAGGTTTGTTCCCGGTGGTTTCTTGTTTGGGTTTCTTGATAATCTTAGGAAAATTTTGTGCATGGACCCCAAAAGAACCCATGCACAAAACAAGTGTGAATATAAAACTATAAAGCTTAAACCTCATCAGAATAAATTAAACCATTTCCTTGGCTGCAAGATACCTTTCCGCATCCAGTGCTGCCATACAGCCTGTTCCTGCAGCCGTGACAGCTTGTCTGTAGATATGATCTTGAGCATCTCCACAGGCAAAAACACCTTCTACATTTGTCCTTGTTGATCCAGGGACGGTCTTAATATAGCCATTTTCATCCATATCTATGATGCCTTTGAAAATGGCAGTATTTGGTTCATGGCCAATGGCTACAAAAAAACCACTTACCTTTATTTCCTTGGTTTCTTTTGTTTTATTATTGTAAACACGGACTGCTTCGACTTCATCTTTACCCAATATCTCCTGTGTTTCTGTATTCCAGAGGATTTCAATTTTTGGATTGTTCATTACTCTCTTTTGCATGATTTGGGAGGCCCTCATTTCATCCCTTCTTACAAGCATGTATACCTTAGAACAGATATTGGCCAAATAAGAAGCTTCTTCACAAGCAGTATCTCCTGCCCCAACTATTGCAACTTCCTGTCCCCTGAAAAAGAAACCATCACAGACTGCGCAGGCAGAAACACCCTTTCCATTAAGTCTTTCTTCACTTTCCAAGCCTAGCCATTTGGCAGAGGCACCAGTGGAAATAATGACGGTATCTGCATGTATTTCTACTTGATCATCTACAAATACCTTATGAGGATGAGCCGAAAAATCAACTTTTGTGACTACTCCATACCTTACCTGAGTACCGAATCTTTCTGCTTGTTTCCTGAAATCCTCCATCATCTCAGGCCCCATGATGCCATTTGGATATCCAGGATAATTCTCTACATCAGTAGTGATTGTCAACTGTCCTCCTGGCTGTCCACCAGTGTATAATACAGGATTAAGTCCAGCCCTTGATGCATAAATAGCAGCAGTATAACCCGCCGGGCCTGAACCAATGATCAAAACCTTCACTTTTTCTATTTCAGAAGCCATCTTATAGTGATTTTTAAGGTTAGCAAATTTTGTTAAAATAGTTATTACAACAAAGATTAAACTTGTTAAAATTCCCTAATAAAGAAAGGGAAATCCCTAACTCTTGTTGAATGAGAAATTTAAAAGATAAATCTAACAGGATACAAAAAAAGGGGAAAAATTTCCCCTTTTCTGTAATCTAAGATACTAAATCGGGGATTACCCCAAATATGGTTTTAAAGTCTTGCTTCTAGATGTGTGTCTTAACCTTCTGATTGCTTTCTCTTTAATTTGTCTCACCCTTTCTCGGGTCAGGTTAAATTTTTCACCAATTTCCTCTAAGGTCATGGCATGTTCACCGTTCAGACCAAAATATAAGGTTATGACATCCGCTTCTCTTGAGGTCAGTGTGGATAGCGCCCTTTGGACTTCTTTTCTTAAGGAGTCGGTCATCAAGCCATCATCCGGCTTTTCGTCTCCATCATTTTCCAGCACATCCAAAAGACTGTTTTCCTCTCCCTGAACAAAAGGAGCATCCATGGAAACATGCCTACCTGAAATTTTCATGGTATCCACTACTTCACCAGCAGTAACTTCCAATACTTCTGCCAATTCTTCAGGAGATGGTTCTCTTTCGAATTTTTGCTCCAGTTCACTGAAGGTTTTACTGATTTTATTAAGGGACCCCACTCTGTTCAATGGCAAACGCACAATTCTGGATTGTTCTGCCAAAGCCTGAAGAATAGACTGTCTGATCCACCAAACAGCATAAGAAATGAACTTGAAACCTCTGGTCTCATCAAATCTTTGAGCTGCTTTAATCAGACCCAAGTTCCCTTCATTGATCAAATCACCTAGGGAAAGACCTTGATTTTGGTACTGCTTGGCAACAGAAACCACGAATCTAAGATTGGCCTTTGTCAGCTTTTCCAGCGCCAACTGATCCCCTTCACGGATTCTTTTGGCTAAAATAACTTCCTCATCAGCGGTAAGGAGATCCACCTTACCGATTTCCTGAAGATATTTATCAAGGGACTGACTCTCCCTATTGGTAATCTGTTTGCTAATTTTTAGCTGCCTCATTCGAGAATATAATTTTTATCAGTTAAGACACAATTTATAACAGAAATTCAATCAATTAAAGTTCAAAGTAATCAAATACTTACAAAACTTAATCTTTTTTATCTGATTTTTCTGGTTTAGGCAACAAAACCTTTCTTGAAAGTTTGAATTTACCCGTCTTTTTATCGACATCTATCAATTTAACCATGATTTCTTCTCCTGGCTCCAAAACCCCTTCCATATTTTCAAGTCTTTCCCACTTGATTTCTGAAATGTGAAGCAATCCATCCTTACCCGGCATAAATTCTACAAACGCACCAAAAGGCATAATGTTTTTCACTTTTCCGGTATACACCTCGCCTATTTCTGGTTGCGCTACAATAGCTTTGATCCTGGAGATGGCACCGTTCATAGAATCCTGGTTATTGGCGAATATATTGATCTTGCCCATGTTATCTTTTTCTTCAATAACAATGGTAGCACCGGTATCTTTCTGAATTTCCTGAATCACTTTACCACCTGGACCAATTACCGCACCGATCAATTCTTTTGGAATTGTCATGTTAAAGGATCTTGGTGCATGAGGTTTAAGGTCTGGTCTTGGTGCAGCAAGCGTCTTGGTGATTTCATTCAAGATATGTAACCTGCCTTCTTTGGCCTGGTACAGGGCTTCTTTCAACACACTATAATCCAAACCTTCCACTTTCAGGTCCATTTGGCAGGCAGTAATTCCTTTGGATGTGCCGGTTACCTTGAAATCCATATCGCCAAGATGGTCTTCGTCACCCAATATATCAGAAAGGATGGCGTACTTACCTGTTTTGGCATCGGAGATCATCCCCATAGCAATACCGGTTACAGGTGCTTTGATGGGGACCCCTGCGTCCATAAGGGCGAGAGAACCCGCACAAACGGTAGCCATGGAAGAAGATCCATTAGATTCCAGTATATCAGAAACTACCCTAATGGTATAAGGGTTTTCATCATCATGGGGCATTACTTTTTTTAGAGCCCTCATGGCGAGGTTTCCGTGACCTACTTCTCTACGTCCAGGACCTCTGTTGGGTTTTACCTCCCCTGTAGAAAATCCTGGGAAATTATAATGAAGAAAAAATTTGCTGAACCCAGAAATTACCGCACCGTCTATTAATTGCTCATCCAACTTGGTCCCTAGGGTACAAGTTGTTATAGATTGCGTTTCTCCCCTGGTAAAAATAGCAGAACCATGGGCTGAAGGAAGATAATCTACCACAGACCAAATAGGTCTGATTTCATCCAGATTTCTGCCATCCAGTCTTTTCTTTAAGTTTAATGTAAGATTTCTTGCTGCTTCCTTGTGGATCTTGGCAAAATAAGGACCTATCAACGATGCTTCAAATCCGTGCTCTTCGCCAAGGCTTTCGACAAATGCATCTTTTATGGCTTTGATGCGTTCCGATCTTTCAGCTTTGTTTGCAATTTGAAGGCTAACAGTTTCATAACATTTTTGATACAGCTCAGCATGCATTTTTTCGAAAAGTGCCGGGTCCGATTTTTCATGTACATACTCCCTCTTCTTCTCTTTTCCCACCGCAATGGTAAGCTCTTTTTGTACCAAGCAATGTTTTTTGATTTCCTCATGGGCGAACTGAAGCGCTTCAACCATCTCATCTTCAGATATTTCGCTGGCCTCACCTTCTACCATAAGGATATATTCCAAAGAACCTGCAACAATAAATTCGAGTGTTGCGTGCTCCAATTCTGCCGGTGTTGGGTTGATTTTAAGTTCACCATTGATTTTTGCTACCCTCACTTCGGAAATAGGTCCATTGAAAGGGATATCAGAAACCGCCAACGCTGCGGATGCAGCCAAACCAGCCAAACAATCAGGTAAAACTTCTGAATCTGCAGACATCAAAGTAATATTTACTTGCGTATCTGCATGGTAATCATCCGGGAAGATGGGCCTGATGGCTCTATCCACCAAACGGCTGATCAAAATTTCATAATCAGAAAGTCTGCCTTCTCTTTTCAAAAATCCACCTGGGATTTTTCCCGATGCAGCAAACTTTTCTTGGTAATCTACTGAAAGAGGCAGAAAATCTACGCCTTCCAATACTTCCTTTTTTGCAACTACAGTTGCCAAAAGCATAGCTTTCCCCATTCTTACTACAACTGAACCGTCAGCTTGTTTGGCTAAGGCACCAGTCTCAATTGTAATTTCTCTTCCATCCGCTAAGTGAATGGACTTGGTAATCAAATTAGGTAACATAGAATTTTGTTAAGAATAATGTAGTAAAGATTTAAAAGTAAGGCTTAATATCAGGGGGAAATAAAAAAGTAAGGTTCTCTCCATGAGAACCTTACATTGAGTTGTAATTATTTACGTATTCCGAGTTCTGCAATCACAGCTCTGTATCTTTCAATATCATTTTTAACAAGATAGTTGAGCAATCTTCTTCTTTTTCCGACAAGTTTCATCAAACTTAGTCTGGATCTGTGATCTTTTTTGTTGGACTTCAAGTGCTCAGTCAAATGCTGAATCCTGAAAGTGAACAACGCAATCTGAGATTCCGGTGAACCTGTATCAGTTTCAGATTTTAACCTGCCATGATTTTTGAACAACTCTGCTTTTTTCTCTGAGGTTAAATACATGTCTAGTTAAATTTATTATGTTTTAAAACAGCCACAAAGATAATAACTTTGATTTGATTAAAAAAACACCCGTCAAGTTTTAGAAAATTTTGTTTGGAAACGCTTTCGGAGTTTTTTGAAAAATTCCAAGTACATATCCGCTTCAAACAACCTAGCATCCCTTCTTGCCTGCTTCAAAAAGAAAAAGCCTATAGGCAAAAGGACAATATTTGAAAACCATGTGCCAAATAAAGGATCCGTTATCCCTTCCTTTGCCCATTTTTCGCCTGTGATGGTCAACATATAGTAAATAATGAAAAATATAATGGATACCAAAACGGGCATACCTAAGCCTCCTTTTTTGATAATTGCTCCTAAGGGTGCTCCGATCAAAAACATAACAATACATGCAAAAGCTGTAGTATATTTTTGGTACCAGGCTATCTGAAATCTTCTGTATTCCCTTTCCAAATTATCAATTTGGGCCAATTTGCTGCTAAAGTTATTCTTAATAGACCTGGCATTGTTCATTGCCACAGTGGCACCCCTTGACTTGTAATTAAACTGATCAATAATGGAATCCAATTTTGCCCTCATCTCTGGGGTAAATTCAGTTAGTGTGGCCTGTGCTTTTGGGGCTTGTTTGACGGTGTCAACAGAAATCACCTGTTGACCATTCTCTTGCTGTCTTGGTTGTTGGGCCGACTTTACCCTGCTTATTTTTGCCTCTAACAATTTTTCTGACCCACTGACTTTTTGATCAATTTGAACAGCAACACCCTTGTTTGAAGTCTCATCAACAGCAGCATCCACAATGTCCGTCACAACAGAGTCAGTTCCTGAGCCTGGTATTTCTATCAATTGAACAGAGTCTATTGCGGAAGTTGTTGCGGTAATTTTAGGACTTACAAGCTTATTGGCCTCTCTTTCCCGAATCCTGACTGATCTGAGGGAATCATAGCGGGCTTTTTTCTCTGAAATATCCCTTGGTGGCTTAATTTTTTGATTTCTCCCAAAAAAAGAGTAGGAAGATTCTATTGTGGCGTAATTATAATAAATGATACTGTTCACTTCCCCAGCGATAGAATCAAGTCCCTGTCTGAGTTGCGCAATATTCATGATGGACCTGTTTGTTGACCATAAATCTTCCGGCGTCCTGTTGAGCTGAAATGACTCTAAGTTGAATATCATTTCATTTTGGGAAAAATTAGTCCTGCTAAAATCCACGGGCTTTTCATTTATCCCCCTAGAACTTCTTGATTCTTTGTAAGATACACCATTAAAAAGCACAAGCCTCATATACCTGTCATTCATAAATGACTCCATTCTTCCTGAGTCAGCTAGGATAACATTTGTATTTCCCTGCCCTTCTGAATGATCGTAAATGATAATGTCTTTAAGCCTTACATCATCCAATTTTTGATTAACCTTAATACTATAATTAGGAATCCCAGCATAAAAAACACCTTCTTTGATATCCAAAGCTGGTGATTTCATCCGGATATCATAGAGAAGGCTAAAAGTTTTAAGGTTTACCTTTGGAACCAGATAATTATTGGACAAATAGGCCAAAATGGTTAAAACAACCACAAAAATCCCGATTGGACGAAGGGCCCGAAGAAGGGAAATGCCACTTGCTTTTATGGCTGTAAGCTCAAAATGCTCTCCCAAATTCCCAAAAGTCATCAACGAAGAAAGAAGGACAGCAAGTGGCAAAGCCATGGGGGAAATACTGATCACAAAATAGGAAATCAGTTCCATATAGATCATAAAGCCCAAACCCTTCCCAAATATTTCATCGAAATATTTGAGCATATTGACGGTAAGTAAGATAAAATCTACTACCACAAAGGTCAAAAAGAAGGGCCCTATAAAAGACCCTAATATAAGCTTATCAAGTTTTTTCATTCACTAATGGACCCATCCAATCTTTGTAACGGCAAAATTGAAAATATTATTCAATTTTCCTTCAATAAAAAAAGATTAACCTCCTATGATTTCTTTCAGATGAGTAACCAAGTTTTCCCAAATTGATTCCAATTCCCCATCATCATAAGAGTCACTGTAATCAATTACTTTTAGAAAAAGTGTCTGAGTGAGCTCATTCTCTTCGATTTTGAATTCAATGTAAGAATGATCTGTCTCTTCCGAATTATTGGGATCAAAAAAATCAAATTTTACATGGTAATTGGTCCTCATGGCCACAATCCTGGCATAGTGTTCTTCCCCATCATAATGAAAGATATAATCCTTATCCTCATTGATGGTTACGTTATCAGCAAACCATTCGGATAGTCCGCTTGCTGTGCTTAAATAAGGGAATAAAATCTTCCTTGAAGTATTGATTTGATAATCAGCGACAAACTTATTCTTTACCATAACCATTCAAATTTTGTTCATAAAAAATAACTTTTTTAGACATTTTTGCTTGCAATTATTCGCATAAGCCCTCATATTTGCATTCCCATTTGGCGAGGCAGCTCTGCCAATCGTAATCGGTAGGTTAGAGCGTAGGATCCATATCCGCCGCGGCGGACAGGGGTTCAGCACTCCGTTAAATTTGACAAATTAACATAAACCTGGCGAGGTAGCTCAGTTGGTTAGAGCGCAGGATTCATAACCCTGAGGTCAGGGGTTCAACTCCCCTCCTCGCTACAAGCCCCACTTTTGGGGCTTTTTTATTTTACTCTTTAAGCTATGTTCTGTGTTTACGTACTCTATTCTTTTTCCGCAAACAAACTCTACACCGGCATGACAACCGACCTTATTACCAGATTCAGGTTCCACAATTCAAAATCCACCAAGGGATTTTTCACCACATTTGTAATATAACAAAAAATTCCATTTAGGTTTTATCCTTTCAAAAAAATCCAATAAAAAAAGCCCCGCAAATGCAGGGCTTTCTATATAAAGTAAGCAGTGCCTTCTTACTTTACTTTTTCAACTACAGCTTTGAATGCCTCGGGATGATTCATAGCCAAATCAGCAAGAACTTTTCTGTTCAATTCGATGTCAGCTTTTTTCAACATTCCCATAAATTGTGAATAAGAGATACCATATTGTCTGGCACCTGCATTGATACGCTGGATCCAAAGGGCTCTGAATTCTCTTTTCTTCGCCTTTCTGTCTCTGTAAGCGTACTGTAAACCTTTTTCGTATTTGTTTTTGGCTACTGTCCAAACGTTTTTACCTCTTCCGAAGTAGCCTTTTGTTGCTTTAAGGATTTTTTTTCTTCTTGCTCTTGAAGCAACTGCATTTACTGATCTTGGCATAGTTTTAAATTTTTTGACTCTAGGTGCCTTGCGGACTTTGTTACCTCAGCGTCTGGTGAATAAATTAACCTTAATTGAATTTTAGAAGTAAAGAGATCAGATTATCCGATTCTCAACATTGCTTTTACTCTTCCCTCATCTGACTCATGTACCATACCCATTTGAGTTAGATTTCTCTTTCTCTTGGTTGATTTTTTGGTCAGGATGTGGCTTTTATAAGCATGCTTCCTTCTGATTTTTCCGGTTCCAGTCAACTTGAACCTTTTCTTTGCACTTGATTTTGTTTTTACTTTTGGCATAACTGTATTTGTTTGTTGAAAATTATTTCTTAGATGATTTAGGTGCCAGAAATAAGAACATCCTTTTTCCTTCCAGCTTAGGAAGCTGTTCTACCTGAGCATATTCCTCAAGTTCCTGGGCAAATCTCAATAACAACATTTCACCTCTCTCCTTGAATACAATTGACCTACCTACGAAATGCACATAAGCCTTAACTTTTGCGCCTTCCTTAAGGAAGTTAATCGCATGCTTCAACTTGAAGTTAAAGTCATGATCATCTGTATTCGGACCAAACCTAATTTCCTTTACCACAGTTTTGGAAGCATTTGCTTTGATTTCTTTCTGCTTCTTTTTCTGCTCGTACTTGAATTTAGCATAATCAATCACCTTACAGACAGGTGGATTGGCATTTGGAGAAATTTCTACGAGATCAAGATCATTTTCCTCAGCTAATTTAAGGGCTTGAGAAAGTGAAAGTACGGCATTGCCTCCCTCTACATAATCTCCAACTACCCTTACTTCTCTAGCTCTGATTTTGTCATTTACTCTGTAAGGTTCTTCCTGTCTTGGTCTTAACGGTGTTTTTCCTTTCAAAATTATTTATGGTTGTTTTTTATGAAATTGCCTGCAAATATCGGAATAAATTTGAGATTTAAAAAATCTCCTAATTTCCCCACTTAAATTATTTTTTTAATGACTGGTCAATGATTGCTTTGAAATGAGCAATGAATTCATCAACAGATAGAGAACCCAGATCACCTTCACCGTGCTTTCTTACCGCAACTTTTCCTTCTGCTTGTTCTTTCTCCCCTACTACGAGCATGAAAGGAACCTTTTTAACTTCAGCATCCCTGATCTTCCTTCCTATTTTTTCATCCCGGTTATCTATGGTACCCATGATGTCCTGCTCCTCCAAAACTGCCTTGATTTGCTCCGCATAGGCAATGTATTTCTCAGAAATCGGAAGAATGATAACCTGATCAGGAGATAGCCACAACGGGAAATTCCCAGCACAATGTTCAATCAAAACAGCAACAAAGCGTTCCAATGAACCAAATGGGGCCCTGTGGATCATCACCGGTCTGTGTTTTTGATTATCTGAACCGATATATTCCAACTGGAAGCGTTCTGGTAGGTTGTAATCCACCTGAATGGTACCTAACTGCCATTTTCTGCCCAAAGCGTCCTTAACCATAAAGTCTAACTTTGGCCCATAAAATGCCGCCTCACCCAATTCTGTTACTGTCTGCAAGCCTCTTTCTGCTGCTGCTTCGATGATTGCAGATTCAGCCTTTTGCCACGCCTCATCAGTGCCTATATATTTATCTCTGTTTTCAGGATCTCTTAATGATATCTGAGCGGTAAAATCTTCAAAGCCCAAAGCCTTGAAAACATAAAGCACCAGGTCAATCACTTTGATAAATTCTTCCTTTACCTGATCCGGTCGGCAGAAAATATGAGCATCATCCTGCGTAAATCCCCTCACCCTGGTAAGGCCATGTAGTTCACCACTCTGCTCATACCTATACACGGTACCAAATTCTGCATACCTAATCGGAAGGTCTTTATAAGATCTTGGTTTGTGCTTATAAATCTCGCAGTGATGGGGACAGTTCATTGGCTTTAACAAAAACTCCTCCCCTTCATTTGGGGTAGCAATAGGCTGGAATGAATCTTTTCCATACTTTTCATAGTGACCGGAAGTTTCATATAGTACCTTGTGCCCTATATGCGGCGTCACTACTTGTTGATAGCCGGATTTATCCTGGGCTTTCTTCATAAAAGCAACCAACCTTTCCCTCAAGAGGGTTCCTTTTGGCAACCATAATGGAAGTCCCATGCCCACTTTTTCGGAGAAAGTGAAAAGCTCCAACTCCCTTCCTAATTTCCTATGGTCTCTTTTTTTTGCTTCTTCAAGAAGGTGCAGGTATTCCTGAAGGTCTTTGGCTTTCGGAAAAGTGATTCCATACAGCCTGGTCAGCATTTTGTTCTTTTCGTCCCCTCTCCAGTAAGCCCCGGCAACATTCAGAATTTTGGCTGCCTTGATAAATCCAGTATTGGGAATATGTGGGCCACGGCAAAGGTCCACAAAGTTACCTTGCTCATAAAAAGTGATGGAACCATCCTCCAAACCTTCCAAAAGATCCAGCTTGTATTCATCCCCTTTTTCCTTGAAGTAGGCAATGGCATCTTTTTTAGACACCTCCCTTCTGATATAGGCCTGTTTTTCTTTGGCCAATTCCATCATCTTGGCCTCTATTTTCTCTAACTCGGATCCATCCAAGGGCTTGTCTCCAAAATCCACATCATAATAAAAGCCGTTTTCAATTGGTGGACCTATACCAAATTTGACTCCCGGGTATAAAGCTTCCAAGGCTTCGGCCATCAAGTGTGCGGAGGAATGCCAAAAAGTATTCTTTCCTTCAGCATCATTCCATGTCAGCAATTGAACGGAAGCATCCTGGTATATGGGGCGGGTCGCATCCCAAACTTCCCCGTTTACTTTAGCTGCAAGAACGTTTCTGGCCAAACCCTCGCTGATACTAAGTGCAATCTGTAGCCCTGAAACTCCTTTTTCATACTCCCTGACAGTGCCGTCAGGAAGGGTAATTCTGATTTGTTGGTTAGACATTTAAAATTTTAAATAAATGAAACATGACATCTTTACAAACAGATGCCTTTTGAGGTACAAATATGCGAATTGATTGGCTTATTTTAAAACATAGTCAAAAAATGCAGAGAATTATTGAAATGATTACAATACCGTCCTAAATAAAATATGAGAGGTCTGGTTTTTTGCCCAAAATAGCTATTTTGGGTTTGCACCAAAAAACATAAACCTCCCATGAGTAATATTACATTGTTTTCTCAGATTATTAAAAAAATCGAGCGTTCAATTTTCAAGAAACTGGTTGAAGAGAAGCAAACGGACAAGGGCTGCAAAGGCTTTGACAGCTGGACGCATTTGGTTTCCATGCTTTTTTGCCATTTTGCCAAAAGTACTTCTGTAAGGGATATTTCAAACGGCCTGCGTTCGGCCACGGGGAACCTCAACCATCTGGGGATTGCCAAGGCACCATCCAAGTCCAGTATCAGTTATCAGAACAAGCGCAGGGACTCTGACCTGTTCAAGGAGCTGTATTACGGGCTTCTGAAGCATTTAGGACAGCAGGCGTCCCTGAGCAGGGTAAAACTACGGATCAAGGCTCCCGTCTATCTGCTCGACTCCACGGTGGTAAGTCTTTGCCTTTCGATGTTTGACTGGGCAACCTTCAGGACCAAAAAGGGTGCTGTAAAGATGCATACGCTTCTGGACTATGACGGGAAACTCCCTGTTTATGTGAATATTACAGAAGGAAGTATGGCAGACAATAAAGGCGCTTATGATATTCCTTTGGAGAAAGGATCCGTTATAGTGGCGGACCGCTATTACAATGACTTTCCGATGCTCAACATTTGGGACAGCAAGGGGGTCTTTTTCGTCATAAGGCACAAGGATAACCTTAAGTTCAGCACAATCAATGAACGTCGACTCCCTGAAAATACTGCACAGGAAGTACTGATAGACGAAGAAATTGAACTGGTAAACCCGCAGTCAAAAGTGAAGTACCCCGGAAAACTCAGAAGAGTGGCTGTATGGGACGAAAAAAACCGACAGACCGTCGAACTGATTACCAATAACTTCAAATGGTCAGCAAAGACAATCGGTGATCTTTACCGGTGCCGATGGGAGATTGAGATCTTCTTCAGGGACATCAAGCAGTTACTCCATATCAAAACCTTTATCGGAACATCGAAAAATGCCGTGATGATCCAGATATGGACCGCGCTGATCACCATTCTGCTCCTAAAAGTGATGAAGGCAACCGCTAAATTCGGATGGCATCTGTCCAATCTGGTTGCATTTATCAGACTGAACATATTCGTTAAAATAGAGCTGCAAAAGTGGCTGGACAAACCCTTTGAAGACCATGAAAAACCTCCTCAAAAAAGCCAACAGGGGGTTCTATTTCCGGATTACAGATAAAATCACAATAGAAATTGCAGAAACACAGCTAAACATCTGTCTTGTAAATTATTTAGGACAGCATTGAAATGATTAAAACAAAGAGCAGGTAATTCCGATATTTGTCACCAAATAAATGATGTAATTTGAAGCGTCATAGAAGATAAAAAGAAATCATTCCATTTGTTGAAAAGTTTTGAACAAAAAAGCTGATAATTGAATGCAATACGACATCATAATCATCGGAGGTGGAATAGTAGGACTCGCTACTGGCCTGAAAATCAAACAACAAAAACCTGATCTAAAAGTAGCTATTCTTGAAAAAGAAGCAGAAGTTGCCAAGCATCAGACAGGTAATAATTCGGGGGTTATCCATTCCGGACTTTACTACAAACCAGGTTCACTCAAAGCCATCAACTGCATCAATGGTTACCATGAACTGATCAAATTCTGTCAGGAGGAAGATATACCCTATGAATTGACCGGAAAGGTGGTGGTAGCTACTAGAGAGGAACAAATTCCGATCCTGAACGGTCTTTTCGACCGTGCCCTGCAAAATGGACTAGAGGGAACAAAAAAAATCACCCTCGATGAACTGAAGGAATACGAACCCTATTGCGCTGGCGTAGCTGCCATGTTTGTACCACAAACGGGCATAGTGGACTATAAAGTGGTAGCAAAGGCTTATGCAAAAAAATTCGAAACCTTTGGAGGAGAAATTTACCTGAACAACAAAGTCGAGGGAATCAAAACATTGAATGGGGTTACTTATGTAAAAGCATCCCATCATGAATTTTCAGCCAAATTGGTGATCAATTGTGCAGGACTTTATTCAGATAAAGTTGCCCAAATGAATCAGGATGAGCCTATTGATGTCCGCATCATTCCATTTAGGGGCGAATACTACAAACTGAAAAAAGAAAGGGAATACTTGGTCAGAAACCTGATTTACCCTGTTCCTGACCCAAATTTCCCATTTTTGGGTGTCCATTTCACCAGAATGATGAAAGGTGGTGTTGAGGCAGGCCCCAATGCTGTATTGGCATTCAAAAGGGAGGGGTACAAAAAATCCGATGTCAACCTAAAAGAACTTTCCGAAACCCTATCATGGCCTGGTTTCCAAAAAGTAGCCTCCAAATACTGGAAAACGGGATTTGGAGAATTATACAGATCTTTCTCCAAAGCAGCTTTCACCAAAGCTTTGCAGGAATTGATCCCGGATATTAAGGAATCCGATCTGGTTGATGGTGGGGCCGGTGTAAGGGCCCAGGCCTGTGACAGGACAGGTGGCTTGTTGGACGACTTCAGCATCAGGGAAAATGAATATGCCATCAATGTCTTGAATGCCCCTTCACCCGCGGCAACAAGTTCTTTATCTATTGGAGGTACTGTCAGCAAGTTGGCTCTGAAAAGATTTGATTAACATGGGTATTTCCAAGTCCTTTAAATCAAAAAAACTGAAGGACCGCTTAAGCACAGGAAGAAATATTTTATCCTGTGCTTTTTTCTTATTTTCTCCATCCAAACGACCTGGCTTCTATGCAAAAAAGTACCTTTAGAATTGAAAAAATGGACTGCCCCTCAGAGGAACAATTGATCAGGATGAAAATTGGTGGACTTCCTGCGGTTCATCAGTTGGTTTTCGATATTCCGGGAAGAAAACTGGAAGTATTTCATACCGGACAAATTGAAACTATAAGTAAGGAACTGGACAAACTTTCACTCCAGTCATTCCTTATTAAAACAGAAGAGGTAAAGAAAATAATACCTTCGGAAAGGGAAACTGAAAAAAAAGTCCTTTGGACAGTATTGATTATCAATTTTTTATTTTTTGTGGTTGAAATGGCCACTGGAATCATTTCTAAATCTATGGGCTTGGTCGCTGATAGTCTGGACATGTTGGCTGATGCAGTGGTTTATGGTTTGGCATTACTGGCCGTAGAAAGGTCTCTGACCACAAAAAGATCTGTGGCAAAAGTGGCCGGAACTGCTCAGATCTTACTGGCCGTGATCGGATTTACAGAAGTCATCAGAAGGTTTTTTGGATTTGAAGCTTTACCGGATTTCAAGATGATGATTGGAGTGTCCTTCTTGGCCCTATTGGCCAATGCTGTATGTCTTTATCTATTGCAAAAAAGTAAAAGCCGGGAAGCGCATATGAAAGCCAGTATGATTTTCACCTCCAATGATATCATAATCAATGCAGGGGTAATTTGTGCAGGTTTGGTGGTGCTGTGGACAGGTTCTGTGATTCCAGACCTTATCATTGGGGGAATAGTATTTTTGATTGTCCTCAATGGTGCAATCAGAATATTAAAACTTTAACTGGTCAAAAATTCCAAAAAGCGGTATTCTGCCCAAGTGAATTCCTGATTTTTGACCAGGAAACCTGTATGTCCTCCCCTCTTTGGCATTTCCAGAAAGATAAATTCTGATTTTTCGGCAATTTTTGTTGGATAACACCTGTCCATCAGCAGGGGGTCATTCAAAGCATTGATGATCAAAGTCGGGATCTGAATATCCTTGATCCAGTTATCCGGAGATACTGAATGATAAAAATCCTGGGCATCCTTGAATCCGTGAACTTTAGCCGTAAAGTGGGTATCAAAAGTATCAAAATCCTCAACCTGCTCCAATAAATCCAAGTCCACCAATCCCGGGAATTGTTCACCCTTGAGCTTCATTTTGGCTTTCAGTTTTCCCAAAAATCTCTTTTTGTAAAAAGCATTACTTTTCAACCTTAAGGTAGCTGCTGAATCAGGAAGGTTGCAAGGAGTTGAATATACTGCTGCACTTTTGATTTTAGGCAATAAACCCAATCCCCTTTCACCCAAATACTTCAATGTCTGGGCCCCTCCCATACTGATGCCTACCAAATAATATTCCCGGTAAGTATGCGTCCTTTCAACATGTTCAATTACTGTATCCAGATCATAAGAAGCACCGTGATGGTATAATATAGGAGCTTTATTCATCTCACCACTGCAAGTTCGGTTATTCCACGCAAGGGCATCAAATCCGTTTTGGTTAAATAATTTGGCCAAAGCCTTAGCATAGTGCCTTTCTGAACTTCCTTCCAGGCCATGGGAAATGATCAAGAGTTTTTCTGACCCCACTTTTGACCAATCAATGTCCAAAAAATCCCCATCAGGAGTGGATATCCTTTCCCTTTTATAGCTTACACCTTCAATCTTCCTAAAAACACTTGGAATGATGGTTTCAAGGTGACCATTGAAAAGGAAAGCGGGAGGTTTTCCGTAAGTGGATTTTTGGATTATTGGCATCTTAGATCATAAATTCAGCCTCAAAAATAAAACATATCTTCAAGCAAGGGAATTATTTCTTTAATTTGGGTAAAATACCGCAACAGTTAACCATGAAAACCCATAAAGCATTTCTTATCCTAATTTCATTCCTGATGGTTCAATTCACTGCTAAAGCTCAGACAGTGGATACTTTCATCGATAAAATATACCCTGAATTGGACAGGCTTTACAAACACCTGCACCAAAATCCAGAGTTATCCCTTCAGGAAAATGAAACTTCTGCCAGGATTGCCACAGAATTGAGAAGCCTAGGCTATGAAGTTACCGAAGGTATAGGTGGATATGGAGTGGTTGGGGTATTAAAAAATGGTGCCGGGCCGACTTTATTGATCCGCACAGATATGGATGCCCTGCCTATGGAAGAAAAGACGGGACTCCCTTATGCTTCTACAAAAAAAGCAATTTCCAATGACGGCAAAGAAACGTATGTGTCCCATTCATGTGGGCATGATATCCACATGTCAGTTTTTGTTGGGACGGCAAAGGTAATGGCTGAAAACAAAAGCTCGTGGAGAGGAACTTTACTTATGGTGGGACAGCCTGCAGAGGAGAATGGCATGGGTGCCTGGAACATGATAAACGATGGCCTCTACGATAGGTTCCCCCATCCCGATTTTGCCATTGCTTTGCATGACGATCCTTTTTTACCGGCAGGAACCGTTGGTTATAAATCAGGTCCGTTGATGGCAGGGGTAGACATGATGAATGTTACAGTCTATGGAGAAGGAGCCCATGGTGCAGCTCCACACACAGGCATTGACCCCATTGTACTGAGTGCACAGATGATCCAGGCTTACCAGACAATAGTCAGTAGGAGAATCGCTCCAACAGAACCTGCGGTAGTTACAGTTGGATCTATACACGGAGGCACAGTACACAACATCATTCCGGATGAGGTTACCATGCAATTGACATTAAGA